>JBKQIY010000022.1:0-26746 GCA_052148155.1 Acidimicrobiia bacterium | reverse complement strand
GTTGGTTTCGCTCAGATCAGTCGCGTCCCTGGAACGGATCCCAGATCGATTGGACGACGCCGATCGAGTCGAATGCTGCGTCGCCGTAGTTCGGGTCGCTGGCACCTTGTTCGGCGTCATCGGCTCTGCGGACGTCGTCGGACCCACGTGACGACGTTGCGGCCTCTTTGCGACTGAGCGTGCTACTGGCAGGCGGGTGCGGCGGCGGCGGGTCTTTGGACTCCACGCGCGCATCGCGAACGAGACTTGTCGCGGTTCCGTTCGAATACCAACGTTCGTCGTGAAGACCGTACGGATCTTGATACCAACCCTCGGCTTCCATCAGCGCCTCCTGTCCATCATCGTGGAACCTGCCCTTGAGGGGTCGGGTGGCCGTGTCGGCGGGTATCGATCGGGGCTGGTCGGCGCCGTTCGGATCAATGACCAGTGAGGTGGATGACCCCGACTCGTGAGAGTCCATCCAACGCGAGCTGCACTCCGAGCGCCGCGAGCAAGAAACCGAAGACTTTCTCGGTCACGAGCATTCGGCTCTGGTCCAAATGCGCGCTGACGCGGTTCGCCCACCGGAACACGGCAACGTCGAGCGCGATCACAATCACGAGCATCCCGATGACCAGGGCGAATATGCCTATCGATGCCGCCTCCGCCGATGCAGTGACCAAAACCACGATCCCGACAGGGTTCAGCAAGTACGGCACCGCCAACGGGAACATTGCCAGCCGCAGAGGATCCCCGTTGAGATGAGACTGGCTTTCGGCGTCGCCATCGCCGCGACCTGAGATCATCGACACCGCGATGATGAAGAGAATGATCCCGCTCGCGATCGACAGCGCTCCGGCCGAGAAGTGCAAAAGCCTGGTGAGAAGGCCACCGAAAGCCACGAGCAATATCGCTACTGTGCTCGCGGTCACGATCATTTTGCGGGCGACACCGCGCTTGGTCGCGTCGTCCATTTCCGACGTCAGCTGCACGAAGGGTACGAGCGCAATCTTCGGGCCGACCCCGATGAGCAGGAGAAGAAATAGGTCTACGACAAACGCTGTGTCGATCGATGAGAACTCCATCGGCGTTCAGGACGCGAAGAATCGTGAGCATGACCTGCCGACGGAACGGGCTCGCACGGATTGACCTCGAATGGCGCAGATTTGTGGACGGTCGCGCCATCGTATGAGCCGCCCGAACCGGCGACGTCACCTCAGGAGGGTGATGATCCGGTGGCCGGCGCCGGCCGTCCCCCTGCGTCTTTGGTCGTCGTGGTCGGCGCACCGTTGTGCCTTGTCGTCGGAATCACTGTCCCGCTCGCCGAGTAGCACTCGAGCGCCGCCTGAAATCCGAAGGGCCCGACAGCTCGGTCGCCAGAATCGGTAATCCAGACCGAGACCGACGGCTGTTTGGCGGCACGCAGACCCTGCCAACGCACCTAAGCGCGATCGCCCTAGTGCAGGCGTTACGAGGGTGATCGAGGATCACCACGACGTTCGAATCTCCTCCGAACGACGGGTGGTTGGTCGTCAAACTGCGAAGCTGCGCCTGTCCCGCACCAGGTACGCCATGATCAGCGCGAGCGGGAAGAAGAACAGGCTGAGGATGAAGAAGCCGAAGAAGCTGTGCCCCTTGCGCCCCGCGACGCGCGCCGGCCAAAACGCAACCACGATCCAGATAATCAGGCCGGCAAGCCCTGCAAACAACATATGACCCTCCCGCGTGTCGCGTCGGAGTCGCGGACGCTCCGCACCCTCCGAAACCCACCGTGGCTCATACCGGTGTCGGCGTCGTCACCCACCCTGGGTGATCAGAGCGGGGAGTGTTTCAGCACTTATCCGTGAAACCGGATTTGAGAGACCGGCCGACCAGGCACGACGAACGTCGAGAGATCGTGATGGACAGTCGGCCCACGACGACGGATCAGGCGACGTCGGGCACTTGGGGTTGGGCTTGGTGCGCGGACCAGGTGCGGTACAGCTCGGCATAGTGCCCGCCGAGGTCGACGAGGTCGGCGTGGGTGCCCAGCTCGGCGAGCCGGCCGTCGAGCACCACTGCGATCCGGTCGGCGCGCGCGGCGGTGGACAGCCGGTGCGCGACGACGATGACGGTACGTCCGTGCATGAGTCGTTCCATCGCGCGTTCGACATGGTGTTCGGTGCCGGGGTCGAGGTTCGATGTCGCTTCGTCGAGCACGAGCACGGCAGGATCGGCGAGCGCGGCGCGCGCGAGTGAGATGAGCTGACGCTCCCCCGCCGAAAGCCGAGAGCCCCGCTCGCGGACCTCCATGCCGAGCCCGCCGGGGAACGCCCGGAACCGGTCGAGCAGCCCGAGCGCTTCGAGGGCGTCGTCGACATCCGAGTCGCTCGCGTCGGGCCGGCCGACCCGAACGTTCTCCCGCAACGATCCTGCGAACAAGAACCCTTCTTGCGGGACGACGACGATCCGGTCGCGCAGCGACTGGATCGTTGCGTCGCGCAGGTCGATTCCGCCGACGCGCACGGCACCTTCGGTCGGGTCGTAGAAGCGTGCGACCAGCTTGGCCAAGGTCGACTTGCCGGCCCCCGTGGGACCGACGAACGCGACCCGTTCCCCGGCCGCGATCGACAACGTCACATCGTGCAGAACGGGTTCGTTGTGGGCGTAGGCGAAGGTGACATGGTCGACCTGGATCCCGCCATCGCGTTCGAGATCGACTGCGCCTGGACGTTCGTGGATCGACGGTTCGGTATCGAGGACACCGAAGATCTTGTGCATCGCCGCGCCGGCCGATTGCACCGTGTTGTAGAGCTGGCTCAGCTGGTTGATCGGGTCGAAGACGTTCTGGAGGTACAACACGAACGCGGCGACGACTCCGACTTGCACCGCGCCTCTCGACGCAAGCCAGCCGCCGTACCCGACGATCACGGCCGTCGCGGCGACGCCGGCGTACTCGATGAACGGGAAGTACTTCGCCGAAATCCGTACCGTCACCATGTTCGCGAGGTACTGATCCTCGTTGGTACGCCAGAAGCGCCGAGTGAACGAACGTTCCCGCCCGAACGCCTGCACGACCCGGACGCCCTCGAGGCCTTCTTGCAGGGTGCTGAGGTTGGTCGAGATGCTGTCGCGCACGTCGAGATAGGCCTTGTTCGACACGCGCCGGAACCAACGGCTCGCGAAGTACACCGGTGGCACGATCACGAGCACACCTAACGCGAGTTCCCACGACATCACGAGGATCACGACGACCGCACCCAAGAACAAGAAGATGTTCTGGACGAAGAGCACCAGACCCGACGAGATCAGCTCCTGCATCGCGTCGATGTCGGAGGTCATGCGGGCGATGATCTTGCCGGTCTTCTCAGTCTCGAAGTAGTCGAGCGAGAGCGACATGATGTGGCCGAACAGGCGATTACGCATGCGGCGAAGAAACCCTTCGCCGATGTTCGCGACGAGGTTGATCGCGGCCCGGCCGAGCACGTAGCCGAGGAGCGCCATCGCGAGGTACACGATGACGGCACGGTTCAGCGCGCCGGAGTTGTGTTTGGCGATACCGGCATCGATTCCGTACGCGACGAGCGCCGGGCCGGCGAGCAGCGCGCCAGCCTGGCCGATGAGCACGAACACCGCGACCACGATCGCCCGGGTGTCGGGTCGGAGCATGCGGAACAGACGCCGCAGCACATGCGCGGCTTCCTCACGCGACAACGTTTCTTCGACGACGGCGTCGCCCCAGTAGCCGGCGCTCATGGGAGCGTCACCTCTTCGCCGGTTGCGCGGGCGCGCTCGTACATCTCGGCGCGGGCGAGCACTTCCCGGTACTCGGCGCTCGTCTCGAGCAGACCGTCGTGAGTGCCGTCGGCGACGATCCGTCCGTGGTCGATCAGTACGACCCGATCGGCGAGCGCGATGGTCGCAGGTCGGTGCGCGATGATGATCGTCGTCCGGCCTTCCATCACCTCCGCGAGCGCGGCGCGGATTTCGTGCTCCTTGGTGGGATCGACCGACGATGTCGCGTCGTCGAGGATCAAGATGCGCGGATCGGCGAGCACCGCGCGCGCGATCGCGATGCGTTGACGCTGGCCGCCCGAAAGGGAGTATCCGTGTTCGCCGATGATCGTCACGTACCCGTCGGGCAGCTCGCGCACGAAATCGTCGGCTCCGGCGAGTCGGGCCGCGCGCACGACGGCCTCGATCGAGGCTTCCGGATCCGCGAACGCGATGTTGGCGCGCACACTGTCGGAGAACAGGAACGTGTCTTCGAACACGAGCCCGACCGCGCGTCGCACGTCACTCAGCCGCGCTTCGCGTATGTCGGTACCGTCGACACAGATCCGTCCGGAATCGATGTCGTAAAAGCGTGGGATCAGCCGGGCGACGGTCGACTTGCCCGACGCGGTCGCGCCGACCAGTGCGATCGCCTGGCCGCCGGGGATCACGAGGTCGAGCCCGTCGAGCACGACCCGATTCGATCCGTAGCCGAACTTGACGCCTTCGAAGCGCACCTCACCGGGACCGGCCGGGAGTGGACGCGCGTGCGGCACGTCGTCGATCGCGGGGTCGGTGATCAGGACGTCGTTGATGCGGCCGGCCGCGGCGGCCGATCGGGGCAACTGGGCCAGCAGCATGCCGACCATCCGCAGCGGCCAGATCAGCATCAACACGTAGAGGTTGGCGGCGACGATCGTGCCGATGGTCAGGTGGTGGTCGAGCACTTGATGTCCGCCGTACCACAGGATCCCGACGAGGCCGAGCGCGGGGAGAAGGTCGATCTGGGGCATGAATCGGGCGCGCAGGCGCGCCTGTTTGATCGAGTAGTCGTAGACGCTGTCGGCTTCCGCGCTCAGACGTTGCCGTTGGAGCCGTTCGGCGCCGAAACCCTTGACCACACGCACGCCGGTGACGCTCTCCTCGACGACGCCGGAGAGGTCGGAGAGCTCTTGCTGCTGTGCCAATCCGAGCGGGAACATGCGACGGCTGAAGTGAGCCGCGGAGAAGTTGAGGAGCGGCAGCGCGGCGAGTGCGAACAGGGCAAGCCCGGGGCTCTGCAGGAACAAGATGATCGCAACCGCGACCATTTGGATGGTGCTGGCGATCGTCAACGGGATCAGCAGCACGACGTTGTTGATCTGCTGGATGTCGGTGTTGGCGTAGGCCATCAGCTGGCCGGTCTGGGCGCGGTCGTGGAAGGCGAAGTGAAGTGTCTGCAGGTGCGCGACGAGTCGCATGCGCATGTCGCGTTCGACGCGCATCGCAAGGCCGAACGCGGCGTAGCGTCGAATTCCGGTGCAGACCGCCTGCACCGAGCCGACCGCGAGGATCAACAGCATCCAGGTGCGCGCCGCCGACCAGTTTTCTTTCGCGACGCCATGGTTGATGGCCGCACCGGCGAGCGATGGGACGGCCACCCGTGCGGCCGCCCATCCGAGCCCTGCGACGATGCCGCCGTACATCATGGCGCGGTGCGCCCCGACGTTTTCGCGCATGAGCCGCCAACCGGCCTTGCGTTTTGCGCGTTCTTCGTCCACGAATCCCTCGCCGGGCGCAACACGCGGCTCGCGCTCGGTGCGCGGCCGCACGGCGGCATCCGCCGGCGCCGGATGGGAGGCTACCAGCGGGTCCCTGACGTGGACGTCAGCTTTTCGAGCCGGTGAGATCTGTCTGGGGGTCCGAGGACGGATCGAGGCGGAGACGGTTCTCGGCTTCGTGGAGCACATCGATGATCTCGTCACCGACGAGCTCCTCGCGGTCCAACAGCTCGTCGCGCAGTGCGATCACCAGGTGACGATTGTCGTCGAGCATCGTATGGACGTTCGCTTTGGCCTGGTCGAGCAGACGTTCGACCGACGCGCGTGCATCCTCGTTGGAGAGCACCTTGCCGACGATCCCTTGCGCGATCGGACCGGCCTCGACCGCTTCGAATGACACCAGCGAGCCAGCCATCCCGAACGCGCCGACCATCTGCGCGGCGATACGAGTGGCGTGCGCGAGGTCGCTGGCGGGGCCGGTGCCCGACTCGCCGAAGAACAGCTCCTCGGCGGTCATGCCGCCAAAGGCGATTTTCATCATGCCCATGAGTTCCGAACGGGTGCGCGTGTAACGCTCCTCGTTGTCGGAGTGGGCAAGCAGTCCGAGCGCATCCCTGCGTTTGATGATCGAGAGCACCTCGAGCTTGCGGTTCTGACCGACGAGGTGTGCGATCACCGCGTGGCCGGCCTCGTGCGTCGCGATTGTCCGCTTCTCTTCTTCGGTGTACTCGACCGGTTGCTTCAGGCCGATCTCCTCGGTCATTTTCGCCTGTTGGACGTCGTGCCAGTCCATCGCGTCGCGCCGGTCGCGCAGCGCCCACACCAGTGCCTCGTCGAAGAGGTGCTCGATCATCACCGGCGTGTACCCGAACGTGATCGCCGCGAGGACGTCGCGCCGTTCTTCCTTGTCGAGCTCGGGTACGTGCGCTTTGCGGTCAAGGTAGTAGTCGATGATTTCGCGTCGGCCCGAACGGGTCGGGACGTCGAAGTGGATCGAGCGGTCGAATCGGCCCGGGCGCAACAGGGCCGGGTCGAGGTCGGCGGCGCGGTTGGTCGCGCCGATCACCAAGATGTTCGAGAACGCGGTCGGCTTCTTCTTCAATCGTCGGTGCGCCGGCAACCACCGGTTGGCCCGATCGATGAAACGCGCCTGGAGCCGCCCGCCGGCGGTGGGCGCGTCGAAGGACTGGAGCTGGATGAGCAGCTCGTTCACGACCCCCGAGATGCCTTCGCTGGACGCGCGGTGGACCTGCGACATCGGGTGGGTGTCGTCGACGAAGGCGGTGCTGCGCATGCCGCTGCGCGCACCGGCGATCGCGTCGATCTCCTCGATGAAACCGATCGCGCCGCCTTCTTCGCGTGCGGCCTTGCGCAACTCCTTGAAATAGTTGCGGATCTTGCGGCCGGTCTGGCCGTAGTACATCGACTGGAACGCGGTCGACGACACGAACAGGTAGGGAACGCCGGCTTCGCGTGCCATCGCTTTCGCCATGTACGTCTTGCCGGTACCGGGCGGACCTTCGAAGAGGATCGCCTTGCGCGGGTTGCCACCCATGTGTTCGCGGAAGGTCTGGTAGCCGAGGAACAGGTTGAGGGTGTTGATGACCTCCTGGCGTACCGGTCCGATACCGACGACGTCTTCCATGGTCACGTCGATCTCGCTCGGGTCGTACCGCACGTGGGGAGACTTGCCGGCCGACATCATCGGGACCACGAGAATGACGCCGAGCAGTGCGATCAGACCGAGCGGAAGGAAGATCTCCATCTGCGAGGGCGACAGGCTCGGCAGGCCGAACCGCATCGGTTCGGACATCACGATCCGGTAGTAGATGTACCCGGCGATCGGCGTCAAAAAGAGGAGCATTCTCCAAAGTCGCCGGCGTCGGGTGCGCTCCCGACTGCGGGCAACATCGACACCGGAGCCGTGCAAGACCGCGTTGTTCGCGAGCTGGCCGAGATCCATGTCACCGGAACGGATCGACGACCCTTGCGGGCGGCCGCGCAGAGAACAGACAACTGCGAACACCGCGCAGAGCGTGGCGGCGGCGGCGAGAGCGGCTGCGATCAGCATCCGCGACAGTTCCGAGCACGGGCGGGCCTGTGGCTGAGTTCTCCCACGTCACCCTCCACTTTCCGACGAAGCTCGAACACGCAGAGTAGTCGAATTGTGTGGTTCGGGAATAGTGCGTTCGAACTTTGGTCGGGCGTCGGTGAGCGTCATGGGCCTTGCTTGTCGGTGATCACGGCGGGCGATCGAACCGCCGCGACGGCGCCGCGTTGTGGTCCTACCGATCTTCGCCTGGCTTAGGGTGCTGCGCGTGGGTGCTGGGTCCGAGCCGGTCGACGTCCGCGCCGACCGGGCGGTGCAGGCAACGGTCGCAGTCGTGATGCTCAGTGCCTTCGTGTTCCGTCAGCCGGCGGTGGTTCCGGTCTTCGTGGTGGTGCTCGGCGCGGGCGCGCTCATCGGCCCGGCCGGCAACCCGATCTACCGGATCTTCGTGGGGGTCGTCGCGCCGAGGCTTCCGCCGGCCGCGAACGTCGAGCCCGCCGCGACGCTGCGGGCCCAGGACGTGCTCGGGGCGGGGCTGCTCGGTACCGCCACGTTGTGCATCCTGGTCGGTCTGGGCGGTCTGGCCTGGATCGTGACGCTGGTCGAAGCCGGCGTGGCCGCGGTCGCGGCGACGACCGGCGCGCACCTCGGCGTCGTGGTGCGAGACCGATTCCTGCGTCGTTAGCGCGTCCGGGACGACAGGTCAGCGCGCGGCCCAGATTGCAACCGCGGCAACGGCGCCGAACGCGACGCCGATGCCGATCGTCGCGCCTGCGAGCGCCCCGGACGGGACGCCGATCGCGAGGACCGCGAGGCCGCCGAGCACCCCGTTGCGTACGACGGAGGAGGGCCCGATCGGGGCGTCGAGGCGCGCCGCGCCGAAGCACACACAGGGGACGTGGCGCGCCTGCGCTCGGACGAGCACGACCGTGAACGTCGCGAGCAGCGCGAGCGCGACGAAACCCGGTACCGGGCTCCACCATGCGACGAGGGCGGCCGCGACGATGATCTCCGCGGTGGGCAGCGCCGGCGCGAGGATCGGCGCGAGATGGTCGTTCACCAACAGGGCGATTTGGCGTCGAACCGCGGCGTTCGAGCGCAGCTTGGCGAGGGCAGAAACGACAAGCGCGCCGGCGAGCACGATGCGTGCTGCGAGGGCGAACGACGCATCGTTCAACGGCCGTTCAGCTTTCGAATCGGCCGTATCCGCCTCGGTAGAACAGCAACGGCTTTCCTTCGGCTTGATAGCCGAGCTCGAGGACGCGTCCGACGACGATGATGTGGTCGCCCGCATCATGTTCGGTGACCGTCTCGCAATCGACGAACGCGAGCGCGTCCTCGATGATCGGCGAGCCGGACCGGCCCGGCGTGTAGGCGATGCGAGCAAAACGGTCGGCACCTTTTTGCGCGAAGAGTCGGCAGATCTCTTCGCCGTCGTCGTCGAGGAAGTTCGCAGCCCACCGGCCGGCGGCTTGAATCCGCGGCCAGGTCGACGACGATTTCGCGGCGCAGAACAGCACGAGCGGCGGGTCCAGTGACACCGACGTGAACGAGTTGCAGGCCATCCCGACCGGGTCTTCGCCGTCCGCGGCGGTGACGAGTACGACACCGGTCGCGAAATGGCCGAGCACTGTCCGGTAGGTGGCGGAGTCGGGGGCGAGCGGGCGCGGTCCGGTCGGACTCATTGGGCGCCCGCGCCGTGCGGACGGGAGGCAGGGGGTACGAGCCGTAACCGCATGCCATCGCGGGCGACTGTGAGCTTGGGGACGCCCATACGGGCCGCGAGCTGGCTGGCGTCCCGGGCGATGTTGTCCATGTCTTCATCGCCGTGCAGCGGGTCGTGATGGAACAGCACGAGGCTGCGGGCGCCGGCCTCGCGCGCGACGAGCACGGCATAGTCGACGGTGCAGTGACCCCAATGCCGCTTCGGCTCGTACTCGGCTCGGGTGTGCTGAGCGTCGTGGATGAGCACGTCCACGCCGTCGCACAACTCGAGCACTTCGGGCGGGACGAAATCGTCGGCGTCGGAGGCGACGGTGCCGGGCCCGTGATCGGGCAGATACGCGATCGAGATGCCGTTCCACTCGACGCGGAAGCCGAGCGTGGGGCCGACGTGGCGAATCCACCGTGAGCGCACCTTGGCGAGCCCGACGGGGAAGTCGTCATCGGCGGTGTCGTGAAACCGGACCTCGCCGATGAGATCGGTCGGCCGGATCGGGAAGAACGGCGGCCGCATCATCTGCGCGAACACGTCGCCGAGGGGGCCTTCGGATTGGCGCGGCCCGTACACGTCGAGCGTGGCACCCGGCTGATGTAACGGCACGAAGAACGGCAGGCCCTGCATGTGGTCCCAATGGAGGTGCGACAACAGGGCAGTTCCGTGGAACGTCCCCTGGTAGGTCATCCCGTAGGGTCGCAGCCCGGTGCCGAGGTCGAACAGGATCGGCGACTGGCCGGACGCTTCGAGCACAACACACGACGAGTGCCCGCCGTAGCGCGCGAACTCGGCTCCCGTGCACGGCGTCGAGCCGCGCACCCCGTAGAACGTGACTGTGACGCCCCCCGACACGGGCGGGAGGATACTCAACCAGCCCCGCATGACGACAGCGGACGCTCGTTCGCGAGGACCGATCCGGCATCGAGACCGGCGCTTGACCGTCGAGCCGTAGGATCGCAACCATGACGATAGCTGCGGAGCCTGCGGGGGCCAGCCCGCGCGAAGCCGACGACGGCGGCGTCATTCGCACGGTCGCGCTCACCAAAGTGTTCGACGGTCGGGGCGGAAAGGTGCACGCCGTCGAATCGCTTGACCTGTCGGTAGAGCGGGGCGAGGTGTTTGGGCTGCTCGGCCCGAACGGCGCCGGCAAGACCACCACGGTGGGGATGCTGACCACACGGGTGATCCCCACCTCGGGCGAAGCTTGGGTTGGTGGCATCGACGTGGTCGCCCATCCTGCTGCCGCGAAGCAGGTCATCGGTGTGGTGGCGCAGACGAATACCCTCGACCGGTCGCTCGACGTGTCGGAGAACCTGTTCTTCCACGGTCGTTACTTCGGCATGAGCGCGAAAGAAGCACACCGCAAGACCGGCGAACTTCTCGAACAATTCCGCCTCGCCGATCGCGCCCGGGCCGCCGCCGACGAGCTCTCCGGCGGCATGGCCCAGCGGCTCATGGTCGCCCGGGCGATCATGCACGAGCCCGACGTGCTGTTCCTCGACGAACCGACCTCAGGTCTTGACCCGCAGAGCCGGCTCGCCCTATGGGACGTCATCGGGGAGCTGCACGCGAATGGTCAAACCATCGTGTTGACGACGCACTACATGGAAGAGGCGGACACGCTGTGTCGGCGAGTCGCGATCGTCGACCACGGCCGGCTGCTCGCGCTCGACACGCCGAGCCAGCTGAAAGCGACGATCGGTGCTGATACCGAGTTGCGGATCCAGGCGAACAGCGATCTCCAAGCACTCGCGACCGACCTCGCCGCGCTGGCCGGAATCGACAGCGCCCGGGTGGTCGACGACGTCGTGTACGCCTACGTCAGCCATGGCGGTCCGACACTCTCCGACGTCATCACCCACGTTGATCGACAGGGCTTCGCGATCACCGACGTCGCCGTGAAGGAGACGACGCTGGAAACTGTTTTCATCAATCTCACTGGAAGGGACCTGCGCGAATGACTGCGACCGCGACCGCCGCAGAAACACTCGGGACGTCGCGCGCGTCGTCCCGTCATGCGTTCGGCGCACTTTTGCGTCGCGACTTGAGAGTGCTCCGCAAGGAAAAAATGATGTTTCTCGGTCGCACAATCATGCAGCCACTGCTGCTGATCTTCGTGTTCACCTACGTGTTTCCCAAGATCGGCGAAGGGATCGGATCCAGGCCGTCGGGCTTCGCTACGTTGCTCGTGGGTGGCGCGCTCGCGAGCGCGATGATCTTCCAAGGGGTGCAGGCAGTCGCGCTCCCTTTGGTGCAGGACTTCGGCTACACACGGGAGATCGAAGACCGCGTGCTCGCACCGATGCCGGTGTGGGCAGTGGCGGCCGAGAAGGTGGCCGGCGGCGCCATCCAGGCCCTGCTCGCGTCGCTGGTGGTGTTTCCTCTCGCCCTGTTCATCCCGGCGAACAAGGTGCACCTCTCGGTGCATTGGTTCTATCTCATCACGATGCTTCCCCTGGCTGCGGTGATGAGCGCGTCGTTCGGGCTGACCATCGGCACTCGCGTTCAACCCCGACAGGTACCGCTTATCTTCAGCCTGCTCGTAATCCCAATGACGTTCCTCGGTGCGGTCTACTACCCGTGGCGGAATCTGACGCCGCTGCCATGGTTGAAAGTTGCGGTGCTCGTGAATCCGTTGATCTACATGAGCGAAGGGATGCGCGTCGCGTTAACGAACGGCGTGCCCCATATGTCGATCGTCGCGATCTACCTTGCGCTGATCGTTTTTACCTGCGTGTTCTTGAAGCTCGGTATCGACGGTTTCAAGAAACGGGTCCTGAGCTGACGGATCACTTCGAGGACTTTGGGCCGTTGGCCCGAGCTTCGTCGACTGCAACGAGCGCGTCGCGGAGCTGACCGATCCATTCGCCTTCGTGGTCGCGCACGAGTCGCACGCACCATGCGAGCGCGTCGGAGCGGCTCCGCGCGACGCCGGCGCCTACCAGTGTGTCGAGTATTTGCCGTTCCGACATGCGTAGACGGGTCATCACCGGCACCGCGAGCGCGGTGAACACTCGTCGTTCGTCGCCGCAGCGGGCGCCCCACGCGACCTTGCGTCCGGTGCGCTGTTCGGCCTCGTCGGCGATCTTCATCCGCTGCTCGCGGGTGTCTTCGCGGAATCGTTGAATGCGCGCTTGTCGGGTCGCGGCTCGAGCTGCGTCGTCGGCATCGTGTGGGTACTCGGGCTCGCCCACCCGGCCGACGACGAGGATTTCTTCTCGGTCGGCGGTCACTTCGGGCGGCTCGGTGAACCAGTCGTCGGGGAGCCGCCCGGCGAAGAACGCGGCCAAATCCTGGGATCTCGTGTCGAATGTCATGTGGTCATTACATCATTACTTTGTACTTGAGTCAAGGCTGTAAACACGATCGGCGGACCGCCGGGGAGACTGGGAGGCGGACATCGGAGATTCGGTCGCGCCAGCGACCTGTTCCCGTCGGCACCGGCCCGTCCGGCCGGGCACTGGCATGCCCAGGACGGCCGCACGCACACGAGGGCAGATGGTCGCCACGGCGAGCACCGCCGACGGATCGGTCACACGATCGCCGTCCCCGGCCGAAAAGTGGTGTCGAGCCCCGAAGCCATCCGCCGTCGACGCCGGGAAGCTCCGGCATGGGCAACGCACGGCCGGCTCGTGCGCGTGGCACTGCGGCACGATCGTTCCCGGCCGTTGACCCCGGGCCGGACGCGACCTGCGGTTCTTTTCGGCGCGCGGCCGCCCGGTTGACCTTGCCCATGGGACAGAGCGCACAGTTTGTCCAGCCGGGCGTTCGTCCGGAACGAGGGAGAGTCGTCCGTGTGTCTCGTCAGCATCGGTGAGTTCGCTCGACGGTCGCGGCTGTCGCCCAAGGCGCTGCGACTGTACGAGGAGCTGGGGCGGTTGCCGCCCGCCCGTGTCGACCCGGATTCGGGCTACCGCTTCTATGCGCCCGGACAGCTCGATCAGGCTCGGCTGGTCGCGTCACTCCGACAGATCGGCGTGCCGTTGGTGCAGATCCGCGTGATCCTCGGACTCGATCCGGGCGATGCGGCGGCATACATCCGCGCGTACTGGACGGCTGCCGAGGACGAGCACAGTGCTCGCCGCGAACTGGCCGACTACCTGATGAACAGTTCGAACGAAACGAGGACGGTCATGTATGAGGTTGCCACCGAAAGATCCCGGCGCGTCGTGTGCTCTGCCTGCTGCGACATGTGGACGGCGAAGCGGGAGCATTCGCGCTCGGGAAGGATTTCGTCAACCGATTCCGGGACGCGACGGTGCCGAGGGTGGACGGCATCGCCGGAGCCGCGTTCGTGATCTATTACGGGCAGGTCAACGACGACAGCGACGGCCCGATCGAATGGTGCCGTCCAGTGCCGGACGACGCGGCCGATGAGATCGCAGCGAAATTTCCCTCGCTCGCCTTGCGCACTGAACCTGGGCACGAAGAAGCCTTCATCCGGCTGGGCCAGACCGAAATTACGGCCACGCAGTGGCAGGTTGTCTACGAGACGATGCGGACCTGGGGTGACGAACACCACCGCGAGCCTGCCAGCTTGGGTGTGCGGGTGACCTTCCTCGCCCACCCGCCGATTACCGCTGACAGCCGACCGGAATGTGACTTCGCGGTCCCCTTGCGCTGAAACGTCACGACTCGAGCGCGGAACGGAGACGGGTCGCATATTCGGCCATCTCGGCCTCGCCCGCGTACTTGTTCCGTGGCCAGAAAAAGCCGCGCAGCCCGTCACCCCGCCGACGCGGGACGACGTGCACGTGCAGGTGCGGCACGGCTTGACTGACGACGTTGTTCTCGGCCACCCACGATCCGTCGGCTCCGAGCGCGTCGACGACCGCGGTGCAACATCGGGCGACAGCACCGAACAGAGGGGCGAACAGTTCCGTCGGGAGCTCAGGCAACGTCACGACATGCTGGCGCGGGATCACGAGGACATGGCCTTTAAAGACTGGCCGATGGTCGAGGAACGCGACGACCTCGGGTTCGTCGAGCACGACGTGCGACCGCTCGTGCCCGGCAACGACTGCGCAGAACACGCAATCGCCACCAGCCACGCGAACGACCTACGGCGCGACGGGCTGACCCGCCGCGTTTCGGTACAAGAACGCGACCGCGATGTACGCGGCCGGAGCGGTGACGAACACGCCGATGCCGCACGCGACGAGTCCGAGCGCACCCACGACGATCGACAGGATCACCGGAATCGCGAACCCGCGACTCGATGCCGCTTGAGCGCTGGCCGTGAGGGACTCACGGAGGCTCATGCGTCGATCAATGAAGAAGTACGGCGCCATGCCGAAAAACGCGAGCACACACAGGCCGGGAAGAATGCACAAGGCCAGGCCCACGCCGACCATCAGTCCGTACACGATTGAGAATCCGAGCCATTCACCCCATCGGTCGAAACTGAAGGCTTCACCGATCGTCGGCCTCGATCCCGCGGTGATCATCAACGCCGTCTTGTAGATGCCGAGACTGACGATGGCGCCGACCACGAGACCGACAATGGTGAAAAACAGCCGCCCGACCACGGACGTCACCGACAGCTCGACGAGTTGCACGACGAGCTGCGCCACGATCGCGACCGCGATCACGGCGAGCACAGGTCCGACGTTGGCGAAGTACTTGTTGAAACCGTACGAAAGTGCAGTCCCGACGGGCGGACTTCCGTACCCTGGAGGAACAGCTCCGTACGGTGGCGGCGGAAGGTCGTTCACACAAGCTCCTCAGTTCGGGATCGCATGACGCTAACCCGACGTCGTGGAATCGACCCGGATTCTCCGGTTGGCCACCGTGTGCCTTATTCGGACGGTGACGTGTAGGGGCGTAGGCGAGGCTTGGCAGCTGCACGTTTGGGAACCATCACTCGGCGGCGGAAGTAGCAGACCTCTTCCCCGCGTTGATTAAAGCCCCACGTCTCGACCGTGATCACACCGCGGTCGGGCTTGCTCTGCGACTCCCGAATGTCGAGCACCTTCGTCTCGGCGTAGATCGTGTCGCCGTGGAACGTCGGCCGCTTGTGTTGGAGGGTCTCCACTTCGAGGTTCGCGATCGCGACCCCGCTCACGTCCGGCACCGACATACCGAGCACGAGGCTGTACACGAGGTTGCCGACCACGACGTTCTTGGCGAACTGGGTCTGCGTTTCGCCGTACCAGGCGTCAGTGTGCAACGGATGATGGTTCATCGTGATCATGCAAAACAGATGATCGTCGGCCTCGGTGATGGTCTTGCCCGGCCAGTGCTTATAGACGTCGCCGACCTCGAAGTCTTCGAAGTAACGACCGAAAGGACGCTCGTAAACGGTCACAAGCCGAGACTACGACCGCCCAGCCCATGCGTGTTGAACCGAGCCGTCACCCGGGACCACCAACGATGGAAACACCCGACAACCGCTGCGCTCAGCGACCTCGCGGGCTGCGCTCGCCCGGAAGACGCCAAACACCGACAGCAGTCCTCCGCGGCGCTCGCCGCGGCGAGCGCGCCCGACGCGCGCAACAACCTGTCCGTGCCGGAAGCGACCGACCTGGTTCGTCCCTCACGGAGATCAGCAGCGAAGCGCATGTTCCCCTGCGGTGGGAGCCGCCTCCTCCGCGGCGATCGGCGCCGTTCGGCGCGGCGGGCGGGAGCCGTCGCGGTGCCACTCCGTCGCCATCGCGTCATTGATGCCTTGGCGCGATTCAGTCAGGTCGAGGTGCCAGCCGCACGAACGACACCAACCTTGTCGCAGCGCAACAAGTTCGAGTCCGAACACACACAGCGGTGTTGTGCTCGCAGCGCCGCTTCGGGAAGCCGGCACAAACGGTTGCGCCTGTTTCCTTTTGCTGGCCTGAACGATGACAGGGTTGAGCACCAAGTGGTGCCCCACGACAGGCGCGGCCATGTTGACAATTGTGTGTAGGTGTCGATCTACGAGAGGGGAAGTTGGATGAGGAAGACGTGTGTGTTCACGATGGCCGTCGCTTTGCTGGCCCCGATGGCAGTACTGACTGCTGGACCTGCGGGCGCAGCAGCCGGGACGACGTGCGCGAAGCCGAGCGGCACGATCACCATCGCGCCAGGGCTGACGTCGAAACCGACCGTGCAGACGATCACCATCAGCTTGCCGATCAAAGGCTGCGTAGGCGGCGGCGTCACCAGCGGGGTCAGTAAAGGCTCGATCAAGACTGCGGCGATCACCGTTGCAACATTCGCCGGCGGCAAGCCAGTGAACCTCAACGACACGGTCACGTGGAACACGAAGAAGACGACGACCTTCACCGCGAGCAGCTCGACCAAGGTCACCAAAGGCGTTATCACTGCGGCGGTCAAGGGCAAGGTGAGCAAAGGCCTGTTCTTGGGCGCGACGGTGACGACCACCGTCACGGTGAAGCTCGGCAAGCCCGGACCCGGCGGTTCCATCAAGAACCTGACCATCACGGGCACGAAGCCGTTCGTGATCACGTAGCCGAACCACCAAAACGCCGACACGTCTCGGGGCCGTGCGCGACCCCGAGACGTGTCGCGTCTTCGCAGTGCGACGGCCGAGTCGTGCTGTTCGGTGAGCTACTTGCCGGTAGAGGACTTCGGCCCTATCTATTTGCTGCACAACGCCGAGAGTGGCACCCGATGGACGACGGATCACCGCACAGTCAGAGGGTGACGCAGGCGTCCGGAATGGTTTCCGTGCAAGCTGATTGCAACACGTTCGATGAGGCGATCGCGCTCATGAAGGACCGGGCCGCGACCGACGGCCGGACGTTGGCTCAGATTGCGACCGCCGTGATCAATCGCAGCATCCGTTTCGTCCCGTAGCACTTCCGTCGGCTGCCCTGCGCGTCCCCGACCGCTGAGACGAACCGCGACGCTCGGACCAAACATCGCGCGACCACCCCACGATGCCACCAGCACGACGGGCGCGAGCAACCGATGAACAGTGATCCGGCCTCCGGCGTTGATCATCCGACGTTGTTGTTGGGCGCGCACCCAGCGGGTCAAGGGCCGCGACCGTTCAACCCTTCCGAGCACGCCCGCCTGTGATGATCGTCAACGCATCGCTGACATTGCCTCGGCCGTGACATTGCCGGCGCGCTGGAGGATGAGGTTTCGACCGACCGTCGGCGACGCAAACGAGGTTCCAGGAACGACACGCGCTGATACCCGACCATCTGCGCACAACCGCAAAATGCTTCACAGTCGTGCTGAGCGACAGGTCCGCCGGCAACTCCGGGAACTCGGCGAATCTCCCACTGCGACACATGCCGAGCGGGCGAGGCGCGCGTGTCACCGTCCCCGGGCACGACGTCAGCCGTCGGTAGGCTCCGACCGTTATGCCGGAGGTCGTCAACACCCAACCTTGGCCCTCACGAAGAAGAAACCGGTGGGCGGCCACGGCGACGAACGAACGGCACGCGACGAAAGCCGAAATACTCCGAGCGGCGCTCGCCGATCTCCTCTCTGCGTGCGAGCAGGGTGGCCAGCCCGTCGCCCCGACCGAGGAAGCCCTCCTCCGCGCCTACCGAGCGCTCAGGACCGTCTCGGATCGCGGCCCCTAGTTCGGCCAACGCCTGCCTGGCGGAGTACTTCTCCGTCGGGACCTGACGTGTGCTGTGGCGCCAGCTCTGCACACACGCAGCGAACGAGCACCGTCGCCCAAAACACCGAACACGCTCCGCCACTTCCTCACCACGCCACGATGACGCTGGGCGGTAAGTGCAGCCTCGGGCCCACTCCTCGAGCTCAGCGGAACCCGCTGGAGCACGTTTTGACCGGCGCGACGCGGGCGGACGAGTGCGCAACCACACCGACCGGCATGGCTGTCGGTTGCGATATCAACATACGGTCTTGCACCACGACCGCGTGGTCGTCACCAACCGGCACCGATTTTTGACGATATCGGGGAGACAGCACGAATGTTCGGTCGGCGAAAACGTCGAGACCTGCGTATGGTCGAGCTGATACGCGACGAAATGTGGGCTGCAGACCGGAACGCCCTCGCGATGCTCGCCGAAGCGACCGCGCAGATCGAGTTGCAGTTGTCGACGGACGGCGAAGACCGAGAACGGGCGCAGTTGTCAACTGAAACGGCAATCGAGCAGTTGCGGTCCTCGGTCATCGGTCACGCCATCGATGTGGGACGTGGCCTCGAACAGGTCGCGGAGATGTGCGCATTGCTCGCCGAACAAATCGAAGCTGATCGACTTGAGCGACGGGCGATCATCGAAGCGCTCACGTCGCTGAGCCTGCCTCGACCGTCGCCGTCGACCGGACCATCTCAAGTGATGGGCGGGACCGTGTTCGCAGCATCGGAGATCTCCGACGCGACGGAAAGGGACACGCTCCCATCCGCGGCACACCCCGCACGCAACCAAATGGCTCGCCCCGACGAATTTCACCCGACGAACACCAACCCGAATGCACAGGGCAGGCGTGCGATCGAGAAACGCTCAGACGTCAACTCTCGTCGGGCCGAAACCACAAACATCCGACTGCAACAGTCCGCGCAGCGGACGTGGCGACGTCTGCGCGATTGGCTCAGCGATGGGCCCTGAAGCTGTTGTTGCTCCGCGCGGCAGCCGCAGTTCCGGTCGAGGCGGCGCCGCGTACGTTCAGGCGCGGCCCGGCGTGTCGGCTCGCGCGAGGAGGCCTCGAGCGATGACGAGACGCTGAATCTCGTTGGTGCCTTCTCCGATCAACATGAGTGGCGCGTCGCGGTAGTAGCGCTCGACGGGGATCTCCGTCGTGTAGCCCACACCGCCGTGGATGCGCATCGCGTCGGTCGCCAGCTCGAACGCGGTTTCGCTCGCGAAAAGTTTGGCCATGCCTGCTTCGACATCGGCGCGCTGGCCCGCCTGCTTGCGTTCGGCCGCGTTGCGGGTGAGCAGGCGCGCCGCTTCAAGCTTGGTCGCCATATCGGCGAGCTTGAGCTGGATTGCCTGGTGTTCGGCGATCGGTTTGCCCATCGTTCGCCGTTCCCGGGCGTAGCCAAGAGCTGCGTCGAACGCAGCGCGAGCGACACCGACGGCGCGGGCCGCAATGTTGATACGACCGACTTCGAGTGCACCGAGGATGTAGCCGAGACCGCGGCCTTCTTCGCCGAGGAGCGCGTCGGCCGGTATGCGGTGCGCGTCGTACACCATCTCGACGGTCTCGATGCCCTTGTAGCCGAGCTTGCCGATGTTGCGGCTCACGGTGATACCGCCGGAGCGAGAACCGGGCTCTTTCTCGACGATGAAACAACAAATGCCGGCTTCGGTGCGGGCGGCGAGGGCAACGATCGCGGCGCGTTCGCCGTTGGTCACCCACATCTTGGTGCCGTCGACCACATACTCCTCGCCGTCACGCGCGGCGCGGCACGACAGGTTGCGGGTGTCGCTCCCCGCGTCCGACTCTGACAGCGACAGACAGCCGCGTAGCTCTCCTGTCGCCAGGCGAGGCAACCACCGCTGCTTCTGGGCGTCGGTGCCGTGGTGCACGAGGAGGTACGCGGCGATCGTGTGAGTGTTGACGATCCCCGACAACGACATCCAGCCGTAGGCGAGCTCCTCGACGACGCCGATGTAGGTGAGCAGGTCGAGTCCGAGCCCGCCGTGCGACTCGGGAATCGTGATGCCAAACAGGCCGAGGGCTCGCATCTGCTCCACGATTGCTGTCGGGAACTCGTCGGCGCGTTCGAGCTCCGACGCGACCGGGATCACCTCGCGGGCAACGAAACGACGCACGGTATCGATCAGCTCGCCGCGGATTTCGGGATCGGTCACAACAGTCATGGACCGAACGCTACGGCGCGCGCACGCGCCGGCGCTCGGAACTGGTCGATTCCCGACGGCCGGTACCGTGCTTCGGCAATGATGAGTCACACCACACTCCAAGGCTTCAGTCGCGACGACGCTCTGCGCGGCCGCCGCCTGAACCGGGCCACGTTGCGGCGAGTTCTGACCTGGGTGAGGCCGTACCGCGGTCAGCTCATCTGGTTCATCGTCGCGGTAGTGCTCGACGCGATCGTCATGGTGATTCCGGCGTTGCTCGTCCGCGACCTGATCGACAATGCGTTGGCCGATGGGAATCGACATCTGGTGGCCGTGCTCGCGGGTGCGGCCGTCGCGCTCGCGTTCGCCGATGCGATGCTCTCCCTCGTTCAGCGCTATCTGTCCTCTCGGGTCGGCGAGGGCCTCATCTTTGACTTACGGGTCGCGCTGTTCGACCACGTGCAGCGGATGCCGCTCGCGTTCTTCACGCGAACGCAGACGGGCGCGCTCCAATCACGGTTGAACAACGACGTCATCGGCGCTCAGCAGGCCGTGACGACGACGCTCGGAACTGTCGTGTCGAATGTCATCAACCTCGCTGTGGTACTCACGATCATGTTGCGACTTGAGTGGCGGCTCACGGTCCTGACGCTGATCGTGCTGCCGCTGTTCATCTGGCCCGCGCGACGAATCGGCCCGCGTATGCAGAAACTCACCCGCCAGGGAATGCAGCTCAACGCCGAGATGAACAACCTCACGGTCGAACGTTTCAACGTCGCCGGCGCGATGCTCTCCAAGATCTTCGGACGTCAAGACGACGAACGCGACCGGTTCTCGGCGCGCGCGGCCGAAGTTCGCGACATCGGTGTGCGCACCGCGCTGTACGGACGTGTCCTGTTCGTCGCGCTCGGGCTCGTGGCGGCAGTTGGTACCGCGGTCGTCTACTACGTCGGCGGCAACCTCGCGATCTCGGGGGTCATCACCAAAGGAACCATCGTTGCGTTCATGATTTACGTCGGTCAGATGTACCAGCCGCTCGCGCAGCTGACCAACTCACGCGTTGACATTCTCACTGCGCTCGTCTCGTTCGAGCGTGTGTTCGAGGTCCTCGATTTCGACGCGGCGATCGCCGACCGTCCGGGCGCGGTGGATCTGACCGAACCGCAAGGGCGTGTCGAGTTTGATCGCGTCTGGTTCCGGCATCCGGCCGGCGCTCAGGTTTCTCTCGCGTCGCTGGAGGCGCCGGGAACGCCCGCCGGCGACGAGCCGAGCGAATGGATCTTGCGTGACATCTCGCTCGTGATCGAGCCCGGCGAGACCGTCGCGTTGGTCGGAGCGTCGGGCGCGGGCAAGACCACGATCGCGATGCTCGTCCCGCGCATGTACGACGTCACCCGAGGTGAGGTTCGTGTCGACGGTCACGACGTCAGGGACCTGACGCTCGACTCACTGCACGCAGCTGCCGGACTCGTTCCTCAGGATCCGCATCTGTTTCACGAGAGCATCCGTTCGAACCTGCTGTTCGCCGCGCCGGACGCGACCGACGTCGAGTTCGAGGCGGCGCTGCGGGCGGCCCGCATCTGGGATCTCGTCGCGTCCCTTCCCGACGGGCTCGACACCATCGTCGGGGAGCGTGGCTACCGCATGTCGGGCGGCGAGAAACAACGTCTCGCGATCGCGCGGCTGCTACTCAAAGATCCCGCGATCGTCATCCTGGACGAAGCGACCTCGAGCCTCGACTCCGAGTCGGAGCTCGCGATTCAGGAGGCACTCGACGAGATCCTCCTTCATCGCACCGCGATCGTGATCGCACACCGACTGTCGACCATCGTCGGTGCGGACCGCATCGTGGTCGTCGACGAAGGTCGGATCACCGATACCGGAACGCACGCCGAGTTGCTGGCTCGGGGCGGGTTGTATTCCGAGCTTTACCGCACTCAGATCGGCCGCACACCCAGCGACGACCGCGAGTCTGCGTGATGTGAAGCGTCCGTTTCGTTCTCCCAGACGCGACCGCCGCTAGCATCGATCGATTCTGCGATGACCGACGAGCCATCTCCCGACTCCCAAACCCGTCGCACCCGACTCGCGACGCGCCGACGCCGCATACACGTCGTGGGCGTCGTCGCCTTGATCGCGTTGGTTGCCGCGGCCGTCGGTACCGCGACCGCGTTGCGAAACGACGACAGCTCTGCGCCACCTTCCTCCAAGCATGCGCTGGGCACCACCGTCGACCCGACGACTCCACCGAACGGCTCGTCGAACGTGCTGACGCCGCCACGGCCACTCAGTCACAGCGACCCGCTGCGACTGTGGATCGGCGGCGACTCGCTCGCCGGTTCTTTCGGCCCCGCCCTCGGCCAAATCGCGGGCGCGACCGGAGTCGTCGACGCGACCGTCGACTACAAGGTTTCGAGCGGCCTTGCCGACAACGGCGTTCGCGACTGGTACGAACACGCGCAACAAGCGATGGCGAGCGACAATCCCGACGCGGTCGTGTTCATCATCGGGACGAACGACACGTCGATCGTCGACCAAGGCTCCAACAGCGACGGTGAACCCGCCTGGCAAGTTGACTACCGCGAGAAGATCGACCGCATGATGGAGACGTTCGTTGGCGGCGCCCGGCATCGCACGGTGTTCTGGCTCGGTCCTCCGACCCTCGGCGACGACACGCTCGACCTCGGTGCCCGCGAGCTCGGTCCGGTCATGCGTCAAGAGGCAGCGAAGTTCGCACCCGACGTTCAGTACGTCGATACGTACCGTCTTTTCTCGGACAGCGAAGGCAACTACTCATCGTCGTTGCCCGACGCGCAAGGCAACCTCGTCCAAATGCGCATCTCGGACGGTGTCCACTTCACGGTGGCTGGCGCGCAGTACCTCGCAAACGCAGTTTGGAAGCAGCTGGACAAGCGCTGGGATATCAGCGCGCAAGCGCAGCCCTCCACACCGATCGCGTACACCGTCGCTCCCGGCAGCAACGACTACGTGCCCGGCGTCGGCGAATACCGACCGTCGGTGTCGTATACGTCGTCGGGCACGACCGTCCCGTCAACGGCGCCCAAGACCAGCGGGTCGAACGAACCGTCGACGACGGCTTCGTCGACCAGGACGACCACTCGATCGACGAAGCCGTTGACGACCACGCCGCCGACGAAACCGCCTCCAGTGACGACGCCGCGCACCACACCGCCACCTCCGCCCAAGACGCCAACGGCCTGAGGTCCATTCGGTCGGATCGGGCTTCAGTCGCCGTGTTGCGGTTCGACGGGGAGACGTACGCTGCTGTCGGTATGGAAGGGCCTTACCGTCGGCAAACGCGCATGAAGCGTCGTTCTCGGCTCCGGTGGCGGAGCACTCGCCCGAGGACTCTCGATGGCGGCGAGGACGCTCCGCTGTCAGCCCGGGGTCGTTTCGAGTATCGCCTCGTCCTGACCGTCGTCGTTGCTCTCGGCGTCTACGCCATGCTCGTTGTCGAGCTCACGCGCCACTGAGATCGGCCACCTCAGGGATGCGAGTTCAAATGGTCCTACTACCGGATCGGGAAGATCTCTCGTAACCTCCTCTGATGCCTGAAGCGTTGCGTGCCGCATCCGCGTCGGTTGACGTCGCCCAAACGGTGGTCGATGCCGCCGTTCGTGCGCTCGCGCAGCGTTCGAGCGAAAACGGCCGGCTTTCGGTCGCGTTGCTCGATCAACACCAGGTCGTCGCCTACGACCTCGCGCATGCCGCGGCGGCGGTCGAGGGATCGCGCGTCATGTGCCGCTACGGCGAGCACGGCGAGGTGGAATCGATGCTCGCGCGCGCGTACGTCGCCGACGCGATCGCAGACATCGGCGCCCGCATGATGGGCCGGAGCGCGGCGTGGGATGTCGATCCGAACGCGCTGGCCGACGCGATGCCGTTCGTGGCCGAGCACCGCGCTCCGGCGTTCCTGGCCGGGCTCGCCGATCAATGCGTCAAGCACGGGACGGGGCCCACCCATCTTTCCGACGACTTCGAACTCGTAGCCGAAACCTTTCGCCGCTTCGCCGACGACAAGATCCGCCCCGCGGCCGAGCACGTGCACCGCGCCAACGCGGATGTGCCCGAGGAGCTCATCGCTGGTCTTGGCGATCTCGGCGGATTCGGGCTGTCGGTGCCGGAGGCCTACGGCGGCTTCGCGACGGGCGGCGAGTCCGACTACATGGGGATGGTCGTCGCGACCGAGGAGCTGTCGCGCGGCTCCCTCGGCATCGGTGGATCGCTCGTCACACGGCCCGAGATCCTGACGCGGGCGTTGGTCGCCGGCGGCACCGAAGCCCAAAAGCAGACCTGGCTGCCGCGCATCGCGAGCGGTGAGCTGATGGTCGGGATCATGGTCACCGAGCCCGACTACGGCTCCGATGTTGCCGGCGTGAAAGTCGTCGCGGCGCCCGTCGACGGCGGCTGGGTGGTGAACGGCGTCAAGACGTGGGCGACGTTCGCCGGTCGTGCTGACGTGCTCATGCTCTTGGCCCGCACCGATACCGACCGGTCGGCCGGACATCGCGGGTTGTCGATCCTGATGGTCGAAAAACCCCGGGCCGAGGGGCACGCGTTCGCGTTCGATGACGGCCGGGGCGGTCATATCGAAGGCCGCGCGATCGACACGATTGGATATCGCGGCATGCACTCCTACGAGGTCGCGTTCGACAACTGGTTCGTGCCCGACACGCACCTCATCGGCGGTGACGCCGGACTCGGGCGGGGCTTCTACCTGCAGATGGCGGGATTCGAAAACGGCCGGCTCCAAACCGCGGCACGGGCCGTCGGTCTGATGCAGGCCGCGTTCGAGGCCGCGCTCGCATATGCGCAGGAGCGCAACGTGTTCGGCGCGCCGGTGTTCGACTACCAGCTCTCCAAGGTGAAGCTCGCTCGCATGGCGACCCTGATCCAGGCAGGCCGCCAGTTCTCCTACGACGTCGCCACCAAAATGGCGCGGGGTGAGGGCACCCTCGAAGCGTCGATGGTCAAGGCCTACGTGTGTCGCGCCGCGGAGTGGGTGACCCGCGAGGCGATGCAACTTCACGGCGGCATGGGCTACGCAGAAGAATTCCCGGTCTCCCGCTACTTCGTCGACGCTCGGGTCCTGTCAATTTTCGAAGGTGCCGACGAAACCCTTTGCCTGCGGGTGATCGCGCGTCGCCTCGCGGAACAAGCATTGAGCGCTACGCCGGATCGAGGTTAAACAGATCCGTACATCAACGATCCGGGCGTGGTGAGCAGCTCGCCGGTTTCGAGCCATGTCTTGAGGCCGGAGAGGACCATCGGCCAGCCGCCGTAGATCTGCGCGTTCGCGCCGTCGCGCATCTGGTCGTGGACGAGTGTGAGCCGACACGAGTCGCCGACCGGCTCGATCTCCCAGGTGACCCGCGTGGAGCCCTCGGCTTTGGCCTCTTCGCTGAAGAACGCGAGCATCGTGTGGACCAGACGCCGCGGCGGGTCGACTTCGAGGACTTCGCCTTCGCCGAGCACGAACCCGGCGTTCGGTGCACCCATCTCCATGCGCGCGCCGGGCGTCCAGTCGGACGTGATCCCGGCGCCGAAGTTGTATTTGGCCCGGATTTCGGGGTCAACGATCGCGTCCCACAACTGCTGGGGGGTCGTTTTGATGTAGATCTCGAACACCTTTTCCATGTGAGTCTCCAGTTTCTGTTTGAGGTCGCTCAAGCCGGCGGCCCACGGTTCGGCGTACTTGCTCACCCACCGGTCGTGGACGAGCCGGATCGGGACGGGATTCAAAAAGTGCAGCTTCTCCCGGCCCCGCCGTCTGGTGACCACCAGACCGGCGTCTTCGAGTTGTCTGAGGTGCTTCATCACTCCGAAGCGCGTCATCGAGAAGCGCTCCTCGAGCGCATGCAGGGTCTGGCCGTCCTCGCGGAACAGCTCGTCGAGCAGGCTCCGTCGGGTTGGATCAGCGAGGGCCCTGAACACGTCGTCCACACTCACACGATACGTGACTAAATAGTCACATGTCAAGGTTGGAGCCGAGGCTGGAGCGGAGATCCGGGTACCACCGGTCCGCCCGCGGCCCCGATACGGGCACGGACCCGCGCCGCGAGAGCCGGCACGAACGGCTCCAACTCGGCGCCGATCACCCGTACCGCGCCGACCAACGGAGCGAGGGCCGCCCGTGCCCCGTCAAGGTGGCCGGCGTCGCGCAGCAACTCCCATGGCCGCGTCGCGTCGATGTAGCGGTTCGCGGAGTCGACCAACGACACCAGCGCTGCCGTCGCGCCACGAAGATCGAACTCGGCGAGCGCGGTATCGATCCGAGCTCGAGTCGCGTCGCCCGTCGCGGTCAGCTCGCATGCCGGACCGACCGTGATGCGCTCGCGGCCGTAGACCCGAGCTGCGAGCGTCACCGTTCGCTGCACGAGGTTGCCGACGCCGTTGGCGAGGTCGCGGTCGCATGTGGTGACGAGACGTTCGGCAGAGAAGTCGGCCTCGCCGACGCGTGGAATCTCGCGACAGAACCACCAGCGCAACGCGTCGACGCCGTAGCGGTCACACAGCGCCGACGGGTCGACCGTATTGCCGAGCGACTTGCCGATCTTGCGGCCGTCGGCGGTGACGTAGTCGTGGACAACCAGCGCCGTCGGCAGCGGCTGAGCGGCCGAGCACAGCATTGCCGGCCAGATGACGGCGTGGAATCGCACGATCCCCTTGCCGATCACATGGGTTCGGTCGCCCGGGTCGAGCCACCACTGGCGATAGTCCGGTCGTTCGGCGTCGCCGTAGC
>JBKQIY010000021.1:0-2672 GCA_052148155.1 Acidimicrobiia bacterium | reverse complement strand
AGCTGTCTCCGCAGAGTTGATGCATCGACCTCAAGTTTCGAGAGCTTCTTGAGATCGCGCTCGCGAAGGTCGACAAGCTCCTGCAAGACGCACGAGGGAAGATGCAACGTGAGTAGTCCGAGCCGCGCCGCGGCTCGCAGAGCCGGCCAATCACCTTTCATCAGACTCCCGCCCGTCTGGCGAAGAGTGGACGTATCGACGATGACGCGTAACTCCGAAGTGATTGCGGTCATGGTCCGGCTATCGCGTCGAGAAGGCCGACAGTCGCGTTCGGCACGGCCGGTTCACCAATTCCTTTTCCTTCGTCCGCACGTCCGGCATCACCGAGCCGGGAGCGGCGGGTTGACCGAACAGCGAGTCCGAAGATGCTCTCGATCTGCAACAGCCGGCCGCGCCAAGGCTTCGGGTGCTCGCGTGCAGAATTCGCAACAAGCCATCGGCGCCCCGCCCACCACCGCGACAAGCGTCCCACCAAGCCCAAGACCTACCTCCCCTGTTTCGCCGCGGCATGCCCGGAACTGGCGAGTCTCGCATTCATACTCGGCCGCGGCTTCGAGATGCGCCCGTCTCGAGACCGAGCTGGACGTCCGTACAGACGCTACGCGTCACTTTGTACCTCAAGAACAGGTGTTGATCCCACAGGACGAGCCCTGTGCGACCTCCTCTCGGCAGAAGCTCTCATCGTTCGACTCTGCTGCAACTCAGAGCTGCTAGGTCGCGAAACGCAAGACACGCGGTCGCGCGGTCACGAGGTTCGCCTCCCGAGTGGCGGCCTCGATCGGAAGAGCAGGGCCACGGCCGTGACGCCGCACGTGTCTCTGGGCCGAGTGAGTTCCGACAATCGCGCACCCCACAGACCTCTCTGCCGGAAGCGTTCTCGCCGAGACCGGTGACTTCAATAACGATTCAGGAAGCCAGCAATTCGTTCACGCTCGTTATGAGATGCATCCGTGTATGGGATTCGGGCACGAAGTATCGACGGGTCGAGATGGCCACCGGCAAGCAGTGCGCCACAGAACGCGAAATCCTTGTGGCGTCCTGCGAGCAACTTGGAGGCGCAAAGGTCGTACGCCTCGAGGCAGAGGCCGGTCACGCCGTTCGTGTTCTCGTTGCAGATTGGAATCAGGCGTGTTTGCCATTCAGCCGGCAGTCGCGCCGTACCTGGCTCGACTCCGTCGGCGTAGATGCCATGCGTCTCCTGGAAGCGCGAGGCCTCCCCGATGCTCCTGGAAATTTCGAGAGCCTTCTCCCCCTGAGGATCGTCGAGAGGCAGCAGGTCAGCCTCGACTGATACCACGGCAGGCGCAGGTAGCCCGTGAGGGAACGATGCGAGGATTGCCTGACTTCCGATGACAACAATCCGATCTTCGCCAAGGAGTTCTCCGGCGGCTCTGATCAGATGCTCGAGCTGATCGCGTCTCACCGGACCGAGCGGACGAGTTCTCGCCGTTGCTCGTCAGGCACGACGCCCGCGAAGGGTGTCACATTGCGTAGGTCGCGCGCGCTCTCTTCCAGAGACGTGAGCGTAATGAGAAGCGGCTCAACCGGCCCGTCGAGCAGGCGGCTCCATGCGTCAAGGTAACCCGACGCAGTTCCGTCGGTGTTGGCCTGACGCATCGTGTGGACGTTGTTCAAAGCTTGCGCACGCACGTTGGCTTCGTCACACAGCCACCGCTGGGCGACGAGGCAGTGGATGGCGAAACTCACACGATCCTTCCGGCTCAAAGATGAACGCGCCGGCTCGAAATACCGCGCGATGTCGTCCCGACGAATCCGGCGATGCGATCCAACTTTCCGATGCAGAACCTCGCCGCGGTTACAGAGATCGACGATGTACTGCCGCGACACGCCAACCAGGTCGGCGGCCTGCGTCGTTGTGAGGTCCTTCTCGCTGGGAGCTGAGCTGGCGTGTTCCATGTCTCGTACGATACCTGCTAAACGCTATAAACACAACAAACACTATAAACGCTACGACGAGACCAGTATATGCTCAGCAATGCAGGCCCCACGGGGCCCATGGCGGTCGAGAGGCCAATGTGTCCTACATATGGTACGATCGTATTGTGCATGTTGATGACACCAAAAGTCTGCCCGATCGAGTCGAGATCCAACCGGCCGACGTCGGCGAGCGGCGGTTCCAGATCCTTGCCCTGGACGGCGGTGGGGTGCGGGGGATCTTCACTGCCGCGGTACTCGCAGGGCTGGAAGAGGACCTTGGACATCCGGTCCTGGACGCGTTCGATCTGGTGGTCGGCACCTCGACCGGGGGCATCATCGCTCTGGGACTCGGGGCCGGCCGGTCCGCCCACGAGATCCTCGACTTCTACGTGGACCACAAGGACCGGATCTTCCCGAAGCGATTCGCGGGCAGCGTGCGCCGGATCCTCACCTCGAAGTACGACGCGCAACCCCTTGAGGAAGCGCTACGGGAGATCTTCGGCGACAAGCTGCTCGGCGAGAGCCGGGTCCCGCTCGTCGTGCCCTCGTACAACCTCGGCGAAAACGACGTCTACATCTTCAAGACCCCACACCACGAACGGCTGAAGCGCGATCACAAAGTCGCGATGTGGTCCGTCGCGATGGCGACCAGCGCCGCGCCGACGTACTTCCCGGCGTTCCGCCTGCCCAATGACCACGTGCGTCTCGTCGACGGCGGGCTGTGGGCGAACAAC
>JBKQIY010000020.1:0-8245 GCA_052148155.1 Acidimicrobiia bacterium | reverse complement strand
GCTATTCGCCGGGGCCTGGTCGGCCTGATCGACGGCCCTCATCGCCGACGGGCGTTCACGCCCACCAACTGCCGCACCATCAGCGAGCGACGCGCGGATCGTTGACGGCTGCGTCGATGACATGTCCACGACGCAGAGGTGCCGGTCACACACCGCTTTCTCGCGAGGGCTGGAGATAACGGCACTTTGAGGATGCCGTCGCGGCTCGCGGGCGTCGTCGTTATGGGTCGGTCCGGCTCTCCGCGCTGTCGCCGGTTCGGGTCGCGGGCACAGCGGCAATTCGCGTCGCTTCGTGTGTTGATAAGTGCGCACCGTGCGAACAGTCCTCCGCGAAGGACTGCCATGTCCGCGATCGCGGGCAATGCGCTACCTCGATGAGCTTTCGATGTGCGTCGCGGACGACCCGCCGTCGTCGATCGTCGTCGTGGCTTCCGCCGCCGTCGACCCGCCCTTGGAGCCACCGCCGCCGGACGCCGTCGTCGCTGTCGCGAGCGCCGTCACGCTCATGACGACGGCGCCCAGCATCCGCCCCCGGTTTCGCCTTCATCGACCACCTCCGTCACCGCCCGCGCTGGCGGCCCGACGCTACAAGTCGAAGCCGGTGGCGGCGCAGGCCTGCTCGACCTCGTCGGCCGGATAGGGCGTGGACCTGTCCTCCGTGTGCAGCCGCCGGTAGAAGTCGTTGACGACGACGGCGATCGGCGCGTAGCGCGTGATGATCCTCGCCGCCGCAGGCAGGACGTCGGCCGGCTCCTCGCCCGCGGCCCAGCGACGGACGAGCTCGTCCCGTTCGGTCCAGTGCGGTCGCCCGGTGAGATGCGTGACCAGCCAGTCGACGAGGCGGGTGACCGTGTGGCACGGATCGTGGCTGCGGTTCCGGGCGAGGAAGGCCTCCTCGGCCGCGGTCAGCTCGTACCGCGGCGACGTCGCCAGCCCGAAGTCGGCGAGGTAGAGGCGGTGCCCGTCGGTGAGGATGTTCCCGAGGTGGGCGTCGAAGTGGAACACGCCCGCCGCGTTCATGAACGCGACGTCGCGCCGCAGCGCGTCGTGCACCATCGTGATCGCCGCCTCAGCTGCCGGCTCGTCGCCCCCGACGTGCTCCTCCATCCAGGCCTCGAGCTCGAAGGGGACGTACTCGAGGAAGACGGTGACGGCGGCCGTCGCCCCGGCGATCGCCTCGATGCGCCGCCGCACCGCCGACGAACCGTCCCAGTGCGCGACGGCCGTCTCCACGTCGGCGAGCTCGTCGGACAACGCCAGATGGCAGTCGTCCAGCACCCGCCAGTGGTAGAGGAGCGGGAAGGCGGCGGTGCGACCGGCCAGCACCCAGCTCGACGTCGTGACGAGCGCGGCCAGTTCGCGCCACACGCCGAACGACGGCGACCCGACGCCGTACTGGCAGCCGAGGGGCAGGTCGAAGAGGTTGGCGGTCGACATCACGTGCTCGGGCCGGCGCTCGAGGTCGGTGAGTGGGACCTGCTTGACGAAGACCGGCGTGCCGTCCACGTGGACGACCGACGTCGTGCCGCCGATGCCCGTGCCGACGACGGCCGAGCCGTCCAGCAGGTCGCGCAGGCGCCGGTCGCTGAGCAGCGCGAAGGACTCGGCGACCGCGGCGTAGCGCTCCAGCCGATCGACGCGGGCCCAGCCGCCACTGTCGTCGGCCACGGCGACACGGTATGCCATGACGCGACATAACGCGCGCTCGCGAACACGATCATCGCCGGAATGACATCCACGCCTAACGGCACGTAGGGATCGGCGACCTTGTCGCATAACGCGCGGCCCAAGACCTTGCGTCGGGTGTCACCGAACGCCGGTTCAGCTCATATTCCCGAGCGGGTGGGTGGGACCCTGGGTAGGTTGCGCGAATGGCTCGCAACGTGCGGCTTCGCGAACTCCTCGTCGGGATCGAGGGTCTCGCGTTGCTTCGCCATCTTTACGACGGATCCGACTTCGACGCCGACCAACGTCTCGTCGAAGTCCGAAGGCTCTTGGACGACGAAGCGTTCTCGGCCGCCGAGCCCACGAGCGAGGCAGACGCGAAGGACGGGTATCGGTCCTGGGCACCGCGCTACGACGAGCCCGGCAACCCGATCATCGCTCTCGAACAGCCCGCAGTGTGGTCGCTCATCGACCCCTTGCCGATCGGCCGGGCGCTCGACGCGGCGTGTGGCACTGGACGCCACGCCCGCCATCTCGTCGAGTTAGGACACGACGTCGTCGGGATCGATCTCACCCCCGAGATGTTGGACAGCGCCCGGGGTGCTGTCCGTGACGCGGTCTTCTTGGAGGCCGATCTGATCGATATCCCAGCCGAGAACGACCAGTTCGAGCTCATCGTGTGTGGCCTCGCGCTCGCGCACGTCGTCGACCTCGACATTGCGATCCGCGAACTCGCTCGTGTCCTGCGCAGTGGCGGACATCTCATCACCTCGGTACTGCATCCGTTCCAAGCGTTCTTGGGTTGGCACGCACCGTTCGAAGACGAACACGGCCAACGCCGTATTGTCCGCGAACATCCCCACACCCACGCCGACTACCTCGCCGCGTTCCGGTCAGCGGACCTGCACCTTCGACACTGCATCGAACCCGAACTCACCGCCGCCGAGGTCGCAGCCAAACGACGCGCCTTTCGCGACATCCCAGAGGCGACGCTCGCCGCCTACAACCACATGCCAGCCGTGCTCGTCTGGGACACCGAGAAGACTTGACGGCAACCACCCTGTCCCAGATCGAGATCGCGCGTCCCATATCACCGCGCCGGGAGTGTCCCGGTTCGCCGGGAGTGTGGCGTTCGCCTAGAGCTGGAATTTGGCGGCCTTGGCGAGTGCTTCTCGCGTTTCGGCGACGAGCGCGCGGACGATCGCGCCGGCGTGGTCGACTTGTTGGATGAGGCCTGCGCTTTGGCCGCCGACGACGAGGAGTGCTTCTTTGTCGCCGGCTGCGACGGCCTCGTTGAGTTCGGCGAGTACTGGTGCCGGATCGATTTCGACCTCGTCGGTTCGCTCTTCCCAGCGCTGGACGAACTCGGTGCGTAGGAGCCGTAAGCGTGTCCGGTATCCGAGCGTCCCAGGGTTGGGGTTCATCGCGTTAATGAACCCGGCCTGGATCCAGTCTTCGGACGGATACGTGACGAGGGCCTTCTTCCACCGTTCCCCGATCGGCGACTCGACCGAGGCGAGGAAACGACTACCGAGGTTGACGCCAGCGGCGCCGAGGATCACGGCGGCCGCGATACCTCTGCCGTCGGCGATGCCGCCCGCGGCGACGACCGGGATCGGAGCGACCGCGTCGACGACCTGCGGGACCAGACTCAGGGTGCTCACGGTGCCGCTGTAACCGCCGGCTTCACCACCTTGAGCGACGATGATGTCGGCGCCGTGTTCGACTGCGAGCTGCGCCTGTTGCACGGTCGTGATCTGTTGCATCGCAAGGCTGCCGGCATCGTGCACCCGGCCGACGAGGTCAGCGCCTGCGTCGTCGAGCGCGAATGTCACGATGGCAGGGACGTGCTCGAGCGTGACCGCAAACGCGTCGGCGTTGAGATCGGGGACGACGTGATTCACCGCGAACGGTCGATCTGTCAGATCGCGCAACTCGGCGAGCTCGCGTCGCAGTTGTTCGGTCGGGCGGTTCCAGGCACCGAGACTGCCGAGCGCGCCGGCGTCGGAAACCACAGCCGCGAGGGCGGGCGACGTGAAGATGCTCATCCCCGCCTGGATAATCGGAACCTCGATACCGACCAGGTCACACAAGGTCGAACCCACCAGACCACCTTTTACTCGTGACGGGCGTTGCCGCTGATCTCAGACAGGCCACCGCGCGTACCTGCGATTTCGTTGGCAGTATCCCACTTTGCGCGTCCCATAACCCCGGCCGCGCATCGCCCCAGATCGCCGGCAACGTGACGCGTTATCCAGTCGTTCGAGGGCATCGCTGTTGCAATCGCGAACCCGGAGAGATTGCCCGGGGCGGCGCTTGCTATCTGGCGAGCCGATCGGCAGTCAGGGCTCGGTAGTCCGCGGTCGGCCTCGGCGAGCGAGTGTCGTCATTGGTCTGTGCGGTAGATCTCGTCGAAGTGGTGGTACTCGGGTTCACCGTCGATCACTTCGAGTAGGCGCGTCGCGAAGGCTTGGGTCTCGGGCCGCTCGTTGTTGCGGAGTGCTTCGTCGGCGGCGGACACGTCGGGATCGATGACCCCGAAGTCGGCGATGAAGACGTATTGACCGGGGTTCTCGCGATCGGCGAGGAGACGGGTTCCCATGTAGCCCATGATGTCGCTCGTCGCCTGGTTGAGGTCCCACTGCGTGAGCATCTCGATGAGCGTTGCGGGGTCGTCGCAGCGCACGGTGATGGTCTGGCTGAAGTTGCGGTTCACGTGTTGTTACTCCGACGTTGCGCGACGGCCCGCCGCTGGTTCTCGGACATGCCTTCTGCGTCGAAGAGACCGACCGACCCGCCCTCGACCGCGCCGGACGACTTCGGTGGCATGCCAAGCAGCTCGCGTATTTCTCCGATGGGACGGCCCGCAAGCTCGTAGTAGTCGACCTCGAACAAATCGACACCGTAACGGTTGCACACCACCTTGCCGCGCCGGATCGCGTCTGCGATCCGCTGATGCATACCAGGTGCGCGGATGTTGCGTTCCCTCACGTCTCGGTCGAAGAATCCTGCGCTCGAGATGTAGCCCGTCTCGAACAATCCGATCAGAGTCGCCAGCCACGCGAAGCCCTTCGGGTCCGGATCGGCGCGACCGATGAGCCCGAACACCTCGAGTTCGCCCTTCAGGTTGGTGCCGTAGTCGGCGATTACGTGCACGAAGTCGTGCTGAGCGAGATAGGCGGGAGCGCCGCCGGGCGTTCCGGGAAGACCGAAGCCGCGGCCGTCGTACATCTCCCAAACCGCGCGCCCGAGCGTTTCCTCGGGAAGGTCGACGAACGCCGTCCATTTCGCCGCGAGTTCGGGGTCGACCTGCGCGGGCTCGAACGGATCGGGCGTCGGTACGACCCGCGCCGGAGACTCGTCACTGTTCGCCTCGCGGACGTGCTCGACGAAACCGTTGCGTTGGAGATCCATCCACGCCAGCCCGTAGGCGCCCTGGGCGTAGCGGCGCGCGACCCGCACGAAGTCGTCTTTTACGCCGAGCGCTTCGGCGTACGTCGCAACCCGGTGCGCGACGACGACCGGTATCGGCCGCAACACCAGCTCGCCGAGCACCATGTGATGCACAATCCGCCGCCGGTAGCCGGCATCGCGCCCGCGCAGCCCGTCCGCGAGCTCCCGCGGGCCGAGCGGCTCGAGCGCCCGGTAGTCGATCGAGACTCCCGTAAGCGCGTCCGCGATCGCCTCGAGCAGGTCCGCCTGCACGTCGGTAAGACCGCTCTCAGGCGCAACCGCCGTCGCGATTCCCCGCGCGACCAACGTCACGCCCTCAACGTCGTGGTCGTCGCCACCAACAGCGGGAACCGAGTCCATACCTCGAGCCTCTCACCCGATACAGCCCGAGGGCCAAGCGCCCGGGCTCCGCAATCGAGTAAACGTGCGGGCCGGGCGCAACAGTCCTCTCGCCGCTTGACACGCACCAGTCTCAGACCCCGACAAGCGACGCAGCATCACGTACGGCCCACCCAACGAGCGCCTTCGAGACGAGGTTCGTAACGCCACATACGAGGAAGAATGACCAACACGCCGAGATCGGCGACCGTGAGACCAACGCCGACCCGCGTAACGCCCAGTTTGCGGGCCCCCGAACAACGCCTCCCGGATATCACAGATCGCCGGGACACGGGCGGTTGTCGCCCGTGTCTGCCTCAGTCAGGAGTTAGCGCTCGACCCGCGTGACGCGGCGTAGACCTGCCATCGGTCGGGAACGCCTTTGAGCTCGTGTTCGCCGCGGTCGGAGAAGGTGAGACCGGAACCGGCGACGCGATCGCACACGGCGCGCTACACGAGCACCTCTCCAGGGACCGGCGAGCGAGGCGACACGCGCGCCGATGTGCGCAGAGATGCCGCCGATGTCGTCGCCGCATAACTCGATCTCGCCGGTGTCCAGACCGGCGCGCACCGCGGAGACCGAGATCTCCGCGCCGTCGGCGATCGCGAGTCCGCACGCCACCGCACGAGCCCGGTACGGTTCCCGTCGTGAGGTGCGGGTAGTGCGATTTCCGGCGGCGATGGCGTCGGACCCTCGTGAGGGCTGCTGGGAGATTTTGGCGAGGCCGTGATCCTGCTCCTCGTTGTATTCGGTGGGCTGGTGTGGTGGTTTGTCAACCGCCGGTCCACACAGCGCCGCCGCCACACTCGACCCGAGAACGCCGACGGCGAACGAGCGCACACGGCTCCGGTAGTACGTCACCCGACGCTGGTCGTGGGTCCCGCCGCGGTGGGAGCGGTTGTCGAGATGATCGGGGTTACCAAATCGTACGGACGCGGTCTTCGACAACGCCTCGCCCTCGACGAACTCGATCTCGCGGTGCCTCCGGGAATGGTGTTCGGTCTGCTCGGTCCGAACGGAGCGGGTAAGACGACCGCGTTGCGGTGCGTGCTCGGTCTGGTCAGCCCCACGGCCGGCACGTGTCGCGTCCTAGCGGCACCTTCCTGGCTATGACTTGCGTTGTTTTTTGGTGTGTTGAAATGTTTCTTCTAAAAACGCGCGTGACCAGCGCGTTTGGCTTGTCGAGGTGCTCGCGATCGTGTGCGCGATGTGGTAGTACCTAGATATGGCATATTTGGTTGGGAAGAAGCAGGATGGGAAGACCTACCACTACTTGACGGAGTCGGCCCGGGTGGACGGCAAGCCGCGGATCGTGTCGCAGCAGTATCTGGGTTCGGCGGAGGAGATCGCGCAGCGGTTGAGCGAGTCTGGTCCTGGTGAGCCTGACCGTACGCAGCATCTGGCGTTCGGTGGCGTCGCGGCGGTGTGGGGTGTGCTCGGTCGTCTTGGTGTCGTCGACATCGTCGACGAGGTTGTGGGGTCGCGACGTTCCGACGCTGCGTTGTCGGTGGGGACGTATATCGCGTTGGCGGCGATGAATCGGGTGGTCGCGCCGTGTTCGAAGTTGGTGTTCGCTGATTGGTGGGCGACGACGGCCGGTGACCGTCTGGTCGGGCGTGTACCGGTGGCGGCTTTCGATCATCGCAGGTTCTGGGATGCGATGGATGCGGTCACCGATGAACAGCTGATCGAGATCGAGCGTCGCATCGTTGCGCGTATGGTCGAAGCGTTCGCGCTGGACGTGTCGGGTTTGGTTCTCGACATGACGAACTTCGCGACGTACATCGACTCTGCGAATGATCGAGCGCCGATCGCGCAACGAGGCAAAGCGAAACAGAAACGGAACGACCTTCGATTGGTTGGTCTCGGGCTCGTGATCTCGACCGATGGTGCGGTCCCGCTGGTCTCGTACCCCTACGCGGGGAACCGCCACGATTGCAGCCAGTTCGGTGACGTGATCGACGAACTGGTCCGACGTTTCGGGACGATCGACCCGGGCGGCGAGGGACTCACGGTGGTCTTCGACGCCGGTCAGGACTCCACAGACAACCTTGAGCTGATCGACTCGGGTCCGCTGGGTTTCGTCGGTTCGATCCCTCCTTCTGATCACCTCGACCTCATGGCGGTCCCCAAGAGCCGCTACAAGACAGTCGACCGCAAACGGTTCCCCGGACTGAGCGCCTACGAGACCACCAAAGTCGTGTTCGGGCGTGAACGGCGCATCGTGGTCACCCACTCGCAACCCTTCCACGATGAACAGGCGGCAGGCTTCGCCCAGACGCTCGCCAAAGCACGCCGCCAACTCGCCGAACTCGCCGCTCGTTTAGCCCGAGGCCAGGGCCGCAAAAACGTGCAGTCGGTCCAGGTCGAGATCGACAAGATCTTGCGGCCCCGATGGCTGCACCGGGTCATCTCAGTGACGCTCACGGGCACCAAACCGTCCGAGCTGCGCATCACCTGGCGGACCAACCCGACAGCCAAGGCCGCACTCGACGACGAACTGTTCGGCAAACGTGTCATCTTCACCGACCGCGACAACTGGCCCATCGCTGAACTCGTCGCCGGCTACCGCTCCCAATCCGACGTCGAAGCCGACTTCCGCCAGATGAAAGACCGGCTCGTCGTGTCGTTCAGCCCGATGTTCCACTGGACCGAACAAAAGATCCGTGTCCACGTCTTGTACTGCGTGCTCGCCCTCATGGTCGCCCGCCTCATGGCCCGAGAAACCGAACGGGCCGAGTTCCCCAT
>JBKQIY010000019.1:0-237558 GCA_052148155.1 Acidimicrobiia bacterium | reverse complement strand
AACTGGCGGGAGTACTGGATGAACGCCTGGATGTCACCGAGCGTGATCGCGCCGCTCGCAAAACGCACGCCGCCGACCACCGCGACGAGCACGTACTGAATGTTCCCCATGAACATCGTGAGCGGCTGCATCAGGCTCGACATGAACTGGGCACCGAACGACGACTCGTACAGCTCGTCGTTCGTGTCGCGGAACCGCTGCTCGACCTCGCGCTGACGGCCGAACGCCTTCACGACGGCATGGCCGGTAAACGTCTCTTCGATTTGGGCGTTGAGAATTCCTGTGCTCTTCCATTGTGAGATGAACTTGGGTCGAGAGCGGCGCGCGACCGCGCGCATCCCCCAGATCGAAAGCGGCACGGTGGTGAGCGCGACGACCGCAAGGAACGGCGAGATGGTGAACATCATGATGGCCGTGCCAATGAGCAACAGCACCGACGTGAGCATCTGACTCAGCGTTTGCTGCAGGCTCTGCGCGACGTTGTCGATATCGTTGGTGACCCGGCTCAGCAGGTCGCCGCGTTGCTGCTTGTCGATGTAGCTGAGCGGCAGCCGATTGACCTTGTCTTCCACGTCGGACCGTAGCTTGTACATCAGTCGCTGGATCACACCGGCCAGCATGTAGGCGGCGACGAGCGCCAGCCCCGAAGACGCGACGTACAGCGCAATCGCCTCGAACAGCACATGGTGCAACGCGCCGAAGTCAACGCCTTTGTGGAGGACCACTCCCTCGTAGATGATGTCGGTGCCGTGACCAAGCACGCGCGGCCCGAAGACGTTGAGGGTCGCGCTCGCGATCGCGACCAGCCCGACGAGGATCAGGACGACCCACATCGGTCCCAGCATGCCGACCAGGCGACGCATCGACTTCTTGAAGTCCTTCGACCGTTCCCCAGGGACGCCGGCGGAGTTCCACCGTCCAGCCGCTCGTGTCTCAGGTGCCGAGAAGTCGAGCTCGGTGTCGTCTTCGTGTTCCTGGGTGTCGTCGATGAGCGTCATGCGACCGCGCTCTTCTCACCGATCTGCGACTGGACGATCTCCGCGTACGTCGGGCAATCGCGGATCAGGTCCGCGTGTGCGCCACGGCCGATAACGACTCCATCGTCGAGCACGAGAATGTTGTCGGCTGATGCAATCGTCGATACCCGCTGCGCCACGATGACGACCGCCGAGTCCCTCGTGTACGGGCCGAGCGCGGCACGGAGCCGTGCGTCAGTCGCGAGATCCAGGGCCGAGAAGGAGTCGTCGAACACATAGATGTCGGGCCGGCGAACGAGCGCACGGGCGATCGAGAGCCGTTGACGCTGCCCACCCGAGACGTTCGTGCCGCCCTGTTCGATCCGGGCGTACAGGCCACCCGGCATCGCACGCACGAAGTCAGCGGCCTGCGCAACCTCGAGCGCACCCCACATCTCTTCCTCGGTGGCATCAGGTTTGCCGAACTGCAAGTTGCTGGCGATCGTGCCGGAGAACAGATACGGCCGTTGCGGTACCAGACCAATCGTGTTCCACAACACGTCCGGGTCGAGGTCGTGCACATCGATCCCTCCAACCCGCACCGTGCCTTCGGTGCTGTCGAAGAGCCGCAAGATGAGATTGACGAGCGTCGACTTCCCCGCGCCGGTGCTCCCGACGATCGCGGTCGTCTGGCCAGGCGCGGTGGCGAAGGAAACGCCCGAAAGCACGGGGTGCTCGGCACCGGGATAGTGGAAACCCACGTCTTGGAACTCGAGCTCGCCTGGCGCGCTCACCTCACGCACGGGGTTGGCCGGCGGCACGACACTGGGGTCGGTGTCGAGCACCTCTTGGATGCGATCGGCTGATACCGCGGCCCGGGGGATCATGGAAATCATGAAGGTCGCCATCACGACCGACATGAGGATCTGCACCAGATACGACAGGTACGCGATCAGGGTACCGACCTGAACTTGGCCCGAGTTCACTCGACTGGCACCGAGCCACAGAACGCCGACGCTCGAGGCGTTGATAAGCAGGTTCACAGTCGGGAACATCGACGACATCAAGCGGCCGGCTCGGAGCGAAACCTCGGTCAGGTCCTCGTTGGCCTTCGCGAACCGGCGCGCTTCTTCGGGCTCGCGCACGAAGGCCCGCACGACGCGGATACCGGTGATCTGCTCGCGCAACACGCGGTTCACTTGGTCGATCCGTTCCTGCATCAAACGGAACGCCGGCACCATCCGCGACACCAACAGGCCGAGCACGACGCCCGCCACCGGCATCGCGACCACCAAGATGACTGACAGTCCCACGTCTTGGCGCAGTGCCATGATCACGCCAACCACCATCGTGATCGGCGCTGCGATCGCCATCGTGCACGCCATCACGACGAGGATCTGCACCTGCTGGACGTCGTTGGTGATCCTCGTGATCAGGGAGGGCGCGCCGAAGGTGCCGACTTCACGAGCCGAGAAGTCGGTCACCTGGTGGAACAAGTTCTTGCGCAGGTCGCGCCCGAAGCTCATGGCAACCTTGCCGCCCCAATACACCGCCGCCACCGAGAACACGATCTGGATCAGCGCGAAAACGACCATCACTGCGCCCCACGTCCAGATATAGCCCTGGTTATGGGGGATCACACCCTTGTCGACAATGTTGGCGTTGATCGTCGGTAGCGTCAGCGCGGCAGAGGTCTGCACCGTCTGCAGCACGACGATGAGGAGCAGCGCGTTGCGGTACGGAGAGAGATGCGATCGCAAGAGCCGCATCAGCATGGCGTTGCCTCACCGCCAACGCCGTGCAGGAACAGTTGGACAAGCTCGTTCGGGGACATCGGTTCGCCGGCAAGCATCGGATGGGTGGTCGAAAGCGTCAGGGCGCGCAGCAGGCGCGCAGCGACGATCGGCTCGACCGCGATACCGACCCGATTGGCGTCGAAGATCCGCACGAGCGCGTCGCTGTCGACCATCGGACGGCGTGTCATTTCGTGGAAGCGGGTGCCGATGCTCGACACCAACCTCCAGATGTCGATGACCCGCTGCTGCATGATCACGATTGCCGCTTCGAGCCAGGCTTCGAACGGCAACGCGGCCGGGATCGCAGCCAGCGCAGCTTCGAGCGGCTCGGGATCGAGCGCGGCCTCGACAACCGCGGCGATCACTTCGTCCTTATCTCCGAACGCCCGGAATATCGTCCCCTCGGCGATCCCGGCCGCCTCCGCGATCTGCTTGGTAGTCACCCGGTCGCCGTGCTCGATGAGGAGCGGGAGGGTTGCTTCGACAATCATCGAGCGCCGCTGATCCGGAGGCAGAGCAGCTGCACGCCGGGTCTTGGTGGCAACGCCCGGCAGGCCCATTCGGTCAATCTAGCAGTGAGTGAGCCCTCACTCCGTCAGAGGGGCGTCGGGCAACGACCCGTCCCAGGCCGACGCCAGCAGTCTTACGGCCGTCATCGGTCGTCGTGGCCGTGGATCACGGTCGTGGTCATCCGCTCGTCCGCCTCGGTGCGGATCGCGAGCGCGTTGAGCTCAGCTCGCACGTGTTCTGGCCCCCCCAGCCCGACATCGCACTTGCCGACTGGGCGGCGGTCTCAGACCGCGCGGATCTGACGTATGACCTGATCCATCTGAATCCGGACGGCGCTCGCCTCATGGCGCGCGTGATCGTCCGCGCCATCAAGTCGTAGTGCTCGATCTTCAGCGCGTGGCGACGAAGATCTCGCCCAACGATGTACTGGCGCAGTCCACCTGTTCGGCCCGCCAGCCATAGCGGTCGAGGGCGCGCAGAAAGTACGACCTCCGAAACCCCAGCTCGAGCCAACCCTGCGTTCGGATGGCCCAGAGCGACTCGCCGTCCATGCGCAGACCCCACGGCGTGGTCCGCGACTTCGAAATCGGCTCTCCCGCAAACAGCACCCGACCACCTTGAGCCACGACCCGGTCCAAGCCGGCCAGAAGACCGAGGTGATCGGCGCAGTGATGGAAGCACTCGAAGAACAGCACCGCGTCGTAAGTGCCGTCGAGTTCGTGCACCATCGAGAAGTCGCCGACGATCGCTTCGACGTCTGTGTTGACCTTGGCCGCCCGAGCCTTGATGAGGTCCACGAAGTTCTCGCCAATGTCGATCGCGGTCACGTGATGGCCCATCTGGGCTAACGCGATTGTGGTGTTGCCGAAACCCGGACCGAATTCCAGGATGCGACTTTTGGGAGGCAGGTTCAGTGTCCGGATGACATGACCCATACCGATGAGGTAGTTGCCGACCGTCGTGCCACTTTGCGTGGCGTACGGGAACGGCACGTCGATATAGCGCTCAAGCTCGAACAGCGTGAACTCGTTGCGGGGATGGTACGGCGCGCCGTGCAACCACTCGTATTGCTTGAGCACCGAGCGTCGGTACTCGTCGGAGAAAGGATCGTCGGGCATCTCGAAGTCGGACTCCATGCGAAACGTCGCGAACCCCCGGCGCAGCTCGTCATCAGAGATGGTCGCCGCGCCCTCCAGCATCGCGAGGCATTCGTCCAGCTCGGCCAACGTCCGCACGATTCTCGGCCTCTGCGCGCCTGGGAGTCGCTCGAGTGCTGCGCGCTTGGCGCGTGTGGCCACTTTCGAGTTCGCCACCGCCTCCGGCAACAGGTTCCAGGCGCGGTGAGCAGCCTCGTTGATCTGGACCACAGGCACACGGTAGTTGTGGCCGACGGCGGACAGTGCCGCCGGCGTCGGGTGTGGCGTCGCCGAACGCCGCGGCCGCGCTTACGACGCCGGAACCGAGCGGGGCAAATGCCGAACCGTATCCAGCACCGGCGTCGGTGGCGCCGATTTGTACGGCTCGAGCGCCTGCTCGACGTCTGTGCGATCGACCTCCGTCATGCGCAACTCAAGCGCGCTGGTCGGTACACACCAGGCCATCAATCGACGCAGCATCCGTGCCCCCCCTACCTCAGGGCAGCTTCCCTGCCCCCCGAACTCCAAGGATGACAGAAAAGTCCACACGACAGCAATGATCTCCGAGCCGTTCAGGTCAGGCTTCGGTCGTGTCCGGCGCGACCGGGATCCTGGACTGGCATGCAACCTGGGCATTTCGAACTTGATCGGATTCGTGTTGACGTCTTGGGAAGCCTGAAGTGAGCGAGGTCTCGGGCGGGCACGAGGTCTTGTTTCGAATTTGACGTCATCGTCGTCGAACGTCGCCGCTGTCGATCACTGACAGGATTGCCCGACTCGGCGGGATCGGCTGAACGTCGGCCCGCTCGGTGTGCGGGGCCCGGATCAGGCGACTGAGGTCGACGTTGAGACCGGCCACGACCGGACAGCCTCCTGCACGCGGGCTCGTCGTGGTGTCGGCAAACCTCGCGATGAGGATGACAGTCCCCTGTCCGGGTTTGGTCGAGGACCTCGTCTCGAGCTGCGCGGCCGCACAACCGGACGTCGCGGCCGCGCAGCGTCACCTCCCCGTGGGCGCGCCGCCGACGTCGGGCTGGCCACCGACGCGCTGGTCGACGCCTGGGAAGCACTGACGGCGGCGGCGGGCGTCACCTGCGTCGTCGATGTCGGTGTCGTCGACGTGTTGCCGTGCAGTCCCGACTTCACCCTGCGACGAGCCACGCACTGACGGCCGACACCAACGACTTTCGCGCTGACGAGTTCTCCTACCCAGTCACGAGACGGTCGCATTTGGGGCCTTCGAGGCCCAGGAAGCACAGACCGGGCCATCGAGCCTTTAGTGTGCGGACATGACGACGACGTGGATGGTGCGATGTAGCGATGCGGGACGTTCGATCGACGAAGCTGTGACGAGTGGAGTGATCAGCGTCGATTTCTCCGAGGCATCCGATGTGACCGGCCTGGCCGTCGAGGAGATCGGCGAGCAACTCGCAGGTTCGAAGTCGCGAACGGCGATCAACCGCCGGGCGGAGATGCTCTACGCGTTCGCGAACGAGATCGCGGAAGGTGACGCGATCATCTTGCCGGACCGTGCCCGCCGGCAGGTTGTGATCGGGCGCGTGACCGGGCCGTACGAGTGGGTCGAGAGCGCACCGGTTTCAGAGGATCGCCACACCAGGACCGTGAAGTGGAGCGCGCGATTCGGATGGGACGATCTGCCCGAACCGGTGAAGCACACCGTGTTGCACTACCAACGTCCTGTCCTTCGACTCGAAGACCAACAGTCCGCGTTGCAGCTCACCGCAAGTGCCGAGGACTGTGGCCTGTCTGCGGTCTACGCGCCCCCGGACCGGCGTCCTTCGCGATCCGCGGTCGATCTCCGGCTTGAAAGCGCCGGTCGGAACGAACGTCTTTGCTCGTCTTGCTTCATTATTCGGCCGCTTTCCGAATTCAGTGCGGACGCCGAAATCTGTCGGGTGTGCGAATGAAGCCGCTCGTCTTCGCGCGCCGTCCGTAAGACGAACACTGCGCCGATCCTCGCTGCACGGGGGACGGTCGCCGCATCCGGCTGCGGCACGTGCCCGCCTGACGGAGAATGCCGCGAGGAATCGGCGAGGATTGCTGATCCGGCCGCTGCACGCGCAGCATTGCATGACCGTGGCTGGAGCCAAAAAGACGCCGGCGACGGTGACGGTGACGGTCGCCTTCTTGAGATACCAAGCCGAAACAGATGTACCGGCGCCACCTTGCGGGGTTGTGCTCGCGCTCGGACCCAAAGAGGGCGGTGCTCAGTTCTGGCGACCGCGCCGACCGCGCCCGGGACTCGACGGTCACGTCGGCCGACAGGTCGTCGGCGACCCTCTCGATCACTCAGACGGTTGCCGGCCGGTCAACCACACTCGTCGTCGGAGGCGACGGCAACCTCACCAAACTGGCGGCGGGAAGAGGGCCCGACCTCTTCGCCGCGTGTCGACACGCCCGAAGGAGTTCGTACGACGGGACGAAAAGAAGGTGAGGGTTTCAGTCGTCGCGTGTTGAGCTTCGCGTCTGTCATCCGCAGGTCGTAGGGGAGGCTATGTTCGATGCACCGGACGAAATACTGTCGGATGCCGTCGTCGGCGCGAACGCTGAGGCGCCGCGCGAGATCAACAACATGCGCGCACGACGAGCCGTGCGACGTTGATTCACCGAGTGCCCCATCGAGTAATCGTTCGAGGCACCAAAAGAGGAACCGGCGAGATCAGGGCAGCTCCGAGCTCGTCGCCGACGGTGTGCCCTCGAAGCACCCAATCGTGTACGGGTATTCGAGGGTCGCGTCGTAGTGGAACACAACCTGTCGCTTCCCGTTCCAGACCACCGTGGACGTCCGGCCGTGACAAGCGTCGAGGTCAGCGTTGGTGAGGAGTTGGCCCTTCGCGTCGCGTTCGACATAGATACCGAAACCATCGATGGCGTAGCCGACGAGTGTCGACGAGCCCGTCGCTGCGCTGCGGATACATGACGGGACGTCATGGTGGTGGAGCACGCCGCTCTGCATCGGATGCTCATCGCAACTGTCGAGCAACTCATGGGCGACCGCGTCGCGCCCTTCGCCGTCGAGCGCGTTGAATAGGAGCACCCCGTCGTCGAGGACGCCGATCGCGCCGAGAGCAGTGCACGTAGCTTTCGCGGCCTTCGCGGGCGACTCGGGCAGCGACCAGCTGATGGACTGGGCCTTGATCGAGTTCGGGTTGTGGTCGTAGCCGTAGGCAGGATCGCTGGGCGAGATCGGGAACGTTCCCGTCGTGTGACTGATGGGAAGGTCATTCGTCTTGATGAGGCGCCGGCCGCCTGAAACCGTCACGCGGTAGGAGGCCGACGGCCACTTCACCGAACCTTCGACGTGGATCTTGGTGGTCGAGTTCCAGGTCTTGGTCTTCGTATTGATCCAAGGTCCTACGACCGACGCGCCGCCGGCCGGCGGAAACGACGTCTGACAGGAGTCGACGTAGCCGACCTTCGGCGTACTCGAAAGGTAGCCGTCGCCGAGTGGTATCGCGGCGGCATCGATCGGACCGGCCGACGTAACTGTTGTCGCGTACTGAGGGACTAGCGCGTCGGCGGACGCAGCCCCGGAGGTGCACGAAGTGGTGAGCAGCAGCCCCGCGACCGCGACGAATCGTCCGCGTCGACTCATCCGAACAAACAGACCTCCGGGAGTCATCCCTGGCTCCTCAGTTTCACGATCTCGCCGCAGGTCACGCTACCTGCACGACACGGGCGATGCACCCTGGTCACGCTTTGGTCCCAACCCAGCATCGACCGCGAGTCCGATCTCCATGGTGTTCGTATGAATCACATTGGCCGAGAGGCTGAACCGGTCCATGACCGCGATCATCTTCCGTTTCGTACGCGTCGATCGCCCGGATCGTTCCCCGCCCGGTGTCCGACGAAGAGTCCGGCACCCGTTGCGCGGGAGGACGCGGAGCAGGAGCTTCACGCGGCTCGTGGTGCGCGAGGTCGATCCCAGGCTCATCGATCGCCTTCAGCAGATCCATGAGCAGCTCGAGGCGAAACGTTCGCCATCGTTTGTCTCCGATCTCCGCGACCGCGAACGCACCGAAGACGGGCGCGGCGGTCGTACAGACCGCTCCCGCCAGTGTGAACCACGCCGAAAGCGTCAGGTCGACCCATCCGGCTTGGTTGTCCAATGCCCGGAGAGGGTCGTCGCTCTCGCGACGGTTCGCTCCTCGGACTCAATGCCACGACGCGAAGTTCGACGCGCGCTCGCACGGCCGACCGAGACAGGAACGGCCAAGGTCGGATGGTGCTTCCATGACCAGTTCCGCCGAGCGGACCGCAGCCGGTCCGGGTGCTTTTCTGTGGCAGAACCGTCTCACGGAGTCATGGACGGCGGCCAACTCGACCTCGAATTTTTTCGGGAGACGGTCCGATCCGCGACGAACAAGTTCCACATCTTCTTCTTCTTCGCAGCGTGGGAAGCGATCGCGCCATTCGGCTCGATCTCGTATCACGCACCTATTTCGCTGTGCGCGGCGGCGCATCGCGGGCCGCGAGCGCGATCGATGTCTGTTCCCCGAAGAGATCGTAACTGTTCACGTCGCGGTTAGCCTCTGAGCTACTCGAACGGCCGCGGCGAGCCGGGAGCGCGCGTGGACCATCGTTCGTTCGGCGGACATGTGGGCGCTAGTCCCCAGTTCGCGTCGAGATGCGTGACTGCATCCAGGTAGCGTCCGGCGCATGAAACGAGAGATCGCGGAACGTTTAGCTGCGTCCTGTGTCGACGGGGTGAGCGTCGCCGACGCGCGCAAGGTCATAAACGCCTTCTTGAGCGAGATCGCGAAGTGCTCCGTCTGCGACGATCAGGGCACGCTAAAGGTTGCGCGGGGCGCTCATTTCGAACTGGCCGGCGGCGGCTTCGATCAGCCGCCAGAAGGCTCGTACATCGAAGCCGGGAAACTAATTTCGTGCCCGCGTTGTGGTTCCAGACACCCAGAAGAGGCGGCGCTCAAGCATGATCCTGATTGGGTCGGCTGGCGCTGTTATCTGGGGTTCAGCGAGAGCGACTGCCGTGGAGAGCGCGAGAGCGACACGAGTGACAAGGGCTGGACGAAACGGCCTCACGCGAAGTGCGGATATCAGGTCATGCTTGCGCTGGAGTCCGTCAAGGGCGACTAAGGGAGATACCCGGCTCGTGACGACAACTCCGGTCACGGACTGCTCGGGGATTGACTGAAACAGTGCATTGCCGGCGTCGGTGAGCATGGCCGCTGACCTGCACGGACGCTGTCAGCCGCCCGCTGCGCGACACAGGAGATAACAGGTAGCCCAAGCGATGCTGTCTCCTCACCGAACGCGGGCGCTCACCTCGGGCCGGCGGGAATCGTCGCATGTGCCGCGCTCCGCCAGCACGGGGGAGCGGCCCGAACCGACGGAGGGCTTCGATGGCTCGGTCGGTTCAGGCCGTGCGTCCCGTCGCACCTGATCGGCCCGGCGCTGCAGACCTGAAGACGTCCTGGCAAGATCTCTCGCATGGTCGCGAGATGGACGTTGATCGACGAACGTGAAGGCTCTGCCGGATTCCTGCTTGTCGTGGCGCGTCGGTACGCGTTGCCCGACGGTACACGCGGCGAGTGGGACATCTTCGGCCCTGATCGAACGGTCGCGGTCGTCGCGATCACGTCTGATGGAGACGTCGTGCTCGCGCGTCAGTATCGTCCGGGTCCCGACATCATTCTCGATGAGCTCCCTGGGGGCTTGGTCGAACCCGCAGAGGACGTGGCTGACGCCGCTCGGCGCGAGCTGCTCGAGGAGACCGGCTTCAGCGGCGACGTTCAGGTGGTCGCGCAAAGCTGGCTGGCCGGAGCTTCGCGGACGCGTCGCTTCGCCGCCGTCGTTCGAGATGCCGAGCGTGTCGCCGAACCACGAAACGAAGCCGGCGAGTTCTGCGATGTGATCCTCGTGTCGCTCCCTCAGTTCCGTGATCATCTTCGCTCGGGGCAGCTCACCGACGTCGACCTCGGATATCTTGCGCTCGACCACGCCGGGCTACTCGACGGCGTGATGTAGGACCTCGGACGGCAGAGGTGCTCGGCGTCTGGCCCGAGGTAAACGCACACGCCGGTGAAGGCGCTGTCGACGTCGACGGCCACGTTCAGAACCGTGCGGGCTTGCTCCGCGAGCAACGCCATGCGGCGCCGTTACCGGATCGAAGAACACCGATACCGGCCGGACACCCGTGAGCGTTGACTGACCGGGTTTCGGCGATTCCTCGGACTGACGCGACGCAAGCCGCGGTTCGGGGAACCCGCCTTCGTCTGGGTCGACGCATACGCTGCTGGGACAACCTCGCGGCCTCGGTGGTCGATTCACGACGGCGCTTGCGTGCGGCGGCGGTCTTGGGATCCGTCCACACCCGACGTCGATCATCACATGCCCCCAGCTCGAGGCGTCCGATATGGAGGGACGCGTTTCGCGACGGCAAGGGCGCAAACTCACTCGCCGACAACCTTGAGGCACGCCAACCGAACACGAACATCTGCCGCGACCGCGTCGAGGGACTCGACTCGACGCCTCATACGCTTCCGGTGATCCTGGGGCTACGACCGAAGACCACGCTGGCGGGCACAGGCCAGCACCCGAGACACGACCTCGTCGACGCGGGCATCGCCGGTCTCCACCGTCACATCTGCCACATCAGCGAAAAGCCGATCTCGTTCGTACGACTGTTCCGCGACGAGGCGCACCGGATCCTGATCTCGGAACGGTCGGTCCGGCGATTCGGGAAGCCTCGCGACAAGTGACCTGGGGTCGGCGTGCAGCCATACAACCCACGCGTCGCTCGACAGCGCCTCCCGCACACTCCGATCGGTGACGGTCGACGCGGCCGCCGCGATAACCGACGGGTCGGCACCGCGAAGTGCGTCGAGCACGATGGCGGCCTCTGCCCGATGGAGCGCCTCGACTCCGTCCCGAGCGACGAGCTCAGTGGCCGAGGCGCCGGTTGTCCGCACGAGCGCGTCGTCGTTGTCGATGAACGGTCGGTCGAGAGCGGCCGCGACCCGCGTCCCGATTGTCGTCTTCCCGGAGCCCATCGCGCCGACGAACACGACATGATGACAATCAAGCACGTGTCTCGACGATGTCGTCCTTTGTGAAATAGGTGCTATCGGACTCGGCCCGGAAGTTGAGGTACCGACAGCCCTGCGGGCCGGCCCGGAAGCCGTACAACGTGTTCCCCGGGATGAAGAACGACGAGCCCGGGCCGCAGACGCGTCGGCCGAAATGCAGCTCACCCTCCACGACGGCGACGATTTCATCGTCGGCGTGCGCGTGGGTGCTGATCTGGAGATTCGGCTCGAGCCTGATTTCGAAGAGTTGGAGTTTGCCGGGGGCGCCTTGATGCAGCCGGACCGACGTGCCCGCGACCTCCGCACCGGTGAGTTGCCGCTTCAGCTCCTCGGGATACACATCGGCGGGTTTCATGAACTCCGTCTCGGCCGGGTCGAAGAACCGGATCGCAGCCATGCCAAGAATTTACAGTGTTGTTCGTGCGCTACGCAGTTTACGCCCCGCCGTTCGGAACGTTCGGTGACGTGAACTTGCTGGTCGAGCTTGCCCGGGCCGCAGAACAGGCCGGATGGGACGGGTTCTTCCTCTGGGACCATTTGCTGTACCAGGACGACGTTCCGTTCGTCGACGCCTGGATCGCGCTCGCCGCGATCGCGACCGCGACCGCGCACGTCCGCATCGGACCGCTCGTCACACCACTCCCAAGACGCAGATCGTGGAAAGTCGCCCGCGAGTCGGTGACGCTCGACCACCTGAGCGCAGGTCGCCTTGTTCTCGGCGTCGGGCTCGGCATCGATTTCTGGCGCGAGTTCGCAGGCTTCGCCGGCGAAGCGAGCGACGATCGAGCACGCGCCGAGTTGCTCGACGACGGCATCGAGATCATCGATCGTCTCTGGTCGGGGAAGAAGGTGACATATCGCGGCACGCGGATCAGTGTCGATGGAGTGCGTTTCCTGCCGACGCCTCGTCAACATCCGCGCATTCCCATCTGGTCGGCCGTGCTCTGGCCGCCGCGGCCCGGTCCGCTGCGACGCGCAGCACGATGCGACGGTGTGGTGCCGTTCCGCCCTGATCGGGCCTTGACTCCCGACAATGCCAGTGACCTGCGGGCCGCGATCCAAAAACAGCGCACGAGCGAGGCGCCCTTCGAGGTGTGTCTACACGGCCCGCGTGACCTTGCGCCCGACTTCGCCGAAGCGGGCGTCACCTGGTTCATGGAGTCGTGCTATCCGGAACAGCCGATCACCGACGTGCGCCGCATCATCGCCGATGGTCCGCCTCGAGTGTGAGCAAAGCGAAAATGTGATGTGATGTCCCGCATGCGCGTGACGATCATGCTCGCCGATGCCGCACAAGAAAGCGGCGGAAAACTCTTCATCCTCGGCGGAGGATGGTCCGTGACCGGACCGTTGATCCCACCGATGGCGGTGGCCCTCAAGATCGACGTCCCCTGGGATCAGGCGAACCGGCCTCACCACTGGCGTCTAGAGCTGGTAACCGAAGACGGCGAACCGGTGGAACTCGAGGGGCAGCCGCTCAGGGTCGAGGGCGAGTTTGAAGTCGGTCGTCCGCCCGGTGCAGCTCCCGGTTCCTTCATCGACGTGCCGATCGCCATGAATTTCGGGTCGTTCCCACTCATACTGGGTCGGCGTTACGTGTGGCAGCTGAACATCGACGGCGAAACGAATCCCGACTGGGATCGAGAGTTCTTCGTCCGTTCGGAGTAACCGCGGGGTACATGCGCCTCACCCGCAACCGCGCCTTGTGAACAAGCGGTTCGGGCGATATACCGTTCGAATGGGCAAGGGACGCGCGATGGCGTCGATCATCGCGGTCGCGCTGGCGATGAGCATCCTCGGAGCGTGTGGAAGCGCGAACTCGAAATCGGCCAATGTAAGCGTCGCGGCGCAGACCGCGGCGCAGACCAATGCTGCCCGCGCGGCGGTTGCTGCAGCGCGAAGTCGCCTCGCCACCGCCCAACTTCTGGTGACGAGGCAGCGCCGTGCCATCGCGGCCGCTCTGCACCGTCGACAACTGCACGCGGCGACGTCGCCCACGACGACGACGACGACGACGACTGTTGCGAAGGCTGCGCCGAGCACCCAGCCCGGCATTGTTTCGGAGACACCGACGACGGTCACCACTTTGGCGAGTGATACCGCCGCGATCGAACAGACCATCGACGCGATCAACGCGGCGTTCGCCAAAAGCGTCGTCGAGGGAATCGCCGCATCCAATACGGCCAACTACTACATCGGCGCCGGTGTCTATACCGACGCCGAATGCTCGGCGTTCGAGACCGCACGGGGGCTGGGTGTGGTTTCGGACCGGCTCGTGCTGGACTCAGGATCCGTCGTCCCAACTCCGGGCTGGGTCGATCCGGTGCTCGGAGCAGTTCCCCAAGGGCGGGTCTACGCGCTCACCATGGACGACGTCGAGACGCAGTTATCGACCCAACAGCAACGCACCCAGTCCGTGGCGACGCACGCCACCGTCCAGCCCGACGGCCGGGCGCTCCTCTTCTTAGCGTGCAAGTGAGGTAGGCGCGTCTGAGTAGACAAACCTGGCGGATTTGCTTGGACCGGCAGCGACCCAGCGACTATTCTCACCGTGAGTAAAGGAACTGTCCCGGGGCGCGCGGGAACATTGTCGTCCGCAGTGCGCTCGTCGCCGACGGAACCGGCAACGCACACTGGGAGGCGCGGGCGAATGCCGATACCGCAAGGCGAAACGACAGCGGCTGCTCTCCTCGGCACCTGGACAGACTCCGACACCGCGATGCAGATCGTCGGCACCAGTCTCGGCATATTCGGGCCCGACCTCGTCGATCCGGAACTCGCCTTGTCGTACGAAACCCCATTGCGCAACGCGCTGTTCGACGTGCTCCTCAGCCTGGTCGAAGGCGGCGCGCTCGACATGCGACCCACCGACGACGGCCTCTATGCCTTTCGCTGGCGACCCGACTACGCGGTGGCCGGACTGTCATCCGAGACGTCAAGCGCGATCGACATCTCGGCCCCCTCGCCCTACGCAGCCGAGCTCATACAGATGCGACGCGAACTGGACGACGCGCTCGGACGCGCGCAGTTCGCAGAAGCGCTCGCAACGGAACGCGAACGACTCCTGCGGTTGGCCGACGTACCGAGCCCGAAACCACGCGTTGCTGCGCGTCGCGCGGCGCCGAAAGCGCGCGAGACGTCGGATGCACACGATCGATCCGTGCTCGAGGTGCTGTACGCCTCCCCTCACCAGGCTGACGAGTCGCCCGCAGACGAGATCGACATCCGGGACGACACGTCAGACCGCGACGCGGTCGCGCTCGATGAACCCGCACCCAACGCTCCGGCAGCCACCCCCACGACGGTCGCGGCCAAATCTGCGGCTCCGCGACGGGCAACCAAGACGCGGGCCAAACCCAAGGCGAACGTCGACCCGCCTAAACCGACAAAAGCGAAAGCAAACGCGGCGAAGGCCAAGACGACGCACGCGCCGAAGGCGAGGCCGATCGAAGCGCCCGACGGTGCCAAGCCTGTCGAAGTCAGCACCGACGAGCCGACGGCGATCGAGCCAACTGTCGAACCGACCGACGTCGTGTTTCTGCCCCCGCCCCCGCCTGATATCGAAACCGACCCTGCTGGAGACGACCTCGCAGCTGATCAAGACGAGGACGAAGCGCAGCCGCGCCGCGCGAAATGGTCGGGTTATACCCTCGACAAGCCGCGACTGCATCTGTCGAGCGTCGATCGTCTCGCCGACGAAGGCTGACACCACGTCACTCGGGCGGTCGGTCGCAGCCCACATGCATCGAGCAAGCGAGACGCCGTGACAACCGCCTTCGTCCTATCCGGCGGTGCCAGCCACGGAGCAGTGCAGGTGGGGATGCTCCAAGCATTGGCCGAACGGCGGGTTCGACCCGACCTGGTGTTCGGAGCGTCCGCAGGCGCCCTCAACGCAGCCTGGGTCGCCGGTGATCCGAACCTCGAACATCTCGGTGGCCTCGCCCATATTTGGACGTCGCTGCGCGCGCGCGACGTATTCCCGTTACGACCGATCACCGGCCTGCTTGGCTTTCTCGGCCGTCGCGACGCGCTCGTGTCGCCAACAAGCCTGCGCGCCGTCATCGCGCGCAACCTGCGCTTCGAACAGATCGAGGACGCCAAGATCCCGCTCTGCGTCGTCGCGACAGAGGTGACCTCGGGCCGCGAGGTCGCATTGACGCGCGGCAACGCGATCGACGCGATCATCGCCAGCGCAACGATTCCCGGTGTCCTGCCGCCAGTGAAGGTCGACGGAAAGACCTTGATGGACGGCGGCGTCGTGAACAACACGCCGATCTCCAATGCGATCGACGCCGGCGCGACGCTCATCTACGTGCTCCCGACCGGATACGCCTGCGACCTCCAACACGTGCCGCACAGCGCGATCGGCATGACACTGCAGGCGATCTCGTTGCTGGTGCAACAGAGACTGATCACCGACGTGCACGAACTGCAAGATCACGTCGATCTGCGAGTCCTCCCGCCGCTGTGTCCGCTCAACATCTCACCAGCGGACTTCTCGCATGCACGCGAGTTGATCGATCGGGCCCGAGGGAGCGCAGGCCGCTGGCTTGATTCAGTCGACCTCAGCGCCGACCGCGGCTCCGATCTCGACTTCCACGAACATTGAAAAGGCGCCACCCAGCTCAGACGGCTTCCGACCCGGGATCGGAAGCCGCTTCCGCCGGCGCGCAGCCGGGCAGCTACATGTTCGGACACTTCACCGAGCTCCCGGCCGCCGGCACATTGCCGGTCATGCCCGAAGCTCCGGAGCTGCCTGGCGACGATGAACTCGTCGTCGGTGTGGTCGCCGAGGAGTTCGTCGCTGCGTGGGCCGCAACGCCACCGCCCAGGACAAGGGCACCGGAGACGGCCAGCGCCGCCGCGGTTTTGTGGATTGCTCGCATGTTGCTCACCTCCTTCGGCCTGATTCCATTGTGTTCTGACAGATGTCAGTCAAACGGTCGGGCCTGAGCGCAGCATCGGAGATCAGCAAGAAGCGACGAAGAAACAAACCCTGCTGCTGCCCGTACGGCTAGCCGCGGTCGGAGTTGCGATCGGTGGCGTATGTAGGGGAGTGCGCCGTGAATCCGCCGTCAACGCGGAGAATCTCGCCGGTCACGAACGCCGCGTCCTCCGAGGCCAGAAATGCGACCGAGCAGGCGATCTCTTCGGGGAAACCGAGACGACCGACGAGGTGACTCGTGCTGTAGCGTCGCAAGCGATCGCCCATCGGGCCGCCCAACGACTCTTGCGCGCCTCGATCAACGACGACACCGGGCGCGACTGCATTGCAGCGAATACCGCGTTCGCCGTATGCCGTCGCGACATAGCGAGTCAACGCAACCACACCGGCCTTTGAGATCCCGTACGCGGCGAGCGATTGACTGCCATAGAACGCCGCCGCCGACGCAGTGTTGACGATCGACCCGCCGCCTCGTTCAAGCATCGCCGGGATCGAGAAACGACATCCGAGCATCGCGCCCGTGAGATTCACTGCGAGCACACGCTCCCATGTCGCGAGGTCCATCGAGACCACATCTTGATCGAGACGGTTCTGATCTAGCGCGGCCGCGTTGTTGTGCATCACATCGAGACCGCCGAACGCCGACACCGTGTCGTCGACCATCGCCGCTACCGCCACGGCATCCGCCACATCGACAATTTGTGCGCGCGCGGTGCCGCCTTGGGCTTCGATCTCCGCGACAACCGCGCGGGCACGGTCCGAAGTGATGTCGCCAACCGTCACTGCCGCCCCCTCGCTGGCGAGCAGGAGTGCCGTGGCTCGCCCAATTCCCGATGCGCCGCCCGTGACGATCGCAACTTTGCCCGTGAATCTCGCCACGCAGCCCAACTTAGGCGTCTGACCATGTCGGCGACAGCTCGGAGACTCTTGGCTTGTACGATCGCCGCCCGCGCACAGGACCAGCTCGGTTTCCAGCGGGTAGGGCCACGAGCACACAGGCGTACACCGTCAGATCATCGGCCGTGGAGATCCTGATTCGGCGTTCACGAAGGCGCACGACGACGCGTGACATCACGTCCATGTCGGGATCTCAGGTGCTACGACACGGACCGGTGCTTCTTCATGCGCCGCGCGACCGACTTCACAGATGGTCTATGGCGGTGACCGATACACGTGATCCTGACACGATCGCGAGGCGGGCCCGCTGCCAAGCATGGCGAACTTCCCGCGCCAGGCTCAAGTTGTTCGGCCGTTCGCCGTTCGCGTCGTAAACGGCGGCGCAGCTCGTGCTTTGCGCCTGCGTGCAAGGGGAAACGCGAGGCTAACTTGCGGGCATGACGACGCAACCGGAGAAGGCTCGACACTTTCTCGCCCTGCACCTCGGCCGCGCGCCGCTGTTGTTGCCAAATCCGTGGGATGCGGGCTCGGCGCGCGTGCTCGCGTCGCTTGGCTTCGAAGCGCTGGCAACGACCAGTTCTGGCTACGCGGCGACGTTGGGCCGACTCGACGGCTCCGTCACGCGCGACGAAGCCATCGCCCACGGCGCCGACGTCGCGGCCGCGACGGACCTACCCGTGAGCGCCGATCTCGAGAACGGGTTCGCCGACGATCCGGACGATGTCGCGGTCGCGATTGGCTTCGCGATCGAGGCCGGTCTCGCCGGCGGATCGATCGAGGATTTCTCCGGAACCGGCTTGTACGCGCGGGATCTCGCAACCGCGCGTGTGGCGGCCGCGGCTGAAGCCGCTCATCGGGGCGAGACTGCGTTCGTGCTGACCGCGCGCGCCGAGAACCACATTCGCGGCAACCCGGATCTGGCGGATACGATCGGGCGGCTCCAGGCTTTCCAAGAGGCCGGCGCCGACGTGCTGTACGCGCCCGGGCTGTCGGACATCAACGACATTCGCAGCGTCGTCGCGGCGGTCGATCTTCCCGTGAACGTGCTGGCGCTACCGGGCGCACCCAGCGTCAAGGACCTCGCGCAGGCCGGAGTGAAGCGGATCTCGGTGGGCGGAGCCTTCGCCTACGTGGCGCTCGGAGCAGCGACCGTTGCGGCACGCGAGTTGCTCGAACAGGGCACCTACGGGTTCTGGGAGATCGCGGGTCGGGGCGCCGCGACCGCCCACGCTGCGTTTATGCGCTGACGTCTTCGCCGCGAAGGAACCCGATCACCTCGGGAAGCGCGGCGCGGTCCTGCACGAAGAACCCATGGCCACCTTCGTACACGCGTAGCCGCGCGCCGTCGATACGTTCGGCGATCGCCTCGCCGTTGACGGGCGGCGCGATTCCGTCGAATCTTCCGCTGGCGACAAGAGTCGGACACGTGATGAGCCGCAGCCGGTCCGACACATCGTGACGGCTGCGCGCTGCGAGCTGCTCGACTTCCCCGCGCAACTGGTCGGAGGTCTTGTCGGTCGCACCGCGGGCGGTCAGCATCTCGGCGAGACTGCGATCACTGGGGTGAGCCGCCAGCCACTCGGGCGTGAATCGCGTATCGAGGAGCAGCGTTCTCTGACGTGATCGCTCGCTTTCGGAGAGCGTGGCGAGCTCGTGGAGGGGATACGACGCGCCCGCAACACCGCCCGGCGAAGTGCAGAGCAGCGCAAGGCGCTCGATCCGTGCGGGCCACGTGACCGCGAGTTCCTGCGCGACCATCCCGCCGAAGCTCACCCCAACGACGCACGCCCGATCCCAGCCGGTGCAGTCGAGAAGCGCCGCGGCGTCGGCCGCGTAGTCGGCCATCTCGTACGGGCCGGGCGGGACTTCAGTGCGCCCGAGCCCGCGCTGGTCGTGCACCAGCACCTCGAAGTCGTTGGCGAAGAGCTTGATGAGCGGCCCACTGGTCGCGATCGAGGATCCCGATCCGTTGAGGAACAGCAGGCGCGGGCCTCGTCCCCACCGTTCGTAGTGCAGCTCGATGTCATTGGCGACCACCTTCGACACGGCTGCGACAATACGGGCCGGCTACAGGATGAACAACATTTCCGCCCACCAGTCGAGCGACCACAGGTCATCGGCGACGACCACGTCGCAGCACAAGCGCGCCTGCTCGAGGAGCGCCGTTTCGTGGTCGTGGGCGGGTGAACTCTCGAGTGCGTCGACGCTACCTGCGAGCGACATGAGCCGCGTGCAGATGTCATTCAACGCGGCCCTGTCGAAGTCGTCGCCGAAGGTAGACAGACTGGCGACGTTCGTCACCAGTTCGGCTGAGAGCGCGTCGCGGTCGGAAAGATGACGGTCGTCGCGATCTCGAGCGTCGAACGCGCTTCGACCCCGACACTCAGCACGTGTTGCTCGAATGGGACGTCGAGGCGGCTCCGGAGCTCGCGATTGTTGAGGACACCGTAGGGGGAAGAGGTCATTCGCCTCTTCGCTCGCCAGTTGCGCAAGGCGTCGAGCGTCGTCCGGAGATCCGACAACCCACGGCGCTCGACCGCCACCGGCCGCTCGGCGGAGTCACCGTCGCCGTTGATCATGGCGCTGCCGCCCGGCCACATGAAGGCCCCGCCGACGGTGGACGACGCGCGCATTCGTGCCGTCGGGCACCATCATGCTCGGACCGTTCAAACACCCAATGATGGTCACGACCGCATGGCTGCGGTGAACCCTCCCTCGACGTGCCGGTTCGGCCGGCGAGCTGGAGCGGCACGACACTAAGGGGTGGTTGATCGTCGCGACCAAGGCGCGTCGAGGGAGGCGTCGACCTGCGGCCCGACCTCGGGAACCCGACCTCGACAAGTTGTGCGCGCACGCGCTTTCGCTGCCGAGCACATCACGCGGTGCCGCCGGCTGTGCGTGCCCACGGCCGCGGAGACGGTCGCCGTGGCGGCCTGCCGACATCCTGGGAGAGCGGCCCGACGGGCGAGACGGGCCGCTTCGCCTTCGGGTCGGTGCGGTCGTTCGGGTACCGTCGTATGTATGAGCGCGACTACCGCCGAACGGCGCTACACGATCATCTCCGCTGACACCCACGCGGGCGGCAGCCACGAGATGTACCGCGAGTACCTTGATCCTGCGTACCTCGAAGCCTTCGACGCGTGGCGCAACAAGTACAAGAACCCGTTCCGAGATCTTCAGGAAAAAGACGGCGGACGCGTCCGCAACTGGGACGACGAGCGCCGGATCTCCGACGAGGAAGCCGACGGCGTCGTCGCTGAGGTCGTCTTCCCCAATACGGTGCCGCCGTTCTTTCCCAGCTTCGTGCTGTTTGCCCGGCCGCCGAAACCCGAGGAATACGAGCAGCGCCTGGCAGGAATTCGTGCGCACAATCGCTGGCTGGCCGACTGGTGCGCGCGCTATCCCGCACGACGTGCCGGCATCGGTCAGATCTTCTTGAACAATGTCGACGACGCGATCGACGACGTGCAGTGGATTCACACCCACGGACTGCGCGGCGGTGTCCTGATCTCGGCCATCCCTCCCGATGTCGACTATGTGAAGCCGTTGTACGACCCGCAGTACGACCCGCTGTGGAAGGTGTGCGAAGATCTGGGTGTTCCAGTCAACGCGCACGGCGGGACGGGAGCGCCCAACTACGGCAAGTACCCAGTCGCCGATCTCCTCTACATCAACGAGGTCGGGTTCTATTCGCAGCGGCCGTTCGTGCAGATGTTGCTGTCCGGCGTGTTCGAGCGGTTCCCGAAGCTGAAGTTCGTCATGACCGAGATGGGTTGCGCGTGGATCCCGCCGATGTTGCGCCGCCTCGACGCAGTGCTCGCGCAGATCCGCAAGACCGGTCGCACCGGCGAGCTGCGATACTCGGACGAGCACATCCTTCCGAAGTCGGCGACCGAGTACTTCGCCCAGAACTGCTGGGTCGGAGTGAGCCAACCCGGCCGCGAGGACGCCGCCGCCCGCTATCAGATCGGACTCGACCGGTTCATGTGGGGGAGCGACTACCCCCACCAGGAGGGCACCTACCCCTTCACCCGTGAACATCTGCGCCAGCTCTTCCACGACACCGATCCGGTCGAACTCCAACAGCTCCTCGCGGGGAACGCGGCGCGGCTGTACGGCTTCGATCTCGACGCGCTCGCGCCAATCGCGGCCAAGGTCGGACCGACGATCGCGGAGATCGCGCAGCCGCTCGAAGCGTTACCCGAGAACCCGAATGAGGCGCTCCTCAAGGTCAGCGCGGGCACCCGTCTCTAACTGGTCGGCTCGACGATGCGCTCCGGCCGAGGAAGCAGAGGAAGCGTGTCTGTTCGTCGGCGTCCGGCGGTGGCTCGATCTTGGGTCCGAAGCTGCCCGGACCGCGGATCGCGTCGTCGGCCGGTAACAGCATGGTGAACGCGTAGGTGACGCCAACCGTGTCGAGTTCCTCGTCCTGACCCGTCGCCCGTGAGAGATCCCAAGTGTGCACGAGCGTGTCGCTGCACAGCAGACGGCCGATCAGATCGTCGAGCGTCATCGGCGCGAAGCGGCCCGTCACCGGCGCTGAGGCACGCTCCGGATCTGCGAGCGCGGCGACGATCTCGGCCGTTGCGCCGTGCCACGCGCCGATGAGATCGGCGTCGGCCGCGGGTGGCGGCGGGGCACTGGCGTCGAGTCCGGCGATGACCTGCCGGTGCACCGACACGACGTGGCCGACGAGATCCCGCACGTTCCATTCGGAACACGGTGTGGGTGCGGTCCAGGCGTCGCCGGCGAGGCCCGCGACTCGGGCGTCGAACCCACGCGCGATCCGCGCATAACGCTCAGCGCCCTCCGACATCACCCGCAAGGGTATCGGTACGCTGCAGGTGTCATGTGGCTGCCGTGGAAAGCCGCGCTGGCGCTCGCGGTTGCGCTCGCCATTGTCCCGTTCCTCGTGGTGATCGGCCTGTTCGCGAAGCCGCGCCATCGCGGCGTTGGCTACGCACTTTCTTTCGCTCGAGAGACCGCGGTCGTGCTCGGCCTGTATTCGCTGTGGCAGTTCGCGGGCACGCTGTCGCTCCTGAAGGTTGATGGCGCAGTCGCACGTGGGCGTTGGATCTTCCACTTCGAGCGCCGGCTGCATCTGCCTGGCGAGCTCTGGGTGCAGCACCTGGTGCTGCGGTCGTCACTGCTCACCCAAGCGCTGAATGTCTTCTACGCGACGGTGCATTTCCCAGCGATGATCGCCTTCCTCATCTGGATGTTTGTTCGCCATCGCGACCACTACCCCCAGGCTCGCAACACCATGGTGATCGTGACCGGCGCGGCGCTGGCGATTCAGCTCATCCCGGTTGCGCCGCCTCGTCTCACGCCTGGCCTCGGCTTCGTCGACACGGCCGCTCTGTTCCACCAATCGGTGTATGCGGCCGTGGGTACCCCCGGTCCCGATCAGCTGTCGGCCATGCCGTCGGTGCACGTCGCGTGGTCGGTGCTGGTCGCGTTGGGAGTGATCGTGTTCAGCACCAGCCGGCGGCGCTGGTGGATCGTGGCGCACCCGATCATCACGGTCATCGCAGTCGTTGCTACGGGCAACCACTGGTGGTTCGACGGCATCGTCGCCGTGCAGCTCATCGGCGTCGCGATTGTGATTGAGCGGTCATTGCACGCCGTCGTGACGCATGCGCGGTCGCGGAGAGCACGATCTGCGTGCAGTCCCAGCGACTCAGACGTCCCGGTACCAGTCGAGCTCCCACGTCGTGACGTGCGCGCGGAACGCTTCGGTTTCGGCGCGACGGCCGTCGAGGAGCACCTGCACGAGACGAACGTCGAACGTATCGGCGAGCACATCATCGAACGCGAACGAGTCGAGCGCGTCGTCGAGCGTGCGCGGGAGAGGCGCGAAACGTTGTGAATCGCTCGCCGGGTCGAAACCGGCTGTCGATTCTTCACTCGGGGGCGCGAGTTCGAGATCGTCTTCTATTCCGGCCGCGCCGGTTGCGATGAGCCCTGCCACCAGCAAATGAGCGTTGGCAGCCGGGTCGGCACCGCGATACTCGATGCCGGCCGCCGCGCCCGGCCCTGCGCCGAGACGTATCAGCGCCGCCCGGTTCACGTGACCCCAGACCACCGCGCCGGGAGCCTCGGGGCCGGCGTGCAGACGACGATACGAGTTGACCGTGCTCGCAGCCAGGGCACACAGACCCGACGCATGTGCGAGCTGGCCGGCCACGAACGAGCGCCCACATTCGGTGAGCTTGCCGTCGGGCCCGAGCAGCAACGGCGACGACTGCATGACGTGAAGGCCGGAGCCCGGCTCGTCGGGAAGCGGACGGGCCATGAAGGAAACCGCCAGACCGGAGCGTCGTGCGGTGCGCCGCAGCACGTCTTTGGTCCGAACGATCGCGTCCGCGAACGCGACCGGCGCGAGCAGACCGATGTCGAGTTCATACTGACCGGGCCCGGCTTCGGAATGCGCGGCGGCGATCGGTACTCCTCGTTCGGCGAGCCTGGTCGCGGCGCGCAAGACGACGTCTGAGCCGGGCCCGTCGAGATCCGAGTAGTACCGCGCACTGTCGACGGGGGCGTCAGTCGCATCGAGAAGGTAAAACTCGAGCTCGGCGCCAAATCGCATCTCGGCCGCGAGCTCCGACTCGCGCTCGACGGTCAGGGTCAGCGCAGTGCGGGGATCGACCGGCCATGGCGCACCGGTTCCGTCCACGACCGCGCACCATGCCTGCGCGTGTCCGTCATCGAGCTCGACTACCGTGGCCGGATCGGGTCGCAAACGCATGTCGGATTCGAGCACACGCGCGCGACCTTCGAGCGCGGAACCATCGAACGGAATGCCGTTGGTCACCGCGTCGTCGAATGCGGCCGCGGGAACCGCCAACGAACCCGTCTGGCCGAATACATCGACGAAGCTGCACACGTACCATTGGATCGTCATCGCAGCACCACCGTCAGTCCGATTATCAATGCGCACACGAGTATGAACCCGCCGGCGACGAGCCCAATGAGCTGCCAGATTCGCTTCGCCGACTCGATCGCGGCCATGCCGCCCATCGGTGCCTCCGGGGAGAAGTCGAAGGTCGAGATGTCCAGCTCGTCGAGTCGGTCGAGATCGGCGAGCAGCGCAGCTGCCGACTGGTATCGGTTCTCCGGGTAGCGACGCAACGCTTTGCGTACCACGGCCTCAAACTGGGCCGGCACATCGGCGTTCAGCTGGTGGATCGGCTCGGGCACCCGAGTGAGATGGCCGGCCATCACCGCCATCCAGTTGTCGCCGCTGTACGGGGGGCGACCGGTGAGTAGCTCATACATGATCACGCCCCATGCGTACACGTCGCTGCGCGGATCGCCGCGCTCGCCTTGGATCTGCTCGGGACTCATGTAGTCGGGGGTGCCGACGCCGTCGGTGAGGTGGCGCCAAGTGAGGCGCTTGGCGCCCGTCAGCAACGCGGTGCCGAAGTCGATGACCTTAATCCGACCGTCAGCGGTGACGAGCAGATTCTCGGGTTTGAGGTCACGGTGGGTAATGCCGTGCTCGTGGAGATACTGCAACGTGCCCGCGAGCTGACGTCCCCAGTCGATCGCGACCGGGACTGGAACACGGCCACCCAGCTGGCGTAGATGGTGGCGGAAGTCGTCGCCGTCGACGTATTCGAGCACGAGATAGGGCTCGGTTCGCGTCTCGGCTCCGTCGAGACTGTGAATTACGCCGGGATGGTCGAGGGTACGCGCGATTTTTACCTCGCGCTGGAACCGCTGGAAGATTGCCGGATCGGCGAAAAGGTTGGGATGCGGAAATTTGAGGACCACCAACCCACCGGAGCGAATGTCGCGCGCCTTGTACGTCTCGGCGTAGGCGCCCTCGCCGAGCTCTTCGAGAACTTCGAAGTGGTCGACGGTGGATCCAGGGGAGAATCGCATCAGGAACGCCGCCGCGAGAAGAGGGATCGCCGGACCGCAGGAGGGACCGGCTGGTCGCTCGTCACCTGCACCACGAGCGCAGTCACGTTATCAGCAGATTGCCGTTTAATCGCGGTATCCACCAGGTGCTCCGCGAGCTCGCCTGCGTGTCGTACCGTCTTGCCGAGTTCGCCGGCCGCATCCGCGATCTCCGAGCGCGTCACGACATCCCAGATGCCGTCGCAGCACAGGACGAACACGTCACCGGCGTGTAGCTGTTCGCGGATGAGGTCGACGCGAACCAGTGGATCGGCGCCGAGGCTTTGCGTGAGCTGCGATCGCGCCGGGTGCGTCGCGGCCTGCTCCGGCGTGATGAGTTTCATGCGCATCATCTCGCCGACCCTCGAGTGGTCGTTGGTGAGCTGACGGCACGCGCCGTCACGAACGAGGTACGCCCGCGAGTCTCCGACGTGCGCGATGTGCGCGTCGCGTCCGGCCAGCGTCAAGGCCAGGAGCGTCGTACCCATGCCGCGCTTGCCCGGCTCGTGCGCGGCTTCCATGATCGCCTCGTTTGCCGCGCGCGCGGCGGTACGCAGTCCTTGCGGGGGTGTGAGCGGATCGCCCGAAGTCCACCGATCGATGACGGTGTCGACTGCGAGGCGGCTCGCCGCTTCTCCGGCCGCGTGGCCGCCCATGCCGTCGGCCAACACGAAGGCGGGGCCCCGGTCCCATGAGTCGTCGGGCGCCGTTGACACGAAAGCTCCGGCGCAGTCCTCGTTGTGGTCGCGCAGCGGCCCGGTCTCGCTGACAAGTCCGAATGCGAACTTCGCGAATGTGCCGGACGCCCGGATGGCTCCGTTGCCCTCGTCGGACGGCGCCTGATCGTCAGTCATGACGACTTCTCATTCGGCCGGTACGATGCACCTGTGAGCCGTGACACCCCAGACGAGCCCCGCAAGGATCTGCCCCAAGTCGGAAAGCGGCCCTCGTCGCCGCTCATGCTGGCGGTGACGGGCGTGGTCTGGATCGTCTGCGGAGTCATCGCGCTGACCGAGCTGCACGCATCGTGGAAGTTCATTCCCGCGATCTTCTTCATCGGCGTCGGGCTCTTGTGGGTGCGGGGTGCGGCGGCGACGGCGGCCCGGCACGAGCGCGGGAGCGGCACACAAGGTCGCTGAACGCAAAGGCCGGGCCCGACGATCGGACCCGGCCCTACGTTACGCCCTCGCTCGTCAACTCGTCGTCAGCACTTGTTCCCGCTTGGGAGCACCCCGATCGAGAAGCTTCTTGCCCCTCGCGTTCGGGTTCACGACGAACCAGATGCCTCCGAGGATGATCCAAACGCCGACGGTGCCGAGCGCCTTGTAGGCGTCGGAGGCACCTTGACCGCCGGACTTGACTGCGAGGTACACCACCGCGGCCAGCATCGCGAGGTTCATCAGGGCTCCCAGTGTTGGCACGACGTAATGCTTGAGGATGTGCCGGTCGTGGCGGTGACTGAACGCGATGACCGCGACGATGCACGTCGCGCCGTATACAAGGAAGGTTCCTGTGTTCGACGCCAATGTGACTTGGGTGATCGGGTGGACGGTGTACGGGTCGACTGCGTAGATACCGATCAGCGCCGAAATCGCAGTGAGCACCCAGATACCGCCGTGGGGCGTCGCGAACTCTCCGTGTAGGAGGCCGAGGATGCTCGGCATCTCCTTGTCTTTGGCCATCGAGTAGGTGACCCGCACGCCGGTGTTCAGACACGCGAGCGTGGTGCCGATCAGCGCGAGGAGCACCGTCACTGCGACGATCAACGAGATCGTCGTGCCGGTGTTGCCCAACATCTGGTTCCCGACTTGGTGCAGCATCGTGCCGATCGGGGCGGCGTCGACTCCGGCCTTGGCGTAGGTCTCCGTTCCTGAACCGGCAGCGAAGTTCGCTGCGAAGTACTCGATCAGATAACAGATCCCGCCTTGGATGAGGAGTGAGAGCAGGATCCCACGCTTGATGTCCTTGTCGGGATTGATTGCCTCGGCACCGAGCGCGGTGACGGACTCGAAGCCGACGAGGAGCAGGATCGCGATCGTGCCCTGGTACAACACGTGAATGAAGCTGCTCGGGATGAGAACTTTCACCGCGCTCGAGATCTCGTACACCTTGTTGTGATGCCCGATGCGGTACGCGATGAAGATCACGCTCACCGCCAGAAGCGACGTGATTTGGATCACGTTGATGACGATCGCGGTCATCGTCGAGCCCGAGATGCCGCGGTACGCGATGTAACCAGCGACGAACGCGAACACCACGCAAATACCCGACAGCGGCAGCCATGTGAGGTTGTGGTGAGCCACGGTCGCGTAGATGTAATAGAACAGCGTGCCCGTAAACGCCACCATGATCCCGGGGTACAGCCAGTAGTACAGGTGGCTGATCCAACCGATCCAAAGCTTCGCGAACCGCGCGTACTTGCGATGCTCGGGGCTCTCCTTCTCGAGCAGCGCGGCCTCCGCGAAGTAGTAGCTCGATCCCGTGCCGGCGTCGGGATACGCACGAGCCAGCTCCGAGTAGCTGTACGCCGTGAGCATCGCGAGAATCAACGCGAAGAACAGACCGCCCCACATCGCCGCAGCTGTCGAAGTGTTCCCAGACGCCTGGGATGCTTGGATCTGGTACGTCGTCCACAAGAACGCTCCCGGCGCGATCAGCGCCATCGCGTTGACCGTGACGCCGGTGAGCGTGAGACTGCGTTTCATCTCCCCCGGTGCGGTCATGCTTTCCGCCATCAGTCCTCCAGTTCGTGGTTAGGGCGGGCGGCGGTCGCCAATGACCGCTTACAGCTCGTTCGCTGACTTGTTGCTTCCCGAAATCTGACGGTACGAGGCCAGCGTTTCGGACAACGTCAACTTGTGTAACGGGAGTGTTAACGAGTGCTGACAGCCGTCGCCGGCAGCGAGGAACCTCGGCTGGGCGCCGTCGGTCTGCGAAACATTCCTTATGATCAGACGATCACGGGTCTCATCTCACTCCTGATCTGGTTCGTCGGCGCCTGCGTGATCGCGATCACGATCTGGCGCAAGCGCGCGCAGCTGGTGAGTCGGCGGGGCATGGGGGTACGCGCTGACCTCGAGCGGCTCCATGACGTGCCCCGCGTCCGGGTCAGCGAACTCACGATCACAGGTCCAGATGTCGCTCGGCTGGCCCTCGTCGCAGCGCAGGGAGGCGACAGAGACGACGCCGAAGAGGGCACAGACGCAGGCGCCGACGAGGAAACGCCCGTCGGGCTCGAGTTCTCGATCGCGATGAACGAGTCGGATCCCGGGTTTCCGCTGCTGCACGACTGGATCGACCGCCAATGTGTGCTTGGCGTCGTCATGCCGCCCGACTCCCGGCTCATCCGGTTGCGCTGCTTGGAAGATCTCCAACCGCTCACGCTCCGGCGCCTCGGTCCGCGCATCTGACCTGCTTGCGGCCGGGCACTGCCGGCGTCGCTCGACTCGACGCCACGCAGACAACCCCCGCCACGTCCCGGACTCGAGCGACCGAGCACGCGTGACCGCGCCCGGGCGTCGGGCGGCCACGGCGACACACGCGACGGCAATCCGACGACCAGATCCGCTCAGAAGCCGCGTACCGCCGACGGTCCAGCACCCGAGGCCGGCCCCTGACACGCACGTCAGGTGGCGTCAGCCGGCAGCGAATCGCATACCCCGTGGGGTCGCGCCCCGGTGCCGAGGGCCCGCCGCCCGATCCGATCTTCGAGATGTCTTGCCCGACCGGCGAACGTGTTGACGCAACCCCGGGGGGCGCTCCGACGAACCTGCGGCCTCGCGCACCCTGAGGCAGCGCTCCGGTACCACTCCCGGTCTTGTCAGAGGATGAAGAGCATCTCCTGGTAGGTCGCGAGTGGCCACAGATCGTCGGCGACCAACACCTCCAACTTGTCGGCAGCGGTCCGCACCGAGCTCATCGCGGGCAGGAGCGCAGCAGCGTGCTTCGCTTCGTCTTCTACACTCGCGGCGCCGTCGTGCTCGAGTCCGGCGCGCAGCGACTCAATTCCTGCGAGCAAAGCTTCGATCGAAGTCGAGACCTCTTCGAAGGTCCCAGTGGCGGGCTTGGCGCCGATCGCGTTGATGCTGGCGATGTTGGTCGCGAGCTCGGTCTGATAGCGGATCGCCGCGGGCAGGATAATCGTGGTCGCAATCTTCAGCGTCAGGCGCGCCTCGACCCCGATGCTCAGCGCGTACTGCTCGAGCGCGACGTCGTAGCGGCTGTGCATCTCCCGGTGGTTGAACACGCCGTAATGACTGAAGAGCTCCATCGCCTCCTCGGTGATGAGTTCCGGCAACGCGTCGAGCGTGGTGCGGAGATTCGGCAGGCCACGCGCCGCGGCTTCAATTTGCCACTCGTCGGTGTATCCGTCGCCGTTGTAGACAACGGCACCGTGGTTCGTGATCACGTCTTCGAGCACCTGCTGCACCGCGGCCTCGAACTCCGCACCCGACGCGACGAGCGACTCGATCTCGGTGGCGAGGTAGTCGAGCGCCTCGGCGAGGATCGTGTTGATCGTCACCATCGGACCGGCGATCGATTGCAACGATCCCGGAGCGCGGAACTCGAAACGGTTCCCGGTGAAGGCAAAGGGGCTCGTGCGGTTCCGGTCGCCCGGGTCCGTCGGGAGCTCGGGCAGGGTGTCGACCCCGATCGTCAGCGTGCCCTTGTGCTTCGAGCTTGTGGCGCCGCCCTTGGCGATCTGGTCGAACACGTCGGTGAGCTGATCGCCGAGGAAGATCGAGATGATGGCGGGTGGCGCCTCGTTGGCGCCGAGCCGGTGATCGTTGGTCGCTGACGCGACCGACGCGCGCAGCAGGCCAGCGAACTTGTGCACCGAGCGGATCACCGCCGCGCAGAAGACGAGGAACTGCGCGTTCTCGTGCGGAGTGTCGCCCGGGAGGAGCAAGTTGCCCTCGGTCGCGTTGCCCAACGAGAAGTTGACGTGCTTCCCGGAGCCGTTGATGCCGTCGAACGGCTTCTCGTGGAACAGGCATTCCATGCCGTGCTTCTGCGCGACCCGCTTCAAGGTCACCATGAGGAGTTGCTGATGGTCGGTCGCGACGTTGGATTTCTCGAACATCGGCGCCAGCTCGAACTGGCCCGGCGCAACCTCATTGTGACGGGTCTTGGCCGGGATCCCGAGCTTGAACAACTCGCGTTCGGCGTCGAGCATGAACGCGAGTACCCGTTCGGGGATCGCGCCGAAGTAGTGGTCGTCGAACTCCTGGCCCTTCGGCGGCTTCGCTCCGAACAGCGTGCGCCCGCTGTTAAGGAGATCGGGGCGGGCGATGAAGAAGCTGCGGTCGATCAGGAAGTACTCCTGCTCTGCGCCCGCGAACGACACGACCGCGTCCGGGTCCGAGTGCCCGAACAGGCGGAGCACGCGCTCTGCCTGTGCGGCCATTGCCTGCTGCGACCGCAGGAGCGGCGTCTTATAGTCGAGCGCCTCACCAGTCATCGACACGAAGACCGTCGGGATGCACAGCGTGTTGCCGTTCGGATTCTCCAGGATGTACGCCGGACTGGTCACGTCCCAGCCCGTGTAACCGCGCGCCTCGAATGTCGCGCGGAGCCCACCGTTCGGAAAGCTCGATGCGTCGGGTTCACCTTGGGTGAGGGTCTTGCCCGCGAACTCGGCGATCGCCGAACCGTCACCTCCCGGCTCGAAGAAACTGTCGTGCTTCTCGGCAGTGAGTCCGGTGAGGGGATAGAACACGTGCGCGTAGTGTGTCGCCCCCTTCTCCATCGCCCAGTCCTTCATCGCCGACGCAACGACGTCGGCCACGGCGGGGTCCAGCGGCTTGGAGTGCTCAATCGTCGCCATCAACGACTTGAAGATCGGCTTCGGCAGGCGTTGCTGCATCACCGCCTTGGTAAAGACGTTCTGGCCGAACATCTCTCCAGAACCCTCCGAGGAGGGGAAGAAACCCGCCGGCGCCTCAAAGCTCTTCATGGCCTCGATGGCCTGCCGTCGCGCTGTGCTTCCGCTCATCGTTCGCTCCTTTGTCGCGTACAAGACCCCGGTGGGCGCAGAACGAGCAAGCCTCCGCCCGCTGCCATTGACATCTGATCGCGAACCTGAGGCCGGCGCGTATCGCAAACGTTTCCGGAATATGAACCTACCGGGACCGGGGCATCGGAAATCCGACGTTCATGGGTCGGCAATATAAGGGGTCCTGGGCATCCGTACGCTTCGCGGCCATGGCTAAGGACTCCACGAAAACGAAGCTGCACGAGACGAACGGATCGCAGGGCGCCAAGAAGAAGAGCCTTGCCGTCGCGCCGGCGACGCCTCCCGAAGGCCCAAAGGTCGTGAGCAAGAGCGCCTACGAGAAGGAGCTCGCTCGCCTCCAGACCGAGCTGGTGCTGATGCAGGAGTGGATCGTTCACCACGGTCTGCGGGTCATGGTGATCTTCGAGGGCCGCGATACGGCCGGCAAGGGCGGGACGATCAAGCGGATCATGGAGCGCCTCAACGCGCGCTACTGCCGGGTCGTGGCGCTCGGTACGCCGACCGAGCGGGAGCGCACACAGTGGTACTTCCAGCGGTACATCGCACACCTTCCGGCCGCCGGTGAGATCGTGCTGTTCGACCGGAGTTGGTACAACCGCGCCGGGGTCGAGCGCGTCATGGGCTTTTGCACCGAGGACGAACACGCCGATTTCCTGCGCACGTGCCCACTCATCGAGCGCGCCATCGTGCGATCGGGAACCATCGTCGTCAAGTACTGGCTGTCGTTGAGCGACGAAGAACAGGAACGGCGATTCACTGATCGGATCAACAACCCGGGGAAACGGTGGAAGCTGAGCCCGATGGACCTCGAGGCCCGCGCCCGCTGGGTCGACTACGCCGAGGCGAAAGACGAGATGTTCTCCTACACGGACATCAAGGAGGCGCCATGGCACGTGGTCGATGCCAACGACAAGCGGGCCGCACGACTCAACATCATCAGCCACCTTCTTCAGGTCGTGCCTTACGACACGGTGCCGCACGAGGCTGTCGAACTTCCGCCCCGCCAACAGCGCTCCTACCAGCGACCGCCGATCGACAGCCAGACATGGGTCCCGACCCGATACGTCGTGCAATAACCGAACAGCTCGGCGTCCGGCACATCCCTGACCTCGTGTCATCGTCACCGGCCGATATCGTCGAATTCCGGCACGCGCATCCGTCACCTGAACTGCGGGAGGCAACGGCGGCGAGTTGGGAGATCGACTTCGGCTCGCAGGAGGATGAACACCCCCGAACCACGCTCGGGGCGGATGCATGACATCGTTGAGCGCCATCGCGGTCCCGTAGGCATCCGCGTACTTGCATGGTCGCAGGACGAGGACCATCGAGCCGCTTCGACGACTGCGTGTTGCGGTCCGCGTCGGACACACTTGTCCGCGCCGCGCGTCGCTGCGGTCGGTCAGCGCCGTGGCGTCGGTCGTGGTCATGGCCGTAACCACGACTACGCAGGCGTCGAGGACGCTTCGCTGCGCAGTGGACGCCCACGCGCGCTGGCGGACGAGCACCCTCTTGTGTTTGGAGCGTCGATACCGAGATGGTGGGAAGGCGTCGCGCGTCGCCTTCGGCGAATCGTGGCGAACCAGTTCGCCACTCGGCTGCAGTGGCACCTCGACCTCTCGCGCGCGGTGGTGAGGATCGACGCCTTCGGTTCGCGCAGGTAAATACCTGCTCGTCGGGCGACGTGATGCGGCTTGCTTGTCCGAGCCGCGTTCAAGCGCTGGTCCTCCACGTTGCCGGCGCGTTCGATCGTGATGTGGGGATGCCTTGCGCACGCGTCGGCGTGAGCAGTCGGGCGTCCTCATCGCCATGGCGCCGGATCGCGAAAGTGGGAGCCGGCCGCGCGACCGACGAGTTCGCGCCAAACGCGAGTGCGCACCGACCTCGCGATCAGCGAACCGAACAGCGCGTGAGCGCGCACGCCGACAAGCACATCGAGTTGATCACGGGTGTAGGTCCGTCACGGGCGTGTGACGGGATGACGATACGACAAGGCCGACCGTTCGCGAGGGTCGTCCCCAGCCTTGTCCCCAAGTTGTTCCTCTATCGATCCACAGCCTCGTCGGCGTACATTGTCCATATGGGATTCGAAGTGCACTTCGAAGACGACACGACGACTCAAGTGCTCGACGCCGATGCGTACGAGCAAGAAGGCCCACTCACGACCTTCTTCGACCGCAACGGCGGTGGTGGGTTGGCCTCGGCGTTCGCGCTGAGGGTCGCGTCGTTCCGCACCAGCCGGATCGTCGAGATTCGACGCGTTTCGACGGGCCCGATCGCACGCCTCGCGTCCTGACGCTGGCATACTGCGCCTTCGACAACCGCTTGTTGGAGGTCTCGTGCTCTCGTCGATGGACGACTATCCGATCCACCAGATCGCCGCGCCGATCCGGCACGTCGGAACAAGTGATCGCAACTTCTACGACCGCTACTACTTCAACTTGCACGGCTCGACCGATGAGCTGTTCATGGTCATCGGGATGGGGCAGTACCCGAATCTCGCGACCCAGGACGCGTTCGCGTGCGTCTGCTCCAACGACAAGCAGCGCGTGCTGCGGGCGTCGAAGGAGCTGGGCGATCGTATGGACACGACGGTTGGGCCGTTCCGTGTCGAGGTGGTCGAACCCCTCAGGTCCGTCCGGGTGATCTTGGAGTCGAGTGAACATCCACTCGCGTTCGATCTGACGTGGACCGGGGCGATTCCGGCGTTCGAGGAGCCGCAACACTTCGTACGCTCGCACGGTCGCGTGATGTTCGACAGTCACCGATTCGCGCAGACCGGCCACTGGGAGGGGACCCTCCAGGTCGAGGGCGAGACGATCGCCGTCACGCCCGACCGTTGGAAGGGAACCCGTGACCGATCGTGGGGTGTGCGGCCCGTCGGCGAGGCCGAGCCGGCCGGCGTGCGCGGCACGACGCCGTCCATGGCCGGCATGTGGAACTACGCGCCGATGCAGTTCGACGACTTCTCGCTGCTGTACATCGTTCAAGAGGAGCCGACCGGACACCGCGCGCTCGAGGAGGCGGTGCGCATCTGGAACGATCCCGTCCGCGGGCATGAATGGCTTGGCCGTCCCGAGTTCGAGCACACGCTCGAGCCCGGAACCCGCATGATCCGAACACCCTCCAGATTGTCGTTCCCCGAGGCCCCGAGTGGAGGATTCGACGTCGCAGTCATCCCACTTCGACATGCGTACATCGCGGTCGGGACCGGCTACGGCATGGATGACGAGTGGCGTCACGGCATGTATCAGGGACCGCTCGTGGTGCAGTACCGAGAGTGGACCCAGGACGAGCTCGAAACGTGGGGATGGTACGGGATCGTTGACCATGTCGCGCGGTTCGAGGCAAGTACGGGCGAGGTCGGATTCGGGTTGCACGAACACGGCTTTTTCGGGCCATTCCCAAAGTACGGACTCCAGCGCGGCGACGACGGCGCGCCGGTCTGACCGAGCGGAGGTCAGTCCTCGGTGAGGTCGTCTTCGTCGACGACGACATCCCAGCGTTGGGCGCAGTCGCTGCATACGTAGACCAACACGTCGCCCTCCTGCAACAACATCTCTGGGTCGAGGGCTTGCACCAGTTGTGCGGTGCCGCGGCCCGCGCACTCCATGCAGTCGATACGTTCGCTGATTGTCATTCCGCAATCATGTCCGTTCGACTCGGATCGACAAGCACCCCGTATGCGCTGGGGCGGCGGGTCGCAAGCAACGGGAACAGTGCAAGCCAGTCGCGACGCTGATCGAGATCAAGGTCGGCGACGAGGACGGCGGGCCGATCACGCGGCGCCTGCACCAGCACCCGCCCGTAGGGATCGCTGATAAACGACGAACCGTAGAACGTGACCGGTGCCTCTGTCCCGATCCGGTTCGCAACGACCATGAACGTGCCGTTCGCGATCCCGTTCGCGCGGATCACCTGCTCCCATAATGGCTCGGTATCGAAGTCCGGATGATCCGGTTCCGACCCGATCGCGGTCGGGTAGACGAGCACATCCGCACCGAGCAGCGCGTAGGCCCGCGCGACCTCCGGAAACCACTGGTCCCAGCAGGTCGGAAAGCCGAAGCGAGTCTCGGCGAGATCGACGACCGGAAAGCCCGTATCGCCCGCTTGGAAGTAGCGATCCTCGTAGTAGCCCGCGGTGACCGGCAAGTGGAGCTTTCGCGTCTGCGCGACGAGCGAGCCGTCGGGTGAGACGACGATCGCCGTGTTGAACCCGAGATCGTTGGGGTTACTGTGCGGTGCCTGTTCGTACAGCGACGCGTGGATGTACGCGCCGGTTTCGGCCGCGAGGTCTCGTGCGAAGATGTGTGTCGGTCCGCCCGGAAGTGCTTCCGGTTCGACACTCGCGCCGGCGGGACCGTCGGGCGTCGTGGCGAAGTACGCGCTGAGCGTCAACTCCTGGAGGCATACCAGCCGCGCGCCTTGTTGGGCGGCAAGTCGAACCGATGCCGCGATCGCGCCGCGGTGCTCGTTCGGGTCGGCGTGCCAACGTTCCTGCACCAGGCCGACGCGAAGCCGCGGACGGGACGGCGGGTACACCCGAGCCGGCGACGCCAGGACCTCGTACGCGGTGAAGAGCTCAGGATCGCTCATACCGGCACCTGTTGGGTGATGCAGTGCACGCCGCCGCCGCCGTGAGCGAGGATCGTCCCGGGTACCGCGACGACGTCGCGGTCGGGATACTGCTCGGCGATGATCTCGAGCATCGCCGAGTCGGCACTGGATCCACTGGTCGGCACGAGCACCGCGCCGTTCAACGCGTACAGGTTGACGAACGGCACGGGTAGCAGCCGGCTGGCCGCGACGCGTCCGTATGGCAACACCGGGATCTCGACAACGTCGATCCCGGCGACCTCCAACCGCCGGCGGTTATCGCGGGCGATCGTGTAGTTCGGATTGGACACGTCGTCGCAGCCCTGCAGCAACGCCTTTCGCGGAGCACTGAACGCGACGACGTTGTCGACGTGACCGTCGGTGCCGTCATCCTCGGCGATCCCGTCAGCTAGCCACACGATGCGTTCGACCCCGAGATGACGACGGAGCATGTCTTCGATTTCGACCGGTCCCATCTGCGGGTTTCGATTCTTGTTGAGCAGGCATCGCTCAGTCGTCACGAGCAGTCCGGCACCGTCGACCGCGATTGAGCCGCCCTCGAGGACCATCGGCACCTCGTGCACCGCGAGCCCGAGCCGCCTGGCGATCGCGGCGCCGACGACCGCGTCGGCGTCCCACGGCGACCATTTCTCGCCCCAAGCATTGAAACGAAAGTGGAGGGCGTGCCGGGCGCCATCGGCGACAACGACGATCGGGCCGGTGTCACGCATCCAGGAATCGTCGACAGGCAGCGCGACCACGTCAACATCCGCTCCGCAAGACTGCTGCGCCGATGGCGCGTCGGCGGGTGCGGCGACCATCGATACGGGCTCATAGTGCGCGATCGTGCAAGCGATCTCGGCGTAGACGCGACGCGCTCCTTCGAGGCCTGCGTCGCCCCAGAGTCCGATCTCGGCCATGGCCTCGGTCGGCCATGCCATGATCGTGCGTTCGTGGCGTGCGGTCTCGGCCGGCATGCGCGATCCCGAGGGCAGTACCACGATCGCAAGCTAGCGTTCCGCGCGTGCCTCTGACGCCCGATTTGCGAGAGCTCGCACAACGCGTTTCGAACTGGGGTCGTTGGGGCGCCGACGACCAACGGGGCACCCTGAACCTCATCACCGACTCTGTGGTGATGCGGGGCGTCGGCGCAGCGCGCACCGGCCGGCTGTTCTCGCTCGCGATCCCGTTCGACCAGAGCGGACCGCAATGGGACACCAAGAACATGCCCGAGCGCGTCAACCCCGAGCTCCGGACCTACGCCGTGAACCTGTCATTCACTGGCGACCCGTCCGACTTTACGACGAGCGACGATGCATTTCACATGGGTTCGCAGGCCGCGACCCACCTGGATGCTCTCGCACACGTCGGGTACGAAGGGAAGCTCTGGAACGACACACCGGGCTCCGTCGTATCTCCCGCAGGCGCGGCGCGGCTCGGCATCGAGCAGTTGGGTGCGATCGCGACGCGCGGCGTGATGCTCGACATCGCTCGTCTGCACGGTGTCGATCACTTCGACGAGAACTATCCGATCACTGGCGATGACCTTGAGCGCGCCGCGTCGGCGGCTGGTCTGCACGTCGAATCAGGAGATGCGGTTCTTGTGCGGACCGGGCATATGCATTTTTTGCGGGCCGGCGACAAGCGCCGCTACTCGATGCCGGCACCCGGATTGTCGACACAGTCGATCGCCTGGATCCGCGACCACGACGTTGCAATCGTCGCGACAGACACGATGACCTTTGAGGTCTACCCGTGCGAGGACACGCGGGTGTTCATGCCTGTACACATGATTCACTTGCGAGACATCGGTCTGACTCAGGGTCAGAACTGGCACCTCGATGATCTGGCCGCCGACTGCGCCGCCGACGGCCAGCACGATTTTCTGTTGGTGTCGACGCCGCTTCCGCTGACCGGCGCGGTCGGTGCCCCCGCCGCGCCCACCGCGATCAAGTAGTCGGCGGGAGTGGCTGCACCTCGACGAGGCGCGTCCACATGTGAGGCGGTGCAGTCACGACCGACACGACCGCGCGAGCGACGTCGTCGGCACGCATCGTGTTGAAGTGGCGCTGAATCCCGAAGCGTTGCCAGTGGGGGATGACCTCGGCGAACATGCTGGTGTCCCAGCCGTCGGCGAATCCGGTGAGTGTCGGGCCGACGCGCACGATCGACGAGCGGATCGGGAAGTCCTCGGACTCGAGGGCGAGCGTGGTCGCATAGGCCTCGAGTCCAGATTTGGAGACGCCGTACGTACCGAGAACGGGACGCGGATTGACGGCTGCGTCCGAGGAGATGAACACGATGTCGCCCGCGGCGCGGCGGGCGCGGAGTGCGGCGACGACCCGCTTGGTGACGAGTATCGGGCCGAGGAGATTCGTCGCGAGGATCTGCTCGTGTTGTTCGTCACTCATCTCATGCAGCCGTCCGGGTGCTGCAATGCCTGCGTTGTTGACCAACACGTCGACCGGTCCGAGTTCTGCGTGGGTGGCGGCGAGGAACGCGTCGATCGACTCGGGGCGACACACGTCGAGGGTTTGACCGTATGGGCGGCCGCCGGCGTCTGCGACGAGCTGAGCGGTCTCTTCGAGTTGGTCCGCTCGACGGGCCCCGACGGCGACCGACCAGCCGATCCCGCCGAGCGCCACCGCGATCGCGCGGCCGATGCCCGCCGACGCGCCGGTGACGACTGCGACCCGGCCGTGTTGCGCTTCAAGCAAGCCACTCACCGCCGTTGACGTCGAGGGTCTGTCCGGTGATGACCCTCGACCACGGCGACGCGAAGAACACGACCGAGTGCGCGATGTCGTCTTGGGGCGGGATCTGGCCGAGCGGGATGCGCGCCTCGATCTCGCCGCGCACGACCTCGGAGGGAACGTTGCGTGACTGCGAGTCCATCTCGATGAACGTCTCGACATTGGGCCCGCCGATCCATCCCGGAGCCACGCAGTTGACGCGGATACCGCAGGGTCCGAGTTCCACGGCCATGGTTTTCGCGGCCGTCTGGATCGCCGCTTTCGAGGCGGAGTATCCGCCCTCGAGCTGACGGATCTTGCGCATACTCATTGAGATGATGAACACGATCGACGCGTCGCCCCGCTGCGCCGCCGCGTCCTTGAGATGGGGGAGGCAGGCTTGGGTGAGCCCGAGCGCTCCCCACACGTTCACTTCGAAGATCTTGCGCCACTTCACAAGGTCGACCGTTTCGAACGGTTGCATCACGTCCATGCGGAACGCGTTGTTGATGAGGACGTCGAGGTGTCCGCACTCGTCGATCGTTCGGGTCACGAGGGCGGAGATGTGGTCGGGTTCCACCAGATTGGTCGGGAGCGCGATCGCGCGGCCGCCGTCACCCTCGATCTCGGCTCGTACCTGAGCGAGGTAGTCGGTATTCCGGGCTGCCAGCACGACGGTGGCCCCCTCTCGGGCGAGCGCCCGAGCGATGGCCTGACCCAGTCCCGGGCCGACCCCAGACACAATCGCGACCTTGCCCTGGAGCAACATTCGGCACCTCAAAGGTTCGGGTCGCGGTCCGACCGGGTTCGAAAGGCTCTCAGATGCCGCGAGCCGCCCGCAACGCGTCCCCGACGACCGCACCGAATCGGCGTCTTCGGCAGGGCCGATGCCGAGCCGTCTGATGGGTCGTCGAGGCGCCGCTCGATACCGGGGTCAACTCGGGCTCAGGGTCGACGGTCGGTCTGCCGACATCCTTTGCGGGTGGGCCCCTGCGAGGGTCCGATGGAAATCACCGGTGTACAGGCAGTCGGGGCGCGGAGCTTGGGTTCGGTGTCGGCCACCGTCTCGGACTCGACGTTGTACACCGGCCGATCCAGCGTCGACCCGCTCGAACCGGAGAGCACCGCGGCGGCTCTGCGAACCGTGTCTCCCGAGGCTGTCGCCTTCCCGCGTGACGGCAAACCCCTGGATCGACGTCCGGTGCAGCTCCGCCAAGATCGAGCGCATACGCGCTACCTCGAAGACGGCGGCGGACGCAGCGAGGAGGGAGACTAGAACGTGCGGGCGCGTGACATGCGGTCGCGCACGAGCGGCTCGAAGTGTTCGAGCTTGAGGGTGTCGTACTCAGGATCGAACGCGATCTGATCCCAATCGTCGGCGAAGTTCGCCGCGAGCGAGAACCACGGCGCACCGTCGTACTGATCACGCGCGTCGGGGTCGCCGCCGAAGTGGTGGTAGTAGTGCCGGCCTTGAAAATCCTGATGTACACGAATCACGTTGTAGACGTCGCCCCGCACGTACGGCTTGATGATCGCGGCTGCAATCTCGGGATGATTCGGGACGCTGACCGACTTGCCGACGTCGTGGAGCAGTGAAGCGAACACCATCTCCTCGTCGGCCCCGGCGCGCTCGGCCAAGGTCGCTGTCTGGAGCGAATGGGTGAGCTGGTCGACGGCGAAGCCGTCGGTGATATCGGACAGCGAACGCAGCATGCCGAGCACACGTTCGGCAACGCGATGCTGGTTCTCGCTCGTCTGGGTGCCGATGACCGCCCATTGCTCGGCGGTCGACTGATCCATGCGGGTGAACGTGGTCGCCATGCCGCAAAGGGTACGCCACGGGGGCGGGGCAGGTCATTCAGCCGATGAGCTGAGCCACCGCCGACTCGAAGAACTGGCGGCCGGCAGCTCCGGCGTGGGCGGCCCGCTGCAACTCCGTGTATGTGCACGCGGCGCCGAAGGGATACTGGCCCAGCGTGCCGGTGTGTCGGGCGGCAAGCCACGGCCCGACGTAGAGGTACGGCTCGGGAATCGTCTGGTCACCCGCAGACACGCCGTAGGTGGCGCGGGTGCCGCCATCGACGTCGCCGAGTTCGCACGCCAGGTCGAAATGTTCGGGCCAGAGTTGAGCGTCCGACGAGGGGATCTCCGGATGCGCCGACCGAAGGTCGCGCAGCAGCGCACCTCCGAGCGCGTACCAGTCAGCGAGCGCGAGGGCAGCCTCTCGGTCGATCAGGAGCGCCGCGTCAGGTGCGACCGAGGTGGTCGGCGTGAACACCGACGGCGCGCCGAGCGGCACACCGGCGAACGCGGACGCGGCCCGCAACGAGGTGATCTCGTGTCGGCGCGTCTCGCCGGCCCGTTCATGAACCAGCGCGGTCGAGTCGACGCGCACACGCTCATGGTCGCCGTATTCCGGTGTGCCAAACCCGCGCGGCGTCGGTCGCAGTCCGATATGCGTCGTCGCTTGGAAATAGGCGGCCGACAGCACATGCTCGGCGAGCGCATGGAGCGCGTCGCGGGTCACCGCGAACGACGGCGGCAACTCGGCCAGCACGTCAGAGCCGATCGGAGAGGATCCGCGCCAGCTCGAGTGGTTTGTCACCTTGCACGCTGTGCCCGGCGCCTTCCACCACTTCGACATCGGCATTCGGATTGCGTCGGCGTATCTCCGCGACGTCGTCGTCATCGACAACTGGCGAAAGACTCCCGCGCACCAACGTGAACGGAACGCGCACCCTCGACACTGCGTCCCACAGATCGTCGAGGCCGGGCATGATCTGGCCGTCGTCGCCGTCGCCACTCCCACGGCGAGGCAAGTCGTAGCGCCAACGCCACCGCCCGTCCGGCGTCTCGATCGCGTTGTGCAAGATTCCACGCCGCAATGACGACTCCGTGCGGGTCGGGTTGAACGCCACCGTCCGTTCGAGGATCTCATCGAACGACGCGAAATATTCCGGTCCGTCGATGAACTGCGCGATCGTCGACGACTTCTCGCGGTTCACGCCTGGCGTCACGTCGACGAGGACCAACGATCGCACGAGGTCGGGGGCACGGTCGGTCAGCGCCAAGGCCGTGAGCCCTCCCAACGACATGCCAACCACGACGTTCGCGTCCGGCGCGAGCGCGCGTACGGCAGTCTCGACCGCGACAGCGTTGTCGGCAGGCCAGTACCGGTGGTCGGTGCGGTGCGAGGAGTGTCCGTGACCGGGGAGATCGATTGCGACCAACGGCCGTGCCAAGGCGAGCGCAACGGTGTCCCACGTGTGGGCGTTCTGCGCGCCGCCGTGCAACAAGACCAGCGCGGGCGCGTCCACGCCCCAGCGCAGGGCGCTGAGCTGGGACCCGTCACCGACTTCGACCGCAACCCGCTGCACGACCGGCGACGCTCGCAGCTCGAGACCGAACTCCTCGGCGTTCTCGTGGAAAAGTCCGAACTCGTCGTACTGCGGTGAGGTCACGACGTCAGTCGACAGCATCGTCACCCTCGGACGCAAGGTCACCGGCACGTCGCTCCACCCGAGCTCGCACCCGGCGCGACGAACCCAGGACGCGTCTCGCCGTCGCCCTGGCTCCGTACCCCGATCGCACCTCGCGACGTCGAGCGTAGGCTCGTCGGAGAAATCTCGATTCGCGTGAATCGGCGCGATGTCTGGCGTGCGGGGTCGGTGCCGGGGCCTGGCCTCTCGGGTGAGACGAGGCAAGTCGTCCAAGCGCCGTGCGCGATCAATATGCGGGGGGGGGACCGCGCTCGAGTCTTCCGGTTCGGCCGGCGCGTCTGTGCATTCCTACACTGACGCGGATGCGCGTGCCCCGCATGTCGGCAGGTACGTTCCGCCGGCTCACGACAGCGAACGTGGTGCTCCTCGTCGCGATCGTGGTGAGCGGCGCGATCGTCCGCCTCACCAACTCGGGGCTCGGATGTCGGGACTGGCCGAACTGTAGCGCCACACAGTTTGTCAGCGTGGCCAGCGACCACGCGGCGATCGAGCAGATCAACCGGCTCTTTTCCGGCGCGATCGGCTTTCCGTTCGGTCTCACGGTGCTGGGCGCGTACCAGCTCAGGCCGCGCCGACACGATCTCGTGCGGCTGTCGTGGTGGCTGTTCGGTCTCTTCTGGTGCGAAGCCATCCTCGGCGGCATCTCCGTGGAGGTGAAGCTTGCGTGGGTGAGTGTCATGGGACACTTTTTGCTTGCGCTCGCACTGGTGAGCGTCGCGTTACGAATCCGTCAGCGGGCACGCGAACGCGACGGACGGCGCGTTCCTGTGGTCACACGGCGCGCGTTGGTCTTGGTTCGCATCGTGTACGTGTGGACGATCGGCGTTGTGATCGCGGGGACGTTGGTCACCGCCGCCGGGCCCCACGGAGGTGATGCGGACGCCAAGCGTCTGAACATCCCGATCACCGACCTGGCCCGCATTCATGGCACGTCCGTGGATACCCTCGTCGTCCTCACGTTGGTCACTGCGGTCGTGCTCGCGAGGTCGCACGCGCCCCGCGTCGTGCTGACGACAACATCATGTGCGATCGCGGCGATGATCGCGCAGGGAATCCTCGGCTATGTGCAATATGCCGAAGCGATACCCGCTCTGCTGGTCGGCTTCCACGTGTTCGGCGCGGTCGTCGTGTTCGCCGCGGTTCAACAGCTCGAGCTTGCGACCCGCACGCCCGATGTTGGAGCAGCTGGCATCGATCTCGATGGACGTGTCGGAGACCACGTGCCTTCGGTGAACTGCGCGTACGTGCCGTCAGCGTCGATGCGCGATCCGGTCGCGTAGGTCGAGCGCGTACATGGCGGTTCGTGTTGTCGACATGCCGGGAATCTGACTCAGCGTTGGTCGGACCGCGGCCCGCTGGTCATGATCGAGCCGACTCCATACCTCGCCGCGATACGCCGCGCCGAGATGACACAATGCGGTCGCGACGAGCAGCGGCTGCGTGTGCGCGCACGATGCGAGGACCGAGGCGACCTCGTCGGGCGCGCTCCCTTCGATGCGCCGAAACGGACACTTGGCCTCATCGTGTTTTTCAGGCTCGGGGAACCCCACGCCGTCGTGGACGGCACGAACCAGCGCGCGCACCGCGTCGAGCCGTTCCGGTTCCCCGACGTCGCGGATTCGGGAGAGGCCTTCGCGGAGCCGATTCCGTTCCACGAGGGTCAGTCGCGACGAGATGTTCAGCGCGGCACCCGTCGGCATTGCGCTGAACGCGAGGGCGGCCAACTCCACGGTCGGCGACGATGCCGACAGGTCATCGTCCGTTTCCTCTGATGCGGCATTCGACGGCACGACGTCCCCCCTGCGGCCCCCGACGGCTGGTGCGCCTCCGGACGCATTGTCGGACGAGTTGCCACGGAGCGTGAGCAGATGTGACGTGTGGCACATCCGCGATCCGTGCGAGGCTCGGTCCATGCAGGTGCACCTTGTCGACGGCACCTACGAGCTTTTCCGTCAGTACCTGGCGCCGAGGCCGGGGCATCGCGATCCCGACGGAGTGGAGGTGGGCGCCACCCGGGCGGTCACGTCATCGATCCTGGGGATGCTCGAATCGGGCGCCACTCACGTCGGCGTCGCGACCGATCACGTGATCCCGTCGTTTCGCAACGACCTCTGGCCGGGCTACAAGACGGGCGAGGGCATCGATCCCGAGCTTTTCACCCAATTCGAACTGTTAGAAGACGCGCTCACTGCGATGGGGGTCGCGGTCTGGCCGATGGTGGAGCTGGAAGCCGACGACGCCCTCGCGACCGGCGCGCTCGTCGCGGCGGCGGATGCTCGCGTCGAGCAGGTGATCATCTGCACACCCGACAAGGATCTCGGGCAATGCGTCGGAGGCAAGGTCGTGCAGCTCGACCGGCGCAAGGAGATCTTGCTGGACGCTGACGGCGTACGCGAAAAGTTCGGTGTCGCTCCCGAATCGATCCCCGACTGGCTGGCGCTGGTGGGCGACAGCGCCGACGGCTTCCCGGGACTTCCCGGGTTCGGCGCCAAGAGCGCGGCTGCGCTGCTGCGGCGGTATCGCCACGTGGAGGACATCCCCGACGACGGACGCGCCTGGGACGTACCGGGCTTGCGCGGCGTCGAGCGACTCGCGGCGACACTCACCGCTGGCCGCGAGGTCGTCGACTGTTTCAAGGTGCTCGCCACGCTGCGCACCGACGCCGACGTCGGCACGCTCGACGAGTGGCGCTGGTGCGAACCAACCGAACGGTTCGGCGACTGGTGCGAACGGCTGGGTGCGCCGAGACTGCTGAGCCGCGCCCACGCGCTGGCGGACTCCAGGAGATCGTCGTGACCGAAGCAGTACTGGTTGAGCAGGTCGCGAACGGAATCACGCAGATCACCCTCAACCGTCCGGAGCGACTCAACGCAATGAATCATGCGCTCGTGTCGGGCCTGCACGCGGCGTTCGACACGCTCGCCGAGGATCCCTCTTGCCGGGTGATCGTGCTCACGGGCGCCGGCCGAGGGTTTTGCGCCGGACTCGACCTGACCGACGGTGCATCGCCACCGGCGGCGCAGAAACTCGGCCGGGCGCAAGCAGGCATGACCGTTCAGAAAACGATTGCCGGTCTCGTGCCCAAGATGCGCTCGATGCCGCAGCCGATCATCGCTGCAGTGAACGGCGCCGCCTCGGGTGGTGGACTTGCGCTCGCGTTGGCGAGCGACGTGCGCATCGCGGCCGCGAGCGCACGGTTCAACGTTGCGTTCGTGCGGATTGGGCTGTCGGGCTGCGACATCGGCGTGTCGTGGTTGCTTCCCCGGCTTGTCGGCGCGTCGCGTGCGTTCGAACTGCTCCTCACCGGTCGGCTCATCGACGCGACCGAAGCCGACCGAATCGGTCTCGTCACCCGCGTCGTCGACGACGGACATGTCGTCGCATCTGCGCGCGAGACGGCCGAACTTATTGTCGGCAACAGCCCTTTCGGCGTCCGCATGACGAAAGAGGTCATGTGGAGCCAACTCGAGATCGGCAGCCTGCAAGCAGGCATCGACCTCGAAAACCGTACCCAGGTGCTCTCCAGCTTCACCGGCGACCTGATCGAAGCCATGCAGGCATTCGCCGAGAAGCGTCCGCCGACGTTCAAAGACGAATAGACGACAAAGGAGTCCAACCGTTGGCGTCACCGCGAAGCGAGCTGGCCGGACGGGTCGCGCTGGTCACCGGCGCCAGCCGCGGGATTGGCAAGGCGATCGCGCTCGGCCTCGCTGCCGACGGCGCCGACGTCGCCGTGAACTACCGCAAAAATGACGAAGCCGCGGCAGAGACAGTCGCAGAGATCGAACGCCTCGGCCGCCGGGCGATCGCATACGCCGCACCGGTCGATGACGGCGCCGCGTGCGCCGAGATGGTCACGCGGGTGCTCGCCGACTTCGGCGCGGTCGACATCCTGGTCAACAACGCCGGTATCGCGTCGCGAGGCCAGACGGTTGCCGACACGGATCCGGCCGAACTGGACCGCGTGTGGCGCACCCACGCGTTCGGTGCGTGGACGTGCTCGAAGCTGGTCCTGCCGTCGATGCGTACCCGACCGCGTGGCGACATTGTGATGATCTCGAGCGCGGCGGTCGTCTATATGGCCGCCAACTCCGCCCCGTACAACATGGCCAAGGCCGCGCTCGAAGCGCTCGCGTGGACGCTCTCGAAGGAGGAGCGCAGGAACGGTATCCATGTGAATGTCGTCGCGCCCGGCCTGGTTGACACCGAGATGGGGCGACGGCTCGTCAAAGGCGCGATGGGCGTCGACAACATCCGCACGATCGACGAACGCAGCCCGTTCGGCCACGTGTGCTCGCCCGAGGAGGTCGCCGACGCCGTACGGTTCGTCGTCTCGGAGCGCGCGTCGTACATCACCGGACAGCGGATCGGCGTTGACGGCGGACTGTTTTGACGACTCGGTAAGCTCGGTTCGTGCTCGCGGTGTTCGCGCTCGTGTTTGTCGTACTTCCGATCGTGGAGATCACGGTCGCGATCCAGGTCGCGCACCATATCGGTGGGGCCGACACGATCGGCTTGTTGGTGTTGTTCTCGATCGCGGGCGCATGGCTCGCGCGCCGTGAGGGATTCTCGGTGCTGGGGCGGATGCGCGACCAGGTCAACAACGGCGTGGTGCCCACGAACGAGCTCATCGACGCGGGCCTCGTCTTCGCGGGGGGTGTGCTGCTGTTCGTACCCGGCTTCGTGACCGGCGTGCTCGGGCTGGTGCTGCTGTTCCCGCCTTCGAGATTCGCAGCGCGAAGCGCGCTGAAACGTCGTTTCCGCGGGCGGGTGTACCGGCTCGGTCCCGGCGGCCCCGGCGACGTCATCGACGTGTAGGCGCCCGCTGCGAGAAGCGTCAGTCGAGCGGTCGAAGAAGTTCTGGAACGACGGGACAGTCCGAACGTGAGGCGGCGTCCGACGCGCGTTGGACACCTCGCGGCCCGGCGATGCAGTCGACGCGGCTAATCGCAAGCTCCTCGACTCGGGAGCCATCTTCGGCGAGATCGTCGACCGAGGCGATGGCCGCATGGCGCACGACGTCGTAGAGGCGGGCTGGCAGCACCCGCCCGACCCCGCCGACGACCCAGACCTCGCGCACCGCGGCACCCAAGAGGTCGAGCGCGTCGGCGGTTCCGGTTGGTACGAGACACTGATCGGGGCCGATCGCCGCGGCCGGCACGAGGAACCGGGGGATGTCGGTCAGGGCCGGATCCCACGCGTCGACGATGCGGACGTTTCGTGTGCTCGCCCGGCGCCGCAACGCCGGCGCAGGATCAGACCCTTCGACCCGCAATGCGACCGCGGCCAGATCGAGCCGCTCCACCAACGCCAGATCGACCGCGTCGGGCCAGCCGACCACCGCGATGATCTGGTCTTCGTCGAGTAACGGCAAGGTTGCGCCGAGCCGGTCGGCAGTGCGGTCGGTTTCGAGAAGTTGCGACGCCTCGTGGGCGCCTCTGGCGGCATCGGGGGCGGCGAGGATCCTTGCGCACACCCACCACAGCGGACCGCACGACCGGTGATGGGCCAGGACCCGACGACAGGCGACGACGAGGCTTGCCGGTTCAGACGCGAATCCGGCGAGCGCATCGGCGGCTTCGACTGCGAGGCGGTCCTCGTCGACCCCGCGTCGGGTCACGGCGCGCAAACGTTCGGCCGGGGTCACATCACCCCACATGAGTTCGGTGCGGTTTGGGCACGACGGCCAGCCTATGACTGCGAGTCATGCTCCTCGTTCGGGTGGCTCCAGATAGGTCGTGGTGGTGCGTACTGCCACGAACAGGTCGGCGAGTCGGGATAGGACAGACGCGTGAGCAGCCAGCCGCGTGACGTCGCCTGAGATGCGGAGCCGGCCGTCGGCGAGCGCGGCCTGCGCGTTTGTCTCGCCACGCGCGAGCGCAACCGCGGTGACGTAGTCGGTTTCGAGCCGCACGTCGGCGGTCGGGGCATCCAGACAAGGACGTTCGACTGTGCAGGAAGTCTCGTCGAACAACACCCGATAGCGGACCTCGCCCCGGTCGGGCACGTCGTGCACGGCCGGCTCGACCACGAGACGTTCCGCCCCACCTCCGCGCGCGACGTTTGCGCCGCGGCACGCGTCGGCCAGCGCGGCGATCCACTCGTCGGAGAGAAACTGGAGCACAGGCGCAGGTTAGACACGGCGCGACGGCGATACCGGCCGCTCGGAGCGCGCGACATAGCCTGGCTCGCTATGGCTCCCACCGCCGCGCGCACGGCGGCCTTTCCGGAAGCGCTCGATCCGGTCACCGACCGCGTCGAGGCTTGTATCGACCTGTTCCTCGCAGCCGAACAGAAACGCTGGACCGAAGTGGACGCCGCACTCGGCGATCCACTCAACGCACTGCGCGACTTCGTCGCAGCGGGCGGGAAGCGTCTTCGCCCGGCGTTTTGCGCGTGCGCATTCGTCGGCGCGGGCGGAGCGCTCGACGATGACGCGGTCGTCCGTGTCGCTGCTGCACTCGAACTCGTGCACACGTTCGCCCTGGTACACGACGACATTATGGACGGATCGGAGATCCGTCGCGGTCGCGACGCGGTGCACCGCCAGTTCGCGCGTCAGCACGAAGTGGCGTCGTGGCGCGGACCGGCTCGCCGGTTCGGCGATGGGATGGCAATCCTCGTTGGGGACTTCGCGTTCGTCTACGCCGACATCTTGTTGCGAGGCGCGCCGCAGGCTGCGCAGGCGATCTTCGACGAGCTCCGTCTCGAGCTCTGCGTCGGCCAGTCGCTCGACCTCGTCGGCACAGCAACGGCCCGTACCGACGCGGCAACTGCCCGCCGCATCGCGACGTACAAGTCGGGGAAGTACACGGTGGAGCGGCCGCTGCATCTCGGCGCGGCCCTCGCCGGACGGTACGCCGAGTTGTCCGATGCGTTCTCGGCGATCGGGCTGCCGATGGGTGAAGCCTTCCAACTGCGCGACGATGTGCTCGGCGCGTTCGGCGAGACGGCAGTCACCGGCAAGCCGGTCGGCGATGACCTGCGCGAAGGTAAGCCGACGCCGCTCATCGCCATCGCGAGCGCGCGTGCGACCGACCGCGACCGCGACCTGCTCGGTCAGCTCGGCTCCGGCGACCTGACCGAATCTGACGTTGCCGACCTGCAAGCGCTCTTCGTGCGCACCGGAGCGCTCGACGACGTGGAGGCTGCCATCGACCGACTCGTCGTCGAGTCACGCGCGGCCGTGGCCGCGGCGCCGGTATCCGACGTCGCACGCGGGTGGCTCGACGAGCTCGCGGCGTACGTCGCGTGGCGGGATTCCTGAGCGGTGGCAACTGCCGACGCCGCAATCTCTGTCGTCGCGCTCTGCAAGTCGTACGGATCCGTTCCAGCCGTGCGCGACCTCAACTTCGAGGTCGGCGCGGGCGAGGTGTTCGGGCTGCTCGGAACGAACGGAGCGGGCAAGACCACGACCGTCGAGATCCTCGAGGGCTACCGCCAGCCCGATTCGGGCACGGTGCGGGTCCTCGGCCTCGACCCGGTGCGTGAAGGACGTTCCCTGCGTCCCCAGATCGGCGTGATGCTGCAATCGGGTGGGCTGTATCCGGGCCTGCGGCCGCCCGAGCTCCTGCGGCTCTTCGCCGCGTACTACGAGCCGGCCGAATCTCCAGAAGCACTCCTCGAGCTCGTCGGGCTCCGCGAGGCTGCCGGCACACCCGTGCGGCGCCTTTCCGGCGGTCAGGCTCAACGGCTGTCGCTGGCGTGCGCGCTGGTGGGGCGCCCGAACGTCGTGTTTCTCGACGAACCTACGGCCGGCATGGATCCGCATGCGCGCGCGACGACGTGGAACCTCGTACGAGACCTGCGCGCTCGGGGCGTGACGGTATTGCTGACGACGCACGCGATGGATGAGGCCGAGACGCTCTGCGACCGCGTTGCGATCATCACCGGTGGACGCCTCGCGGCGCTCGGGTCGCCGGCCGAGCTCACCCGGCACCAGTCGGGCGACGAGATCGTCTTCGCGGCCGATGCCGGCCTCGACGTCACCGTCCTTGCGAAGGCGCTGGGCCTCGACAAAGAAGCGGCCGCCGAAGTGCGACCGGGAGAATACGTCGTGCGTAGCGACGTGACGCCGACCCGTATCGCCGATCTCGCATGCTTCTTGCGTGATCGCGACGCGACCCTCACTTCGCTGCGATCGGGCCGGCGCTCCCTCGAGGACGTCTTCTTGCAGATCACCGCGGAAGCGGTCGTGACCGAACCGGATGTCGGTCACCCCACCGGCCGAACTCGGCGCTCCCGATGAGGCCGCAGGCGCTGGCCGCGCAGTCGAAAGCGGAGTTCGTGCTGCAGCTCCGCCGCGGCGAGAACCTGATCGTCACGCTCGCGGTGCCGCTCGGCATCCTCGTGTTCTTCGCCAAGGTTGACACCACCATCCCGACGAACTTCAAACATCCGGTCGATTTCCTCGTTCCGGGAGTGCTGTCGCTCGCGGTGATGGCAGCTGCGATGGTGTCGTTGGGCATCGCCACCGGGTTCGAGCGGCGCTACGGCGTGCTGAAGCGGCTGGGATCAACTCCACTGTCGCGGGGCGGTCTGCTCGCCGCGAAGACGGCGACCGTGTTGGTCTTCGAGCTCGTCGAGGCGCTGCTCGTCGTGGCGACCGGCGTCGCATTGGGCTGGCACGTGTCGGGCGGACTTCTCCCCGCCGTGGGGCTACTGCTCGTCGGCACGGTCGCGTTCGCTGGTATCGGGCTCTTGATGGCCGGCACCTTGCGTGCGGAAGCGAATCTCGCGGCCGCGAACGCGCTCTTCCTCGTGTTGCTGTTCATGGGCGGGATGGCCTATCCGCTCTCGAAGCTTCCTGGCGCCATGCAGGCGGTCGCCAAAGCGCTCCCCGCGGCTGCGCTCTCCGACACTGTCCGGTCGGTGCTGTCCACCCAGGCCTTCCCGACCGGTCAGCTCGCGGTGCTGATCGCGTGGGCGGTGCTCGCGCCGCTGGCCGCGGCACGCTGGTTCCGCTGGGAGGAGTAGGAACCGAGCCGCTCAGACCGGCCTGATGTTGACGCCGCGTAGGAGGTCCTCGATTGCCGGCTCGAGGGCGGGCTGGCTCGTCTGTCCGTAGACGCGGCCGCGGACGACGCCACGGGCATCGACGAACACGGTCTGGGGGATACCGAGAATGCCGTAACGGTCCGCCACCGGACCGCTCGGATCTTCGAGCAATGCCGGGAAGGTGATACCGAGCTGCCGTACGAAGTTCGCGGTGTCGCTCGGGAGGTCCTGGAAGTTCACGCCGATCACCCGCAGGCGGCCCGCGTCGGCGCGCGCGAAGTGCTGGAGCACCGGGAGCTCCCGCTCACATGGATAGCACCACGACGCGAAGAACGCGATGATCACTGGCTGACCGCGCAGCGCCGAGAGCGTGACCTTCGCGCCGGTCGTGCTGGTCAGCGTGAAGTCCGGCGCGATGGTGCCGATCCGAGCTTTGCTGGTGTCGGTGGCTGGGCCGGGAGCGGACTGCGCGGCGGGCGAGCTCCGGTCTTGGTCGTCCCGGTGGGTGACGATCAACGCGAGCGCGCCGGCTGGAATCGCCAACGACGCGAGCACGAGCACCGCGATTGCGGCGCGCGATGGCCGCCGGGTGCGTTCGTCGCCCGCGCTAGCGGATGAGCGCGTCGACGGCAACGGCGACGAACACCAGCATGAGGTACACGTTCGACCAGGCGAAGAATCGAATCGCAGCCTGGGGGGTAGGGGTGCGGACCAGTGCGAGCGCACGAACGACGAAGATCGCTCCGAGGACCAGCACGGCGGCGGCGTAGAACCGGCCGACGTCGCCCGTGAGCGTCATCGCGAACGTCACCGCCACGGTGACCATCGCGTACGCGGCGATCTGGCGGGTGGTCGCCTCGATGCCGCGCACCACCGGAAGCATCGGAATGCCTGCCGCCGCGTAGTCGTCGCGGTACTTCATCGCCAACGCCCAGAAGTGCGCAGGCGTCCAGAAGAACACGATCGCGAACAGCAGCCATGCCGGCGCGGCCAGACTCCCTCGCACAGCCGCCCATCCGACGAGCGCCGGAACTGCGCCCGCCGCGCCCCCGATCACGATGTTCTGGACGGTGCGGGGTTTGAGCCACAGTGTGTACACGAACACGTAGAACAGCGTGGCGGAGATCGTGAGGGCCGCGGCCAGCAGGTTCGCGGTCGACGCGAGGAGGCCAAACGCGAGCACGTTCAACGCGATCCCGAAGATCAGCGCGCGCGACGGCACGATCTCGCCCTGCGGCAGCGGACGGGACAGGGTGCGGCGCATGAGCTGGTCGCGATCACGTTCGATCCAGCAGTTGATCGTGTTGGCGCCACCGGCGGCCATGGCGCCACCAACGACGACGGACAGCATCAGACCCAACGGCGGCACGCCCTCGCGGGCCAGGAACATCGGCGGAACCGCGGTGATGAGCAGGAGCTCGATGACTCGAGGCTTGGTGAGCCGCAGATACGCGCCCAACGTCGCCGCGAGCGGGCGACGGACTTTGACGGGCAGGGTGGTCTCCAGCATGGTCGCGGTGCGAGGCTACTCAGTCAGCTGTGCCGGCGGACTATCGGGCGGGCCTCCGCGTCGAAATCTCATACGACCACGACCGGACCCTTCATCCCCACAGCGCATGTTCAGCAGTTGTGCACTCGAGGTGTCGACACCGGCGGCGAGCGTGACCGTCCCCGACACCGACGTGCCCTTCACCAGGAGCGACGTGCCTTGCGCCTCGCATGGGTGCTTGACGGCACCGTGATGCACGACCGTGACGGTGGGCGGTCCGAGGCGCAGCGTCGATGTCGCCGACGTCGAAGGTGATGTCGAACGCGCCGACCGTGCTCGCGCCGCCGGTGGCGGTCTGCCATGCAGGGCCTTGGTCGTCCCGCTCCGGCCGCCCCGACGGACCGCGCCGCGATGACGACGGGCGTTCCCAGACGGCGGCGAGACATCGGCGGAGGCTGTGCTGGCATTTCGGTCCGGCGCCGGATCGGGTGCGAACCGTCGATAACCTGCCCGTTGTATGGCGGCCGACCCGCACGATGAGGTCAAACATTCGATACGCATGACCGCGGATCGGCTGCTCCTGGCCCCGTCGACCGAGGCTGGCGAACGGAAATCTCGGGCCGGGATTCTCATTCCCGCGACCGCCAACGTGGACCGGCGTCTGGTGTGGGCCGAGGTCGTTGCGGCGGGACCGACCGTGCGCACGATTGAAGTGTCCGACCGTGTGCTCTTCTCGCCGGACACGGGCTTCGAGGTCGAGATCCGAGGTGAGGAGTACCTCATTCTGCGCGAGCGAGACGTGCACGCCATCGCGTCCACACGCGCCGAGGGTCAGTCCGGCCTGTACCTCTAACTCGAGGTGTTCACTCCTCCCGTTCGACGAACGCGATGCCGCGCCGATGCCGTTGTGCGAGTTCTGCGTACGCTCCCGGATTCAGCTCGACCCAGGTTTCGGCGCCGCTGCCCTTGACCGGTCTGCGCACGACCGCGGGCGAACCGGATGCGAGCATGCCGGCGGGGATCGACGCGCCGGCCGCGACGACGGAGCCCGCGGCGACGAGGGCGCGGGCACCAACGGTCGCGCCGTCGAGGATGACGGATCCATTGGCGACGATGCAACCCGCGTCGAGGAGCGCGCCGTGAACCACACAGTTGTGGCCGACGGTCACTCCGATGCCGACGTCGGTCGTGAGTCCGGGCGAGCCGTGGATCACGGCATTGTCTTGCACGTTGGCGCGCCGCCGCACGATAACCGGGGCGTAGTCGGCGCGAATCACTGCGCCGTACCACACCGACGCACCTTCTTCGACGATGACGTCGCCAACCAGCGTCGCGGTGGGCGCGACGAACGCCGACACGTGGATACGCGGTCGGAGGCCTTCGAACGAGAACAACGGCATCGACTGGTCCCTCCTGCTACAGGAACGCGCGGGCGACGGCTAGCGCGTCGATCGCCGCGGGACCTTCGGCGCGCACGGCCCGAGCGTCGGCTCGTGGCATGCGGTGTACGAACACGCGGCAATACTCGCCCGCGGGGCCTGTGATCCGGCTCGTCGCTGACGTCGGTCCGGCGCTCCACGGCGCACCCGACGGCAGCGTGAGTTCGACCCGCAACGGTTCTGCGGTCGGTTCGCGACCGGCTACGCCGTAGGCGTAGGGGAGCGCCCGGGTCGCGAGCCACGCGATGTGAGCGAGGCGGTCGGTGTCGTGCGACTCGCGGCCGAGCGCGGCATTCACATCGAGGCCGTGAGCCCAGGTCTCCATCAGCCGCGCGGTGACGAAGGAGGGCAGCCGCATTCCGATGCCCCACGGGACCCGGACATTGGGATCGATGGTGCGAAACATCTCGTGCTCGGCTGCCGTGGTCGACTCCCACCACGCGAGCACGTCACGGCCCGCGAGCCGGCGGCCCCGCAACACGCCCTGATACGTCAGGTCTTCACTCGACGCGGCGGCGGCCGCGCGCGAGTTGATCGAGTCGGGCTGGTCGGTCGCGGTCGCGATCGCCATCTCGTCCGTGTCGGCGAGATGCGCGATCGTGTCTCGCACATCCCATCCGCGTGCCGGCGTCGGACGCAACCACGCGTCGGTGTCGATCGACGCCACAACTTCCTGCAGTGCTTGCTGCTCGGCGGCCAGATCGTCGAGCAGATCGTCCACGCCGGGAGTTGCGCCGTCGAGGCTCGACAAGGAACTACGGCCTGCGTGGACGAGTGCGACCTATCGAAACTTTTACTTCGGCCGGGTGCGCCAACGGCAACGGTCCGGCCGCGAGCCGCGCGTCGCAGTACTTGACGATCTCGTCGTAGACGTGGTCGCCGAGCATGAGCCGCAGCTCAGTCTCCATCGACCGGTAGACGGGCTCGTGTGCGGTGAACGCTTCGGGCGCCTCGGTGCACCACCACGCGAACTCCTCCCCGCCCTCACCCCAGCCCTCGCGTCCGAACTCGCTGAGCACTGACGTGACCGAGCTGTCGTCTTCCTCGTCACGATCGAAGGTGCGCAGGGGAAGTTGCCAGCATACGGTTGGCTTGGTCTGGGAGAAGTGTTGGCCTCGGTTCAGCGCGTGGAGATGCAACGCGCAACCGGGTCCCGCCTCGAAGCCGGGCCGGTTGAGGAACACGCACGCATCCTGATGCAGACGGGTGCGCCACTCACCTTTTCCGGCATTGGCCCATACGCCCTTCTTGAGGCCGATCGTCTTGAACTGCCACTCGTCGTCGCCCAAACGCCTGGCCAACTTCTCGACGTGTTCTTTCACCTTCTTTTCCGATTCGTGCGCGCCGTACGAGCAGCAGCCCTGAATGAGTTCGGGGGCCGGCTCGGTCAGCACACCTTGGCAGCCCTGGCCGAAGATGCAGCGCCACGACGACATGAGAAAGGTCACGTCGATCTGCCACTGCTTGCGTTCCTTGCCGGGGACGGGGATCGTTACCCATTCACGAGACGGTGCGGTCATGGCGTCGGAGCGTAGTCACCGCGAGATCGTGAGTTACGGACTGGCGCACGGACGCCCCGGTAATCTGGCCGAATCGGACCTCACGACGCGCTCCTCGTTGATCTGCGCGACGCGCTCGGTAGCGCCGGTGCCAGCGCGGAGTCGTTGGAGCTCGCGCTGTATGCCCGCGACGCAGGCGTCAGCGAAGGACATGCCGTGGCGGTGTGTTGGCCTCGATCGGCGGATGAGGTCGCAGCCGCGGTCCGGATTGCGCGCCGCCACGGCCGGCCGTTTGTGGCTCGCGGGAGCGGGACAGGGCTGGCGGGTGGCGCGACGCCGCTCGAGGACGCCGTCGTGATCGTGACCACCCGCATGAACCGCCTGCTCGACGTCGACCCCGACGCCCGTGTCGCGTGGGTCGAGCCGGGCCTGCTCAATCTCGATCTGACTCGAGCGGTGTCGCACCTCGGCTTGCACTATGCGCCGGATCCGTCTTCGCAGCAGGCGTGCACGATCGGCGGCAACGTCGCGACCAACGCGGGAGGTCCGCATTGCCTTGCGGCGGGCGTGACGTCGGCGCATGTGCTCGCCGTCGACGTCGTGCTCGCCGACGGTGAGGCGGTCCGGCTGGGCGGGCTCGCACCGGACATGCCGGGTTACGACCTGCGCGGCTGCTTTGTGGGTTCCGAAGGGACGATGGGGATCGCGACTCGAGTGGCGGTGCGGCTGACGCCCCATCCGCCCGCGGTCGCGACGATGCTGTGTGCGTTCGACTCGATCGACGCGGCCGCTTCCACTGTGACGGGCACCATCGCCGGAGGTGTGCTCCCGGCCGCACTCGAAATGATGGATGCCCGCATCACGGCCGCGGTGGAGGATTTCGTGGGCGCCGGCTACCCGCGCGACGCGCAGGCGGTGTTGCTCGTGGAGGTCGACGGCCTCGACCGAGGTGTCAGCGCGCAGGTCGATGCCGTACGTGAGATCGCGATGACCAACGGAGCGGTAAGCGTCCGGATCGCCGCCGACGACGCCGAGCGCGCCTTGCTCTGGAAGGGCCGGAAGTCGGCGTTCGGTGCAATCGCGCGCATCGCTCCCGACTATTACCTCCACGACGCGGTGGTTCCCCGCACGCGTCTGGTGGAAGTTCTGCGGCGCGTCTACGAGATCGCCGACGCACACGAGCTGATCACGATGAACGTGTTCCACGCCGGCGACGGCAACCTCCATCCGCTGATCGTGTTCGATCGACGCGATCCGGGCGTCTGGGAGCGCGTCTACGACGCGGGCACCGAGATCCTCACGACGTGTATCGCGGCTGGCGGTGTCCTCACCGGCGAGCACGGCGTGGGCATTGAGAAGCGCGATCTCATGCCTTTGCTGTTCTCGCCAGATGATCTCGACGCACAGGCCCGACTGCGCGATGCGTTCGATCCCGACGGTGTCGCGAACCCGCTCAAGGTGCTGCCGCGGGGAAGCCGGTGCGGCGAGTTGCAGCGCGTCCCCGACGGCGCATGGATCTGACCGCGAGCGCGGTGGATGCCATCGCCGCTTGCGTCGCGAGCGCCGATGCTGTTGTTCCGGTGGGGACGCGCACCCAGTGGGAGACCGGAAATCCGTCGGGCGAGGGACTGGAGATCAGCGCGCCGGCTGGCATCACGCATTACGAACCCGACGACCTCACCATTTCTGTGGGCGCGGGAACGTCGTGCAAGGTCCTTGACGAAACGTTGGCCGCTCACGGTCAGGAATGCGCGCTCGACCCACGCGATTCGGCCGCGACGGTCGGGGGCGTAATTGCGTGTGGCGTTTCCGGTATCCGACGTCTGCGCCACGGACCGCTGCGCGACCACGTGCTCGAGGTGCGTTTCGTCACCGCCGACGGGCGGGTCGTGAAGGGTGGCGGCCCGACCGTCAAGAACGTCACCGGCTACGACCTGCCCCGCCTGCTCGTCGGCTCGTTTGGCACCCTCGGCGTGCTCGTCCAGTTGACGCTGCGCTGTCGGCCGCGCCCCGCCCATGCCCGCTGGTTTCGGGCCCCTGAGCCGATAGACCGGTTCCGTGCCGCGGCGACCTTGTGGGACGGACGACAAGCGTGGATCCTGTTGGAAGGCGACGAGTCCGACATCGAGACGCAGTCGAGTGGTCTGCATCCGAGCGAAGCACCCAAGCTCCCCGACGGCGAACACCGCGGTCGCATCTCGGTTGCACCCGGCGAACTACCCGCCCTCGGACGTGACCTCGACGCAGTTCCCGGTGCCCGCTGGTGTGCCGAACTCGGTGTCGGGACAGTCCACGTCGCCGGCGACGACGCGGCCGCGCTCGGCCGCGCTCGCTCCGCCGCGCACGGTCATGACGGCTGGTTGCTGCGCGAGGCCGGCGCACGCGAGATGGACGGTTTCGGCCGGCCGTTACCGAACGCGGAGTTGATGCGGCGCGTCAAGGACGCCTTCGACCCGGCGCGCAAGCTCGCGCCGGGTCGCCTTCCCCTGTGAACGTCGCGGGCGGGCCGCTCGATCTCGACGCGAACGAGCTCGCCTCGTGCGTCTCGTGTGGACTGTGTTTGCCGCACTGTCCGACCTATCGCGTGACCGGGCTCGAGATCGCATCGCCGCGGGGTCGTATCGCGGCGATGCGACTCGTCGAGTTCGAAGGCCGGCCGATCGACGCCTCGTTCGAAGTCGCGATGGACGAATGCGTGCAGTGCCGTGGTTGTGAGGCTGCGTGTCCGTCGTCGGTCCAGTTCGGACATCTCATGGAATCGACGCGGTCGGCGCTGCACGAACGGGGATCGTCGGCCTCGCGCCCGCAACGCGTGGTTGAGTGGATCGGCTACCGGCTCCTCCTGCCCGTCCATGCGTTCCTCATCGCGCTCACCTGGCTCGCATGGGCCGCGCAGCGCCTGAGACTGCTGCCCCGTCGGCTCGGGTTGCCGCGCCTTTCGGCCCGCTCGCTTGCCGCACCACTCGACGTGCCTCGCGGCGGCAATCCTTCCGCCTGGTGCTTCACCGGCTGCGTCATGGATGCCTGGCTGCGGGACACCCATCGATCGACGGTGCGGGTGATGCGCGCCACGGGCGCCGAGGTCGCGCGCCCTGGCCGTGGCGGCGACTGCTGCGGCGCGCTCCACCTCCACGCGGGTCGCGACTCGCAGACCAGGGCCCTCGCTCAGCGCGTGATCAACTCGATGCCCGGAAGCGCGCCGATCGTTGTGAACAGTGCAGGATGCGGCGCGGTCATGAAAGACTACGGACGGTTGCTCGGCACGGCACAAGCCGAAGTGTTCAGCGCGAGGGTCCACGATTTCTCCGAATGGGTCGTGGCGCAGCGACCCCTTGCGGTTCGCCAGACCGGCGCGACGCTCGTCGTGCAGGATCCGTGCCACCTTCGCCACGTGCAGGGCGCCCACGGCGCGGTGCGGACTCTGCTGGCACCCGCGTACACGCTCGTCGAAACAGCCGACGACGGGCTGTGTTGCGGGGCGGGCGGCGCCTACGCGATGTTGCAGCCGGCGCTCGCAACAAGCATTCGCGATCGCAAGGTTGCGGCGTTACGCGCGGCAGGCGGCCGCAATCCCCTCGTCGTTTCGGCCAACCCGGGCTGCATGCTGCACTTGCGCCAGGCCGGGCTCGACGTCTGCCATCCCGCTGACCTGCTTGCAGGCGCGCTCGAGGAGAAGACTGATGCAACCTGAACAGTACGAAGGCATTGCGCAGCGGCTCGCCGCAATCGAAGAAGAGCTCCGTGACCTCGCCTACGACCGTCTCCGCGACCGCGCCCGCGATCCGGACAGCGACGCAGGGAAGGCTGCGAACGCCAACGAGAAGCGGCTGGAGCAAGCGCGCCGCGCGGTAGCGAAGGCCATCAACGCGCTCGCTCCCGTCACCGCAGACGATTAGGTTTCGTTGAGGCGTTTGATCAGCACGTGCAGTCGCGCGTACGAGTGACGATCGAAACGCATACGCAACCGAGCAAGTTCGGGGACATCGCGGTCGGCCAGTTCGGCCTTGCTCGTCGGGACCGGCTCGATCTGGCCACTCGTGATGATGTCGGCAAAGTCGTGGTTAAGGTTTGCGAGCGCGGCGTCTGACGGCACGTGCTGCATTCGAAGTACGAGATCACCGTCGACGAAGCGCAACGAGTGATAGTTGCGGTAATAGTCGGTGATCTCCTGCAGCGCGACGCGCACATCGTCGGTGATGGTGAACAGTTCGAGATCGGCTGGTGAGAGGTATCGCCGGTCTTGCAGTTCGTGCTCTACGAAGGCTGTCCAGCTCTGCCAGTACGTGCCGCCCGGAACGTCGAGCAGCACGATCGGCGCCGGCACCGACTTGCCGGTCTGCACGAGGGTCAACAGTTCGAAGGCCTCGTCGAGCGTTCCGAACCCTCCGGGTAGGAGCACGAATGCATGCGCTTCTTTCACGAAGGTGACCTTGCGTGTGAAGAAGTAGCGGAAGTTCACGAGCTTGGGGTCATCGGCGAGGAACTGTGTGGTGGCCGCCTCGAACGGGAGCCGGATGCTCACACCGAAACTGTTCGCGGCGCCGGCGCCTTCGATACCGGCTTCCATGATTCCGGGCCCGGCGCCGGTGATGACCATCCAGTCGACATCAGCGAGCTCGCGGGCGATCGCCACCGTCTGGTGGTACAACGGATCGTCACGCGTCGTGCGCGCCGATCCGAAGATCGCGGCCTTGCGTGCCGAGCGGTACGGCTCGAACACCGTGAAGGCGTAGCGCATCTCTTTCAGGGCTGCGTTGGCCATCTTCAAGTCGCCGCGCGACGCGCGGTCGCGCGCGAGGCGAACCGCTGAAACCATCAACTCGAACACGAGGTCGGTGTCGTGGACGTCGCCCAGCGACGCGATGAGGTCGGCGAGCCGCTGATCGAGCTCCGGATCGCCGGTGCGGTAGCGGGGCAGCCGGGCCATCAGCCCTGCAGAAGCGAGCGAGCGCGATCGGCGAGTGACGCTTCCGGACGCGCACCGAGATGGGAGATCACCTCGGCCGCCGCGAGCGAACCGAACCGCCCACACGTCGCAGGATCGTGGCCGTGGGTGAACCCGTACAGGACGCCGGCCGCGTAGAGGTCGCCGGCGCCCGTCGTGTCGATGACCGCGGCGACCGGATCGGCGGGAATGTCGTACCGCCGGCCGCCGGCAACCACGACCGAACCGTCCGCGCCGCGCGTGAGCGCGGCGACGTCACAGTGTGCGGCGACGAGCTCGGCAGCTTCGTCGAAGTCGTCGGCACCGTACAACATCGAGATCTCTTGTTCGTTGGCGAACAACAGATCGATGTCGGATCGGATCAGCTCCAGGAATTCGGAGCGGTTGCGCTCGACGCAGAACGGATCGGAAAGCGTGAGCGCGACCTTGCGTCCCGCGGCACGGGCGAGCGACGCCGCCCGCCGGATCGCGTCCTTGGCGGCCTCGCCGTCCCAGAGATAACCCTCGAGGTAGGTGACCATCGAGTTCGAGATCCGATCGGCATCGACGTCGCGCGGATCGATCTCGGCACCCGCGCCGAGATAGGTGCACATCGTGCGCTCGGCGTCGGATCCGACGATGACCAGGCATCGGCCGGTGGCCGAGCCGTCGGTCGCGGGCGCGGCATCGAACTCGACGCCGGCGCCGCGAAGGTCGTGTGCGAACACTTTGCCGAACGCGTCGTCGGCGATCCGGCCGATGAATGCGGCGCGTCCACCGAAGGCAGCGACTCCAACGGCAGTGTTCGCAGCCGATCCACCGGAGGTCTGTTGGGCCGGACCGAGTTGCGCATAAATCTCATCGGAACGGGCCGCGTCGACCATCGTCATCGCGCCGCGCTCCACACGAGCGCGCGCGACGACGTCGTCGGTTTCGTGCGCGAGGACGTCGACGAGCGGATGACCGAGTGCGACGACGTCAACCAGGGCGGACGTCGTCACCGGCGTGCCCCGAGGAGCATCACCGGTGTATCCCCGCCGTCGCCGTGTACGTGATCTTGGGGCGGACGCAGACGCCGGCCGACCGTCTGAGTGCGTCCGTAGAGCGTTGTGCGCTGGACCAGCGGACGCCCGAGCGGCTCGACGATCGCCTGCATCTCCGACTCGTCGAGTTCTTGGCCGTGGCTGGCACCGGCCGCGCGCGAGATGTTCTCGTCCATGAGTGTGCCGCCAAGATCGTTGGCGCCGGCTTGGAGGATCTGGCGGGCGCCGGCTGTGCCGCACTTCACCCACGATGCCTGGATGTTGTCGATCCAGCCGCGGTACGCGATTCTCCCGACTGAGTGCATCAGCAACACTTCGCGGAATGTCGGACCGCGTCGCGCTTTGCCTTGCAGAAAGATCGGAGTCGCCATGTGCACGAAGGGAAGCGGCACGAACTCGGTGAAACCGCCAGTTTCCTTCTGCAGTGCCCGCGAACGCACAAGGTGGCGTGCGACATGCTCCGGTCGCTCGACAGTTCCGAACATGATCGTGACGTTCGATCGCAGACCGACCGAATGTGCGGTTCGATGCGCTTCGAGCCATTCCTCGGTGTTGACCTTGTCGGGACAGATTACGGCCCGCACCTCGTCGTCAAGGATCTCGGCCGCGGTCCCGGGCAGCGTGGCCAGGCCGGCGTCTTTCAGCGTGCGCAGGTAGTCGGCCAGTGGCACGCCAAGCCGGCGGGCGCCCTCGGTGACTTCGAGCGCAGTGAACCCGTGCACGTGGATGTGTGGTGCGACGGCTTTCACCGCCCGGGTGACGTCGACGTAGTAGTCGCCGTCGAAGTCGGGATGGATGCCGCCTTGCAGGCACACTTCGGTGGCGCCGCAGTCGACTGCCTCGACCACCCGCCGCTGCATCTCTTCCAGTTCGAGGAGGTACGGCTGTCCTCGGAGATTCAACGAGAGCGGACCTTTCGAGAAGGCGCAGAATCGGCACTTGAACGTGCACACATTGGTGTAGTTGATGTTGCGATTCCGAACGAACGTGATCTCGGACCCGACGATGTCGCGTCGCAGCTCGTCGGCAACGGCGGCCACCCGTGCGACCTCCGCGCCGCGAGCCGAGAGCAGCGTCACGATCTCGTCGACGTCGACTTCTTCGCCGGCAACGACTCCGTCCAGCACCTCGCCGACCGCGGTCCCGGCTCGGGCCGGCATCGTCACCGAAAGCAACGAAGGCGGGGACAGATCGTCGCGGCCGGGACTCCAGGCGCCGTCACGGGCCAGGCCCTCGGAGTCGGATGCGACGAGCACTGGTGTACGCAACGCGCGATCGAGCCACCGTTCGGGTTCGCGGACGAACTCGGGATAGATCGTGAGTCGCGGTGCCAGGGTGTGCCCGGCAGCTTCGGTTGCCGCATGCAGTCGCTCGAGTGCCGGCCATGGTCGTTCCGGGTTCACGTGATCGATCGTGAGGGGCGACACGCCGCCCCAGTCGTCGATGCCGGCGGCGAGGAGCGGCGCGAGGTCGTCACTGAGATTCGGTGGGGCTTGCAGGTGAACGTCGGACGGCAGGATCAGGCGCGCGGCGGCGATCGACCACAACAGTTCGTCGGGTGGACACGGGTCGGCGCGGTGCATGGAGGTGCCCGGCTTCGGAAGGAAATTCTGGACGATCACCTCTTGTACATGGCCGTGGCGGCGGTGTGCGCCGGCGATTGCTTCGAGCGCGTCGATGCGTTCGTCTCGGCTCTCGCCGATCCCGACGAGAATGCCCGTGGTGAACGGGACGTGCGCTCGTCCCGCCGCCTCGAGGGTGCCAAGCCGACGCTCGGGTGTCTTGTCGGGAGCGCCGGAATGGGGGCCGCCCGGCCCGCCCAGACGGGCGGCCAGCGTCTCGATCATCATCCCTTGCGAAGGACTGACCGTGCGGAGCTGTTCGAGTTCGGCCTGGCCGAGCGCGCCGGCGTTTGCATGCGGGAGCAGACCGGTTTCGTCGAGCACCAGCCGTGCGCAGGCAACCAGGTAGTCGACCGTCGACGCGTACTGGTGGGCGGCCAGCCAGTCGGACGCCTGCGGATAGCGAGCTTCTGGCGCTTCGCCGAGCGTGAACAACGCTTCCCAACAGCCGAGCTCCGCGCCGCGACGCGCGATCGCGAGGACATCGTCGGCCGTGAGGTAGGGCGCGTCAACGCGTGCGGGAGCCTTCGCGAACGTGCAGTAGCCGCAGTGATCGCGGCACAGCATCGTGAGTGGGATGAACACTTTCGGCGAGAAGGTGACGCGTGTGCCGAACTGCGCATCGCGTTTCGTCGCCGCGGCTGCCATCAGCACAGGGAGCGGCAGCTCCAACAGCTCGCGGCGCCCAGTCATGGTGGAGGACCTTACTGCGCGCCCAGCGCGGCGCCGTCGCCGAGCCACAGCACACGTTCGCCGCGGATACGGGATCCCGGAAGATCCTCACCGCCACGAATACGGGAGATCGCGTCGCGTTTCTCGGCACCGACGACCGTGACGACGACCAACCGAGCGCGTGTGATCGCAGGAAACGTGAAGGTCAGACGAGGACGCGGATGCGCGGCGTCGCCGGCCGCAACGACGAGCCGCTCGGTCTCGTCGAGGGTCGGACTTCCCGGGAACAGTGACGCGGTGTGGCCGTCGGCGCCGAGCCCGAGATGTACGAGCTCGATCGGGGGGGCGGCACGAATCAGGTTGTCGTATCGCCGAGCGGCCTCTTCGATCGGGATCGGCTGGTACATCGAGTGAATCGCTCGTGGCCGGACCGCGTCGAGGAGGACCCGACGAGCCATGCCCTCGTTGGAGTCCGGATCGTCGGCGGCCACGAAACGCTCGTCGCCGAGGTAGACGTCGACGTTCGACCAGTCCGGACCGGTCGCGCGCACCGCCGCGTAGCAATCCTGCGCGGTTTCGCCCCCTGACAGCGCCACCGACCGCGGCGATGCTTGGCTTACCAGCCGGGCGAAGGCGAGCGGGACGCTGTCGACGATTTGGACCGTGCCGTAAAGAGGTGCGCCAGACGGTGTCACATCTGCCATTCTTCCCCGTCGTGGACCGCAACACCGTCGACGTGTACGAACGGCGGGCCCAGGCGTGGCTCGCGCAGAAGCAACGCCCCATCCCGGCGTCGCTGGCCGGGTTCGCGGCTCGGGTTCCGGCGGCGACAATCCCGATGGATCTCGGATGCGGTCCGGGCTGGCACACTTCCGGTCTCGGACCGGCCGCGATCGCGGTCGACGCCGCCCAAGCGATGCTCGATCTCGTCCCCCAATACGCGCCGAGCGCGGCGCGGGTGGTCGCCGACCTCGAAGCTCTGCCCTTGCGTCGCGGCGCGCTCGGCGGCACGTGGGCCCACAAGTGCTACATGCACATCCCGGCCGAGCGTGTCCCACTCGCACTCGCCGACCTGCACCGCGCACTGCAGGTCGGCGGCGCGCTCCACGTGTACCTCACCTCCGATCGAGCAGAGCCGGCCGAACCCGACGAGCGATTCGCGGGACGACACTTCGACGGCTGGCCCCTCGAACGTCTCATCGACGTTGTGATCGGCGCCGGCTTCACGATTGAGCACACCTTCGACGATGGAACCGAGTGGCTCGACGTCGAGGCGACACGGGCCCGCACTTTGGCCGACACCGTCGGACCGGGCATGCGGGTCCTGATTGTCGGGCTGAACCCGAGCGAGTACTCGGCCGACGCGGGACACGGGTTCGCGCGTCCCGGGAACCGCTTCTGGCCGGCCGCGCTCGAGGCCGGCATCGTCACCCACGCGCACGATCCGGTTCGGGCGTTGCGCGTCGACGGCATCGGAATGACCGACCTGGTCAAGCGGGCCACGCCGCGCGCCGACGAGCTCACCCGCGACGAATTCGTGTTCGGTGCAGGGCGTCTCGAACGTTTAGCGGCGTGGCTCAAGCCGGGCGCGATCTGCTTCGTCGGCCTGAGCGGCTACCGCGCGGCAGTCGACCGTCACGCACGATCGGGCTGGCAGGCTGAGCCGTTCGGCGGCCGCCCCGTCTACGTGATGCCGAATACCAGCGGGGTCAACGGGCACGCAACGCCCGCGGAACTCGCCGCGCACCTGCGTCACGCGGCCACGAACTCGGGGCCGAAGCGCGAACGCTGAACCGCAGCACAGCTCGAGGATCTAGCCGGACAGCTCGCGTGCCTTCTTTTCGAGGGTCGACACTGCGTCCTGGAACGAGGCCGCGAACGCCGAGACACCTTCACGTTCGAGCGTCGCCGTCACGTCGTCGAAATCGACACCGGCTGCCGCCAATGCGGACATCGTGGCGCGGGCGTCGTCAACATCTTCGAGCACCGTGTCGGCACGTAAGTTGGTGTCACCCGCCTCGAGCGCGTCGATCGACGCTTGCGCGAGCGTATTGACGGTGTCACGTCCGATCATCGTGTCGACGTACAGCGTCGGGGAGTAGGCGGGGTTCTTGGTGGACGTCGACGCCCAGAGTGGTCGCTGGACGCGTGCGCCGCGCGCGGCGAGCGCGTCCCAGCGTGCACCGGCGAACGTTGCGACGAAGTGTTGGTAGGCGAGCTTGGCGTTTGCTACCGCAGCCTTCCCACGAAGCGCGTGCCCTTCGGGGAGCCGGCGATCGGTCTCGGTGTCGACCCGGCTGACGAAGAACGAAGCAACCGACGCGATCCGTGAGATGTCGTCGCCGCGAGCAGCTCGCCGCTCGAGCCCGTCGAGGAACGCGTTCGCGACCTCGCCGTAGCGCGCAAGACTGAAGATCAACGTGACATTGACGTTGAGGCCGGCGTCGAGCGCTCGCGCGATCGCCGGGATCCCGGCTTCGGTGGCGGGGATTTTGATCATCACGTTCGGCCGGTCGATACGGGCCCAGAGCTGCTTGGCCTGCCCGATTGTCGCTTCGGTGTCGTGCGCCAGGTCGGGAGACACTTCGACCGACACGAATCCGTCGTGCCCTTCCCACGTTTCGTAGTGCGGGCGCAGAAGGTCGACGGCATGCGTGATATCGGTGGTGACAAGATCCCAATACGCGTCGCGAGCGGTCGCGCCGCCCGACGTGACCTCGCGCAGCTGGGCGTCGTAGTCGTTCCCGGACGCCATCGCCTTCTCGAAGATCGTCGGGTTCGAGGTCACGCCGCGGATGCCGTGCTCGTCGACCAACTGGCGCAGCCCGCCGGTCGCGAGCGCACGGGTGAGATTGTCGTACCAGGGACTCTGGCCGAAGCCGATGAGCCGCGTGATCGAGCTCGCCATGGTTCTGTCCTCCGGATTCGAGTTCGCGGTTGCGGGTTCAGGCGTCAAGCAGGGCGATCGCGCGGTCCACGACATGCTCGGGCGTCATTCCCAGCTCGCGCATGACCACATCGCCGGGCGCGGACGCGCCGAAACGGTCGATGCTCACCACATCGTCGGCGAAGCGCTCCCACCCGAAGCGAACACCGGCCTCAACGGCGAGCGTCGGAACCTCGCCAGGCAGCACGGACGCGCGGTACTGATCGGCCTGTTCCTCGAACAGATCCCACGACGGCATCGACACGACGCGCACCACAAGCCCGCGTTCGATGAGTGTCGTCCGAGCGGCGACCGCGAGCGCCACTTCCGAGCCGGTTCCGACCAGTACAACGTCGAGTGGCTGTGGTCCCTCGTCGACGAGTATGTAGGCGCCTCGGCTCACACCCCCGCCCGCCCGCTCGGCAGTGCCGTCGAGGACCGGCACTTTCTGGCGGGTCAGCAGCAGTGCCGTCGGGCCCTCACCGTCGAGGTGCACGCGCCACGCGGCCGCCGTCTCGTTGGCGTCGGCCGGGCGGATGACGCGCAAGCCGGGCATGGCGCGCAATGACGCGAGCTGCTCAACCGGTTCGTGTGTCGGGCCATCTTCGCCGACCGCGACGGAGTCGTGCGTCCACACGAACGCAACCTTGGTACGCATGATCGACGCGAGCCGGACCGAAGGTCGCATGTAGTCGCTGAACACGAAGAACGTACCGACCGCGGGGAGCAGACCGGAGACGGCCAGGCCGTTGGCGGCCGCGGCCATGCCGTGCTCACGGATGCCGTAGTGGATGCGGCGCCCGGATGCGTCGCTCGGCGTCATCGAGCTGAGGCTCTCAACCGCCATGCCGTTGTTGCCGGTGAGGTCTCCCGATCCTAAGACCAACCCGGGTACGAGATCGGCGATCGCGCTCAAGACGTCCTTGCTCGCTTCGCGTGTTGGAATCTGTTTGCCCGCCTCGAACGTCGGGAGCTTCTGTTCCCAACCGCCGAGCGGTCGCCCCGCGAGGCACGCCTCGTACTCGTCGGCCAGTACCGGATTCGACCCGAGCCACGCGGCGCTTCGAGTCGCCCAATCGGCGTGCGCGACCGCGCCGCGTCTTCCGGCGGTGCGGTAGCGGGCCAAGACGTCGTCGGGGACGTAGAAATCTTCGTTGGGAAGTCCGAGGATCTCTTTGACCCGCGCGACTTCGTCGGCACCCAACGGGTTGCCGTGCGCGGCGGCGGTGTCTTGCACTTTGGGTGATGGGTATCCGATGTGGGACCGCAGCACGACGAGCGACGGTCTGCGCTCCTCGGCGATGGCCGTACGCAACCCGGCCTCGATTGCGGCGGTGTCCTCCGAAACCTCGCCGAGCTGCACGACCTGCCAGCCGTAGGCCTCGAAACGCTTCGGTACGTCGTCGCTGTACGCGAGCGCGGTGTCGCCGTCGATCGTGATGTGGTTGTCGTCGTACACGAAGACGAGACGCCCGAGCTGCAAGTGGCCGGCGAGCGATGCCGCTTCGTGGCTGATGCCCTCCATGAGGTCGCCGTCGCCGCAGATCCCGAACACGCGGTGGTCGCAGACCTCCGAACCGAAGCGGGCACGCATGTGCTTCTCGGCGAGCGCGATACCGACCGCGTTAGCGATGCCCTGACCGAGCGGACCGGTCGTGACTTCGACACCGGTCGTGTGGCCGTACTCCGGATGTCCCGGCGTACGCGAACCCCATTGGCGGAAATGACGCAGGTCGTCGAGTTCGAGTCCGAACCCAGTGAGGTACAGCATCGAGTACAACAACATCGAGGCGTGCCCGTTGGACAGTACGAACCGGTCGCGGTCCGGCCAGTGCGGATCGGTCGCGTCGTAGGTCATCACCCGTGTCCATAACACGTCGGCGAGCGGAGCGAGCGCCATCGGGGTCCCCGGATGGCCGGAGTTCGCGCGCTGCACCGCATCCATCGCGAGCGCGCGCACCACATTGATCGAGAGTCGATCAAGGTCGAGCGTTTGGGTTTGGGCGGTCACGCGCGACTCCTCATGCATCGAGCCCGGTTCAAATTCGGTCCTAGGACCAGTTCTCGTCGAAGCGATGTACCCGAATCGACCGCAGCCTAACGGCCGGTGCCAATCGGGCCGGCGCGCGTGAGGCGACCGGTTCAGCCGAAGACCGCCACGCTGGCCGTGAATCCGTGCAGAAAATTCTGACCGCCGATCGGGCCGACCTCACCTGCGCAAAAGGCGCCGGCCAACGGGACGGTTCCGAGCAACTCTTCGACCACGGCGGCGTCGTGGTCGGGCGCTGGGAACAGATGGGTTCCGCGACCGTTGCACGTGAAGAGCAGCACACCCGCGCCCGAGACACCGCCGAGCAGGCAACGAAGGTCCTCATCGGCCGCGCCCGCATCGCGCACTTGGAACTGCACCGTTTGGCCGACGTCGACCCGTTCGCTGATCGCGAGCGACCCGGTCGCCTGGTCGACACCGAGGAGATTGCGCACGAGGAAGTCGCCGCGTCCAAAGTCCAGACGGTGCTCGTCGACGACGAGGCCGACATGCAGCCCTTCGCGCATGAGCTGTCGGTCTTCGTCGCTCGCGGCCTGCACGATCTCTTGGAGGCGGTCCATCGCGGGCTGACCGGCCAGCTCGTGCGCGAAGTTGCGTTCGGCGCGTGTGATCGTGAGGGGCTTGCCGATCGGACGACAGCCCTGCGAGACAACCGCGCGAATCGGCACATCGTCAGAGCACATGACCGCGACGGCGCCGCTCGTCATGATTCGATCGTCGAGCACGATGCGGTTTCCGCCCGGACCTGCAGCGGCCGAGGCCATCCCGCCCATCACGGCTAGGTCCGGCACCTGCGCGTTGCAAAGCCGCAAGAAGTCCGGCATCGGAAACGAATACGGATCGGCGAGCATCAACAGCGTCCCGCGCGTGGGGAGCTCGTCGGGCCAGCCTGAGATGGACACGCCGTCTTCACTTTGGATCGCGTCGAGCGCGACGCCGGTGACCCGACCGGCTCCGAAACGAGCTGCGAACACCGACAGGCCGGGCCCGTTCTCGACCTCGGTTGCACCTCCGGCGACAGCGACGGCGGTGCAACCGACGAGCACGTCCGGCTCGAGCAGTCGGCGTAGGCCGTGCGCGACGTCTTCGAAGGTTCCGACGTGTTGTGCCGACGCGAAGAACACGACGAGATCGGGCCGTTCTCCGTCGAATTGGTCGATGACGCCGCCGGCGACTTCGCCGACCGCTTCGAACGCGAGTGGGTGCAGTGAAAGCGCGGCGGCGTAGCGGTTCACGAGGTCCATGCCCTCGCGGATTCGGCGCCCACCACCCTCGGGTTGAGGCGAATCACGGGATCGGGAGCGTGGTGAGCGGAACTGTGACCGATGACGTCTCGTCGACGATCGAACAACACGCCTCGATGGTGCCGGGCTCAGGGAACTCGAGCTCGCCTTTCACGAGGCGGTAACCGAACTTGCCGGGTTCGACGAAAAACGTCTGACGATTCCGTCCGACCTCTTCACCCTCGCGTCGGAACACCGTTTCGAGGGTTGCGTTGCCCTCGGACCCGAACGGCGCTCTGACGAGGACGACCAGATGGGGCTCCAAACGAGCGGGATACGACTCGACCGAAGTCGAAAAGAAGGCACCGGTGATGTCGATGCGTGTCGACGGTCCTTTGACCTGACGGAAATCGATGCCTTCGACGAACAACGCGGCGACGATTTCCACGATCGTGACACTACTCGGAGGCCACGGCCTTTCCGTTCACCCAGACGGCCCGAACTGCGAGGGTGTCGGGATCGAGCGCGAGCACATCGGCCCGTGCCCCCGGAGCAATCCGCCCATACTCCGTTGCGCCGATCGCGCGCGCGGCATTGCCGGACGCGCACCGAACCGCGGCCGCGGGCGCCAACCCGAGAGCAGCGACCCGTTGCACCGCGCCGACCATCGTCAGGGTCGAGCCCGCGAGGGTGCCGTCGTTGAGGTACGCGGCGCCGTCGCGGGCCTGCACGGGCGCGATCGTCGCGACCGCGTCGCTGACGAGCACCGTGTCAGGCCGGGCGACGAGCGCGAGCCGAAGCATCGCCGGATGCACGTGGATGCCATCGGCGATGATCGTCGGGACCAGTCGCGGGTCGTCGAGGGCGGCGCCGGCCAACCCCGGATTGCGATGGTGCAGCGGCCCCATCCCGTTGAAGAGATGGGTGACCAACCGGGCACCGGCGTCGACCGCGGCGCGGGCCGAGTCGTAATCGACGGTGCTGTGCCCGAGCGCGACGACGACGCCGCGGTCGCGTAGCAGAGCCATTGCCGCGAGTTCTGGGTCGGCCTCGGGGGCGAGGGTGACGATGCGCACCAGATCGCCGAACTGGTCGCACATACCGGTCAGCCATTCGAGATCGACGGGACGGACAAGCGCGCGGGGGTGGGCTCCTGGGGCCCCGCCGAGGAACGGTCCTTCGAGATGCACACCGAGAACATTGTCGGGACGTACCGCGCGCACGTTGGCGAGGCGCTCAAGTATTTGCGCGTACGTGTCGAGCGGCGCACTGCAGATCGTCGGCAGGCATGCCGTACAACCGCCGGCGACGCGAGCGTCGATCGTTCCGACGACGTCGGCGACCGATGCTCGCGCGAAGTCGACTGTCTCGGCGCCGTTGATCTGAATGTCGACGAACCCCGGCGCGAGGAGGGCGTCGCCGAGATCGATCGCGTCGACCGGCGGAGCGCCTGTCCCGGTCGCGACGACGCGACCGTCGGCCATGACAAGCCAGGCCGGCGAGGCCGAGGTACCGCCTTGTCCGTCGAGGATCCGCGCCGCGACGAGCGCGGTCACTCGTGGCGGTCCCGGAACAAGACGATGCGCAGCTTCACCAAGCCGAGCAGTGTACGAGGCACTCGCTTCGCGATCGACGTTCGGGCCGGCCGCAACTCCATCACGCCGACTGGGATTTCCGCGGTGCGCAGTCCGGCGCGCTCGACCCGCAGGATGAGCTCAGTGTCGAAAAGGTCTTGACCGGAACGGCACGCGCGCGCGTACGGCTCGACAGCATCGCGGCGCATCGCCTTGATGCCGTGGGTGTCGGAGACGTGCAGCCCGAACCCAACCCGCAGCATCGTGCTGAAGACCGCGGTTCCGAGCTTGCGGAGCACGGCTCGGTCGTCGGATGCGCCTTCGCCGCGCTTGGAGCCGACGACAATCACCGGCCCGTCCGGCTCGAAGAGACGACCGACCGCAGCAACCAGGAAGCCGAGGTCGAAGAAATCGGTGTCGAAATTCACGACTGCGTCGCCGCGGGCCTGCAGCAGGCCGGTTCGCAGCGCCCGTCCGTAGTCGGCGTCTGCGCAATGCTCGGCCCGCACCTCGGGTTCCGACGTCGCCAGCGAGTCTGCGATCTCGGCGGTGCCGTCGGTCGATCCGTTCTCGACGACAATGACCTCGAAGCTTTCGCCCCGGGCACGCAGGCCTTGCACCACCGACGTGACCGACGATTCCAGAATTTCGGCCTCGTTGAACGCCGGCATCACGACCGTCAGCGCGAGCGCGGTCATGCGACGCTTCTGAGGCTCGGCTCGGTCATAGCCGGTCGAGTCGTGTCCCACCCGGGTCCCAGATCGCGTTTGTTGTGATTGGCTCATGATCCCTCAAGACGGCGATCGCGGAAGGGCAGCGGGCCGATCACGGGCTGACGCTCCGTTCCCGGCGCACGGCGCCAAGCCTCGTAAGTGTTGAGCGCCAGCCGGCACAGCCGGTCGACGACGTTGGCGTTCTCTCGCAGGGACGCCGACACGTCGAGGGCAGGCCCGGCTCCGTCGGGGAGCTGGACGACTGCCGAATAGACGGCGAAGCGCGGTCCGAACACGGTGTGTTCATCGGCACGCGCGGCCATCCATGTATAGGTGACTGCAAAAGCGTGCTGCATGGCCGACTCGGGATCCGGCGAAATGACCGTGCCGGCGTCCCGGGCTACCGGCCGCACCTGCTGGATCAGGCGGAGGGCGGCCAGTCCGGCTGAGGCGTGGACGGCCGCCGCGGCGGCCCACGGCGCGACTTCGGCGCCGAGATCGTCGTCGGGGAAGGCGTTTGCCAGCGAGCGTGCGGCGCGGAGCTCACGGGCGAGTGCCGCCGCCGCGTCCGCCCACCCCGGTCCGTCGAGCGCGGCTTCGAGCCGGTCCACCAGCTCGGTGAGCTCGAGGGTCCCCGGCTGGATTAACGGTCCGTCGGCGCACGCTCGAGCGAGAACGGCCAGGGGCTCGGCGCGTTCGCCGCCGAGATCGGCGCAGGCGCGGGCCCACGCGGTCGGGGCGTCGTAGGCGTCGGGATCGCGGAGAAACTCCATCGCGGTCGAGAGTTGGAGCAGCGACGCGTACGCCTGGGTCATCGGGTTGCACAGCACGCCGCCGACCAGGTCGGCAAGATCGGCGTCCCGTCCGAGATACGGCCCGAGGTGCAGCTCGTTCGTCATCGTCGCGTCGTTCACGGGCGTGTTGTCCCACACGATCGTTCGATGACCGCCCAGCGCCTCGGCCCATCCCCGCGCGTCGTCGGCGCGTAACGTCGGAGAGCACACCGTCGGGCCGGTCCACATGACGTCGACGTCCGCGGGCAGGCCGGCGCCGAGCTCACCGAGGTACGGCGAGGGACGGGTGCCGACGTATTCGGTGGGGCAGAGGGTGAGTGACGTGTCGGCGCGCGCGGCACGCAGGCCAGCGAACAGCCACGTTGCGAGGTCCGCCTGACGGGGAGCCAGATCCGGCTGCAGCGGGATGTCGTCGAGCAGCAACAAGAACCACGGGATTCCGACGTCGAGGAGCGGCTCGAGCTTGGCGAACAGCGCGGCGCGGTCGGTGTCGGATGCGTAGGAGATGTCGAGCCCGGGGGAGATCGCGAAACCGACCCGGGCTCGGTTCGTCGCGGCGACGGCCGCGAGTTCGCCAAAGTGGGCGAGCTGTTCAGAGTCGTAGCCGGTGCGCCAGTCCGCTCGGTGCTTGGCGTCGTCTTTGGGCGCGTACACGTAGGCGTTCAGACCCCGCGGCGCCAGGAACGAAATCGCTCGGACTCGCGCGTCGTGGGTCCACGGCGTCCCGTAGAAACCCTCGACGATGCCGCGAACGGCAAAGGCGCGACCCATAGTGCGGCGAGCGTACGTGGCTTCGGCGTCCTGAACGCTGCACCACGTCGACACCTCGGCCCAGTCGCATGCAGTTCCTGGAGGCCCGAACGGTTGTCGTACGCGGCACTGCGTTCGCGGGCCGCTCGGCGCAGCGACATTGCCTCGGTCGGCCTTGGCTACGCTCCCGCACCGGCAACGGGAGGCACACATCATGAACGCTCCGCTCGATGCTCTGGCCCAGCATGCGCAGCAATTCGGGGACCGCACCGCCGTCGTTGTCGACGGGTCGGGCGGTGCCAGACCGTCGATCACCACCTTTGGCGACCTCAATCGGCTCGTCAATGAGCTCGCGCATGGACTGCTCGCGGCCGGCGCACGGCCGGGTGAGCGGCTCGTGTGGTGCGGACCCAATTCACTCGAAGTGCTCGTCACGATCCACGCGGCGCGCAAGCTGAACCTGGTCGCCGTGCCGTTGTCTTATCGGTTCAACGCCGAGGAGATGGCGTACGTCATCGACAACTCCGACGCCACGATCGTGGTCGTCGACGCCGACGAGGCGCCTCTCGTCGCGCAGGTGCGCGCCCAGGTCCCGAACGTTCGGACCGTGGTCGTGTTCGGTGGCGCGACGCCGGACGGTTGTCAGTGTTGGGACGATGTCATCGCCGGAGCGCCGGACACCGAGCCGGACATCGAGCCCGGAAGTGAGGCCGGTTCGGCGATGATCTACACCTCGGGAACCACCGGCAAGCCGAAAGGGGCTCTGCGGACGCGCACGGATCGACAGATCGTGTTCTCGCTGCTCGGCGAGTTGAACCTGCTGCACGAGAACGCGGTACACCTCACGACCGGTCCGCTCTACCATTCCGGCCCGCTCGCGTTCGCGTCGCTGTCGCATACGCTCGGCGCCCCGATCGTGGTGTTGCGCAAGTTCGATGCGGCACGCTGGATCGAACTTGTGAAGGAGTATCGCGTCACCAATACGTTCTCGGCGCCCACGCAACTTAAGCGCATCGTTTCGCTTCCCGCCGATCAACTCGCGCGTGCCGACATGTCTTCGATGGTGACCCTGATCGCGAATGCTGCGCCGGTTCCGTATGCCCTGAAGCAGGAAATTATCGACAAGCTCGGCGACGGGTTCCTTTACGAGGTGTACGGCTCGACTGAGCTCGGCGTCGATACTGTCCTGAAGCCACAAGATCAACTCCGCAAGCCCGGCTCGTGCGGGAAGCCGTATGGCGGTATCGAGATGAAGGTCGTCAAGGAGGACGGCACCGACGCCGCACCCGGCGAGCCGGGCGAACTGTTCGTACGAACCGGGCTCGCGATGGATGGCTACTACCGCACCGACGAGCAGCTCACGCAGCTGTCGGGTGCCGACAGCACCGCGAACGACTGGAAATCGGTCGGTGACGTGGCGTACGTCGACGACGAGGGTTACGTGTTCATCTGTGACCGGAAGAAGGACATGATCATCTCGGGTGGGGTGAATATCTACCCGGCCGAGATTGAGGCTGTCCTGTACGCGCATCCGCAAGTGCTTGATGTCGCGGTGTTCGGGATCCCCGACGACGAATGGGGCGAACGCGTCCATGCGATCGTGCAGGCAAAGTCGGGGGAGACGATCGACGTCGAAGAGCTGCGGACGTTCGCGGAACCCCGACTGGCGAGCTACAAGCGGCCCCGCGCCTACGAGCTTCGCGACGAGCTGCCGCGTACCGACTCCGGCAAGCTGCTCAAACGTGTGCTGCGCGACGAGTACTGGCAGGGTCGGCGCTCCGCCGTATGAGCAGATGCGGGACCCGGTAGCGTGACAACCCTTTCGGAAGCTACGTCGAAGCAGCTCCTCGCCAGCTACGGGGTACCCGTGCTCGACGAACGCATGGTTGGCGATGCCGACGCGGCGACGAACGCGGCCGACGCGCTCGGCTATCCGGTCGTGTTGAAACTGTGCGGAGACACGATCGCGCATAAGACTGAGCGGGGCCTTGTGCGTCTCCGTCTGGGTGATGCACGTGCTGTGCGCGACGCTGCGACGTCGCTGCTCGGCGCCGCCACCTCCCAAGACGGTGCGGTCGAGCTACTGGTCGCGCCGATGGTGAGCGGCACTCGGGAACTCATCGCCGGAGTCGTGCGCGATCCCCAGTTCGGCCCGTGCGTGATGCTCGGGGTGGGCGGCGTGCTCACCGAAGCTTTAGGAGACGTCGCGTTCCGCCGGGTGCCGCTGAGCGATGTCGATGCCGACGAGTTGATCGACGATCTCTCGACCCAGAAGCTGCTCGGGGAGTTCCGCGGCGAACCACCGGTCGACCGTGCGGCCCTGCGCGCCGTGCTGATCGGTCTGTCGAGGCTGGCAACGGAGCGACCCGACGTGGCCGCGGTCGACGTCAACCCGCTGATCGTCGTAGACGGCAAACCGATCGCGGTTGACGCCTTGGTCGAGGTCGCCTCCGGCCCCCAACCCGCGGGACGCGGCCGTTCTGGAGACCGTCAGCGGGCGCGGGTTCGCGATCTTCGGGAGGGACTGTCGGCGCTGTTCGATCCGCGCGGCGTGATTGTGGCGGGAGCGTCGAGCCATCCGGGAAAGTTCGGGTTCGTCGCGCTCCACAACATTCTCGCCGCGGGGTACGCGGGCAAGGTCGGCGCAACGAATCTCGAACGGACGCCGGTTCTCGGAGTCGACACTGTGGGGCGCGTCGAGGATCTCCCGAACGGACACTGGGACCTCGTGTTTGTGTGCACCCCGGCTGTGGCCAATCCGGAGCTGTTGCGTGCGTGTGCGCGACGCGGCGTCCGAGCTGCGTTCTTCACGAGCGCGGGGTACGGCGAAGCGGGAGAAGCCGGCCGGCGCGCCGAGGAGGAACTGGTCACGCTCGCCGACTCGTTGGGCATCCTGCTCGCAGGACCGAACGGTCAAGGCATCGTCTCGACTCCGGCGCGCCTGTGTGCCCAAATCGTCGCCCCCATCCCGCCGCCGGGCCGGATCGCGATCGCGAGCCAGTCGGGCAACTTCGTGTCGTCGTTCGAGAACTGGGCGACACAGACCGGTGTGGGCATCAGCCGCGCGGTGAGCGCGGGCAACGCTGCGGCGGTCGGGATCGCTGACTATCTCGACTGGTACGCACACGACGACGCGACCGGGGTGTGCCTCGCCTACCTCGAAGGCGTCTCCGACGGATCTGCGCTGTACGAGTCACTCACCGGTGCGACGTCGAAGAAGCCTGTCGTGGTCGTCAAGGGCGGCACGACTGCCGGTGGACAGCGCGCCGCGGCCAGTCATACCGGTTCGCTCGCGTCCGACGAGCGCGTGTTCGCGAGCCTGTGCCGTCAGGCCGGAGTCACGCGCGCGGCCACGATCGAGGAGGCATTCGAGGCGGCGGCAACCTTCGCGACGCAGCCGTTGCCGCCAGGACCGCGGACGGCTGTCGTGACCACCGCGGGAGGTTGGGGAGTGGTCACGGCCGACGCGATCGCGCGTGACGGCGCCTTGCAACTCGCACCTTTGCCCGACGATCTGCTGGCCGAGATCGACGAACATCTCCCTCCCCGCTGGAGCCGGAACAACCCGATCGATCTCGCGGGGGGCGAGACCCGGGACACGATCCCGTTGGTCCTCGAGCTGGTGGCGAACCACGCGGCGATCGATGCGATCGTGTACCTGGGGATCGGCATCCAGTCGAACCAGGCGCGCCTGGCGCGTGAAGGTGGCTTCTACCCCGACTACGGGCTTGAGCGAATCGTCGACTATCACGAGCGTCAAGACACGCGGTTTGCGCAAGCAGCGGCCGACATCGCCGACGCGACCGGCAAGCCGATCCTGACCGCGTCCGAGCTCGCGGTCACCGCACCCGACAATCCGGGACCCGCGACCGTCCGTGCGACGGGGCGGCTCTGTTACCCATCGGCGAATCGTGCCGTGACCGCGCTCGGACACCTGTGGCGTTACGCGCGCTTCCGTCAGATACGAGGATTGGACTGAGGCGGCGACAGCGGGCGCCGGGCGCCGCCGCGATACTCGTCATCGTCGGTGGACTGTGCCTCGCGTTGAGCGCGCGCGCCGACCCCGCTCCGGGGCTCCGGCACCAACTGACCGTCGCGCCGAGTCTGGCGACGCCGTTGTGGTCGCCTCGCCGGATACCAGCGGTGCTCGTCAGCGCGGTGACGTCGTCGGCTCTGCAGCGTCAACTCGCGGGAATTGCGGCGCCGTTCGCCAGCTGCGTCTCGGTTGATGGACCCGACGGAGCCGTGACCCGCGTGGGGCCCGGCCGCGCGCTCGCGGGTGCGTCGACCCAAAAGCTCCTCACTGCGGCGGCCGCGCTCGCGGTACTCGGCGCCCAGCACCGTTTCGAGACGCGGGCGCTGACCAATGCACCGTTGGAGAACGGAACCCTCGAAGGTGATCTCACCATCGTCGGCGGCGGCGACCCGGTGCTCTCGACGTCGAGCGCGCCGAGCACGGCGACGGCGCCGAACACGCCCCTCCCCGCGCTTGCCGACGCAATCGTGGGTGCGGGCGTGCAGCGAATCGAAGGCGCGTTGGTGGCCGACGACAGCCGCTACGACCGTGCGCGCGCGGTGCCAGACTGGAAACCGAACTACGTGTCCGAAGGCGACGTCGGCGCATTGGGCGCACTGATCGTCAACGGTGGACGCGGCGACGACGGGATCGCAGCAGCCGACCCGGCGTTGGACTCCGTTGAGCAACTCGCGTCCCTGCTCGCCGCGCGCGGCGTCACCATCTCGGCGGGCGCGACCGATCCGGGCCGGGCATCGCCGTCGGGCGAACGCGAGGTCGCGCAGGTCGAATCACCACCTCTTGGCCAGATCGTCGAGCAGATGCTTACGGTGAGTAACGACGAAACCGCCGAGCTGCTCGCCCGGGAGGTCGGTCGCGTCCGTGCGGGGACCGGGACCACGGCGGCCGGCGCGCACGCGATTGTGGCGGTACTGTCCGGTTTGGGCGTGCCGGTCGGCGGCGTCGTCCTGCACGACGGGTCGGGCTTGGCGCCGGACAACCGGATCACCTGCGCGTCGCTGTTGGCGGCAGTCGCGCTCGGAAGCCAACCAAGATTTTCGGCGATCGTGAAGGGACTGCCGGTCGCGGGTCAGTCGGGCACCCTGGCAAGCCGTTTCGTCGGTACCGCACTCGCCGGTCGCTTGCGGGCAAAGACTGGGCACATCGACGGCGTCGTCGGACTGGCCGGGGTCATCGACGCCGCCGGGTCGGCCGGTCGTGCGCCCCGCGCCGTGCCCGTCCGGTTTGCGTTTCTCGCCAACGGCAACTTTTCGACGACTGAGGGCGAAACCCTGCAAGATGAGATCGCCGAGGCGATCGGCGACGCTCTCGACGCACCCAGCCCACGCGATCTCGTGCCGGCGCCGCGCTGACCGCGTCGAGCACTAGATCGACCCCGACAATACGGTCAATCGGCCGTATTGGGCGGTTGCGTCCGGCGGATCGCCGCGACGAGACTCGTACGCCCGACCTGACTGGAGATGAGTGGCCGACAACCCGCAGCAGACAGTGCGCGAGCTGAAGGACCTCGTGATCGCGTACGCCAAGCAAGAGGCGACGGATCCGCTCAAGGGCTTGACGCGCACGGTCGGCTTCGGACTGGGCGGCGCGTTGCTCATCGGTACCGGCGTCGGTTTCCTCGCCGTTGGTCTGCTCCGTGCGCTGCAGAGCATTCACGGGTGGGCCGTGCACGGCAACTGGTCGTGGGTGCCGTACTTGGCGGTCGTCGTCGCGCTCCTCATCGTCGCCGCGGTCGTATGGATCGCTCGGTCGAGACGGGCGCGCAAATCCGAAAGGAGTGCGAGATCATGAGTGCCAAGACGGCTGTGGTCACCGACCACAAGATCACACGCGATGACATCGAGGCCAAGCTGCAGGAGCTGCGGGGCGAAGTCGATCAGCGTGCCGAAGCGGCGAAGGTTCCGGCGATCGCGATCGCGGTCGGAGTGGCGGTCGTCACGATCGCTGCCGCGTATCTGTTGGGCCGTCGCAAAGGAAAGAGACGCCAGACGGTGCTCGAGATCAGGCGTCTGTGATGTTCGAGTCTCTCCTTCGCCGCCTGACCACCACTGGGTGGCGTCGAGGTCGAAACGGTTCGCGCGTCTGGCTCATCGTCGCGACCGTCGCCGGCGGCGTCCGTCTCCTGCGTTACTTCGCCCGCGACCGCGAAGACATCCTCTTCCGCACGCGTTTGGTTGCGGGCGATCAGTTCGAGGTCATCACGAAAGTGCCGGCCAAGCGATAACCGCGGCTCCGCGCCGGTACCCTGGCCTGAATATGGGGCAGGCGCAGTTCCGGAGGTCGGGATCGTCTCGCAGCGCCTTGGCGTGATCGTGGGCCGGAGGTCGTAGCCGAATCATGAAAGTTGTCCTGCGCAACCCGCGCCGTGAGCTCGATGTACCGGCGCCGCGCACCGTCGCGCAGCTTCTGACGAATCTCGAGGTGGTTCCGGAGTCCGTGCTCGTCATTCGCAACGACACCCTCGCGACCGGAGACGAGCACCTTTGCGACGATGACGTGGTGGAGATCCGCCCGGTCGTCTCGGGGGGTGCGCGGTGAAGTGTCGCCGGTGTCGCGAACCGGCGGTGATCGATGTGCGTCGTCACAACGCGGGCTTTTGCGCCGCGTGCTTCACACGTCATTGCGCAGAGCAGGTGCGTCGCGCGATCGAAGACCACGACATGATCGCGGCGGGCGAGCGCGTCCTCGTGGCGGTGTCGGGCGGCAAGGACTCCCTCGGGCTGTGGCAACTCTTGCGGGAACTGGGCTATGACGCTGACGGGTTGTATGTCGGCCTCGGCATCGGGGAATACTCCGACCGATCAGGCGAGTACGCGCGGGCGTTCGCCGAGCGCAAGGGTTGGCCGCTCCTCGAGGTCGACTTGCGGACCACGTTCGGTTTCGACGTTCCCGAAGCTTCGAAGGCAATCCATCGCGTTCCTTGTTCGGCGTGCGGCCTGTCGAAGCGCCACGTGTTCAACGACGCGGCGCGCTCGAACGGCTATGACGTACTTGCGACCGGTCATAATCTCGATGACGAGGCCGCGGTGCTGCTCGGCAACGTGTTGCGCTGGGACGCGGCCTATCTCGGCCGCCAGCATCCCATCTTGGCGGCCGCGCCAGGGTTCGTACGCAAAGTGAAGCCGCTCGTGAGGCTCGGTGAACGTGAGCTCGCGGCGTACTGCGTGCTGACCGGCATCGACTACATCATCGAGGAGTGTCCGATGGCGACAGGCAACCGTCACCTCGGATACAAGGCGCTGCTCAACGAGATCGAGGAGCGGTCGCCCGGGACCAAGGCCGCATTCTTGTTCGGCTTCATCGAGCGCGCGCACGAGCGCTTCGCCGGTGACGCGGTCGACGAGCGCGACGACCTGCACCCCTGTCCGGAGTGCGGTGCGCCGACCCCAGCCGAGATCTGTGCGTTCTGCCGGTTGCGCGCCCGAGCTACTCGCCAGATCCCCGTACGCGTCGAGACGTGAGTCGCATGGACATCGCGGGGGAGTTCGCGGCAGGCGATCAGGTGCTGCTCGTCGATTACAAGAAGCGGCGTCACCTCGTCACGCTCGAGGTCGGCGGACAATTTCACACCCATGCCGGCATCGTGGCCCACGACGACCTGATCGGCCATTCTGACGGGACGACGGTCCATACCTCGCGGGGTGCCCGCCTCGTTGCCGTGCGGCCGACCCTCGCTGAATATGTGCTGGAGATGCCGCGCGGCGCGCAGGTGATCTATCCGAAGGATCTCGGACCGATCCTCGTGCTCGCTGACGTGTTTCCCGGCGCGCGCGTCCTTGAGTCGGGAGTGGGGTCGGGAGCGCTGACGACGGCCCTGTTGCGCGCGATCGGCCCGACCGGTCACGTGACCGGCTATGAGATCCGCGACGACTTCGCACAACGTGCGCTGCGCAATGTGCACGGGTTCCTCGGCGGCGAAGTGCCACTGTCGATCGAGGTGCGCGATGTCTACGAGGGAATCGACGAACATGACCTCGACCGGATCCTGCTGGACCTGCCCGAGCCGTGGCGTGTCGTGAAGCACGCGCTCGAATCGCTCCGCCCGGGCGGCATTCTCCTGGCGTACCTTCCCACGATCTTGCAGGTCGGAAGGCTGCGTGAGGAGCTCGCGAACGCGCCGTTCGGTATGGTCGAGACGCTCGAAGTGCTCCAACGCACCTGGCACGTCGAGGGCCAGTCGATCCGACCCGACCACCGGATGGTCGCGCATACGGGTTTCCTCACCCACGGCCGGCTGCTGGCACGGGATACGTGAGCCTCCCCTTCGCCGCGTGAACACGCTCGACCTCGTCGTTCTGGTGCTGATCCTCGGCGCCGGAGTGGGAGGATGGCGCCTCGGCTTCGTCGCGCGCGTCGTCGCGTGGGCGGGGGTCGTTGTCGGTTTGGGGATCGGCGTTCGCTTCGTCCCGCGGGTGGTCACCACCTTCGGCGGCAGCAAACCGGCGAATCGTGCCTCGGTCGCGGTGCTCTTTCTCGTGCTGGTCGCGTTGCTCGGCCAGACCGTGGGTTTGGCGGTCGGCGGACTCGTGCATCGGATCGTGCCGATGCGCAAACGGCTGCCACGGTGGGATCGGCTCGCGGGCGCGATCGTCGGGGTGGTAGGCGTGCTCGCGTTGTTGTGGATGGTGATCCCCTCACTGGCAACCGCGAAAGGCTGGCCGGCACGCATGGCGCGCGGCTCAACGATCGTGGCCGCGATCGAGCGTTGGGCGCCGAGCCAGCCGGCTCGCTTCGCCGCGTGGGGACGCGCCATCTCCGACGCGCCCTACCCTTCGGCGCTCGGGACGTTGCAGTCGCCTCCGAATCCGGGACCGCCGCCCGGCACTTCGATCACGACGACGGTCGACATGCGAGTGCGCGCGTCGACGGTCCTCGTCACGGGCCGCGCGTGCAACGAAATCCAAGAGGGCAGCGGTTGGATTGCGGCACCAGATCTGGTCGTGACCAACGCGCACGTGGTCGCGGGGGAGCGCGCAACCACCGTTGAGGACGCGTCGGGATCGGCGATGGCGGCCACCGTGATCGCGTTCGATCCGGTGCGCGATGTCGCCATCCTCGACGTCCCCGCGCTCACGACGAGCGATCCCGCGGCGCGTCCGCTGGTCATGGCGGATGGTGTCGTCGGCGGTGTCGGCGCGGTCTACGGACACCCGGGCGGCGGTGCGCTGCGAGCGTCACCTGCTCGAGTCGGTGACGAGATCGTCGCGGTCGGCACCGACATCTACCGTACGGGCACGAGCCGCCGGCATGTCTATGTGCTCGCGGCCGCGCTCGCGCCGGGCGATTCGGGCGGCGCGTTGGTCAACCGTCGCGGCGAACTCATCGGAATGGCATTCGCGATCGATCCCGGCCGGAGCGCGACCGCGTACGCGCTGACCGACGCCGAAATCAGACCGGTGATCAGCCAGGTGCTCGAGCGTGATCCGGCGGCCGTCGCGACCGGGCGCTGCCTCGTGAGCTGAAGCCCTATTCAGCTTCGATGAAGATGCACTCTCCGGGGCACTCCTCAGCAGCCTCGACCACCGCGTCGAGCATGTTGTCGGGGAATCCGGCCAGCCCTTCGGCCCCACCAGGGTCAGAAAAGACTTTCGAGCCCTCTTTGACGTAAGCGAGCCCATCGTCGAGGAGGGTGAACACGTCGGGCGCGATCTCCTCGCACAGGCCGTCGCCGGTGCACAGATCCTGGTCGATCCAGACCTTCATCTCGCTGCCCTCACTTTTGCGGTGTCGAGGTCGAAGAAAGGTTCGGGTTCCGCTGACGATCCTGTCGCCCGCGAAACGCTGTTCCGTAATTTATCACACTATTGAGTGAGAAATCGAGCTCAGACCGGTCGAGGTCTGCGAGAAGTCGTCAACGTATCGGATGCGCGCTCGGGACCTGGAACACGGGACTAGGGTCCGACACGACCGAGGAGGTGCCCAGTCATGGCCGCGGAGCACGAGCGCAGGCTGGCAGATTACGAGGGGCAAGTCGCCCAGCTCCAAGAGACGATCAAGGGCCTCGAAGAAGAGGTGGTTGTCCTTCGTCGCCGGCTGCAGGACGCCCCGAAGCGGGTCCGCACGTTGGAGGAGCGCCTCCTCGAGACCAAGGGGCAGCTCGCCCAGGCGGTCTCCCAGAACGAGAAGCTGTCTGCCACACTCCGTGAGGCACGCGAGCACATTGCCGCCCTCCGGGAAGACGTCGAGAAGCTCACCATGCCTCCGTCGGGCTACGGAACGTTCCTCGGAACCAACGACGACGGAACGGCCGACATCTTCACCGCCGGCCGCAAGATGCGCGTCGCGCTGCACCCCGAGCTCAACTCTGACGATCTGCAGCGCGGCCAAGAAGTCGTGCTCAACGAGTCGCTCAACGTCGTACTCGCGCGCGGAACCGAAGTCGCGGGCGAAGTCGTGACCTTCAAGGAGCTGCTCGAAGACGGCACACGCGCCTTCATTGTGGGACGGGCCGACGAAGAACGGATCTGCGAGCTGGCCGAGAGCCTCATCGGCCAGAAGCTGCACGCCGGCGACCATCTGCTGATGGAGGGCCGGTCGGGCTTACTGCTCGAGAAGCTTCCTCGTCCCGAGGTCGAAGATCTCGTGCTCGAGGAGGTCCCCGACGTCTCGTACGACGACGTCGGCGGCCTCGACGAGCAGATCGAGATGATCAAGGACGCGGTCGAGCTGCCGTACCTCTATGGAGACTTGTTCAAAGAGCATGAGCTCCAACCCCCCAAGGGCATCTTGTTGTACGGCCCGCCGGGCTGCGGCAAGACCCTGATCGCCAAGGCCGTCGCGAACTCGTTGGCCAAGCGCGTTGCGGAGAAGACCGGGAACGCTTCCGCCCGCTCGTACTTCCTCAACATCAAAGGTCCGGAGCTGCTCAACAAGTACGTCGGCGAAACTGAGCGCCAGATCCGTCTCATCTTCCAACGGGCGCGGGAGAAGAGCGAGGAGGGTTACCCCGTCATCGTCTTCTTCGACGAGATGGACTCGCTGTTCCGCACGCGCGGGACAGGTATCAGCTCCGATATCGAATCCACGATCGTGCCCCAGCTGCTCGCTGAGATCGACGGGGTCGAGTCGCTCAAGAACGTGATCGTGATCGGCGCGTCGAACCGCGAGGACCTGATCGACCCCGCGATCCTGCGACCCGGACGCCTCGACGTGAAGATCAAGATCGAGCGTCCCGACGCCGAGAGCGCGACCAAGATCTTCCACCAATACCTCACACCGAACCTGCCGCTCGCCGAGTCGGAGTTGAAAACCTCCGACGGCGATCCGTCCGCGGCCGTCGCTCGCATGATCTCGTCCGCGGTCGAGCACATGTACGACACCGGCGACGACAACAAGTTCCTCGAGGTGACCTACCAGAACGGCGACAAGGAGCTGCTCTACTTCAAGGACTTCTCGTCGGGTGCCATGATCGAGAACATCGTGCGCCGAGCGAAGAAGCTTTCGATCAAGCGCACGATCGCGGGCGGCGAACGAGGGATCGTCGTGGACGATCTGCTCGATTCCATCAAGCAGGAGTTCCGCGAGCACGAAGACCTTCCGAACACGACCAACCCCGACGACTGGGCGAAGATCTCCGGCAAGAAGGGCGAGCGCATCGTGTACGTGCGCACGATCGTCAACGAAGGTGAAGCGCAAGGTGGCCGCCAGATCGAGCGTGTGACGACCGGCCAGTACCTGTAGCCGCGCGCTGACACGAAAAGGACCCTTGCGGCGCGTGCCGGCGAAACTGGGACGGCCCCGCCAGTAGACTGCCCGCGTGACCGTACCGAAGATCGTCGGCATCGAGACCGAGTACGGCGTCGCGCTGCGGGGCGCCCCGGACCCCAACCCGGTCATCGCGTCGAGCCTCCTCATCAACGGCTACGTCGAACAACACCGAGTCGGCTGGGACTTCGAAGACGAATCTCCGGGCCGCGACGCGCGTGGATTCGCCCGAGACGGCGCTCAGCCACCTGAGGTCGAAACCCATCTCGTCAACGCCGTACTCACCAACGGCGCCCGTTATTACGTCGATCATGCTCACCCGGAGTACTCAACTCCGGAGTGCAGCGACCCGATGCAGGCGGTGCTCTTCGACAAGGCGGGAGAGCGCATCCTCGCGCGCTCGATGGACGCGGCCCGCCAGCTGCTGCCGTCCGGCCAGGAGATCGTCGTCTACAAGAACAACAGCGACGGCAAAGGCAACTCGTACGGCTGTCACGAGAACTTTCTTGTCGATCGCGCGGTCCCGTTCGCGACACTTGTACGCAACCTCATCCCGTGGTTCGTCACGCGGCAAGTGTTCACCGGCGCTGGGAAGGTCGGTTCGGAGAACGGCGCCGACGCGGTCGACTTTCAAATCAGTCAGCGCGCCGACTTTTTCGAGGAAGAGGTCGGACTCGAGACCACGCTGAAGCGTCCGATCGTGAACACGCGCGACGAGCCGCACGCCGACCCACAGAAGTACCGTCGGCTGCACGTCATCGTCGGCGACGCGAATCTCTGCGAGGTCGCGACGTTCCTCAAGGTCGGCGCGACTGCGATCGTGCTCGCAATGATCGAAGACGGCTTCATCGACAAGGACCTGTCCATCAGCGGACCTGTGCCTGCGATGCGTGCCGTCTCGCACGACCCGACGTGTCGAGCGACGGTCGAAGTTGCCTCGCTCGGCCGCTGCAGCGCGATCGAGATGCAATGGGAGTTCTTGCGGCTGGCCCGCAAGTACGCCGACGAGAGCGGTCTCGAGGCCTGCGGCGGCGACGAGATTTGCGGACTGGTACTCGACCGATGGGAACAGGTGCTCACTACGCTCGAACGCGACCCGTCGGAGCTCGACGGCCAGCTCGACTGGGTCACGAAGTCCAACCTGTTGCGCGCCTACGTCGACCGCGACAAGTTGAGCTGGAGCGATCCGAAGCTCTCGCTCCTCGACCTCCAATACCACGACGTGCGCCCGGCTCGGTCGCTGTACGAACGTCTCGTGCGCGCCGGCAAGGTCGAACGCCTGCTCGAAGAGCCCGCCGTGCGGGCCGCCATGGTCGATCCGCCCGAAACGACCCGGGCCTACTTCCGGGGCACCTGCCTGGCCCGCTGGGCTGACTCCGTGGTCGCCGCCAACTGGGACAGTCTGGTCCTCGACGTCGGCAGCGACCCGCTGCGGAGGATCCCGATGATGGAGCCCACGCGTGGTAGCAAGTTGCATGTCGCACAGTTGTTCACGGAGGTATCGACGCCACGCCAGCTCGTCGAGCGGCTCGCGTCGCCCTAGGAGGACCTGATGCCGGAACGTGAGCGCAAACAGAAACCGGCGCCCAAAGAACGCGAAGAAGAGGTCGTCGAAGAGGTGCCCGCCTCGTCCGAGCGCGGCGAGAAGCTGAAGGAAGATATCGACGATCTGTTGGACGAAATCGACTCGGTGCTCGAAGACAACGCCGAGGAATTCGTGCGAAACTATGTACAAAAGGGTGGCCAGTAACGACAGGCAGGCCGGCGGACGTGCAACGCTGGCGCAAGCCAACTCGACCAGTTGTCCGCCCGCGGGGTGAAGGTCGTGCTGTCTGACGGGCGACGAGGCCCTCAACGTCGGTTGCCGTGCGGCACACACACACGACGGTCATAGTTCGGACTGCGAGCCCCCCATGGTTGGCGTTCGCCGAGCCGACGAGATCGCCTGACCGCACACCCACGTTGGATGTGTGCGTCGGCCGAGGCCGACGAATACCGATGGCGTTCGAACGACGCGCGAGGTCGGCACGACGCGCCGCGAACCCAGCATTCCCGGTCGAACGCGTCAGTTGGAGCGAACCGACGGGCGGGCGCAGACGGTCGCGCCGGGTTGCTGAGATCCGGCTGTAGGCTCCGCGCTCGATGTCTGAACCGAGCTCGTTACCGCTGTTCGCCTCGAATATCGACCCCGGACCCTCGTTCGCCGATCTTCTGCGCCGAGTGAGCCCGCACCAGCTCCCGGGGGCCGGCGCGACGGGCGGAACCGCGCCCTTGGACCTGCCCCACGGCACGACCGTGGTCGCCGTCCGCTACGCCGGCGGCGTCGTGATGGCCGGTGACCGGCGAGCGACCGCGGGCTACACGATCGCCAACCGGCGCATAGACAAAGTGTTCGCCGCCGACGATTTTTCCGGCGTGGCGATCGCGGGAGCGGCCGGGCCGGCGATCGAAATGGTCAAGCTGTTCCAGACCCAGCTCGAACACTACGAAAAGGTACAAGGCGAGGTCCTCAGCCTCGAAGGCAAAGCCAACCAGCTCGGCCTGCTGGTACGAGCGAACTTGCCGGCCGCGATGCAGGGCCTTGCGGTCGTGCCGCTGTTCGCCGGTTACGACCAGCACCGCGAACGCGGCCGAGTCTTCTCGTACGACGTGACCGGCGGACGCTACGAAGAGACCGACTACCAGGGGCAGGGGTCGGGCAGCATCCACGCCCGCAACTGGATCAAGTCGGGCTGGACCGACGGTATGTCCCTCGACGACACCGTCGCCCTGGCGATCCGATCGCTGTTCGCGGCCGCGGACGAAGATGTCGCGACCGGCGGACCTGACCTCGTGCGGGGCATCTTCCCGCTCGTCGCCGCGATCGACGCGGACGGCTTCCGGGCCCTCGACGAGTCCGACGTCGAGACACGCAGCCGAGCGCTCCTCGACGGTCCCGAACGCGGCGGAGGTGACCCCCGATGAAGGCCAGGCGGACATCTGGACGCCCGAACATTGCCGGGGTGTTGTCCGGTCATCGGCCGGAGGTCCAAACCGCATGAACATGCCTTTCTACGTTTCTCCCGAGCAGGTCATGAAGGACCGCGCGGACTACGCGCGCAAGGGCATCGCTCGCGGTCGAAGCCTGGTTGCGCTTGAGTGCGCGCCGGGCGTGCTGATCGTCGCCGACAACGGATCACGCACACTGTCGAAAATCAGCGAGATCTACGACCGGGTTGCGTTCGCCGCGGTGGGCAAGTACAACGAATTCCAGATGTTGCGGGTCGCCGGGGTACGACACGCCGATCTCAAGGGCTACTCGTACTCCCGCGAAGATGTCTCAGCCAAAGAGCTCGCCAACGCGTATGCGCAGACGCTCGGCCAGGTGTTCACGCACGAGATGAAGCCGTACGAGGTCGAACTCCTCGTGGCCGAAGTTGGACGCAGCGGCGACGACCACGCCGAGATGTATCACCTCTTTTACGACGGGGTCGTGATCGACGAACGCCGTTACGCCGTGCTCGGCGGCCAAACCGAACAGATCACCGAAGCGCTCGAGACACAATTCGCTGACGCCATGGAGCTCGGCGACGCGCTGAAACTTGGCGCACGTGTCCTCGGTTCCGACGGCGCCTCACTGGGCGCCGAGCATCTCGAGGTCGCGCTGCTCGAACGTGCACGCCCACGCCGCGCCTTCCGACGCATCAAGAACGCCGAGCTGACCGGACTGCTGAACTCCAAGTAGCGCCCAGGCGGATGCCGCGCCGGCGAAATCGGACGGTCAGTACCAGCGCAAGACTTGCGCGAGCGGACCGGCAATGAGCACGAACAGGATCAGCGCGGCAACCGCACGTCCGCGCACATGGCGCCGAGCGCCTGCCGGTGGGCGATCGTCGTCGAATCGGTCGTCGACCTCGTCGACTTCGGTGACGAGCAGCACCATGCTCGCTTCTTCGATCTGATCTCCCGGCACGTACACGTCGACGCGCGCCAGATCGCCGACAGTGAGACCGTAGGGACCGTCGAGGGCGCCGCGCAGTTCGACGTCGAATCCCTCGTCGAGGAGTCGCGCGGCCAGCACGTGTGCACGGAACGTTCCCTGGAGCGATGTCAGGCGGCTCATCGGGACCACCCCTTGAGTGTATGAGCGCCCGAGCCCCGGCACCGCCTGGAGCCACAGTCTGGCCACAGAACAGGTACCAGAGCCCGAGCTCGACGCTTGAACTCGTACACTCGCCACGATGGAGCGGCGGATCTTCGGCCTCGAGAACGAGTATGGCGTCACGTGCACGCTCCGCGGGCAGCGGCGACTGAGCCCTGATGAGGTCGCCCGCTACCTGTTCCGGCGGGTCGTCTCGTGGGGCCGGTCGAGCAACGTCTTCCTCGAGAACGGAGCTCGGCTCTACCTCGACGTCGGGAGCCATCCCGAGTACGCGACTCCCGAATGCGACTCGATACACGACGTTGTCGTGCACGACAAGGCGGGGGAGCGGATCCTCGAAGGGCTCGTTCAGAGCGCCGAACAGCGGCTGCGGGAAGAGGGCATTCGCGGTGAGGTGTTCCTCTTCAAGAACAACACCGACAGCGCCGGCAACTCCTACGGGTGCCACGAAAATTATCTCGTCGAGCGCGAGGGCGACTTCTCCAAGTTCACCGACGTCTTGATCCCGTTTCTCGTCACCCGCCAGGTATACGCGGGAGCGGGCAAGGTGTTGCAAACGGCGCGCGGAGCGATGTACTGCATCGCGCAGCGCGCCGAACACATCTGGGAGGGCGTGTCGAGCGCGACGACACGATCGCGCCCGATCATCAACACCCGCGACGAGCCTCACGCAGACGCCGAGCGGTTCCGCCGTCTGCACGTGATCGTGGGCGACTCCAATATGAGCGAATACGCGACCTTTCTGAAGATGGGCGCGACCTCGATCATTTTGCGCATGCTCGAAGACGACGGCGCACCGTGGCGTGATCTCACGCTCGAGAACCCGATCCGCGCGATCCGTGAGATCAGTCACGACATCACGTGCCGACGTCGGGTGCGTCTGGCCAACGGCCGGGAGCTCTCGGCGATCGACATTCAGGCGGAGTACCTGAATCGAGCGCTTCGCTTCGCCAAGCGTCACGGACTGCCGCCGCTCGAGCAAAAGGCACTCGAGATGTGGGAACACGTCATGAGTCACCTCGAGCAGGATCCGCTCAAACTCACCACCGAAGTCGACTGGGTCATCAAACTCAACCTGATCGATTCGTATCGCACCCGTGGATCATTGCCGTTGACGCATCCCCGGGTGTCGCTCCTCGACCTCGCGTATCACGACGTGACGAGATCGCGCTCCCTGTACTACCTGCTCGAACGACGCAATCAGGTCGAGCGCATCGTCACCGACGAGGAGATCAACGAAGCGATCAATACGCCGCCCCAAACAACGCGCGCTCGACTCAGGGGCGCGTTCATCAAGCGAGCCAAAGAACGCAAGCGCGACTACACCGTCGACTGGGTGCACCTCAAACTCAACGACCAAGCCCAGCGCACCGTGCTGTGCAAAGATCCTTTCAAGTCGCGCGACGAGCGCGTCGAACGTCTCATCGCTTCGTTATAGGTCCGGCGTGCCCGCGTTCAGGTCCGGGAAGGTCGAACGGATCCTCGAGGAGCGGGCCGGACTGCAACGGGTCGAAATCCTGCTCGATGGGACAGCCGAGCGGGCCTACGTCCTCACCCAGCTGACCGGGCCGGTCGAAGCCGGTGATCGTGTCGTCGTGAACACGACAGCGGTCGATCTCGGACTCGGGACCGGAGGCTGGCACGTCGTGCACTGGAACCTGGCCCGCGACCACTACGTCGCGCCGGGACCGGGCCACCTCATGAAGGCTCGCTACACGAGCGTGCAAACCGACGTCGCAAGCAGCGAGGAACGTTGGGCCGAGCTGACCGATGCCACTTCGATCGACGGCATGCCGGTCGTCGCGGCCGCGCTGCACAGCCAGGTCCCCGCCGTCGCGGCTGCGTTCAAGCGTGAGCGACCGGATCTGCGACTCGCGTACGTGATGACCGACGCCGCCGCGCTCCCACTCGCCCTTTCCGACCTCGTCGCCCAGCTCCGCGAGCGAACGCTGCTCGACGCCACGATCACCTGTGGGCACGCGTTCGGCGGTGACTACGAAGCGGTCTCGGTGTACAGCGCGCTCGCAATCGCGCATCACATCATCCACGCCGACGCCGCGATCGTCGCAATGGGGCCCGGCAGCGTCGGGACCGCGACCCGGCTCGGATTCAGCGGCATCGAGGTCGGCCCTGTCCTCGACGCCGCGGCCGGACTCGGCGGGGTACCGATCGCATGCCTGCGCGTGTCGTTCGCCGATCCTCGCAGGCGCCACCGTGGCCTGTCGCACCACAGCGCGACCGCGCTCACGATCGCGACGCGAGGACGCGCGTTGCTTGCGGTGCCCTGCGTCGGCGGCGAAGCGGAGCGCGTCTTGCGAGCCGACCTCGTTTCGAGCGGCCTCGCCGACCGCCACACACTGATCGACGTCGCGCCCGCCGGCGCGGTCGAGCTCTTAGCGTCGCTCGATCTCGACGTCATGTCGATGGGCCGACCGGCCGCGGACGATCCCGTCATGTTCGAAGCTGCCGCCGCCGCCGGCATCGTCGCCGCACACCGCGTTCGCTGACCGGCGCCACCGCGGCGCCTGGATAGCCTGCCGCGGTGGCTGACGCTCCCTCGCGGGTCGAACGTGTGCTCAACCTGCTCGCCCTGATGCTCGACACCCAAATCTCGCGCACTCGTGAGGAGTACGTGCGCGAGATCGCCGGCTACCCGGCACAACCCGAGGCGAATCGGCGCGCATTCGAGCGCGACAAGGAAATCCTGCGGGGGATGGGCGTCCCGATCACCATGGAAACGATCGGCGACGGCACCGAAGTGGGTTACCGCGTCCGTCCCGGCGACTATTGCCTGCCCGACCTTGGACTGACGCCCGACGAGACCGCCGCGTTGCGAGTCGCGGTGAGCGCGATTTCGCTCGGCGACAGTACCGGACACGGCGCGCTCATGAAGCTCGGCGGCGTCGGCGACCACACCGCCGCGCCGATCGCTTCTCTCCCGATCGCTCCCGCGCTCGCGACACTCTTCGAGGCCTTCCGGCGCCGAGCGGTCGTGCACTTCACCTACCGCGGGGAGGCGCGCACCCTCGAGCCGTGGGGATTGTCGTCGAAACGTGGACATTGGTACGTCGTCGGATTCGACCACATGCGCGACGCGATTCGCGCGTTCCGCGCGGATCGGATCGACGGCGACGTCGAACTCGCAGACGCGGACAGCTTCGTTGTGCCCGCCGACTTTCGAGCCGACGATCACATCGAAGACCGCGCGTGGATGCTCGGCGATGCCCCAGCCGTCAGCGTGCGCATCGCGGTGGACGCCGATCATGCCCAAGGCGTGCTCGCCGCGCTCGGATCGGAAGCGCACGTCGAGCCCAACTCGGCATCCGGGGGCGACACCATCGTCGAGGTCACGATGACGAACCGGGCCGCGTTCCGCAGCTTCGTGCTCGGGTTCCTCGAGCACGCCGAGATCCTCGACCCACCCGACGTCCGCGCGGACATGATCGAGTGGCTCGAAGCCGTGGCGGCCGGTACCTCGTGAGCGGCCGTCCGGTCGCCGGCACCGAAATACAACGGATCCTCGCGATCGTGCCGTGGATCGTCGCGCACCCCGGCACGTCGAAGCACGAAATCGCGGCCCGATTCGCCATGACCGCCGAACAACTCGACGACGACCTCTCACTCGTGCTCATGATTGGGGTGCCGCCGTACTCGCCTGGGGATTACCTCGATGTCGTCGACGACGGCGAGTTCGTCACGATCCGCCTCGCCGAGAAGTTCTCGCGGCCGTTGCGTTTGACACCGGCCGAGGGTCTCGCCCTCCTCGCGGCCGGACGGGCACTGCTCGCAGTTCCCGGCAGCGATCCTGAGGGGCCGCTCGCGACCGCGCTGGCGAAGCTCGAGGACGCACTCGAGCTCCCGGAGGTCGCCGTCGAGGTCGGCGAACCAACACATCTGGGTGCCGTACGCGACGCGGCTATCCGGGGCGAGCGCGTCGAAATCGACTACTGGTCGGCCGGACGTGACGATCTGACCACTCGACGTATCGATCCTGCGGTCGCGTTCTTCGCGATGGGCGAGTGGTACGTCAGCGCGTATTGCCACCGGGCCAACGACGAGCGAATGTTCCGCATCGATCGCATTCGCGCGCTGCGCGCGACCGGTGAGCACTTCGAGGCCAGCTCCACCGACGACGACATCGCCGAGGTGTTCCACCCTCACGCCGACGATCCTCGGGTCACCGTCGAGCTGGCACCAACCGCAGCGTGGGTCGCCGAGGCATATCCGGCCGAGTCGACCACCACCCGGCCCGACGGCACGATCGAAGTCGTCCTCGCAGTGAGCGAGCCGGCATGGCTCGAACGTCTTCTCGTGCGGCTCGGACCCGAAGCCCACGTCATCGCGCCCGAGGTGACCCGCGGGGCCGGCGCCGACGCGGCCCGGCGGGTGCTCGCTCGCTACAACGAAGGCTCAGATTCGCAGAACCAACGTACAGACCGGCAACCGAACCGTCGACGCTCCCTCCAGGGCTCAGCCACCCGGCCGTCGCCCTGACCCGTTCGCGCGCGCTCGCGCATGAGAGGATGACCCGGTGGAGCCCTTATCGAACATCCCGGAGCCTGTCGGTGCGGGCGGACCGACAGGCACGGTCGTCACCGACCCGCCGAAACGCAGCGGCGGCGACGCGGTCAGGATGGCTTTCGAGTGGGTCGGCCTCGTGGTGCTGGCGCTCATCATCGCCCTGCTCATCAAAACCTTCCTGTTCCAGGCGTTCTACATCCCCTCCGAGTCGATGGTGCCGACCCTCAAGGTCCACGACCGGGTGCTCGTCAACAAGCTGTCGTACAAGCTGCACGACGTGCACCGGGGCGACATCATCGTCTTCAAGGCCCCTCCAGGAAGCGACCCCGGGATCGACGATCTCGTCAAGCGCGTCGTCGGACTTCCCGGCGAGACCGTCTCCGGACACGGCGGCCATGTGTATATCAACAACAAGGAACTGCCCGAGCCGTACCTGCCGCAAGGGATGTACACGTCCGACTTCGCGCCGGTCAAGATTCCGCCCAACTCCTATTGGGTGATGGGAGACAACCGCATCAATTCCAAAGACTCTCGCGTCTTCGGAACCATCACGAAAAGCAAGATCGTCGGCCGCGTCTTTGTGCGCATATGGCCGCTGTCACGCTTGGGCTTCCTCTAACCCGGGTCGCTTTCGTTCCATTCGGCCACGGTCGCGACCATTCGGTCGGGACGATCGCAGTACACCGCGTCGATGTGCATGCGCAGCACCGCACGCAGCTGCCGCACCTCTTGTGTGTCCCAGGCGAACGCACGTACGTCGAATCGGTGAAACAGAGACACAAGGCCCGCGGTCCACTCGCTGTGGTGCAGGTTCATCGCGTCGATGCCGATCGACCCGAGTTCATACGCGTGACGTTCGAGCGGGCCCACGATCGCGCTCCGGCGATACGAGTGAACGAGCTTGACCGCGGGCTCGCTGCGCAAGTGTCGCAGCACGTCAAGGTCCGGACTGCACACCCATAGTCGTTCGAGGGCCTCGTAGCGCCGTGCCACCTCGATGAGTGCGACGACCGCCTCGGGTGACTTCACGTCGACCGAACATTCGAACGCGGTGCCGAGCTCCTCGTATACGTCGGCGAGACGCGGCACCGACAGCTCGGCCAGCTCGGCGGCGGTCGAGTCGGCGATCCGCAGGCGACGGCGGCCCCGCCGCACCGTCGGGTCGTGCGAGCAGACGACTTCGCCGTCGGCGGACCGCCAGACATCGGTTTCGATGCCCGTCACACCGGCTCCGAGTGCCCGCTCGAACGCGGGGATCGTGTTCTCGGGTTCGTCGAGGCGCGCCCCCCGGTGGGCAAAGGTGATCGTCATGGGTCGGTCGGGTTCGTGTCCTGAAGGTGGCTCGGACAAGGTTCGCGCGGAACGCGGCGGCGGGTCAGGCCGAACGTCCCTAGCGGTGAGGCATCGAGGCACAGGCTCTCAAGCGGCCTATCTGGGCTGCCGAAGGGTACTCAGTAACCCACGGAGGCGCGTCAAGCGGTCAGCCGTGGGCTCCATGACCACCAGGGACGGGGACGGAGCCGTGACGACGATTAGGGCGAATTGCCCGAGCTGCGGTGATGTACAGCTGACCGCGGACGACCTCACCGTTCGCGTCTGTGCCGACGACGAACGCGGTTCGTACTGTTTCCGGTGCCCGGATTGCCAAGGGGCCGTCGCCAAGGAAGCCAGCCGGCGCATCGTCGACCTCTTGGTCTCGAGCGGCGTCCGCATGCAGGTCTGGCGCCTCCCCGCAGAGCTGAACGAGACCCGGGTGGGAGCACCCCTGACGCCCGACGACCTCCTCGACTTCCATCTGCTCCTCGCGGGCGAAGAGTGGTTCGACCAGCTCGCGACCGAAGTTCGTCGCTCGCTCAACCGGTAGACGTCGACCGGCATTCGGGCAACTAGTACCATTGTGCCCGTGACCTTGATCCTCGCGCTGGCGGTCGCCGCCCTCGGAACAAGCCTGCTTGCGGTGCTGGTCGCGCGGGTTTGCCGCGAGATTCCGCCTACCCGAGCCGCGTTCGATCGCCTCGGCCGGGACCTTCGCCCCGCGCTCATCGAGCTGCGAACCCAGACCGTGCGGACGCAGGCCGAGATCACACGGCGCGAGCGAGAACGGTAACTCTGCGTCTGCGGCACTAGGGTTCGGATCCGAGCTCGGATCGGAAGCATGAGCATCGGACCCGAAAAAATCCTCGTCATCTTGGTGGTGGCGCTGCTGGTCTTCGGACCTCGGCGCCTGCCCGAAATCGGCCGCCAGGTCGGCGCCGCGGTGCGCGAGCTCCGCAAGATGCAGACTGCCGTCCGAGGCGAACTCGACATGGTGCTGCATCCCGAACACGGAACGCGGTCCAGCGACGTGCCGTCCGAGCCCGGAGATCACAGCGCAATCTCGGCCGGGGATATCACCTCGGCGGAGGTCACTTCAGATGCGGTCGACGACGAACGTCGCTTCCTCGGTCCGCCCGACTCGTTCAGCTGATCCGTAGACACATAGATGCAGTTACGGCTGAAGCGACGACGGGCGAAACGCGAGAGCGGCGGCACCATGCCGTTGATGGAGCACCTGATCGAGCTCCGTCGCCGACTGCTGATCTCTTTCGCGGCGATTGGCCTGTGCGCCATCGTCGTGTTCATCTTCTACAACCCGGTGCTGCACTTTTTGTCCGGTCCGTACCGAGAAGTGACCAAAAACACCCAGGGCTGCGGGAAATCAGGCTGCGACCTGATCGTGACCGACCCGCTCGCACCGTTCCTCGTGCGGCTCAAGATCGCAGGCTACGGCGGGCTTGCGCTGTCGGTGCCGATCGTCATGTGGGAGATCTGGCGGTTCATTGTCCCCGGACTGCACCAGCGGGAACGGCGCTACGCGGTCGGATTCCTCGTGTCGGCGATCGTGCTGTTCGTCCTCGGCTGCGTCGTCGCCTGGTTCACGGTCACCAAGGCGCTCTCGTTCCTCCTCGGGGTCGGGGGCCCCTCACTTCGGCCGCTCATCGACGCCAACAAATACCTCACCCTTGTGATGCTGATGTTCGCGGCGTTCGGATTCGCGTTCCAGTTCCCGTTGCTGCTGGTGTTCCTCATGCTCGTCGGTGTGGTGAACACCCACCAGCTGCGCAGCACCCGACGCTGGGCCGCCGTGGGGATCACGACGTTCGCTGCCATCATCACTCCCAGCCAGGATCCATTCTCTCTATTGTTCATGGCCGTTCCCATGTACATCTTCTATGAGGGTGCGATCCTCGTCGGGCGGATGATGAAGCGATGAGTCCCGCACGGAGCAAGCGCCAGGTAGTACCGCACCGGCGGGCCCGAGCCGAAATCGTCAAGGCGGTCGGTGTCGGGGTCGGCATCGTCGCCGTCACCGCGCTGTTGGTCTGGCTGATGCGACCCGGGCCGGCTGGGATCCCCGCGACGGGCGGGTTGATGAACCGCCAGCCGCGTGCCAGCTGGCTGGTCGGCACCGGAATCGGGATCTTGGCGATCGCGACCTGGTTCATCCTGCGGGGCAGCCGTCGGACGCGATCGCGCGCCAAGGTCTTGCTCCCCACCGCGTTCGGCGTGGTGCTCGTCGCGACGGTCGGCGGCGGATTCGTGTGGCCGGGCGGGCTCCTGCGCCACGCCGTTGCGCCGCCGCCCGTACCCAAGACCACCACGACCGTCGCCCGAACCACGACTACGACGGTCGCTCGAGCCACCTCCACGACAACCAAGTCGACGTCGACGTCGACCTCGGCGGCATCGACGACAACAGCCGCTCAGGCGACGACGACACCGACGACCGGCACCTCCGTCACCGGCACACCGACCACACAGACAGCTACGACCGCGCCCCGGTGACCGGCAACGAACGCCTGCGCGCCCGCTTCGTCGGGGAGCATGCGTTTCCGCTCGACGATTTCCAACGTCGAGCGCTCGACGCGCTCGACGCCGGTCGGTCGGTCCTGGTGGCCGCGCCGACCGGCGCCGGCAAGACCCTCGTTGCCGAGTACGCGATCGCGGCCGCGCTCGAAACTGGCGGGAAGACCTTCTACACGACGCCGCTCAAAGCGCTGTCGAACCAGAAGTACGGCGACTTCGTTCGCTTGTACGGTGCGGCGAAGGTAGGACTGCTCACGGGCGACAATGTCGTCAACAGCGAAGCGCCGATCGTCGTCATGACGACTGAGGTGCTTCGCAACATGATCTACGCGCGATCGCCGACGCTCGACGGCTTGCGTTACGCCGTGCTGGACGAAGTCCACTATCTCCAAGATCCCGCCCGGGGCGCCGTGTGGGAAGAGGTGATCATCCATCTTCCAACCGAGATCGCGATCGTCGCGCTGTCGGCGACAGTTTCGAACGCCGAGGAGGTCGCGGCATGGATGCAGACCGTACGGGGCGAAACCGACGCCATCATCGAGGAACGGCGGCCGGTCGAACTCGTGCATCTGTACATGGTCGGCGAGCGCGGCGCCGAACATCTCCATCTGCTGCCGACCTTCGTCGAGGACAACGGCGAGCTCCGACCGAATCCGGTCGCGGCGCGTCTCGACGGTCGGGGCCCGACTCGAGGTGCGCGGACGCGCCGGCCGCGGCTGTACAAGCCGTGGCGTACAGAGGTCGTCGAGCGGCTCGCGGACGAACGCATGCTGCCTGCAATTGTCTTCGTGTTCTCGCGAGCAGGTTGCGATCAGGCGGTCGAGCAATGCCTCGACGGTGGGATCCGTCTGACCGACGCCGCGGATCGGGTCGCGCTGCGCCGGATCGCCGACTCGCATCTCGAGGCGCTCAACGACGCCGACCTCGACGTGCTCGGCTACGACACCTGGCTCGCCGGACTCGAAGCGGGCGTCGCCGCACACCACGCGGGCATGGTCCCGCCGATGAAGGAAGCCGTCGAAGAAGCATTCGCGGCGGGCCTGTTACGCGTCGTGTTCGCGACGGAAACGTTGTCGTTGGGCATCAACATGCCTGCCCGCTCGGTTGTGGTGGAAAAGCTGTCGAAGTTCACCGGCGAACACCACGAGCTGCTCACGCCCGGCGAGTACACACAGCTCGGCGGCCGCGCCGGTCGGCGCGGGATCGACGACGTCGGATACGCGATCGTGTTGTGGGATCCGTTCGTGGCCTTCGACCAGGTTGCTGGGCTGGCGTCGCGGCGCACGTACGCGCTCACATCATCGTTCCGTGCTACCTACAACATGGCTGCCAACCTCGTGCTGCGATACGAGCGAGCAGAAGCGCGCCGGCTCCTCGACCTGTCATTCGCGCAGTTCCACGCGGACCGTGACGCCGTGACACTCACTCGTCAACTCGACCGCACCCGGGCGCAGCTCGCACGGGCGCGCGATGTGTCCCGCCATCCGAGCGGCGACATCGAGGAGTACCGCGCCCTGCTCGCAAGTCTCGACGACGCCCGCCGCGCCGCACACGCGGCGCAGGCCAGCCGCCTCGACAAGCTCCGGCCCGGCGACGTCGTGATCGCACCGAAGCGGGGCGGACGCGCGGTCGTACTGAAACAGGAGCGTGGCCGCTCCGGCAACCGTGTGCTCGCACTCACCCAGCAGCGCACGATGGTGCGCTGGACGCCCGACGACTTTCCCGGACCGATTCGCCGGCTCGCCAACGTCGAACTTCCACGTCCGTATGCACCTCGCAGCCCAAACTTCCAGCGTGCGACGGTCGCGTTGCTGCGCCGGCTGCCCGACGTCGACGCCTCAGACACCGACGCCGACGCACGGGTCGACGACCTGCGAGCTCAGGTGCACGCCCACCCGTTGCACGGTGCGAGCGGCACCGATGTCGCGCTCCGAAGTGCTTGGCAGGCCGACCGCATCGCCCGAGAAGTTGCGCGTCTCGAACGCCGCATCGACGGTCGCACAGAAACCCTGGCCCGCCAGTTCGACCGGGTGTTGGCGGTGCTGGAGTCGTGGGGATACGTCAACGGCTGGGAGCTGCTCCCCAGCGGCCGGCTCTTGTCGCGCTTGAACACCGAAGGTGATCTCGTCGTCGCCGAGGCGTTGCGAACCGGCCTGCTCGACGGTGTCGACGTCGCGGCCCTGACCGCGATCGTGTCGTGCTTCGTATACCAGCGCCGCGGCCCCGACAGCGACGATCCGATGCCGCCCCGCCGTTGGCCGGCGCCGATCGTCCGTCAGCGGGTCACCGCCATCGAGCGCATCTGGAAGGATCTGCGCCTCACCGAACGGGACCATCGCCTGAGCGAAACGCGCCGGCCCGATCCGGGCTTCACGGCCGCAATCCACGCGTGGGCCGAGGGCGACGATCTGGCCGACATCCTCGAGGACGAGGAAATGACCGGCGGCGATTTCGTCCGGAACGTGAAACAGGTCATCGATCTGTTGCGCCAACTTGCCGACGTCGCCCCGCAGCCCGCGACCGCGACCACAGCCCGGGCCGCGGCCGACCGCTGCCGCCGCGGCGTCGTGGCCGCATCGAGCACGGTGCGAGTCCCCGAGCAGTGATCCAGCCGGGCGAGCCGTGGGGGAGCCCGACCTCGTCGCCTCCCGACGTCGAAGTCGCCGGGGGTGACGCGGCGCTCGCCGCGGTGGTGGGCCGGGCACCGGGAGCGCTCGTGCGGTTCCGCCCCGACCGGACGAGCGATCTGGCCCGCGCGGTCGGGCTCGCACCGACCACCGTTCACGGTCCGGCGACCGCGCTGGGCACGGCCCTGCCGCTTGACCTGCTCGCGTTCAGCGATGCGGTCGCCTGCAACATGTGCGTGTTCGGCACCCCACCGGACCGGTTGGGTCGGTCGAGCCCGTCGTTCGAGATCGACGTCGAGCTCGACGGCCGCCCGTGGCACTCGGGCCGTGCCACAACGGTGGTGGTGGCGATCGGGCAGTTCCTGCGCGGCCTCGATGTGGTGCCCAGGGGCCACCCGGGCGACGGGAAGGCCGAAGTCCAGGTGTACGACCTCGCCCGACGCGAGCGGCGCATGATGCGATCCCGCCTGGTGAGCGGCGCTCATCTGCCACATCCCCGTATCCGCCAGCGCAGCGCCCACGCCATCCAGATGCGATTTCGACCGGCCGCACCCGCGGAGGTCGACGGAGTGGGCTCCGTGGGACTGACGGACGACACCACGATCGAGGTCGTTGCGAACGCCTACCGGCTACTGGTCTGAAGCGCCTCCATCGTCCCTTCGGACCCGTACCCTCACCGGTACCATCAGCCGTCCATGCTGTACGCGCCGGAGCAGTTCACGGACGACGAAGCCGCGACACTGAGGCCGTATTTCACGAATCTCGACGGACCGGTCTTTGCGCTCATCAACCTGCCCGAAGTCGTCAAAGGCGCGTTGTTCGCCCGGTACTCGCGTTCCGACAAGAGCCTGCGCCGGCTTTTCCTCGACGAGTTCGTCGGTGATCTCGATCTCACCGGAGATCTCACCGTCGACGCGACCGTCGGCTTAAAGCGCGCGGAAGAGCTCTACGCCCGCGTGTTTGTCGAATACGGCGACGATTCGGTCGCGCAGCTCGGCGGGGTGCACCTGGCGTGTGAGCAAGCGTCGAACCTGCTCACCAAGATTCTCGAGTGGGGCCGGCTGATGGCGTACCTCGAGCAGTCGACGCGCTACATCCCGTACAACTCTCGACTCCAGGGACGGTACCGATACTGCCGCCCGTCGGAGGTGTGCGAGTCGTCCCTCGGCATGCGGTACGTCGCCGACCTCGATGGACTCTTCGATACCTACAGTGCGCTGATCGACGACATGGCCGACTGGGCGCGCGAGCGTTACCCCAAAGAGCCGCACGACTCCGATTTCGTCTACAAGCAGACCATCAAGGCCAAGGCGTGCGACGCGGTACGTGGGGTCCTGCCCGCGGCGACGATCTCCAACGTCGGCATCTACGGCACCGGCCAGGCGTACGAGGCACTGCTGTTGCGCATGCGGGCCCATCGGCTGCCGGAGGCGGCCCTCTACGCGAAGTTGATGCTCGACGAGCTCCGCAAGGTGATCCCGTCGTTCCTGGTACGGGTCGACCGCCCTGACCGCGGCGACATGTGGACCGCCTACTTGGCCCGCACCCGCGACGAAACCGCCGACCTCGTTGCCCGCATTCTTGGGCCCGAGGAGCCCGAACCGACCGCAGACGTGACGCTCGTCGACTTCGATCCCGACGGCGAGGACAAGGTGCTCGCGGCAATCTGCTATTCGCACTCGCATCTGCCCGAAACGCAGTTGCTCGATCGGGTTCGCAGACTGCCGGCCGACGATCGCCTCGCGTTGATGCACGCGTATGTCGGCGACCGCAGCAATCGTCGCCACAAGCCCGGACGTGCCTTCGAACGCACCGGCTACCGCTTCGACGTGCTCGGCGACTACGGCGCGTTTCGAGATCTACAGCGACACCGCATGTTGACGATCGAGTGGCAGCAACTGTCGACCCGTCACGGCTACGACGTTCCCGAACCGGTGGTGGAGGCCGGCCTTGGCGCGCGCTTCGACGACGCGATGGAACGGTCGGCGTCACTGTACGACGTCTTGGCTTCACGCTTTCCCGAGCAGGCCGCATACGCAGTCTCACTCGCGTACCGGATGCGGTACGTGATCCAAATGAACGCCCGCGAGGCGATGCACCTGTGCGAGCTGCGCAGCTCTCCGCAGGGCCATGCGAGCTACCGGCGCATCGCGCAATCGATGCATCGCCTCATCGCCGAGCAGGCCGGTCACCGCGCGATCGCGGCCGCGATGAGTTACGTCGATCACGCCGAAACTGACCTCGAACGACTCGGTGCCGAACGCGCGGCCGAAGCGCGACGCGTGGTACGAAGCTGACGCAATAGCGGCGCAGCTGTACGAAGGCGACACAAACGATCGCACTGCGTGAACGGTTACGCGCGAGTGTTCACATTTCTTTACCGAGAATCGGAACGTCGTTGACCTGCACCGACGCGCGTCTGCGCAGGTCATCGTCGCACGACACCGCTTGACAGCACAGGCGGCCCTGAGGCGTACTACTCCGCGCCCCCGGCATCCACGGCCGTGGTCGTGAGCAAGGCCTGCACCGCGAGGGGGCGGGGCAACATCAGGGGGTTCGACGGCTGTCCAGGAGGCTCAGTAGAGAACGCTGCGATAACCCGACTGCCGTGTGCAGCTAGGCCACCCAGCGGCCCCACCAGTCTCCTGGACCCGTCCGTCGAACCCTTTTGACATGCCCGTCGCCGTGCCGATCGGCATGTCAAGCGACCCCCGCGCCCGGCGTTATACTCCGCGCCCCCGGCGGGCTGCGCATTGCCCGGAACACGCCGACGGGAAGCATTTCGCAGGTTCCGGGGTTGGTCGCCAACCGCACGTTTCTTCTCCGAAGAGGGCGCCGAGCACATGAGCGACGAGGAGTTCGAAGACGAGCCCGAGATCGACGAGGAAGACCTCGACGAGGACGTGATCGCGGAGGACTTCGACGAGGAGCTCCTCGACGACGACCTGGACGACGACCTCGACGTGGAGGTCGTCGATGACGTCGCGCTCGTCCCGTTGGTGGGTGTCGTCGTACCGGTCGTCGACCCCGCGGTGGAAGACGTCGAGGAGGAAGACGACGACGACGTGGTCGACCTCGACGAGGAACTCCATCCCGACGACGTCGAGGAGGCGCTCGACGTCGTCCTGCGAGAACGGACCGTCGCGGCCGGCCTCGAAGGCGACGAGGACGACGACGAACCAGACGAGCCGGGCGAAGGCGGCACCAAGATCGTGCCCCGTCGCGAGAACGAGTTCCTGTGTCGGAGTTGCTTCTTGGTGCTTCCGCGCCATCAGCTCGCCGATGAGACCCGCATGATCTGTCGCGACTGCGCGTGAGAGCAGCGACGGCGGCGCGCCTGGGCGCGGCGGCCGTCACCGGAACGCTGCTCGCCGCGGCGAGACCGCCTCTCGATGTCGGTCCGCTCGCCTGTGTCGCGTTCGTCCCGCTCTTCGTGGCCTGGAGAGGCAGCTCCGTCCGCGCGACGGTCGGATATACCTTCGTCGCCGCGGTCGTTTACTACGCGATGCTCATGTCGTGGACCTGGTATTTCGGCGCGATTGCGATCGTTCCGCTCGTGATCATCCTGGCGACGTACTGGGCCGCGGCCGGGGCGATCCTCGCCTGGCTCCGCGGCCGGGGTGTCGCCAATCCGTTCCTGATCGCGTCGGTCTGGGTGCTGGCCGAAGCGACCGTCGCCCGGGTTCCGTTCGGCGGCTTCTCGTGGGGTGAGGTGGGCTACGCCTTTCACAACATCGAGCTCGGGCGGGCGCTGGCAAGTGACGGCGGTGTGGAGCTCGTCACGTTCTTCGCGGTGGCGCTCAACGGACTCCTCGCCGATGCGGTCGCGAACGCCTGGAACCGGCAGTCGGTCCTGCCCGTCGCATGGGTTCGGGTCGCGGCAGGCCTTGCGTTGGTCGTTGGCGTACCGATCGTCGCCGACGCCGTTCGTAGCCCACCGCACCCCGACGGCACGCTGCGGGTCGCGGTGGTGCAGGGGGAAGACATAGACCGTGATCTCACCGCAGCTGAGGTCGCGGACCGGTATTTGCCCAAGACTCATTTCCAGCTGGCGGCCGAGATCCACGATCGCGTCGACCTGGTGATCTTCCCGGAGTCGAGCATGGACGCCGATCCCCGCACCGACCCGTATCTGCGCTCCAACATCGTGGCGATCGCCCGCCGCACGCACGCGTGGGTATTGGCCAACGCGGTGGCCAACGCGCCGGCAGCCGGTCGCCAACCGGCCGGCGCGAAGGCCCTCAACCTCGATGTGCTCTTCGCTCCCGACGGCACGGTCGAAGGCACGTACGCCAAACGCCATCTCGTGCCCTTCGGCGAGTACGTCCCCTTCCGTGCCGAGCTCGAGGGGCACATCAGCGAACTGAACCGCATTCCACGCGACTTCGAGCCCGGCCACTCACCGGGGATCTTCGAGATCGCGGGACACAAGGTGGCGACGATCATCTGCTTCGAGTCGGCATTCGGCTACCAGGTTCGGCCGCTCGTGCACGCCGGGGCGCAGGTGATCGTCGTGTCGACGAACAACCGCTCCTACGAGCGTTCGGCCAACTCCGCCCAGCACGTCGCGATCGGCCAGATGCGCGCAGCCGAGACCGGACGACCCCTCGTCCAGGCCGCGATCTCTGGGATCTCGGCGATCATCGACGCCAACGGGGTCGTGCAACAACACACCGCGCTGTTCCAGCGCACGTTGCTCGAAGCCACCGTCACGGCCACGACCGGCGAGACGCCGTATGTCCGTTACGGCGAGTGGGCGATCTGGGCCTGCGCGTTCGCGTCGGTCGGCGCGGCCGGCTTCGCGCTGCAGCGCGGGCGGCGGTCGAGATTCATAGACTCCCTGCCGCGCGCCGCCGACGAGCCAACGTCGGTCGGGAGCCGGATCGCGGGGGACGAAACCGTCGTGGCATACCGGCCGGCGCTCGACGGCAATCTCACGAGCGACACGGCGTCCGAGAGCGAGACGTCAGGAGACAGCGCATGACCGAGGCCAAGGATCGCATCGAACACACCATCGAGGTGCTCGTGTTGGCGCCGATCGGCGTCGGCTTGTACCTCAAGGACATGGGTCCGACGTTCGTGAACATGTTCGTCGCGCGCGGGCGGGCCGAGATCGATCGGCGGCAAGCGCAGGTACAGCAGCGCACCACGACCGCGAAAAGCATCGGCCAGGTCGCGATGACGTTCGGCGTACCGATGGTGCGCCAGCGCGTCGAGCATGAAGTCGACAGTGCGCGTCAACGCGCGCAGGTGTTCCTCGGCTCCATCGGCGGGTCGGACGCGCCTGCGAGGCGTACGGCTCCGGCCAACACGACCGGCGAAGCGCAGGACGCGCCCCGCGCCCGCGTGAAGCCGCGGACAACTCCAGCTCCGCAGACCGCCCGCACCGAAACGAACGGAGCGAACACCAACGGGGCGCACGGCGCATCGGGCGCCGGCGATTCACTCCCCATCCCCGGCTACGACGCGCTCTCTGCGTCTCAGGTCGTCGAACGACTCGCAGGACTGTCGTCGGACGAGCTCGACGCGGTGCGATCCTACGAAGGCGCGCACCGGAACCGGCGAACGATTCTCGGCAAGATCGACCAGATCTCCGCGTAGGAGGTTCACCGACGACGCGGGAGACGCGACTCGCGCCGATCTCGCTCAGGTCGCCGACCTCGCCGCCGAGTTCCGCTCCGAGCTGCGAGCCGGGCGCGGCGGAGTGCGCTGGGCGGGGTGAGCCGATCCGGGACGTCGTCGCGTGCGTGCCGGCCACGACAACGCGACCGTGATCGTCGAGACGCTCGAGGACCAGGTCGGAGCTGGCGAGTGGTGCACGGCGGTCGGCTCCGCGACGCGGCATCGGCGTGTTTGACACGAGCTGACGACAACCCGGGCCCGAGCCGTCCGGGGTGGGGGACCGCGGTGGGGGAGCGGCTGGTGGCGTTGTGCGTCTCGCCGGGATGTTCCGGTGTGGTCGCGGCGACGCTTGGCGGCCGTCGCGCCAGTCGCGCGTTGTCCGTGTTCCGCGTTGACGGCACGCCTGCTGGTGACGCATCGCGCAGTAGCTTCCCTCCATGACCGCGACCGACCTCTCTGCCAACGACATCGTGTGGGATCTCAGCCCGCTGCTGCCCGCGCCCGACGACGCTGGTCTGGAGGAGTTACTCGCGGCCGCGGACGCGACGGCCGACAAGCTGGCCGGCTTCCACGGCCGGGTCGACTCCCTGGACGCCGACGGGCTCGTCGAGTTCATGCGCGGCCTCGCCGATGTCCACGACCTCATCGGGCGCGCCGGGAGCTTCGTCGGCTTGGACTTCGCGGCCGACACGACCGACCCGCAGCGGGGCGCACGGATGCAAAAGGTCGATGAGCGCAGCGCGGTGATCAGCACGAAGCTGTTGTTCTTCGAGTTGGAGTGGGCCGAGCTGACCGACCAGCAGGTCGAGGCGCTCCTCGCCGACGAGCGGCTCGGGTTCGCCGCGCACCACCTCCGCGCCGCTCGCCGGTACCGGCCGCATCTGCTGACCGAGCCGGAAGAGGTCGTCCTCACCGAGAAGTCGGTGACCGGCCGCAGCGCGTGGGAGCGGCTATTCGACGAGCAGGTTTCGGCGATCACGCTCGAGCTCGACGGGGAGACGTCCACCCTCGAGGCCGGACTCGCCCGACTGCACGCTCCCGACCGCGCGGTTCGTCAGGCCGCCGCGGCGGCCGTCACCGAAGGATTGCAGCCCGGCCTGCGGACGCGCGCGTTCGTGCTGAACACGTTGCTGGCTGACAAATCGATCGACGATCGGATGCGCCATTTCGGCTCGTGGATCGCGAGCCGAAACCTCGCCAACGAGGCCAGCGACGAGTCGGTACAGGCTTTGGTCGAGGCGGTACAGAGTCGCTACGCCATCCCGCAGCGTTGGTACACCCTGAAGGCACAGCTCCTCGGCATCGACAAACTCGCCGACTACGACCGCATGGCGTCGGTCGGCGGCGTGGAGAGCGAAGTGGGATGGGACTCCGCTCGAGACCTCGTGCTCGACGCGTACGGGTCGTTCTCCGGAGAGCTCGCGGACACCGCACGCCAGTTCTTCGACAACCCGTGGATCGACGCACCGGCACGGCCCGGGAAGCGGCCCGGCGCGTTCTGCGCGTACACCGTGCCGTCGCATCATCCGTACCTGTTGCTCAACTGGACGTCGCGCCGACGTGACGTGCTGACGTTGGCGCACGAGCTCGGTCACGGCCTGCACGCATACCTCGCACGCGAGCAAGGCGTGTTCCATCAAGGAACACCACTTACTCTCGCCGAGACGGCATCCGTGTTCGGCGAGACCGTCACGTTCGGCCGGCTCCTCGAGACGGTCACAGATCCGGCCGAACGACTGACGCTGCTCGCCTCGAATCTCGAAGACCAGATCGCAACCGTCTTCCGCCAGGTCGCGATGAACCGGTTCGAGCACGCGATGCACACCGCGCGTCGCGAAGAGGGCGAGCTCTCCGTCGATCGTTTCGGCGAGATCTGGTATCAGACACAGAACGCGATGCTCGGCGATTCGGTCGAAGTCACAGACGGCTACCGCTGCTGGTGGTCGTACATCCCGCACTTCATCGGCACCCCCGGCTACGTGTACGCATACGCGTACGGTCAACTGCTCGCGCTGTCGGTGTACGCGCGGTACGAACAAGAGGGGAGCGCCTTCGTGTCGAACTACCTCGACATGTTGCGCGCCGGCGGCTCGAAATCGCCGCAGGAGCTGGGCGCAATGGTCGGGGTCGACCTCGGCGATCCGGGCTTTTGGGACCGCGGCCTCGACATCATCCAACGCCGACTCGACGCCACGATCGAAGCCGCGACCGCGGCCGAACGACTCGCATGACCTACCGGGTCATCCAGTGGAGCACCGGCAACGTCGGTCGCCACGCGCTGCGTTGTATCGACCGTCATCCGGATCTCGAACTCGTTGGGCTGTGGGTGCACTCGCCCGACAAGGCCGGCGTCGACGCGGGGGAGTTGGCCGGCCTCGCGCCCAGCGGCGTGCTGGCAACGAACGATGCTGACGCGTTGCTCGCACTCGACGCCGACTGTGTGTGCTACACCGCGACCGCCGATCTGCGCCCGGGCGAGGCCGTCCACGACCTTGTGCGCATCCTGGAGTCGGGCAAGAACGTCGTGTCCAGCTCGGTCGTGTCTTTGATCTATCCGCCGCACGTCGCGCCCAGCATGCGCGACCCGCTCGAAGCTGCATGCCGTACCGGCAACTCGTCGTGCTTCACGTCGGGCATCGATCCCGGCTGGGCCAACGACTTACTTCCGTTCGTATTGACCGGCGCGTGCGAGTACATCGACGAAGTGCGCGTGATGGAGGTCGTGAACTACGCGACCTACGCGCAGCCGACGGTGCTGTTCGACACGATGGGCTTTGGTCAGCCGCTTGACGCGCAACCCCTGTTGCTGTTGCCGGGCGTGTTGTCATTTGCGTGGGGCGGTGTGGTCAAGGTGCTCGCCGCCGGTCTCGGTGTCGAGATCGACGAATTGCGCGAGGTGCACGAACGCCGACCCGCGCCGCGCGATATCGATCTCGGCTTCGGAGTCGTTCAGCAGGGGACCACGGCCGCCTTGCGTTTCGAGGTGCAAGGCATCCGCAACGGCACGACGCGGATCGTCGTCGAGCACGTGACACGCCTCGCTGATGATCTTTGCCCCGACTGGCCGCAGCCGGTCGGGCACAGCGGCTACCGAGTCATCGTCACCGGCAATCCGACCTACACCTGCGACGTGCAGATGATGGGCGACGACGGCGATCACAACACCGGCGGGCTCGTCGGCACTGCCGCTCGCCTCACAAACGCGATCCCCGCCGTGTGTGCTGCACCCTGCGGGCTGCTGTCGGTCCTCGACCTGCCGCTGATTCCGGGCGCCGCGCTTCGCACGCGCGAGGAGCGGGCGATATGAGCGTTGGCGCACCCACGCCTCGCGCGTTCTGATCGACGCCCCGTCGGACTTTTGCGCGTGGCGTCTGGCGGGATGTTTCGGAATCGGAACAAGCTCGCCGCGACGACGGCGAGCGATGAGTCGTGCGGTCAGTGCGAAACTTGGCGATGCCAGACCCGTCGTGATGCCAGCACGCAGACTCCGACGACTGCGAGGAACGCGAGGATCTGGGTCCCGTGAGTCGACGATCCGGGCTTGGAGTGAGGCCCCACGGTCCAAAGTACGAAGAGTCCAAGCGCCGCCGAGAGCACCAGGATCACGAACACTCGGAGTGATCTCACGATGTCAGCCTACGGCGCAGGCCCGCGAAAACGGGTAAGTCAACGCACGTCGCCTAGTATCGTCACTGTGACGTTATCTGGTCGATCGGCGCTCCGATGCCGATGGTGCGGACGCGGGTTCGCAAAAACGGCAGGCGCCGGTCGGCCCCGGCAGTACTGCAAGCGCTCCTGTCGCCAACGCGACTACGAAGCTCGCCGTCGCGCCCGCGAACTCGGTCTGGGCGAGCACGAGCTGATCGTGACCCGCCAGGAGCTCGACGAGCTCCGAGATCGCTTGTACGTGCTGAGCGAGACCGTCAAGGAGGTCGAACGGGACCTCGCCGACGACGAAACCGACGACGGACGCCGACTCCTGAACGTGTTGCTGGACGCGGCCAGTCAATCCGTTTCGGAGTCTGCGTCCGCGCCAGCGCCGACCTCGACCGCCGTGTCCGCCCGACCGCAAGCGTCGGTGCGAAACCCGACCGGGGCCGCTCCCCCGAACCGCCGATAATGCCCCTTATGTAAAGCTGCGAGCACCGCTCGGCTGCTCGAGGTCTTGCGGCGCGTACGCTCCCCCGCATGACGCCTGACGACCTGGTGGAGTTCGAGCAGATCAAGCGGCTGAAGTACGCGTACGCGCGGTGCCTTGACCAGAAGTTGTGGGACGAGATTGCCGGGCTCTTCACGGTGGATGCGGTCGCCGCGTATAGCGGCGGCGGCTACACCTTCGAAGGCCGGGACGCGATCGTCGAGTTCCTGGCCCGCTCGATGGGCGCCGAGACGTTCCACTCGAGCCACAAGATGCACCATCCCGAGATCGACCTGACCGGGCCCGACACCGCGACCGGAGTGTGGGCGCTCGACGACGTCGTGGTCGACACCCAGTGGAACATCACGATTCGGGGTGCGTCGTTCTACGAGGACGAGTATGTCAAGCGCGACGGGCACTGGATGATCCAGCGGACCTCCTACAAACGCGTGTTCGAGGAGCTCCAACCGCGGGGCAACGTCGAAGGCCTGTCACTGACTGCGTCGTGGTGGGCTACCGGCGGTCGCAGCAAACTTCCTGCTGGCTGAGCCGCCACGCCGCGGTTGTGACACCGCGCGCAGTCCGGCTCGGACGTTCGCCGCTCATCGAGCCGCGATTGCGGGGCGCGGAGTCTTGCGGCGTCTGACCCCGCCGATCACCGATTGACGAACGGCAGCTTCACGACGCGACCGTCGAGCAGTTGTCCGCGCACGTCGAGTTGTACCGCCGCGCCGATCTGGACATCGGGTGCGAGCAGCGCGAGCGCGATGGCATGCCCGAGGGTCGGTGAAAAGTTGCCGCTGGTCACGAACCCGATCTCGGCGCCGTCAGACAGGACTCGGGCGCCGTCGCGGGCCGGGCGTCTGCCTTCGACCGCGATGCCGCGCAGGCGCCGGGCCACTCCCCGGTCGCGCTCGATGTTGAGCGCGGCGCGGCCTCGGAAGTCACCTTTGTCCCATCGCACCACCCAGCCGAGTCCGGCTTGGAGCGGCGTGATGCCGGGACCGAGCTCGTGGCCGTGCAGCGGTAGACCGGCCTCCAGGCGCAGGGTGTCGCGCGCCCCGAGCCCGGCGGGAGTGACACCAGCGGCCAGGATCGCGTTCCAGCCGTCGGCCGCGGCCGCGGCCGGGACCTGGATCTCGACTCCGTCCTCGCCGGTATAGCCGGTACCGGCGACGACCCAGTCGCCGATCTGCGCCACCGAGAACCTCGGGACCGCCGCGGCTTGGGCGTTGACGACGGCCAGCGCGGCGCGTGCGGTCGGTCCCTGCACTGCGAGCACGGCTCGGTCGGCCGTGACGTCGGCGAACTCGACCGCGCCTGTCCCTGCCGAGATCGCTTCGGAGGCGGCGGCGGCGAGCCGATCGGTGTTCGACGCGTTTGGCATCACCGAGAAGCGATCGACATCGAGCCACCACACGATGATGTCGTCGACGACGTGCGCGTCGTCCGGATCGAGCAGATGCGTGTATTGCGCGCGTCCGGGCTCGATGCGACGCAGGTCGTTCGTCAAGAGCCACTGGAGCGCGTCGAGCGTTCCGGCACCGCGGAACGCGACGGTGCCAAGATGCGAGACATCGAACATGACTGCACGCTCGCGGCAGGCCCGGTGCTCTTCGAGGACACCTGAATACTGGAGCGGCATCTCCCAGCCGCCGAACGGGACCATCCGCGCGCCGAGCTGGCGGTGCTGTGCATCGAGAGGACTGAACCTCACGCGCTCTCCGCCGTTGCGTCGGACCCAACCGAGTCCGCAACGCGAGGCGGGGACGACGGCCACTCGAGCCGCAACGGAGAGGTATCGACGCCAAGCTCGCGGTTCGTCGCGAGCTGCGAGGGCGGCTCGAGTCCGTACTTGACGAGCAGGTGGAGATAGTCCCGCTGGTAGAGGACGCGGATCTGAACGTCACGGTATTGCTCTTTGAGACGGCGTGCTTTGCGATTCTTCTTCGTGACCAGCTTCTGATTGAGAGTGGTGATCTCGATGTAGAGGTCGTAGGCCGCCAAGAAGAAATCGGGAGTGAACGCCTGTGCGGGGCGGCCATCACGGTCCCACTCGAGGGTGAAGGTGCGCGGCTCGTACTCCCACGAGATGTCATAGAAGTCGAGCAACTTCGCGAACTGACGCTCCGAGTTGTGCGCGAAGCGAACAGACTCGTGAGGAAGCGCCGCGAGGTCGATGGCGCGCTCCGTTATCTCGCGACCATATTCGTCGCCAAAATCTCGCTCGGCGCGACAACGCTCACGCGCTCTTCGGGCTCGACGTTGTGCAGATCGGTTGCGAGATCGGTCACGACCGGACCGAGCGAGACGATGTTGAGCACGCCCTGTCCGTTGCGCAGAAGATCGACGATTTGGTCGCCGGTCTGCACCAGCACGGTGTGACCGCCGTCGAGCACGAGATGCGCCGACGCGAGATCGGCACCGAGCTGCTCGCGCAGATATTCGATCGCCTTGCGCGCCGCTTGTAGCGAGATGTCGGCGTCGAGCAACCGCTTGATGACTTTCAGCTCGACGAGATCGCGGTACGAGTACAGGCGTTGGGTGCCGCTGCCATTGGCGTCGCACACCGACGGACGTACGAGATTGGTCCGTGCCCAGTAGTCGAGCTGCCGGTACGTGATACCGACGATCTTGCAGACCAACGGCCCGCGGTATCCGTGATCGAACTCTGGCTCCGCCATCGCGCCGCTCCGAGAACCTGCCGGGACTCCGCCGCTGGTCGCCCCTGGTGACACGAGTGTAACTACATCGGAGGCGCGAGGTGAAGCTCCAGCTCAGCTTGGCCTCAACCTCCACTTCAGCCCCACACGCCTCAGGAGTGTCTGCAAGCCGGCGCCGGAACGACTGTCTTGGCCACAGCCCGGCCGGCGTGGGCGCCGGGACGCATCGCAACCCGCCCAACGACGGCGGCCCGACAACACCGGACCGTCGGAGCCCAAGCCTGCGGGCGGGTTCGACGCCGAGCCCCGGTCACCACACAGGCTCGGTCCAGCGTTATTGCGCGAAGTCCTCGGGGGTGACCTCGTCGAGGAACTGGCGGAACTGGGCGACCTCTTGCTCCTCGTCGTCGGCCTCGAACAGCACACCGGCTTCGTCGAGCACGTCTTCGTCGGCGAAGATCGGGATGTCACCCCCGAAGCGAACCGCGAGCGCGATGGCGTCGGATGGACGCGAGGAGATCCGTGACTTGGCGCCGTCTCGGTCGAGCTCGATCTCTGCGTAGAACGTTCCTTCGTGCAGTTTGGTGATCTCGACACGGTCGAGCTTCACCGAGAGGTCGTCGAGGACCGTTTTGAAGAGATCATGTGTGAGCGGACGGGGCGTCGCGAGGCCTTGGAGCGCGTAGACGATCGCCGTAGCCTCGGGCGAGCCGATAAAGATCGGCAAAAAGCGCGTGCCTTCTTCCTCGCGAAGCAGCACGATTGGCTGATTCGTCGGAACCTCGACACGCACCCCGATCAGCGACAGGCGGATCACGGCTCCTCCGTTCGGTCGTTGGTCACGCTACCACCGGCCCGAAACGAGCCTTCCTCGCCGAGGCGGCCGGCATGGCCTCGGTAGAGCTGATCGACGTAGGCGTCCGGGGTGGCGGTGACAACCGCCCTGTCGCCGGCGGCGACGAAGGGCAGGTTGCGGTACAGGTCACGAGCGTGGAGCCCGTAGCCGAGCACGAATTCGTCTTCGAGCACGAAACCGCAATATCGCAGCTCGTGCGGGACAATACGTCGAGCTGGACGGTCGAGCAGCGTGCATGCCGACAGGGTTCGGGGACCCCGGTCGCGAAGCTGGCCCATCAGGTATGCGAGCGTGAGCCCCGTGTCGACCATGTCTTCCACGATCACGACGTCGCGGCCGCTGATGTCGGAGCTGAGATCCTGGAGGATCTTGACCCGTCCGGAATCGGGAGCGAAACGGGATATTGAGATGAAGTCGACCTCGACGGGAATCCCTGTAATAGCCCGGGCGAGATCGGCCAGGAAGATCAGTGCGCCCTTCAGGACTCCGACCAGCACCACCCCGGTCGGGTGGTCCCGTTCGATCTCTTCGCCGAGACGGGCAACGTGCGCAGCGACCGCGTCGGCGTCGAGGACAACCGTGGCCGGCACGTCAGCCCATGAGCGAACGTCGAACGGTCTGGCGCAACAGCGCGGTGCGCAACTGTCGCCCAAGGCCAGACAGCTCCCCCAACGTCTCGCGCGTGCGGGCTTGAGCTTCAGGGTTACGTTGACGTCGGTACGGGAGGAGCACCTGCTCGAACAGGCCAGCCTCGCGCTCCGCGAACGCGCGGTACATCCGCAGATGCCGCGCCTCGACGCCGTGGCGCATGAACATGGCCGCGATACGCGCGACGGCGAGCGCGTCCTCGTCGAACAACACCCGATCGCGAGATGTGTGCGCGGGCGTCACCAGCCCGTATTCCTCGAGCTGGCCGAGTTCATCGTCTGTGATGCCAGCGGCGGCCGCGAGCTCAGCCCGCGTCAAAATGACTGCAGTCTGCGAAAGGCGATGATCGTCGGGTCCGTCGGTGTCACGCACCGCCGAGGTGGCGTCGCGCGCAACACCTTCTTCCGCGGCTCGCCGCGCCATTTCGAAGAGCGGCTCGGCGGCCAGCGCCTTGCGCCGCCGAGATCGCGGGGCGTCGACCTGGGTTGGCACGGCCGGCTCATCGAACGTCTCGGCCGGCACACCTTGGTCGAGCTGATCGAGCCGCTCCTTGATGACTTTGAGCGGCAGGAAGTGCTCGCGTTGCTGGCGAAGGATGAAGCGCAAGCGATCGACGTCGGAGGGAGAGAACTTGCGATATCCGGACGGCGTGCGCTCAGGATCGATGAGACCTTGGCTTTCGAGGAAGCGGATCTTCGAGATGGTGATGTCGTCGAACTCAGGACGGAGCTGATCGAGCACGTCGCCGATCGACACTTGCGCGGACGTCGGCACGTCACGCCTCCCGGGAGTCGGCTCCGAGCACGAAGCTGAGCCGGTAGCGGCCGATCTGGAGCTCGTCGCCGTGGCGGAGTACCGCCTCGTCGGCGCGCTCGTGGTTCAGGTATGTCCCGTTGAGCGACCCGACATCTCGCAGCACGTAACCTTTTGGCGTCCGATCGAGCACGACGTGCCGGCGAGAGACCGTGATGTCGTCGAGGAAGATCTCCGAATCGGGATGCCGGCCCACGTTGGTGTGGTCCTGGTCGAGACGAAACGACGATCCGGCGCCCGGACCGTGGCGCACGACAAGAAGTCCGACGCCGGGGGGCAATCCCTCGAGATAGCCGGCGAGCTCGTCTTCGGCGCCGGCCGCCTCAACGGCTTGGAGCGTCAGCGTCGTCTCGTCGGCGACACCTTCGAGCGACACGCCACACGACGAGCAGAAGCGGGCCTCCGGCTGATTCGCGTGTCCGCAGCGAGCACAAACCACACAGTTAGGGTACCGGGGTCGGACATACCCCACAACGGCCGCTCAATCTCGACCTGAGCCTGAGAGTTGCCATGTCTCGACCTCCCTCGAGTCAATCGTCGCCGACCAGCGTGCGGTAGGCGTCGGCGTCCATCAGGCCGGCGAGCTCGGCCGGGTCGGACAGTGTCACCTCCAGGATCCAGCCCGTACCGTACGGGTCCTGGTTGACCAGCTCGGGCGCCCCGACGAGTGCATCGTTGATCGCCTCGACGATTCCGGACACGGGGACGTACACGTCGGACACCGATTTGGTCGACTCGATCTCCGCCGCGCTCGCACCCGCCACGAGCTCGAGGCCGACATCAGGCAGTTGGACGAACACGACGTCGCCGAGGCTCTCCTGCGCGAAGTCGGTGATGCCGACTCGGGCGATCGATCCGTCGACTCGCACCCACTCGTGTTCGACGCTGTAGCGAAGTTCCTGCGGAACGCTCATGTGACCACTCCCCTGTTCGAATCGCAGGATCGTAGAACGGCCGTCAATCTGGCAGTCCACTCAGCTCGGCGACCTGACCGGCGTGGATTGCCACGAGTCGGCGCGCTTCGGCATCGCTGACCGCGTCGGCCCACACGTGGGTGACCGCGATCTCGGGATCCGGCAACACCAACGCCCAGCCGTCGGGGTACAAGATCTTCACGCCGTCAACTAGGACCGTGGGATGATCCTTCGCGCGTTCCACCATCTCGCGCATCACCGCACCCTTGCGCTCCCATGGCGTCGGCACCGCCTCGTGGGCGATATGCGATTCCGGAACGCCGGCGAGGATCGCCGAGAGCGACCGTTCGTCGCGGGCCAGGAGGTCGAGCAGGTGCGCCAACGTCGCCGCTGCGTCGTAGGCCGGCAGGAACGACGGCCAGATGAAGCCACCTTCTTGCGACGCGGCCAGATCAACGCCGCGCTGTTGGGCAACCTCCATGAGGTGCGCGGCGGAAAGCTTCGTCCAGATGACAGTCGCACCGTGATGCTGGGCGATACGTTCGGCCTCGCGGCTCACCGAAACCGGAAGAGCGATCGTCGCGTGTGGTCTGGTGGCGCAGACGAGCTCGACGATCACCAAAAGCGCCTGGTCCGCCGTGAGCGCGACGCCCTCGTCGTCGATGATCACCGCAGTCTCGCCGTCGGGATCGAAGACCAGTCCGAGATCCGACCCCGACGTACGCACGAGGTCACCCATGATCTTCACGCGCGTCTCGAGGTCGTCGACCGTTGCACCCACCGTCGCCGCGTAGGGGTTGACCGCCAACACTGATGCCCCGATCTTGCTGAGCACATGCGGCATGACGACCGACGCCGCCCCAAATGAATAGTCGAGGACGACCTTGAACGAGCGCTGGCGAAGACGGCCGCTATCGACGCTCGCTTCGAGCGCGGCGGTGTAGAACTCGAGCGCACGAGGCGGGAACATGATGTCACCGATATCAGCCGCGAACGCGCGTCGGAAGTCCTCGCGGTACAGCAACCGTTCGAGCTTGCGCTGCTGGACTTCGTCGATGTCGGCGCCTTTGTCGTCGAGAAACCGGATCTCGACGCTGTCTGAATCGTCGGGGGCGAGACGCACGGAGATGCCACCCTGGGCGCGTTCACTTCGCACCTGGAATCGCGTGACCGGCACCGTCGAGAGCTCGAGGTCCATCACGTGCACTCCGCTCAAATTGAGGCCAGCGATGATCGCCCGCTTGAGGGCACGGGCAACGCGGCTCGTATCACGACTGGTACAGACGACCGAACCCTTCTTCAGTGCCGTGCCGTAGGCCATTGCGAGACGGACGGCGACCTCGGACGTGATGTCGACGTTCGCGAGGCCGCGCACGCCCCGTCGGCCGAACAGCGTCCGCGCCCCTTTGCTTTCCCAGACGATCGAAGACGTCACCAGCGCGCCGGCCTCCACCGTCTTGAACGGGTAGATCTTCACGCCGGGATTGATGATCGCCCGGGCGCCAACGAAGCACTCGTCGCCGATCACGACACCTTCTTCGATGTGCGCGTGCTCGCGAATGTCGTTGGCCCGCCCGATCACCGCACCCCGCAACCGTGCCGAGTGCCCGATGTAGCCGTGGTCGTGCACAACCGTTCGCTCGAGCTGCGCGTCGGCCTTGACGACCACGTCGGCGCCAAGCACCGTGTACGGGGCCAGCACTGCGCCCGCCTCAACCCGCGAGTTGTCGCCCACGAGTACCGGACCTTGGATGATGGCGTCCGGCGAGACGTCGACCCCTTCTCCGATCCACACGCCGTCGCGCAGCTGGAACCCGGGCAGGTCGAGCTGCACCTGCCCATCGAGCAAGTTCTCGTGGGCGGTGCGGTACGACTCCAGGGTGCCGACGTCTTCCCAGTAGCCGTCGACCACCGTTCCGAGCAGCGGCAGACCTCGTTCGAGCACGGCGGGGAACACGTCGCCGGAGAAGTCGACGACCTCCCCTTCGGGGATGAACTCGAACACGCCGGGATCGAGCACGTAGATACCGGTGTTGATGGTGTCGGAAAACACCTCGCCCCACGTCGGCTTCTCGAGGAACCGCTCGATCTGGCCGTCCTCGCGAGTGATCACAATGCCGAAATCGACGGGATTCTCGACCCGTTTCAACGCGATCGTCGCGAATGCCTGCCGCGCGTTGTGTTGCTCGACGATCGCGCCGAGGTCGACGTCGGTGAGCACATCGCCGGAGATCACCAAGAACGTCTCGTCCAGCTCGGCCATCGCGTTTCGCACGGAACCGGCCGTGCCGAGCGGCGCTTCCTCGGCTGCGTAACGCATCCGGACACCGAGCTCCGATCCGTCACCGAAGTAGGTACGGATGTGGTTCGCCATGAACGCGACCGTCACCACGATGTCGTCGAAACCGTGGCGTGCCAGGAGCTTCACGATGTGTTCCATCATCGGCACATTGGCAATCGGCATCATCGGCTTGGGCTGGTTGCTCGTGAGCGGACGCAACCGAGTGCCTTCCCCGCCGGCCAGGATCACAGCCTTCATGCTCAAACCTCCACATCAGTTCGTACAGTTCGGCCTTCTCGCAACGCGGCGCGCGCGACGGGGAGGTACTTGGCTGCGGCGTAGTAGCCGAGGCCGATTCCACCAATGGCGAACCCCCAGGCGCACACCACGAAGAACGCGTGCCACGACGCGCGCGTGGCGTCGGACCCGAGGAACATCGGAAGCGAGAACATGAGCGCGAGCGTGCCTGCTTTGCCGGCCCAGACGACGTCGATACGCCGGGCACCAGCCAGCGCCAGACCGATCGTGGCTGCCGCGATGAGTACTTCACGAATGAGCATGATCCACACCACCGTATTGACCGCGACCGGGAGCCCTTGTGTGAGTACCGCGACGGCGGCCGCGACGAGCAGGACACGGTCTGCGGTGGGGTCAAGGATCTTGCCGAGCTCGCTGCCTTGATCGAAATGTCGCGCGATGTAGCCGTCGACCCAGTCGGTCGCGCCGAGCCCTGCGGCCAATAAGCCGGCGGCAAGCTCCTCACCGGCGCCCCACAACAGCCACAGGAACAGCGGTACGCACGCCAACCGGATGACCGAAATGACGTTCGGCACGGTAACGATCCGCCGCTGCGTTCCCGACACGACGCAAGGGTACGGCGTCGGCCTGCTCAGAGCCCGGCCGTGCCGCCTTCGGCCCGGGGATCGGATCCGGCACGGTATCCACTCACCAGACATTCGATCGCGTGCGCGATACCGGGGCCGTGGCGGTGCCCGGGGACGACATCGAGGTCGTGGCCGCGCCGGCGCAGCTCTTCGATCCATGCAGGATCGAAATGGTCTTCGATTGCCACCCGCGCGGTGTCCGGATCGATGGTGAACCGCGGCGCGCTGATGGCGGCCTGGGGGTCGTCACCGTCGACCAGCATCCGCGTGAGGATCTGGAGATGTGTCTGCGCCTGACCGTGACCGCCTTCGCTCCCGAAGACGAGCCACGGTCGACCGTCGCGCAGCGCGAGCCCGGGGATGAGTGTGTGGAGGGGCATCTTCGACGGGCCGAACACGTTGGGGTGGCCCGCATCGAAGTTGAAAGCCGAGCCGCGGTTATGCAGGTTGATCCCCCACTCGCCGACCCGCAGTCCGCAACCCGCACCGAAAAAGTTTGACTGGATGAGACTCACGAGCAGTCCGTCTCGATCGGCGGCGTTCAAGTAGATGGTGCCACCACTGGGGGTACGCCGTGGCGAGAAGTGTTGCGCGCGCGCAGGGTCGAGACGCGCTCGCCGATCGCCGATCCATTCGTCGGCGAGGAGCGCATCGCAGTCGACGGTCATTGCGGCCGGGTCGCCGAGGTACTCGTCGCGATCCGCGAGGGCCATCTTCATGGATTCAATCAACAAGTGCTGCCGGTCGGGACCGTCGGCTCCGAGATCGAGACGATCGGTAATACGCAACGCCTCCAACGCAGCTATCCCCTGCGTCGGCGGCGGCATTTCGAGGATCTCGGCGCCGCGCACCGACGTACGTAATGGCTCGACCCAGGCGCCCGCGTGCGCGGCAAGATCTTCGGACGTGAGGAAGCCACCCGCCTGTTGGAGCCGCTGGGCGATCGCGGCGCCGATCGGCCCGCGGTAATAGGCGTCAGGTCCGTCGTCGGCCAGTACCTGCAAGGTGCGCGCCAGCTCGGGTTGGCGTACCCACGCGCCGGCCGTGGGCGCGCCGTATGCGTCGGTGAAGTCGTGCAGACCGAAGTGCTCGAACGTCTGCGCGTTGCGGGCGAAGAACCATGCCCCGCGGCGTGTGAGCGGGAAGCCATCGATCGCGTACCGCCGCGCCGCGGCGCTGACATCTCCGAACGATCGGGTTCCCCACCGGTCGAGCAACGTGAACCAGCCGTCGACAGCGCCGGGAACCGTGCACGCATGAGGGCCGAAGGTGGGCATCGCCTCCGATCCCGACTCTTCGCGTACGGCGCCGAGGGTCGCGCCCGCCGGCGCTCGACCGACACCGCGGTACGCGTGCACGTCGCCGTCCCAGACGATCGCGAGAAGGTCGCCGCCGACACCGCACATGTACGGGGTGACGACGGCGAGCACGAGGTTCGCCGCCAGCGCAGCATCGATCGCGTTGCCGCCGCTCGCCAACATCGCCAAGCCGGCGCTGGTTGCGAGATAGTGCGGCGTGGCGACGACACCGCTGGGATACGACCGCGCCTGCTCAAGCCAAACGCTCACACCTAAAACTCTATCGACTCGCCTTTCGAGCTTGGCCCTACATCTCGTACTGCACTGCGGCGCGATCCGCGAGGATCGGCTGGATCCGTTCGCGGATGACCGCTTGGTGATCCGGGTGGTCGCGGTACACGAGGTAGCCGTCGACGTCAGCGAAATCCGCGACGATCACGAGGTCGAAATTGCCGTCGTTGAGATGGGCGTCACTGCCGATCTCGTAGTTGTGGATCTCGGGAATGAGACGAGGCAGCTCGGCCAGACCGACGGCCACGGCAGACCGCTGCGCGGCCGTGGCCTGCGACGTCCAACGCAACAGGACAACGTGACGAAACATCGTGTGCCTTTCCGTCGAATCCGACGATCACCTGCGTCGGCCATGCCGAGCCTCCTACGGTATTGACCATCGCGACGACCCTGCCGAACTCGGTGAATCCTCAGATGAGCGCCGCGTCGGCGCCGCCGTCGACCGCAAGCGCCGTGCCGGTGAGATAACTCGCCTGTTCTGAACACAAGAACGCGGCGACGGACCCAAAGTCGGCCGGGTCGCCGATCACTCCGGCCGGGATTCCCGCGGCCGGATCACTTCCTTCGCCGTGCAATGCGGCGATGCGTTCAGTTGCGTGCAGCCCGGGGAGCAGCGAGTTGACGGTCACACCGTCGGCCGCGACCTCGCGCGCGAGGGTCTTGAGGAAACCGGTCACTCCGGCGCGCGCCGTGTTCGACAGGATGAGCGCCGGGATGGGCTGGCGAACCGCGATCGACGTGATGGCGACCACCCGACCCCAGTGCTGTGCGCGCATGGACGGTACCGCCTCGTAGCACATCGCGATCGTCGACCGGCAGTTGAGCTCGAATGCGTCGAGATACTGGTCGACGGTCACATTCGCGAAGTTGCCCGGCGGCGGTCCCCCCGCGTTGGCAACGAGAATGTCGATTCCGCCGAGCGCGGCCTGCGCGTCGCGCACGAATCCGGATGCACCGGCCGGTGACGAGAGGTCGGCGACGATCGGCACTGCGCCGGAACCGATTCGGGCGGCGGCAGCCTCGATCGTGTCGGCCCGCCGACCGCATACCGCGACGCGTACGCCTTCACCCGCCAGGGCGTGCGCGACCGCGAAGCCCAAGCCCTTCGACGCGGCGGCCACCGCGGCGCGCCGTCCCGCAATGCCAAGATCCATTCGGTGCTCCTGCCTAGTGAATCGGCCCGGCAGTGTCGCGCAGTGAGGCGGCTCGACGGCCGGTACGGGCCGCGATGATTTCGGCACAGATCGAGATTGCCGTCTCTTCGGGCGTGCGAGCGCCGATGTCGAGCCCGATCGGCGACATGACCCGCGCGATGTCGTCGTCGGCGAGTCCGGCGTCACGTAGCCGCACCACCCGGGCTTCGTTGGTTCGACGAGATCCCATCGCTCCGATGTAACCCGCCTTCGTCTTTGTCGCGGCGACGATCGCGGGCACATCGAACTTGTGGTCGTGAGTGAGGACGCACACGACGTCGCGTTCGGTGAGACTGTGTCCGATCTCGTTGAGGTAGCGATCCGGCCAGGTGTTCACGACCTCGTCGGCCATCGGAAATCGTTGTACGGTCGCGAACACGGCCCGGGCGTCGCATACCACGACACGGAAGCCGAGCAGCTTCGCGACGTCGGCTAACGCAGCGGTGAAGTCGACTGCACCGAAGATGACCATGCGGGGCGGGACCACGAACGCCTCGATGAACACCGACACGGTCTCCTCGCGCGCTTCGCCGTGCTCGCCGTAGTGGCGCGTCGAGCTCAGGCCGGCCTCCAGCTCACCGAGCGCGTCGCGACTGACCACACGATCCAGGTCGGGATTGCCGAGCGTCCCGATGGGTTCGCTCCCCGGCCGCACGAGCAGCTTCGACCCGACGCCGACGCCGTCGACGACTGTGACCAGCGCGACGGGCTCCGACGCGTCGACCGCGGAGCGGAAGGTACCGAGGAGCGGCGCGTCGACCACCCGCTCCTCGACCGGCTCGACGAACAGGTGAATCGTCCCACCACAGGTCAACCCGACCGAGAACGCGTCGTCGTCGGAATAGCCGAACGTGATGACGCCTGGATCTCGCTCTCCGGCAAGGACCTCGAGCGCGGCCTCGACCACCGCGCCCTCGACGCAGCCGCCTGAGACCGAGCCGGCTACCTCGCGGGCGTCGCTCACAGCCATCGCCGCGCCGGCTTCACGTGGGCTCGAACCGACGACACCGACAACGCGTGCGATCGCGGCCCGCCGGCCCGCGGCCTGCCAGCGAACGACGTCGTCGAGCACTTCTTTCATTGACCTCATGCCTTCATCGTGAGATCACCGCGGCCAACTCCTCGAGCGCCGCGATGGAATGGCCTTCCACGAATGCGTCAACGTGGGGCAGGGCCGCCGCCATCCCCTGGGCGAGGGGTGCGTATCCGGGGCTCGCTTTCAGGGGGTTCACCCACACGATCTTGTAGGCGACGCGGGCCAATCGCGCCATCTGCTCGGCGAGTGCCTCGGGGTCACCTCGGTCCCAGCCGTCGGAGAGGATCACGACCGTCGCGCCTCGCGCCATGCCCGGCACACCCCACCCGTCGTTGAATGCCCGCAACCCGTCGCCGAGCCTGGTACCTCCAGCCCAGTCGGCCACCCGGCCCGCCGCCGCCCGGACTGCCGCATCAGGATCGCGTGACTGCAACTGGCGCGTCACTCTCGTGAGGCGCGTACCGAGCGTGAACGCCTCGACGCGGGTTCGGCTCACCACGGCGGCATGCACGAAACGCACGAAGGCGCGGGCGTACGGCTCCATCGAACCGCTGACGTCGAGGAGGACCACCAGCGGTCGCGCGCGAGTACCGGCTTCGTGAAACGACGGTGGTACGACCTCACCGCCGGCGCCGAACGAGCGGCGAATCGTGCGGCGGAGATCGGGCGAGCCGTGCGACCGTGAAGTCGGTTTCCGGCGACGCGACGGTCGCCGCGCGCTCGTGACTCGAAGGTCGGCCATGAGGCGACGAGCCTGCGCGAACTCGCCGGGCGTGTAGCACGCAAAGTCGCGCTCACGCAATGTCTCGACCGGACTCCAACGCACTGTGACTGATGGCCGGATGCCCACGGTGGCGGTGTCGTCGCCGGAGGATGGCAGTTCGACGTCGAACGCCACGCTGACCGGGCCCGGTCGCTCGTCCGGTTCGTCGAGTGCGTCAGCCGGTCCGCCGTTCGTCCAGAACACGGCGAAAGCGCGGTCGTAGGACGCGATGTCGTCGGGTCTTCGCACGAGTGTCGCCCGTCCGGCCCAGTACACGCCGCTCGCGGTCGCCAGACCGACGCACTCGAGCGCTCGTGCGAACCCAATCGTCGACCCGACCGGTACGTCAAGGCCCGCACCGCGCAGCACTCTCGCGAACGCGACGGCAACGCGATCGGGTTCCATGTTCATCCGCGCGCCGCTGCGGCGCGCACCAGCTCGTCGAGACCGTGCGCGCGCACGCGGGTATGGTCTTCGTGGTACTTGAGGATCGTGCCCAACGTCGCGTCGACCGAGCGCTCGTCGAGCCTGATTGTCCCGAGCGTGGCCAGCGACTGCGCCCAGTCGATTGTTTCCGCCACACCCGGAGGTTTGTAGAGCTCAAGGTCGCGTAACACCTCAACCGCGCCCGCGACGTCACGCGCCAGCGGACCTTGCACCTCCGGGGCGCGCAGACGAAGAATCGCGAGTTCGCGCTCGAAATCGGGGTGCGGTATCCAGTGGTAGAGGCAGCGGCGCTTCAGCGCGTCGTGGACGTCGCGCGTGCGGTTCGACGTGAGCACCACGACCGGAGGGACATCGGCGTGAACTGCGCCCAGCTCGGGCACTGAGATGGTCCAGTCAGAAAGCAATTCAAGCAGGAAGGCCTCAAACTCGTCGTCGGCGCGGTCGACCTCGTCGATCAACAGCACCGGCGGGATTTCACTGTCGTGTGCGAGTGCGCGCAACAGGGGACGCTTCACAAGGAAGCGTTCGGAGTAGAGCTCGTCTTCGGCGATCCGAGCGCCGCTCGCCTCGAGCGCGCGCAGATGCAGGAGCTGGCGCGCGTAGTCCCACTCGTAGACAGCCTGGCTCGCGTCGATTCCTTCGTAGCACTGGAGCCGCACCAGTTCCCCGCCCGTCCATTCGGCTAAGACCTTCGCGACCTCGGTCTTGCCGACACCAGCTTCGCCCTCCAACAGAAGTGGCCGTTGGAGCCGGAGCGCGAGGAAGATCGACGTCGAGAGGCCTTCATCGGCGAGGTAGTCATGTTCGGTCAAGCCCAGACGGACCGCGTCGACACTTTCCGGAGCCGTCTCCATAGTTCCCCAGGCTACCGAGGACTACGTTTTGTCCATGACACACGATCTCGTGATCCGAGGCGGCACCATCGTGGACGGCACGGGCCGCGCGAGTTTTACCGGCGACGTCGCGATCGACGGCGAGCAGATCGTTGAAATCGGCGAGGTGCCGGGCGGTGCACGGCGTTCGATCGACGCCGATGGTGCGTTCGTGACACCAGGCTTCGTCGACATCCATACGCACCTCGACGCCCAGCTCGCATGGGATCCCGACGCGACGTCGTCGTGCTGGCACGGGGTCACCTCGGTCGTGCTCGGCAACTGCGGCGTCACCTTCGCGCCCGTTCGTCCCGACCAGCGGTCGTGGCTCGCCGCGTTGATGGAATCGGTGGAAGACATTCCGGCGGCGAGCATCCTCGAAGGACTCGCGTGGGATTGGGAAACCTACGGCGAATACCTGTCGGCCATTGACCGGATGCCCAAGGGTGTGAACGTGGGAGGGATGATTGGGCATTGCGCCATCCGGCACTACGCCATGGGCGAACGGGGGCTCGACGAGACGCCGGCAACAGCAGACGACGTCGTGCAGATGACTGCGCTCGTCGAAGAAGCGATGCATGCGGGCGCGCTCGGATTCTCGACCTCGCGCACGCTGTTGCACCGCGTGCCTGACGGCCGCTTCGTTCCTGGCACGTGGGCCGCGCAAGGAGAGCTCTTCGCCATCGCGGATGTGCTCGGCGACCAAGGAAAAGGGGTCTTCGAGGTCGCGCCGAGGTTCGAGCGACCTGGCGTCGGCTACGAGGGAACCCGCGCCGAGGTGCACTGGATGGCGGAAATCAACCGTCGCACCGGACGGCCGGTGACGTTCGGTCTCGCGCAGAGCAACGCGGGTCCCGAACTCTTCCGCATCATTCTTGACTTGGTCGACGAGGAATCCAGAGCCGGAGGTGAGCTTCGGCCCCAAACCACCGCTCGCGGGATCGGGCTGCTGTTCGGCTTGCAACACCGTACGTTCTTCGACCGCTCGCCTGCGTGGGCCGCACTCCAGCCCCTGTCGCTCGACGCACGTCTCGCGGCACTGGAGGCGCCGGAGCGGCGTGCCGAGCTCGTACAAGCCGCGCAAGCCAACATGCCTCCCCTCGACTGGCACGGCGTGTACGTGCTCACCCGCGACGACGTCGACTACTCGGCGGACCCAACGACGTCTCTTGCTGCGCATGCCGAACGCGCCGGCGAGTCGGTCGTCGAGGCGTTCGTGCGTCTATCGATCGAGACCCGCGGCCGGGCGCTGTTCAATTATCCTTTCCTCAATCAGCGGATGGACGCGGTGGAGGAGCTCCTCGACCATCCCGGTGTCCTCATCGGCCTTGGGGACTCCGGCGCTCATGTCGGCCTCATCATGGATGCGTCGCTGCCCACCTGGTTCTTGCTGCACTGGGTTCGCGACCTGCGCAAATACACGATCGAGGAGGCCATCCGACGCCTCACCTCCGACAACGCGACGTTGTTCGGCATCGCCAACCGCGGGGTGCTGCGCCTCGGCGCGCAGGCCGACCTCAATGTCGTCGACCTCGGGGGGCTGGCGCTCGAGATTCCCGAGCTCGTCCATGACTTTCCGACCGGCGCCGGTCGATACGTGCAACGGTCGGTCGGCTACGAGGCGACAATCGTCAACGGAAAAGTGTTCGTCGAGGGCGGTTCGCTGACCGGGACACACGCAGGTCATACCCTCCGGTCGTGACTCGGTGACGGCCGTCGACGATCGCCGGCCGCGCTTTCGCGCGAACGGTCAGAAGGCGCGTTCGCGCGGCACACTCCCCCGCTAGCATCTCGCGAATCCTGCGGTCCATACGGGTGCGGGGGCGCTGATGATCGGCTCGCGTACATTCATGACCCGCCACTGAACCGTGCAAACGCGGCCTGCTGCCCCCCCGCCCCAGCATCGCACGTCGACACTCGGATACCTGCCCGGTCTCGACGGCCTGCGAGCCGTATCGGTGCTGGCCGTTCTCGCGTTCCACCAGTACTTCATCGGCGGACACCAAGAAGGCTTCGCGCCGGGAGGTTTCCTCGGGGTCGAAGTGTTCTTCGTCGTCAGCGGCTACCTCATCACGTCGCTGCTGCTCGCCGAACGTCGCGAGACCGGAAAGGTGTCGCTCGCACGCTTCTGGATGCGACGGGCGCGGCGCCTGCTCCCTGCCCTCTTCGTAATGCTCGCCGTGGTCGTGCTGTACGCACTGTTGTTCCTCCCAGACGCGGTCGACAAGCTCAAAGCAGACTCGCTCGCCGCGCTGAGCTATACGAGCAACTGGTGGTTGGTCCTCTCACACCAGTCGTACGCCTCGGAGGCGGGTCGGCCGGCACTACTCAAACATCTTTGGTCACTTGCAATCGAAGAGCAGTTCTATTTGCTCTGGCCGCCGCTGTTGCTCCTTTCACTCCGCAAGCTCGGACGCAAGCGCACACTCATCGCAATGGTGGCTGTCGCCATCGCGTCGAGCGTGTTGATGGCGGTCGTTGTCAGCGGAAGCATCAACGCGGCCTATTACTCGACCGAGACGAGGTTATCGGGCCTCTTGCTCGGATCGGCGATGGCGTTCTTCTTCGCTCCGTATCAGATCCGCGGTCGACCCGGACGTGGCGTGCGAGTCGTGCTCGACGCGGTCGGCTTGGTCGGAATGCTCGTGCTGTTGTGGTGCTTCGCGCACTTCACGTTCCCGATAACCACGAACGGCGACCTCAGCGCCTTTCGCGGTGGGTTCCTCCTGGTCGACGTGGCCACGCTCCTCGTGATCGCGTCGGTCGTGCATCCTCGTTCCGACGCGGGCACGATTCTCGGTTGCCGGCCCTTGCGGTGGATCGGCGTGCGGTCGTACGGCCTGTACCTATGGCATTACCCGATCTTTTGCATCACCCGCCCCGGACTCGATGTTCCGCTGCACGGCTGGCCGGTCCTGGCGCTGCGCCTCATCTTGTCGTTCGGGGCGGCCGAGCTCTCGTACCGCTACGTCGAGACCCCCATTCGAAACGGTGCGATCAGTCGCTACCTCACCCGTCTGCGGACCACTCGCGGCGTACGCCGTCAGCGGATCGCGCGTGGCGGCGTTGTGGTCACGGTCACTGCGTTACTCGCCGTGATCGGCTTGGGCGCCGGCCTGGCATTGACCCAGGGCGAAACGGCACGGATTCCGGGTGCCAGCGCGGCCGATGCACACGACAAGGGCAACTCGGTCGACCCCAGGACCATTGCTGAGCTGCGCGCCCGACACGAACATCCGCCGACCACCCGCCGCGTTGGCGGGTCCGGCGCGAAAGGCGGCACCGGCGGCACCGGCCGGCCGATCGTGACATCTCGTCCGACCGGCGTGCTGACACACGAGATCCTCGCGATCGGCGATTCAGTGATGCTCGGAGCCGAGCAGTCGCTGCGTTACTACATCCCCGGGATCTTCATCGACGCAAAAGTGAGCCGGCAGTTCTGGGACGCGACCTCCGTGTTGCAGGTCTACAAAACCGCGGGGCTTCTCCCCGCGACCGTCATCGTGCACATGGGAACGAACGGCGCGTTCAGCGACACCCAGTTCGCACAGATGATGGCGGTGCTCGGAAAACGGACCGTGTTCTTCATCAACGCGCACGAGCCCCGCCCGTGGGAGACCGAGGTGAATGAGCGCCTCGCCGCTGACGTACAGAAGTATCCGAACGCGCACCTGATCGACTGGCACGACTTCGCGGATCCGCACAACAACTGGTTCGTCAGCGACGGCATACATCTCACCCCCGCCGGAGCTGAGGGCTACGCCCTCCTCATACGCGAACACCTCTTAGCCGGTAAGTAGCGCCAACTGCGTCCACGTTGCTCAGCGGTGGAACAACCAGTCGATGAGCTGCAAGGCCCGGAACCCGAGGTAGAGCGCGAGCCCGCTTCCCAAAAGCTTGAGATGCCACGGGACCGCGGGATCAGGCTCGTCGGCCGAGCGAGTCATGCCTGGGATCAACCCGCGCTCGACCGCCTGTCCGCAGCGAGGACAGTTCCCGTCGGGGGTAACCGTCGGTGGGGTGAGGAATTTGTTGCAGTGCGCACACCAGGCCACACACCCATCAGAGCAGGTCGGACGCGCGACTTCACCCTCGGAGGTAGTAGACAAGCGGCACCGGAGACGCCCGGAGAGGTGCTGTGGACGACCACCAGCCTGATTCAACGACCGACGAGAACGCGGTGCCACTGAGCCGGCGCTCGGTTCTGCGGGGACTGGGCGCGCTTGCAGCCGGGACCGCGCTCGCCGCGTGCTCGTCGTCCGGGAGCTCGAAGGGGCAGGCGGCCACGAGCACGACGTCGACGATCCCGCGTTCGACGACGACCACGGCGCCGGCGATTCGGAAACCCGGATCGTTGCCGAACCCCTCACTGCCTGCGGGCACCGACACAATGCCTGAGATCGAGCACATCGTCGTGTTGATGATGGAGAACCACTCCTACGACGACCACTTCGGGATGCTCAAGCGCGGCGACGGTTTCCGGCTCGGCGCCGACGGGCTCCCGCTCGACGCCAACCTCTATACGGAACCGGGCAAGCTCTTGAAATCGTTCCACATGCCGTCAACGTGCCAACTCGACGGACATCCAGGCCAAGACTGGAACGCGAGCCACACCTCGTTCGACAACGGACGCAACGACGGATTCGTAAAGGGCAGCGGTCCGGTCGCAATGGGCTACTGGGACAGCACCGACATTCCGTTCTACTACGGCCTCGCGGAAACGTTCCCCGTCGCCGATCGTTGGTTCTGCTCGGTGCTCGCCCAGACGTACCCGAACCGGCGGTTTTTGATGGCGGGAACCGCGGCCGGCATCGTGAGCACCAGCGTCCAGAACCTGGCCGCCTCCCCCCCTCCGAACGGCACGATCTTCGAACAGTTCGACGCGCACGGCATCACCTGGCGGGACTACTACACCGACTTGCCGTCAGTGGTGATCCTTCCATCGTCGGCGAAGAACCCGGCAAATCTCGTCAAGAGCACACAATTTCTCACCGACGCCGCGGCTGGCACCCTTCCGTCGTTCTGCATCGTCGATCCCAACTACAGCCACCAATCGGAAGAGGATCCACAGGACATCCGCCAAGGCGAACGCTTCGCGGCGGCCGTCATCAACGCGGCGATGCACGGACCGGCGTGGCAGAAGACGCTCCTGATCTGGACCTACGACGAGCACGGTGGCTACTACGACCACGTCGCACCTCCGCGCGCGATCAAGCCGGACAACATTCCGCCAGACATCCATGTGCCGCCGGATCTTCCCGGCGGGTACGACCGCTACGGCTTCCGGGTTCCTGCGGTGATCGTCTCACCGTACGCGCGCCCCAACTATGTCTCCCACGTCGTACACGACCACACGTCGGTCTTGAAGCTCGTCGAAACGAAGTGGAACCTGCCCGCGCTGACCTACCGCGACGCGAACGCCGACAACCTCCTCGACTCGCTCGACTTCAAGTCGAAACCCGCCTTCCTCGATCCGCCGGCGCTGCCGGCGCCCGCACTGCCGGCCTCGATCGACATCGACCCGACGGCTGCCACCACGGACCACTGCAGCGAAGGCTCCCCCGGCGGTGCCATCCCGCCGCCAAACGCGATCGTGTCGGCGAGCGAAGCATCGAAGCTGCGGGTCGGCGCGTCGTAACCGACAACGACCGACACGACAACACTGGATAGCCTCCCGAGCATGAAGTTCGCGATGTTCTACGAGATCCCGGTCGCGAAACCTTGGGGGCCGCGCTCGGAGTACGAGGCATACCAGCACACGATCGAGCAGGCGAAACTCGGCGACCGGATGGGTTTCCATTCGTTCTGGACGGTCGAGCATCACTTCCTCGACGAGTACTCGCACTGCTCGAATCCCGAGGTGCTCTACGGCCATCTGTCCGCGGTCACCAAGAACCTTCGTCTCGGTTACGGCGTGCGCCTGTTGCCGAAGCCGTACAACCATCCGGTGCGCACCGCCGAGAGTGTCGCCACCCTCGACCTGATATCAGGTGGCCGGGTCGAGTTCGGCACTGGGCGATCGTCAACGCGTGCCGAGATCGAGGGATTCGGCATCAGTCCGCTCGAAACCCGCGAAATGTGGGACGAGGCTCTCCGCCACATCGTGGGATGTTGGACGAACGACGAGTACGAGTTCTCCGGCAAGCACTGGTCGATGCCGCCCCGACGGGTGCACCCCAAACCCTTCCAAGATCCGCATCCTCCGATCTGGGGCGCGACGTCGAGCGTGGAAGGGCACTACGAGATCGGCGTCCGCGGACTCGGATTACTGTCCTTCACGGTCGGCAATCCACCCGAGCAGCTCGAGGAAAGGATCCACAACTACCGGCGCGGACAGGCCGACTGCAACGAGCCGGTCGGCAAGTTCCGCAACTCGACCGCCGCGACATTCACGATGGTGCACTGCAACGACACCAACGAAAAGGCACGCGCGGTCGCCGAAGAATCGTTCGTGTGGTACCCGAAGACTGCCGCGCTCAGCATCGCGTCGTTAGCCGAATGGATGGCCGAAGGCAACCAGGATCTCGGCAACTACGGCTACGCCGGTGAGGCCCTCAAAGGCAAGGAGTCGAACATGTTCGACTCCTTAACCATGGACTACCTCTACGACAGCGGCGCCGGAGTCGTCGGCGACCCGGACCGCTGCGTCGAGATATGCCGGCGATACGAAGCCGTCGGCTGTGAGCTGTTGTTCTGCCTGCTCAATCCCTACAAGATCCCACACGAAGAGGTCATGCGTTCGATCGAGCTTCTCGGCAAACACGTGATCCCGGAATTCGCGGACTAGCGATGGGCGAATACCCTCCAGACATCTACACCGAAGCCGACGGCGATCCCGACACGCTCGCCAACCTCGGCCCGCTGGGCCCTCTCGCCGGCATCTGGGAGAGCGCGCAAGGCGCGGACGACCATCCGGTGGGACCCGGATCCGACGCCGCCGAAGCCGACGTCGCGGCCGGGACGGAACACAACGTGTTCGTCGAACGCTACGAGCTCGAGCCGATCGACCCGCAAACCAACGGGCCGCAACTGTTCTACGGCTTGCGCTACCACGTACACATCGTCAAGCCCGGCGAGGTCGAGACGTTCCACGATCAGGTCGGATACTGGTTGTGGGAACCGGCGGCACACACGGTGACGCACACCCTCGCCATTCCGCGTGGTCAGGTCCTCCTAGCCTCGGGCACAGCCGAACCTGATGCCACGACCTTCGAGGTCGCGGCCGATCTCGGCTCGCAGACCTACGGCATTCTGTCGAATCCATTTCTCGACCTCTCATTTCGTACGCTCAGCTTTCGGATGCACGTCACCGTGAACAACGACGGCACGTGGTCGTATGAGGAAGACACCGTGCTTCAGATACCCGACCGCGAAGAGCCCTTCCATCACGTCGACCGGAACACGCTGACCCGTGTCGGACAACCAGTCCCCAACCCCGTGGCGCGAAACGAACCTCCTCGCTCGGCCGGATCAGCAGGTTTGGAAATCGGCAGCCTTCGCAACCAGAGAGGCAACCTCCTTTGAATCATCTGATACGCGACCTTGCACCCATCAACGAGACCGCCTGGTCGCAGATCGACACTGAGGCCGACCGCTCCCTGAGACATTTCCTCGCCGCGCGCCGGCTCATCGACTTCGCGGGACCGCTCGGCTGGGAACATTCCGCCCTCGACACCGGACGCGCGACGAGGCTCGATCCGGGCCCGCTCGAGGGTGTCGAGGCCGCGCAACGTCGTGTGCTGGCACTGGTGGAGCTTCGCTCGCCGTTCTCGCTGGCGCGCGCCGAAGTCGCCGCCGCCGAGCGCGGCGCGACCGATCTCGACCTTCGTCCCGTCATTGCCGCCAGCCGCCATGCCGCGAACGCCGAGGACAGCGTCGCGTTCCACGGATACGGCGCCGCCGGCATCGCAGGCATTGCCACTTCGACGCCCCATCGTCCGATCGCGATCGGCGATGACTACGCCCAGTATCCCGAACCCGTCGCCAAGGCCGTCGCGGTGCTCCGCGCCGCCGATGTCGCGGGGCCATATGCCCTCGCGCTCGGAAGCCGGGCCTTTACCGGGGTCACCGAGACAACAGAACACGGCGGCTATCCGGTGTTCGAACACCTCCGCCAGATCCTGGGAGGTCCGGTCGTGTGGGCACCGGCGGTGGACGGCGCTGTCGTGCTCAGCCAGCGCGGCGGCGACTTCGAACTGACCATCGGGCAGGACTTCTCGATCGGCTACCTCACCCACGACACGACCTCGGTGGAGCTGTACATCGAGGAGAGCCTCACGGTCCGGATCAACACCCCGGAAGCGGCCGTGCAGCTCACCGACAGACGCGGCAAGGCCAAATGAACACGGTCGACATTCGCCGCGCCGATACGCGCTCGCGGACGCACACCGATTGGCTCGACAGCCGTCATAGCTTCAGCTTCGGCGCGCATCACGATCCGGCCAACACGCATCACGGCCTGTTGATCGTGTCGAACGACGACCGCGTGCGCGCCGGTACCGGATTCGGAACCCACGCGCACCGAGACATGGAGATCGTCACTTGGGTCCTGTCCGGCCGCCTCGAACACGACGACTCCGAAGGCAACCCGGGTGAGGTCTACCCGGGACTCGCGCAACGTATGAGCGCCGGAACCGGAATTCGCCACTCTGAAACCAACCCGTCACGCAACGAGGACGTGCACTTCGTCCAGATGTGGGTTCTGCCCCACGTCGACGGTATCCAACCGAGTTACGAACAACGCGACGTCAATGTCGAGCTCGACAAAGGGGGGCTGCACGCCGTCGCGTCCGGCAAAGGTCACGACGGCGCGATCACCATCAATCAGCGCGACGCTGTGCTGTGGGTCGGCCGCTTGCATCCGGGCGAGGTCGTGTCGGTTCCTGCGGGCCCGCACGCCCATGTCTTCGTCGCCGCCGGATCGGCCGATCTCGAATCCGCCGGTTCGCTCGACACCGGCGATGCGGCGCGTCTGGTCGACGCAGCGACGCCCACATTGACTGCCGGAGACGCAGGCGCTGAGATCCTGATCTGGGTCACCGCGTAAGGGACGCCGACTAGCGGACGATCGAAACGAACGCGGGCGCGGGCAGAATCGCGTTCGCGGGCGAGAAGTCGTTCCACGACGTCTCCCAATCCATCACGCCGTGGTCGCCCACCGCTGGTGGACGCGGGCTTCCGCTGACCAGAACGACATCGCCGACGCGACTGAACGCAAAGAACAGCGCGGCATCAGCCGGACTCAAGTTGATGCAGCCATGCGAGACGTTCGCCCGACCTTGGCTGTCGACCGACCACGGCGCCGCGTGGACATATTCGCCGCTGTCGGAGATATGCACGTCCGAGTAGACGAGCTCGTCGTAGCCGTCGGGCGAGTTCACCGGAACTCCGTTGGTCGCGGAGTCCATCCGCACGACGCTCGATCGGTCGAGCACGATATGCGCGCCGTCCATCGTAGGGTCGGACGGCTTGCCTCCGCTGATCGGGAACGTGGCGACGATTCGTCCGTTGTCGGTGACGGTCATGAGGTGATCTGACAGGTTCACGAAAGAGACGCGCGCGTCGCCGATCGAGAAGCGAACGACACCCTGACCGTCGCCCCACATCCCGTTCCCTGCGTTCCAACCATCGAGGTTCCACGAGACGGTCACCTGCTCGCCCGGAGGCCAATAGCTCTGCGGTCGGAAGTGCAGCTCGTCGTCGCTGAACCAATGCCAGCCGCCCAGCACCGGCTGCGACATCGTGACGTCAAGATGGCTCAAAACCGCGACCTGAGCTGCGGCACTCGAGATGTACTGGTCGAAGCGGAACACGATCGGCTGACCGACGCCCACACTGAGACCGTCGGAAGGAAACTCGGTTGCGTTCACTTGCGTCGACGGTGTGAACGTTCGGAACGTCGAAGTGAGCTCGACTCGCGCGCGGTCCGGTCCGGTCGCGCCAACTGACACGCGATACGTCGTGTCGTAGTCGAGCGGCGCGACCGACTGCCACTGCGAACCGGCCGGCGTGAGCATCCCCGCGACGAGCGCGCCAGAAGTCGACGTGACCTGTACCGATGCGAGATGGCCGTTGGCGGCCAGCACCACAACCGGCATGTCGGCGGCAACGTTCATCGCGCCGCTGGCTGGCACGATGCGCACTCCCGACGCAAGTGTCCGTTCGACGCGCGCGCGACGCTCGTCGTTCGTCGCACCGAACGCGACCGTTGCGTGATCGGCCCGTTTCGTCGTCGAGCGCGCGGCGCCGCTTATGGTCACGGCAACACCAAGGCAGCATGGGACCGCCAAAACCGTGACCGTCGCTCCGCGCGACCAGTGGGACCACATGTCGCCCGCCTCGCTGGGACCGCCCTCACCGAGGGGCGGACCCGGCACGCTACGCCGGTGGTGTCGGCTCCCGCACGTCGGCCGCCTACCCTCACCAGCAGGGGTTGACCGTGTCGGCACGGGAGTCGGGACGGGCCAGCCCGCGACACTCCGTGTGCGCTAATCCGCGTCGAGGAGCCGAACGAAACGCGAGCGTTCGGCGAGCGCACCTTCGAACCATGCGTTCGCGGCTAGCCAGGTGACGCCGGCTTCGAGCCCGTCCTTGGCGACAATCTCGGCGCTGCGTTCTTTGAGGTAGCCGAGCATCGGGTTACCGAAGGCCGGCCAGGGCTGCTCAGAAGACGGACGCAGACGCAGCGCGTCGAGCGTGCCCTGCAGGTCGACGTACTCGCTCAGTCGGTCCTTCCATCGGGCAAGTGCAGGACCGCCGTCCTCATACAGGTGAGCAATCGAGTCGAGCTCGTCGTCGAGATCATCACTTTCTGCGTGCAACCAATTCGAAAGGTCACTCACCGCGGTCGAGTCCGGGTCGGACGCGCCCCTCGACGGGCGCCAATGTCCGATCCGCCGTCTGCTCATCCCCATATATCGGCACGCACGTGCGCGCGCTGAGTCAGTAAATGCGCGCGGGATCGACATCCCGGCACACGATGTACTGGATATACAGATGCGCGCACACGGCGTCGAAGAGGTCACCAGGAGCAGATGCGAGTCTTGTCGGACGCGTCCGCTTTTCGTGCAGGCTTCGATGCAGGTTCCCGCGAGAGTTCTCACCCAACATGCTCGACGAGAAGATCGTGTTGGGAGATATCGGCCAGCGCCCCGAAGGTGACGGGACCGCGCGCGCGTGCCGCTCGACTCGACTGGCGCGACCGGCACGGCTGGCGATGGCTTCAATCCACTCATTGTTACGAGCAGGCGTTCAGTAACCGCTCGCCGGCGAGGTGACAGAGCCGCTCCGCAACCCCGCGGTCGCAGCTTCTCGTCGCGGCTGTCCGCTCATGGGACGCTCGAGCACAGTTGATTCGGGGAACAGACAGATCGATGACCCGTCTGTCGCACGCTTGAGAACGTCCGCATACCGCGGCGCGATTCGCCATCACGTGGACGCAATGTGCGAGCCGCCGTCAGCGTGGATGATTCCCGCGGCTGCAGGCGATCAGCGACACCGAACCCGTCGTTCAACGACAACGAGGCGGCAAACGCCACGCAGCTGTCGCCCACGAACCGCGACGTTGGCTGTTTCAGCACACTCGGACAAACGCCTGCCTGTCGGCCGGCCGGCGAACGACGACACGCTCGGATGCCGCCACAGCCCGAGTTCGCGCCGATCGCGACGACTCTGCACGCGACACCGGAAGGGTCCGTTCGCATACGTCGATCTGGCAGCTCGCTACCCACACGGTCGGCGCGAGCACGGAGCTCACGCCGTGAAGTATCTGGCAGCCCTGTCGGCGACTTGGAGCTGCGGCCGCTGGGACCTCACCTCGCGGTCAGCCGGGTCCCCTTGTGCGGTCGGACGTCGATACTGTCGTTCAAGCTCCGGATATCGATCACCGAGCGGCGCTCGGCCGTCTCGGATCCATCCCCCGGCTGGTGCTCGAGTAGCGACAGTTCCGCCTGATCGAGGAGTGAAAGTTCGCCTTCTTTCGAATTTGCCGAGGTTGCGAGCACCGTGCCACCGATCACGTGGGGAGTGTCCGACGAACCTTGGATCGGCCGCGCCAGCAGCGTGATGGCTTCAGCGAGCGCGCGCCGCTCGACCCGGTCACATTCGATCTGTTCGGCGACCATCGCGCACATGTTCGCAACCTGTTCGAGCACACGCCCGACGCCGTTGGCGTTGTCGACGATCGACGTTCGTAGGTTCTCGATGGCTGCGTCAGTGGACGCCTGGATCCGCTCCCGCTCCTCCACGTCCTTCGACAGCCGCAGCTCTATGAGCGCCATCGCATTCGAGAGCACCGCACGGGCGCGCATGTCGGCAGCGGACATCTCCTCGCGGATCGCCGCGACCGCTTTCGCTTCCATGTTCTTACGCCGACCGAACATTGCGCGCCCTCCTCGTGGCTGCGAGTCGACGCTATCGGACCTGGGCCCCGTCGTCACGACTGTCCAAAACTTCCAGGCGACGGCCGAGCGAGCAGCGACCCGGCTTCTGCCTGTTCGAGACGCACAGACTCGGCGCCGACCAACGAACTTCTGACGCTTACTGCGGTGTAAGTCTCACGAACCGCGTTCGCGGATTTCGTCGAATGTTGGCATCGATGGGCCCGCTCCGACGCGCTCGACGCAAATCGACGCAGCAACATTCGCGAACTCGAGCGCCGCCACCAGTGACGTTCCCGCGGCCAGGCGTGCCGCCAGCGCGCCGACGAAACAATCGCCAGCTCCGGTCGTATCGACCGCCTCCACTGCCTGGCCGGCGACCTCGACCAGCCGATCACCCGTCACCGCGACGGCTCCGCGAGCGCCGAGTGTCGCCACCGTCGTGCGACCACGCGCCCCGCCGAGGACAGATAGCGCCGCACGAATCTCACCGACGGTGGACGTCGCGGTGATGACGGAGCCGGCGAGCGTATTCAGCTCGTTCTCGTTGACGACCAGCACGTCGACAAGGTGATCGAGCTCGCCGATCATTGCCTGCGCCGGAGTCGGGTTGAGCACCGTCGTGGCCCCCTGAGCGCGGGCCCGTTCGAACGCGGCGACGACGGTCGATGTCGGCACTTCCAATTGCGCGACGACGATGTCGTCCCGCTCGACCCGGACGGAATCGACGTCGGCCGCGTCGAGGTGACCGTTTGCCCCGGAAACCACGACGATGGAGTTCTCTCCGTTCGCATCAACGATGATGAGCGCGGCGCCGGTCGGCGCTCCGGCAACGACTCGCACCGCCGAGATGCTCACGCCGGCGCCGTCGAGAAAGCTCGTCAACTGACCGGCGAATCGATCGTCGCCGACACTTCCGATCAGCGCCGTTTCGGCCCCGGCCCGAGCAGCAGCGACCGCCTGGTTCGCTCCTTTGCCACCCGGAATGAACTGAAGCGAGGAACCCTGCACGGTCTCGCCGAGCTTTGGATGGCGCGCGGCTGACGCGACGATGTCCATATTGATCGACCCGATTACGATCACCTTCGCCACGAGCACCCCTGCGAGGACTCCCGATGCGACCGAACGGCGTACGCGAAATGTGGGCTGCCGGCCTTCCCGCGCTCGGCGCGTGGTTGATGATCCCGAGCGCGTTCTCGGCTGAGATCATCGCGCATGCGGGATTCGACTGGGTCTGCGTCGACATGCAGCACGGAGTGATCGACTATTCGCAGATGGTCACGATGCTGCAGGCGGTGTCGTATACGGACGTGACACCGCTGGTTCGCGTTCCCTGGAACGAGCCGGGCATCATCGGCAAAACGCTCGACGCCGGCGCCCGAGGCGTCATCGTCCCGATGGTGAACAGCCGCGCCGACGCCGAACGCGCGGTTCAGGCGTGCCGCTACGCACCGGCGGGCGCACGAAGCTACGGCCCGGTGCGGGCGACCTACTCCGCGGGCTTCGATTATTTCGCGAGGGCGAATGACGACGTGCTTTGCATCGTGATGGTCGAGACGCGAGAAGCAGTGGCCCATGTTGACGAGATCCTCTCCGTCCGTGGCGTCGATGCGGTCTACGTCGGCCCAGCCGACCTGAGTCTGACGCTCGGGCTCCCACCCGCTGCCGACCAGGACGCTGCGAGCTTCACCGACGCGATCGCGCGCATCCTTGAGTCGTGCGAGAAGAACGGTGTCGTGCCCGGCATCGCAGGCAATCAGAAAACCGCACCAAAACGCGTCCAGCAGGGCTTCCGATTGGTCGAAGTGGCCGCCGACGCCGCTGTACTCAGCAGCGGCGTCGGACAGGCGCTGCGCGCCGTCGCACCCGACCGCGCGCACGAGTCGAAGACGTTATACCTGTGACAACACCGATAATGCCCGGCGCGCGCGTCGTTTCGTCGGTTCGGCTCGGTTCGCCGCATCTCGAACGGCTCGCCGACTGGGGCGTCCGCTTCGTCGACCTCGCGCATGCGGTCTGCTCAGATCTCGGCGATGCGCTCGACAAGGCTGAAGGTCTGCTGGTCGATTCGCACGTGCGCGCCGACGCGGACATGCTCGAGCGCGCGCCGCGCCTGCGTGTGCTGAGCACCGTCAGCGTCGGCGTCGATCACATCGACCTCGCGGAGGCTTCCCGACGCGCGATCACGGTGACGCACACACCGGTGCTCAGCGATGCGGTCGCCGACCTCACCCTGGCATTGATCCTGATGGAAGCACGGCGACTCCGCGAGGCCGTCGACGTCGTATCGGCGGGCGGCTGGGACGACGCGTTGCTCGGCACCGATCTTCGGGCGAAGACCCTGCTCGTCATCGGGCTCGGGCGCATCGGTCAGGAGGTGGCGCGGCGCGCGCACGCCTTCAAAATGCATGTCTGCGGATTCGATTCACGCACCGACCTCGTGGAGGTCGACAGCGTCGAACGTGTCTCGGTGCTCGCCGACGGTTTGGCCCGCGCCGACGTGATCTCGCTCCACGTCGACCTCAACCCCACGACACGACACCTCCTCGACGACGCGGCTTTCGCGGCGATGAAGCCGACCGCATTCGTGATCAACACCGCCCGCGGGGCCGTGATCGACCAGGCCGCCCTCACCCGTGCACTCGCGCAGGGCCGCATCGCAGGAGCCGGCCTCGACGTGCTCGAACTCGAACCGCCCGTCCCGGACGAGCCGCTGTTAAGGATGCCGAACGTCGTCGTGTTGCCGCACATCGGATCCGCGACCGTCGAAACGCGCCAGGCCATGCTCGACTGCGCTGTCGACAATCTCGCAACCTGTCTTCGTGGCGAGTACTGCGCGTATGCGCTCCCGCGCGAAGTCGGGACCACGTAATCAGCGTCGACACTTCCAGTTTGGCCGCCCGACCACTCTCAGCGTCGCACCGGGCGCGCTCCATGCCGTCCGGAGAACCGTGTCCATGGACACCTTCGCCCAGACTGGTTTCCCGCACGCGGATTTCGCGCCATGTCGGGTCGTGCAGCCCGACACCAGCGATGGTGTGCCTCGCGCCCTGAAGGAATGCATCACGCAACCCCGACCTGGCGGCGACGCGGTCACACCGCTGTTACCTCGCGCGCGGCCGATCTCACAGTCGTTCGACGGCTCCCGCAACCAAGGCATATTCGCCGCATGTTCTGAAGTCGGTCGCGAGATCATCCCCGCCGGTCGGGAACACGATCCTGGCCGTCTCGAAACCGGCGAGCCGGCACAGGGCCAGCAAAGACTCGGGGAACAACGGATGCTGGGTCGTCGGGTCGTGCCAAAATGCTTTCAACGCGCCGGATGAGTGCGGGTTCGCCGTCTCGGCAATGAACACCCCATTTGGACGGAGCTTGCCGCGGGCGATTTCCATGAGCTCCGCCAACCGACTTGCCGGAAGGTGCTCGATGAACCCGGCACTGAAAATCGCTCCGAACGACGCGTCAGCCTGCTTCATGAGATAGTCCAGCGCGTCGTCGTGGTGCACGTCGAGACCAACCGATCGGGCACGGTCGACCATCGCCTCATCGAGGTCGACCCCTCGGGCATCGATACCGGCCGCGGCGAAAAACTCCAACATCTCGCCTGTCCCGCATCCGAGATCAACCACCGGCCCACGAGCGTCGAGAAGGTCGAGGTAGGCGCGCTTGCGCGCGGCGGCGTCGAAGAAACTAACGGTGTCCTGTCGCTCTCCGAACGGCACGGCGGTCACGTCCGGAAACGAGAGGACCTCGGAACTCGAGCGCGCCAATCGTTGCTGCAGCGCCGCGAATCCGTCGGCGGCCCCTGCGGCGACGGAACTCGCCACGCCCGCGCGTGTGTCGACCTCCTGCAGACGGAACCGAAGCTCGTCGACCGCCGTCTCGAGTGCGTGGAAACGTTGGGCGAGACCTGAAAGGTCACTGCTGATGCGGTAGTCGGCATCGCGCAACTGCTGATCCGCTTCGCGCAACACCTCGTCGGCATATCGCAGGAGGTCATCGGTCCCGTTAAGCCGAGCTTCCGCGTCGCGGACCTGCTGAGCGGCGGCCGCCTCCATCTCGTGTATCCGCTCGAGCAGCGCAACGTCGATCTGCAGGTTGAAGTCTCGCTCGTATTTCACCGCCCGCCCGACAAAACGCCGCACGAAATGCGTGATCTTCCCGAAGCGGCCGCGCGCGTCCATGTCGGGACCTCGCGCGATGGCCTGATTGATGCGATCCTCCGTCGGCACCCTGGGTTGTGTCGGCTGATCGGGATCAACAACGCTCATCGACTGCTCCTCAGCTCGTGCAGGCGAGTGCGGACGAAATCAACTCTCGACTCAGCCGTGTGATATTTAGCCATGTGGTCGCGGGCGCGCCCGCCGAGGCGGGTCGCCCACGAAGGATCGGACGCCATCCGCTGCATCGCGGCCGACGCCGCGTCGATATCGGGTTCAGCCCAGAGCGCCGCAGGAGGGTACGGATCGCATCCGAACGGGATCCGCTCCAACTCGTACGGGATCAAGACTGCGTTCTCGGCGGTCATGAACTCGAGGTTGCCGGAATACGCGGTTGCGATCACCGGGCGGGCCGCGGCCATCGCTTCGGCGAGCGTGATCCCATATCCCTCGGCCCTGTGCAGCGACACGTAGCAGTCGCATGCGGCCGTGAGCGCCTGCTGACGGACGGCTGGTTCGTATCCATCGCGCACGACGATATCGGCGCGATCCTCGACCGCGGCTTTCAAGCGTGCCGATGCGAGCGGCAACGACGACCCGTTCACGCTCTTGACCACGAGCCGTGGCCCCTCACCTGGAGCGAAAGCTCGACGGAAGGCATTTACGACGGCTAAGGGGTTCTTGCGCTCGAAGCCGCTGGCAAAGTCGAAACAGAACAGGAAGGTGAAGTCGTCGCTGATGCCAACATCGGCACGGTCGACCTCGACGATCTGATCCGGCACGACCACCGGCGGCGCGAACACGTGAACCGCAGCGGCGCAAACCGACGACACCGCGTTCGCGACGTGGCGACTGTAGACCCAGACCTCGTCGACCATCACGGCGCTGCGCGCCATCCAGGCCGGAAACGCCTCGACCTCCCACGGCCACAGCCCCACGGTCGAGGCGGCGACCGGCATTCGACCGTGCATCTGCTCGTTCAACACCGGAAGCTGGTCGGCGCCCACACATACGATCGTCGTGTCGTAGGTGACGCGCGAATCCACGGCCGTGTCGACGTCGGCGCGCTGGCGACTGCTCGTGGCCGTACACGAATGGAGGCTGACCGGCGATCGCGCTCGCCCCAACACCTCGAGGAGCGAACGGGCCGCGGCGCCGCTTCCGTTCTCGGCTCGCAGATAGCCGACCAGATTGACGCCGATCGGCGACTCTTTCGGCTCGCCACGTGCCTGGCGTGCCGGCGGAGGCGAGAACTCTGGCATCACGCCAGCTTTCTCACGACCGTGATCGCGCACCCACGCCAAGAGCTCGGCCGTGCCCGACCCTGAAAGGTCGTGGAACCGAGTCGCGACATCCGGCCGCTCGTCGTAAAGCCCGCGGACGTATCGCGACAACCCCGTGTGTGAATCTTCCGGGCCGGGCGACTCGAGCCAGCTGACGAACTCGACAGCCTGTAACGGGTCGAACGGATCTGGCAGATTCGATTTCGTGGCCCAGACGTCTTGCGCGGCAAGCGCCTTCGCGTACACCCGGCGAGAACGGCTGTCGATAGGCATACCTGCGGCCGTGTAGCCGTACCGGTACGCGATGGACGACTCATCGAGGTATCCCGCCGCAAGCAGCCGGGACGCGTATCGATCGCAAAGATGTGCGACCGCGAACTGTTCTTCAAGGCGGATTCGCAAGTCACCCGTCTGATACTTGCTCAAGAAATACGGCCGAAGAGGATCGAATCCGCTGTAGTGGAAAAATCGAAGCGGCCGACCATTGACTTCGTAGCCGTCCACTCCCAGCTTCAACTCGCGCTCAAAAAGATTCCAGTACGCGACGTTGTAGCCCGGGTCTGAAACAATTGCGTGGTCGAAGTAACTGGGAACAAAGTCAATCCACCGTTGATCGACGAAGAGGCCTTCCTCGAACGCAATCCGGCACTCGCGTGCGAGCCGGTCGGCCCACCACGAGAGAAACGAATCCGCTTCGCGCGAAACCGCGATGAACCCGAGGTTGAACACCCCAGCCAACCGGATCGTTTTCTCACTCGGCAGCAAGCCGTCCCGTGGCAGCGGCGTCGTGGTGTGCGGCGTGAGAACGATCGAATGGCGCCGCGCGAGCAACTCGACCGGAGCGAGCGAAGCGAACACCTCGATGTCGGGGTCGAGATAGCAGACCAGATCCTCGGTCGCCAGCAGTCGCTGAAGCAACCAGGGCTTCATCGCGGTCGACAGTTCGAGGATGTCGTAGATCGCGGCCATGCGATGAAACTCACGTGGCTCGATGTCAAGGTCGGCGGGTCGAAGGATCTCGAATGGTTCGAGGGCTTCGTCAACCACCGCGTCGACGTCATCGAGCAGCAACACGGACAGCTGCGCGTCGTCAGGCATCTCGTGCAACGACGAGGCGAGGACGCGCGCATAAGCGAGATAGTTGCGCGCGACAACGGTGCAGAATCTCATACAGAGCCCACAGCCTCAAGCGTATTGGCGGAGCATACGCGACCGATTCCCCAGGCGGCAGCCCGCCGGTGGTCAGTCACTACCCTCCCGGGATGTATTCGATCAAGTGCACGAAGTGCGGCGAGCAGGTCGACGCCCCACTAAATCCCGGCAAATCGCGGCATCGCACCATAACGACCCCGTGCCGATGCTCCACCAACTGGGTGTTCGTGTACGACGACCGTGGCAAATGCGTCGGATATCACCGCGGCGCCGGCTGAACGGCCCCGATCCCTGAGATGCCCAGCAATTGACTCTCCAGGTGGGCCTGGCGCGCCGATGAACACTCGTAAAGGCGAACGCGGCAGGCTCCCGACGTGATGGCAGGGTCGGTATGCGCGGAAAGAAGAAGGCTGCACTCTCCCTCGAGCAGCGCCTACGCGCCGTACGCGAGTCGTCGCAACCGACCCACCGCGCCGCGAGGCCGTCGGAAGCCGATGACGCCGCTCCCGAATCAGATCCCGCAGCCGCGGCCGAACCCGGCGTTGCTCCCCCGTCCTCCGTTCCGTCATTCGCGACATCGTTCGTAACACCGCCGCCGGCTGATTCGTTCGACGACCAGCCGAGTCCGATCGTCCGCGATCAAACTTCGGGAGCCGGGTCGCGCGACCACGATCCCGGCGATACCTCGCACTTGCTCTGGGCGGCCTCCGAAGGCGACACACTCCTTGCGTCCGGCGCAGTCGCATCGGTCGCGACGCGCCCCCTCCAAGACGCGTCCGTCGCGACGCGCCCCCTCGAAGATGCGTCGCCGCTGCTCGAGCTCGTATCTCCAGGAGTTGCGTACGACACGCGACAACCCGCGTATGAAGCCCCCGACGTCCGACGTGACCTAGCGCACGCCCAGCTCGTCACGAAGGAATCCGAAGCGGATACGGCGCAACTCGAACCCGAGACGCTCGCAGGTGGTAGCGACGCGCGAGCCGAACCCGAGACCGCGCGAGCCGAACCCGAGACTGCCGAACCCGAGACCGCGCGAGCCGAACCCGACACCCCAGCCGTCGAGTCCGTGATCACACGAGCGGAGCCACCAGGCCGGGGGGACGCGGAGCGACTCGACGCACCGCCCTCACGTCGCCTGGTTCGCATGGGCGGGCTCGGCCGTCGACGGGCGGTCGAGAGCAACCGGCCGAAAGCGGAGCGCAGCGAACCGTTCCCGACGTTGGCCGAGCCCCAGTCCGAGCCCGCTCGCTCTCCGGAGCCCGCGCCGGGCGACGAGGCTCCGTGGTCGCAACCCACCGACCGCATCGGCCGGTTCGGTCGTATCGGCACGACGATGATCGAGCGGGGTCTGATCACGAACGAGCAGCTCGACGCTGCTCTCGACGTCCAGCGCACGACCGGACGACGCGTCGGCGAGATCCTCGTTGGAATGAACGCGTTGTCGCGTTTTGAGCTCGCCCGCGTACTGGCTGACCACATGGGCGTCCCCTTCGTAGACCTGCGCGCGAAACCACCGGACGCCATCCTCGGGGCGTTGCTTCCAGAAGAGGTCGCGCGGCGATATCGCTCGCTCGTGATCGACCGCTGGAACAACCAGCTCGTCATCGCGATGGCCAATCCCTCCGATCTCTTCGCGCTCGACGATCTCCAGATGGTCATGCGTCAACCGATCATCACGGCGATGGCCGTCGAGGAGGACCTCCTCGCGGCGATTGACCGCGTTTACCGAGTCTCGGATGTCGAGACCACGCTCGACGCTGCAAGCGACTACGTATCGACACACGACGAACAGGTTTTGGGCGCCGTCGAAGTCGACGAAGGCCCGGTCGTGCGCCTCGTCAACGCGCTCTTGGAGCAGGCGATCCGAGATCGCGCGTCCGACCTTCACGTCGAACCCTCGTCGACGAGGATCGCGATCAGGTTCCGCGTGGACGGTGTCCTACACGACTCGTCCGAAGTGCCGCTCGCGCTGCTGCGACCACTCGTGAGTCGTCTAAAGATCCTCTCCAACCTCGACATTGCGCAGAATCGCCTCGCGCAAGACGGGAGGTTCTCGGTCACCGTCCAGGGTCGGCCCGTCGACGTCCGAGTGGTCACCGTTCCTACCGCCACCGGAGAGTCAGTGATTCTGCGGCTCCTCGACCCGACGCGCGACACATTGGACATTTCCAGTCTGGGACTCAACTCCATGGAAGAAGCGCGCTTCATACCGCCGTTCTTCGCATCGCAAGGCGCAGCGCTCATCGTCGGGCCAACCGGTTCTGGCAAGACATCGACGGTGTACACGTTGCTGTCAAAGGTCAACACCCGCTCGAAGAGCATCATCTCGGTGGAAGACCCGGTCGAATATCGCCTCGACGGAATCAAACAGATCCAGGCGAATCCGCGAGTGGGGGTCACCTTCGCGAATACCCTCCCGTCGATCCTGCGGTCCGACCCCGACATCGTGTTCATCGGCGAGGTACGCGACGCGGAAACCGCACGTATCGCAGCCGACGCGTCGATTACTGGACACCTCGTGTTGTCGACTCTGCACGCGACCAGGTCGGCGGCCGCACCGATGCGGCTCATCGAGATGGGTGTCGAGCCCTATCTCGTCGCGTCGGCGCTCACGCTGGTCGCGGCGCAGCGTCTCGCTCGCAAATTGTGCGACCGGTGTGCACAGGCGGTCGATCCCGTCGAGCTCGAGCACCTACGCGAGCTCGGGGCCGACGAGGCGGTCCTGGACGGCGCGACCGTTCGCCGGGCGGTCGGCTGCCCCGCGTGCCGAAACACGGGCTATCTCGGGCGCCTCCCGATACTTGAGATCATGCCCGTCACCGAACCGATTAGTCGACTCATCCTCGATCGCGCACCCCGCGCCCAGATCGAGCGGCTCGCGGTCGAAGAAGGCATGGAGACGATGCGCACCGCGGCGATGCGGCGCGTCGCCACCGGGGTGCTCTCCATCGAAGAGATGATGCGAATCATCTCTTAGTTCGAGTACACGCGCTCGACGGTGACGATGACCGCAGCACGGCGCTCGGTCGACATCACCAGGTCGTATTCGTCCCAGTCGTTGTGCGTGCCTCCCGCGGCGGCGAAGATCTTCCGCAAGAGCAGTCGCAATCGCTCCGCGTCGAAATCGGGATGGACATCGTCGGGACCGATGATGTCGACAGCGCCTTCGACCGCGCACCACTGCCAACCTGCCTTCGCAACAAGTGTGGCGTGTGCGTTTCGTCGCCAGTTTGCGAGCTTGCGGGATCCGCCTGCCGCGACGAGCCCCACCGCTCGAAGACCGGACGATGGATGATCGATGATCCCTGCGTTGACGACGGAGGCTTGGGCTGTGCCGTCGGCTCGTGTGGAGATCGCGACACACAAACCCGTGTCGTCCACGACGATGCGTTCAAAGTCCGAGAGATCGGTCATGACTGCGAGTCTGGCGGCGTCGTCAGCGGCACTCGTAAACCTCTTGGTTGAAACCCAGTGAACATGGACGCGGGCAGTACCGTGATACCCCCAGACTACGCACGCGCCAACGAGATATGGAGGTTCGACGATGTTCCGTCCGGCGCGTGGCCGCATGCGAGCTGGCAAGGCTGCCGTGTTGAGTGCGTTGTCGATCATCGCGGCGCTTGCGGCACCGAACGCGGCGACGGCGAGTTTCGCGTCGCTTCCAGGCTCGGCGGTGAGGGCGATCAAGATCGACATACGACAGCTTGGGCTGGGACAGCGGCGCGCCGGCACCTATTTCGGTGACGGGACATCGATCATCGTCAACAACGGCAGCCAACCGGTCAGGATCAAACAGATTGCGTTCCGTAGCGGCGACCGGTCTGATTTCGTTGTCGGCACCGACTGCTTGACCGACGGGCGACCATTGACGCTTGCGCCCAAGGCCATGTGCGTCATCAAGGCGATCTTCACTCCGCGTGCGTACGGTGCTCGCATTGCAACGCTGGGTATCGATGACTCTGCTTCCATCACGCTGCAACCGTTGACCGTCAGAGGTGTCGGCACTGAGGGCTACTACCTTGCGGGTCCTCGGGGCGGCGTCGCACGCTTCGGCGACGCTAATTCCTTCGGCGACCGGGGCAGCCGGACGCTCAACCAGCCGGTCATCTCGATCACCAGCACCGCGACCGGAGATGGTTACTGGTTGCTCGCCTCCGACGGCGGCATTTTCTCGTACGGCGACGCGAGATTTTACGGTTCGACGGGCGGGATGCGGCTGAATCGTCCGGTGGTCGGAATGACAAACGATCGTGCGAACAACGGATACTGGCTGGTCGCGTCCGACGGCGGGATCTTCACATTCGGGCGGGCTCGGTTCTTCGGCTCCACGGGCGGGATGCACCTGAATCAGTCGATCGTCGGCATGGCTGCCACGCGTTCTGGGAACGGGTATTGGCTCGTCGGGCGCGACGGTGGAGTTTTCACATTCGGCGACGCAAAGTTCTACGGCTCCGTTGGTACGAACGCACACCGGGAGCCGATCGTGGGGATCGCTGCCACGCCGTCCGGTGACGGCTACTGGCTCGTCGCAAGCGATGGGCGCGTTTATGCGTTCGGCGATGCGCGCGTTCATGGAGCGGACGGCACGCGGCATCTCGGCGTCGTCGTGGGCATGTCTCCGACCGCCGACGGCCGCGGATTCTGGCTGTTGAACTCCCAAGCGCACGTGATCGGCTTCGGCGATGCGCGCTTTTTCGGAGATCTGCACCAAAGCGGGCTCGCGGACGTCGTCGGTATTGCCGCGACGGCGCCGGGCATCGGATCCAATCAGAGCACCGGCGTGGTCAGCGCGCCGAATCTTGCCACCTTGAACGTTCGCTTGGCGGCGATCGCCGCGCAACGCGACCTTCGCGTGAGGCCCGGATGACGCCGAGCGTGGGCCAGCAACGACGGCGCGCCGGGTTGTTGGTCGTGATTGCGGTTGTGTACGCCATCGCCGTGCAAGGACCGCAGTGGTCGTCCGCGACGGACACGACGACGTTCGCGCCGCTGCAGCGAATCGAGGCGCGATCAATGGTCGGCGCACGCGACCTGGCCGCGACGTCGATGGGAACCGACGGGGTGCAAGCCCGTTGGGTGCAGCGAGAGAACGCCCGCCCGGGTACGAACGGATGGGAAATCGCCCCGGGAGCGGCGACAGGGATCGAGGGCTTCGCGAATCGCAGCTACGCAGCGGCCGGGAACCTGGTGCGCTTGTACGTGTCGACGCACGCGACCAGGTTCCGCGTCGAGGCATTTCGCATGGGCTACTACGGCGGCATCGGTGCACGCATGGTCTGGCACTCGTCGGATGTCGCCGGTCGTGTTCAGCCGGACTGCCCGTTGACCTCCGATACGCACATGGTGTCGTGTTCCGACTGGACGCCCTCGCTCGGGGTTCAGCTCACGGACGCGTTCGTTCCAGGCGACTACCTCTTCAAGCTCGTCGGCAACGCAAACGAAGCGAGTTATGTACCCCTCACGGTGTGGGACCCGAACAGTCGCGCGACCTACGTCGTCAAGAACGACATCTTCACCTGGCAGGCCTGGAACAACTTCGGCGGCTACGACTTCTACGCAGGCGAAGGGACCTGCCCGCCCGACGTGTACCCGATCTGCAGCCGAGCCCGCGTTGTGTCGTTCGACCGTCCGTATGCCTACGGTGACGGCTCCGGCGACTTCTTGGGCAACGAATACCCGCTGGTTCGATTCGCCGAAGAGCACGGCCTCGACGTGACCTACGCGACCGACCTCACGGTGCAACAACATCCAGACTTTCTGCTGGACCATAAGGCGTTATTGTCGCTCGGCCATGACGAGTGTTGGTCGTTGGACGAACGCCTCGCGGTCCAGCACGCGGCCGCCGAGGGCGTCAACGTCGCGTTCTTCGCGGCAAGTCCGATCCTTCGGCACGTTCGCCTGCAGGCGTCGCCCCTCGGACCCGAACGCGAAGAAGTCGACTACCGCGATGCGCAAGAAGATCCGATGAATCATCACGGCAACCCGCTCGAGGTGACCGCGAACACGTGGGCGTCGCCGCCTTCGAACTGGTCAGCCGACGCCTTCGTCGGCGCCACGTATGCGGGGTACCTCGAGCCCGGCGCGCGACCAGCCGACTTCGTCGTCGCTGACTCTTCGGCGTGGATCTACAAACACACCCGTCTGCACAACGGTTCGACGATCCCCGGGCTCCTAGCGTCGGACTTCGACCAGTTCGATCCCACGGCGCACCTGGCCGGCGAGCAGATCCTCGGACACTCCCCCATCTCCTTGCACGACGCGCAGAGCACGATGGGCGCCACCCGCGGCTACGTGTTTTCCGACATGACGTACCGCGTCGACGCTCCGAGCGGTGCCGGCATCTTCGACAGCGGAACAAACAACTGGATCCCCGCGCTAGCTCCCTGCCCCACGTGTTCGTTCGGCGCGGTCGCCGTCATGACTGGGAACCTCTTATGGCTTTTCGGGCAAGGCCCCGCCGGCCGAATACGGCCTCCGTCAGTGAACACGCAGCGTTTCTACTAACAGCGCGCACGTGGCGGTGCATGGCCAGTCCCGCCAACACGGACGTAGCCTCGACCGGTTCACGAGTCGCTCGCCCCGGCGCCGCTGCAACACACTCCAAACCCGGGGGCCGACGCGCCGCAACGCGCGGCCAGTCAACGGGCGCCAGAACTGCGCACGCAACGACACCCGCCGCGTGTGCCACCACGGGAGTGCTTGACTCTGGGCCGGGCCTCGCGCGCGGTGCAGACGAGGTCGCGCCCGCGAGCCCTCGAATGATTCGGCGTCAACCGTGAAGCGAAACCGTCGCTTCGACGCCGTGCGCGTTTCCGACCGATGCGGCCGCGCCGCCGCTCAGCACGCCGAATCGCGCGAGTTCGTAGCGGGGATCGTCGATCGACGTGTCCGGCGGCCATTGGATCTGCTCGCCGTTCGTTCCAACGATCGGGATAAGCGGACGCGACCCGGGTTGGATCAGCTCGGGCGCGCCGCTCCGCCACGGGCCGGCAAAGACCTGGATGATCACCTTGCCGATGACCAGGGACGCCTGCGGGAAGGACCGCTGCTCACCATCGATCGTCCTGCTGAAAAGGTCTCGCTCATACGTCAAGACCTGTGCGTCACCGTCGTATCTGCCGACGAGCACCTGCGTTCCGGGATGCACACCCACCGTACGCACGTGTTCGCAGGCGACGCGTGCGGTCCGCACCGGAGTGTCGAGCGCACATTCCAGCACCACCGCCGTCTTGGCCGCCCAACGCGCGAGCAGCCATTGGCGTTCAGGCACGAGGGTGGTGGCCTTCCCCCCGATCATCGGCTCGAGGAACGGCATCACGTCATCTTCGAGTCGCTGTATCCAGCCTGCTCGGCAGGTATCGCAGACGCGGGTCACCGTGGTATCGACCTCGCGCTCCATACGCTCGAGGATCGCCGGATCCGTGGCACCCTCGTCGGCCCCGATGCGGCCGACGCCCCGTTGCTTGATCAGAAGTCGACAGATCCACTCGGGCCAGGCGTACTCGACTGAACCGCTCGGACGGTCGCAGAAAATGCACGTCGGGGCGGCACGAGTATCGCCGCTGCGGGGCCGCGACGGGACCGACTCGTCCGGTCGAGATGTCCGGACCGAGACGGGTGCTCGTTCAGATGTCTTCTGCACGTCGCCTCCGTCGCGGCCGAACTCCTACGAATGATCGCGGGAACCGCTGAATGTGGCAAGGACTCACTCCTGGTGAATCGGCCTCGGGCGCTGTCGGGTTGAGAGCCGACACCGATTACGAGAGGTCCTGCCAGGTCCGCCCGCTGCGGACGCTCCGGGGCTGTTCAGCGACGATGTCGCTGCCCCTGAGGGCGTGATCGTCGCGCATCTTGGTCAGGATCCAGCTCCGGTCGCCGGTCCTGGTCAGAGCGAACCCGCCGTTGAGCTTCGAACCGTGGAGCAGGAACGACAGGTGGTTCGGCTCGTCGTGCACGACCTCGACCGTGCCTTCGTCCCAGATGATCACTGCGCCCGTACCCCGAATCCCGCCGTGCCGGCCCTCGTACTCGCCTGCGGCCAGCGAGTGATCTTCGACCGCTATTGCGAGGCGACGCACAGCCGGGTCGAGGGACGGCCCCTTGGGCACCGCCCACGATCGCAGGACGCCGCCGATCTCGAGACGAAGGTCGAAATGTAGCGTGGTGGCGTCGTGCAGCTGGACGACGAAGCGCGTCATCAGGCACTCCTTTGTCTGGGACTTCCGCCCTGCGATCGGACCGGGCGTCGCCCCTTCAGCGTCCAAACGTCCGGGTCTGCGGCTCTTCAGTCAGGCTCGACCGCGCCCGCGCTGCGCCGTGATCCGACCGTACCTCTCGGGGCGGCGGTACCGGTCGAAGTCGAACGCCGCGCGCCTGGTCCCGAGGAAGGTCGAGGCTGCAATCAAGACCTCATCGGCGTCGGTGCACGCACATGCGATCGTCTCGCTCGACCGGCGACAGGAGCTGACCCTCGCGCACAGGCCGCCGACAGTTTTCTTCGATGCCGCCTGTGGGCCGCCCACGACCCAGGGTCGGGTCCGGGACACACCCCCACAATCACAGGTTGTTCTCGGGCGGCGCGCCCGGCCGGTCGCTACGAGCTTCCGAGACTGAAGCCGCCGATCGAGAGCTTGTTGCCAGAACCGGAATCGCCTTCGCGCGGCAGGTATGGCGCGACCGCGGCCGCGAGGTTCGCGAGCGGCATCGTCTGCAGGAACACCGTGCCCGGTCCGGTGAGCCGGGCGAGGAACAGTGCGTCCGCACCGAAGAGCATGTTTTTGATGCCCTTCACCCGCTCGATCTCGAACGCCATCGTCGCATCGAAAAGGCCGACGTGACCGGGGTGCACCTTCAGCACCTCGCCCGGGCCGAGCTCGTATTCGACGACTTCGCCGTCGAGCTCGATCCATGCGTCACCCGAACCTGACACTCGTTGCAAAATGAAGCCTTCACCGCCGAAGAATCCCGCGCTCAGCTTCTGTTGGAATCCGATCTCGAGGGTCACACTCGGCGTGCCGCACAGGTATCCGCGGCGATGCACCATGTACTGGCGGCTCCCATCGAGTTGGATCGCTTTGATATGTCCGGGCACCTTGGTCGCGAACGCGACCATGCCCGAGTCGCCGACGGCCCGGTATTCAGTCATGAACAGCGTGCCGCCCCCGACCGCACGCTTGACCGCACCGAACACGCCCTTCGAGCCGGCGGTGCCGCCCACTGCGGTGTGCAACTCGACCGCGCTGGTCATCCACGACAGCTCGCCTCCCTCAGCGACGACCGACTCATCGGGCGCCAAGGTGACCTCGAGCACCGGCATTATGGTTCCGACAATCTTGTGTTCCATCCCGATGACCTCCAACCGCGGCGGTACGTCCGGTCTCTGATCGACCGTTCTCGTGCAGCCCGCAGGGTTCAGTCCGCTAACACCGGCCGTCCCGGCACCCGAGCGGTTGAAATCTCGGGCTAGCGGCCGGTGACGCCGTCGACAAGCTCGCGCAGAATGTCGGCGTGACCGGCGTGCCGCGCAGTTTCCTCGAGGAGGTGCATCAGGACCCAGCGCAGGTTGACCGGCGCCTCCTCGCCGACGCGTCGACACACTTCGTCGAGGCTCGCAGCCGCGGCCAACACCGCATCGACACGCACCCACGTCGCGCGGTACACATCGATTGCGGCGGCAAGGGTGTCTCCAGCTTCCACGGTATCGTCGATCCCCGCGACGTCGTCGCCAGCAAAACGTTGCACGACCCAGAGCACTTCGGCACAGGCCATGTGTTTCATCAGCCACAGCAACGTCGTACCGGTCGGTACGAGTTGCCGCCGGGCTGCATCTTCGTCGACGCCGTGAACTTTGCGGACAAGTGAGTCCCGCTGATACTGCAACAGTGCATGCAACGTCGCCCGCTCGCCGGCGACGAGCCGTGGAGGTTTCAAGTCTGGCATACCGCCATCGTAGAGATCCTCTCCGACTTTGTGCGCGCCCGCGACCTACGCGGCCGACTCGAAACTCGCAAGCCGAACGCTCTGATTCATCACACGCCACCACCAGCAGGCATCCGAGATGATCGACGTGGTGAGGTTGCCCCCGCGCACGCGGCTGCGGCAACGGATCTCAAGGGAAGACGGGAAGCACGGCTACTCGAGTCCACGACACACATCGCCGCGTGCCGAAACGCGACCAGGACGTGCTGCGATCCGAAAGAGCGACCCCGCAACGAAGCAGGAACGGACGAGCGTCGGAACGCGCTCGGCGAGCACTTCGGAGACGTCGTACGTCACGACGGCCACTCATGTCGCTGTCGCGACAAACCTCAGGATGCGGTCGCATGAAGTTCGCCGCCATAAAGGCTCTCGGCCGCGAGAACGACATCACCGGTAGCACGGAGATCGTGCGCGCCACGGCCAGGGTCGCGATCGGGCTCCGCGTCCGCACGGTCAACGCGTCGAGCGCACCGAGACGCGCACCGCGTCTCAAGGTCAACGATCGCGCTGATCTCCCCCGAACGCCCCGCGGTACAAGCCGCGCTGATGGGCGCCTCCCGCGGCGAGGCTCATCGCAGTCAACGTCGGGATCGTTAGGGCCGACCGACGCGAGCGCGGACACGATGACGAGTGCCGTCGCGCGGATGTCGAAACTCCACCAAGAGCTCCTTTTCGAGTTCGTACCTCAGAGCGGTTCAGGACGAGGGTCGACTACTCCGGTAGCGTCCGCTCGTCCGTCACCCGATGTCGACGCGGGATGCTCCCTTCTCATGAAATCGGCTCCCATGCTCGAAGACCATGCGCTCCGCTGAGCCGCTGTTGCTGCGGAACCCTGCGCGGGAACGCCGAGGCGGTACCCGTCCGTCACGCGAACAGAATTCAGCGACTGCGTTCCACCGCCGGCTCCCGGGCTACACGCCTACGCGGACCGTCGACGCGCCCGAGCTCGCGGCCACGTTCGGGATCTCGGCGCTGACGGTGAAGGACGAGTCGCAGCGGCTGGGCATGCCATCGTTCAAGATCCTTGGCGCATCCTGGGCCGTGTACCGGCTGCTCGTCTCCCGGCTCGGCTACGAGCCGACATGGCGCGACCTATCGGCGCTCCGAGCCGCGTTCGCGCCCCTCGGTTCTCTCACACTGGTGGCCGCCACCGACGGCAACCACGGTCGTGCGGTCGCACATATGGCCCGCCTCCTCGGCTACGAATCTCGGATCCTGGTGCCAGCCGGAACCGCGTCGGCGCGTATTGACGGCATCACCGGCGAAGGCGCGGTGGTTTCAGTCGTCAATGGAACCTACGACGACGCAGTGCGGGCGTCGGCCGAGCTCGCGACCGACGACGCGCTCGTCGTGTCAGACACTTCGTGGGATGGCTACACCGAGGTGCCGCGCACCGTGATCGAGGGTTACGAAACGATATTCTCGGAGGTCGACGAACAGCTTCCGGCTTCGCCTGCGGTGGTCGTGGTCCCGATGGGCGTCGGTGCGCTCGCGGCGGCGGTCGTCGATCATTATTCCGCGACGGCGCAGATCATCGCGGTCGAGCCACTCAGCGCCGCGGGCGGGCTGCGCTCGGTCGAGGCGGGGCATCCGATATGCGTCCCCGGCCCGCACGACTCGATCATGGCTGGACTCAACTGCGGCACCGTTTCGATCGTCGCGTGGCCGGCCGTGTCTCGCGGTGTCGATCTGTTCGCCGCGATCAGCGACGGCGCGGCCGAGGAGGCGATGCGCGACCTGGCCGAGATCGGCGTAATCGCGGGTGAGACCGGAGCGGCTTCGCTCGCCGGGTTGCGCGCCGTGGCGCAATCAGACGCGATGGACTTGGCGGGCCAGACCGCGTTGGTCTTGTGCACCGAGGGTGCGACCGACCCGATCGCCTACGAACGGATCGTCGGCCGACGGCCACCCTCGACCGGCGAGTGAACACGCTCGAGCGTCGTGTTTGGCCCTCGCCGCGACCGGCGGCCGCCTCGACCACGGACAGTTGATCCAACGTTCGTGTACGTCGATCCGTACTCAGCTGCGATCGGGCGAGTTCTTGGAGGACAACACCGCGCAACACGCTTTCGACGACCGACGATCTCTTCGGCACGAGCTGAACGTCTGACCGATGTCGGCGACATCGTCAGCGATCAGCACGCCGCGAATGTCGACGAGATTGACCCTCGATGGACGGCCAACCGAAACGTCGAGGCGCTCATCGAAGCCGCCTCGCACTCCACATTTATCGCGACGCGGGTTCTTGACCGCGGGCGCCTACGCGAGCGCGCCGGCCACGTCGACACCGCAGCGGGCGACGGCGAGCACAATACGAAACGGAATCGCGTCCTTCGCGGATCTCGGCGGCGAGTTCGCTGATCGCGACGGCCAAATGTCTCCCAAGTCACGATCTCGCGTTCGGTCGCGTCGTCGATCTTGGTCGGCGCAATGACCACACCGTCGGGAAACGTTGCGTCGCGCGCGCGACACTGACGCGATGGATACCACCAAGCCGTCGATATACATGGCGGGACCCCATGGCTTCACTGAAGCGGGGCGGCTCTATCACAACACGGTGCTCGTCCCGGCCGTTCGTGCCGCGCGGTTCGTACCGCTCGACCCGTGGGTCATCGACGCTGAGGTTCACGCCGTGTTCGAGCTGCCGGCCGGCAGCGTCGAGCGCCGGGCACGGCTGAACGCCGTCAACCGGAACCTTGGCGCGCGCAACGCTCAGCTCATCGACGACTGCAACGCCGTGTTGGCAGTACTCGACGGCTGCGACGTCGACAGCGGGACCGCAGCTGAAATCGGATACGCGGCCGCGAAACATAAGCCGGTCGTCGGACTCCGGTGCGATCACCGCGTCACCGGCGACAACGAAGCCGCCCTCGTGAACCTCCAGGTAGAATGGTTCATTATCGAAAGTGGCGGCCGACTCGAAACCAACCTGGGTGCGGCGCTCGTCGCACTCGCGCAACTGACACGAGCAGAGGTTTGAGTGGTCGCTGATCCGGTGCTCCAGGTGGTACCGCTCGAATTTCAGTGGCCAACAGCTGATCCGTTCTTGTTCTGCGTACATCACTTCGACGTGTACCCCGCGGCGAACGAACACCTGGGACCCGCGACATCCCTTGCCGGGCGCGCGATCGGCTCGGACTTCGCCGGTATCGACGGATGGCGCATGTACCACGGAACGTCGGTACCCGGCTTCCCCCAGCATCCACATCGAGGGTTCGAGACGGTCACCTTCGTGCGCCAAGGCCTAGTCGACCACTCTGACTCGCTCGGAGCGACCGCACGGTTCGGGCGCGGTGACGTGCAGTGGCTCACCGCGGGCCGCGGCATCGTGCACTCGGAGATGTTCCCGCTCGTCGACCGCGAGCACCCGAACCCATGCGAATTGTTCCAGATCTGGCTCAATCTTCCATCCGTCGACAAGATGGTCGAGCCGTCGTTCACGATGTTGTGGAACGAAGACCTTCCGCGTCTGCTCGTCGCTGACCCTCAAGGTCATACAAGCCAGATCACGATCATCGCGGGCGAGCTCGCCGGGGTGCGCCCGCCTCCACCGCCACCCGACTCGTGGGCCGCTCGTCCCGAGGCCGACGTCGCCATCTGGCATCTCGCGCTCGCGCCAAACGCCCACTTCGACCTACCAAGCTCCCATGGTCCCGAAACGAGACGCACGTTGTACGTGTTCGAGGGCGACGCACGCGTGGGCGATCACGATCTCGCCAAGTCGACGGGAGCTGGGCTGCGTGTCGGTGACACCGTTCGGATCATCGCTGGCTCGGCAGGAACCGAAGCGCTCGTGCTCCAGGGGCGACCCATCGCGGAGCCAATCGTGCAACGCGGTCCGTTCGTGATGAACGACCGAGCCGGCGTCGAGCAAGCTTTTGTCGACTATCAGGCGACCGAATTCGGCGGCTGGCCATGGACCAGTGACGAGCCGGTGCACCGACCGGATGTCGGGCGCTTCGCGCGCCACCCGGACGGTCACTGCGAGCGTCCCGCTCTGACACCACCGCAAGCCGAGCGTCGGCTGGTGAACTAGCGGGAGTCGAACACAATTCTGGGTTGTCGGCTGTCGATCGGGCGACAACCCCAAGAATTCGAGTCGCCTCAACATGACCGCGCGTCGGGGCGTTCAGCGCGCGACGTCATCTACGAAGTAGAGCACCGATCGGCCGCGTTCGAGCCCATTATCGTGACCTGTTCGGGCGTCTTCGCGTCGTCGTTCAGGCCAGAGTGCGTCTACCGATTCGTGCTGTCGCGTACTGAGACACGCACGCTCACCAGCGATACCATCTAGTGGATCTCACTGGGTGATCGGATCGGTTTCGGTCGTGCGGACGAATCCTGATCCGGATCTCGTTTGCGGGGCCGACGCGACGGGCACACTCCCGCAGCGGCCGACCCCTCGAGTGAGTATGGACGCGACATCCCCGAAACGCGAGTCCTGTGTCCTTCCGCCGTCACCGACCGCGCCGGCGGTCGCTCGCCGCTTCGTCGGAAAGGTACTGACCAACTGGGGTGTCTCCGACGTCTTCAACGATGTCCCCCTTCTCATATCCGAGCTCGTCACCAATGCCGTCCGGCACGCGGCGAGCGATGTCGAGGTGTCGATCGATTTGGGGTCGGGTCGGGTGCGCGTCGAAGTGAGAGATCAGTCGGAGCAGCTCCCGACGAAGGCAGATCTTGCCACGGCCCGAGACGGTGGCTGGGGTCTGAACATCGTCGAATGTCTCGCCACGCGATGGGGTCTCGACCCTCACCGGGGTGGCAAAACGGTCTGGTGCGAAGTCAGCATGAACGCCCGCTGAGCGGGTGCGGTGCGTGCGGGAGTCCCGCACCACGACTCAGCGCACGGCTGCCGTGCACGATGTCGATTGGCGTCGCGTCTCAGCCGATCGACGTTCGGGCTACTTCGGCCCACACGGTCTTGCCGTCCACCTCGTCGCGTGTGCCCCATGCGCGTGAAAGCGCCGCGATCAGCCGGACGCCGCGGCCGCCGGCATGGCCCGCGTCTTGTCGAAGGTGTTCGGGAGGGTCAAACGAGGTGTCGCGCACTTCGATCCCGATCGCTGCGGAGGATCGCGAGATCGAGACGCAGAACGGCGACCGGGCATGCTGTACTGCGTTGGTCGCCAGCTCGGAGGCGACGACTTCGGCGGTGCTGCCGAGGTCGCCGTCGCCCCAGATGTGAAGCGCCTCCCGCACGAAGTGTCGCACCTCTCGAAGGACTGTCGGTGTCGCAACGAACAGCCGGACGTAGTGTTCGCGGCCTGCGGCGACGACTCGGTCGCAGTCGCGCCAGTTGCTGGCGTGCAGCGCGAGGACGCCGGAATGCCGGTCACACATCCGTTTGACAGCCGTAAGATCCCCCGACGTCTCCAGTGACGACATCGCATACGCACAGAAGAGCGCGAACGTGTGATGGACAGCGACGTCGTTCCAGAGTGTTTCGAGCTCGATCGCGCCTGCGAGGTTCCCGTCCTCCCACAGCAGCCCGACCATTTCGCCGAACAATCGGACCGGTCCGCCTGATCTCGCGACCTCGTCGAGTACCGCTCCGATCACCGAAGCGAATTTGTCGGCGTCGGGCCGATCGTCGCGCATAAACGCGGCCAGGGTGGCGCTCGCGTCGAGCGAACGGTACTGACCAGTTGCGATCAAGACCTCGAGCGGATGTCCCTGGGCCTCGAGCGCGGCATCGAGCACACGTCGGTGCGCGTCGGTAGCGATGACGACGGCCGCGCCGCCTTGCGCGAGCGCCTCGCTCAGGAACGCGGCGACCGCGGTAACCAGCTCGTCATCGACGTCGTAGACCGCGACCACGTGATCGTGCCCACAAGGCACCAGGCTCGCGGCCGCGGTCACCCAAGGACCTTAGGCCGACAACGGGGTGATAACCACGTACTGGGGTTACCCGACGCCGTCGAGCGCCAAACCGTTGGCGGGGGTGGACCTGGCGGTGGAGCCAAGCCCAGCTGCAGCCGCGACGACGACTCGACGTAGGTTCGGCGTCGGCTCGGTGACGTCAAAGCGTTTTCCGGCCCGGGCGCGAGGCCTCGGCGGCGAAGAGGCTCCCGGATGCTCACCGACTCGATGATGCGCACCCGGACAAGCTGACGCGATTCCTTGAGTTGTGCGCGACGGCTCGCGTGGCACGCGAGCGTCCGATACATCCGACGTCGAGTTCCCTCCGACGAACTCCGCTCGAGGGCCGTCTGGCGAATCGGCGAACGCGACAGCGGGCGGCGCATCTTGCGGTTCCGTCATGATCTGTGCATCATCGGTTCGGGAACGACCACTCAGCCGTCGTTCCTCGGCGATCGAGGGCTCAATCGGAACGTACAGTCGGGCGGGTCTTACGAGGTGGGCGCGGCTTCCGCCGCGTGCGCCCGCATGGTGGCAAGCGCGCGCGTGAGCAATCGCGATACCTGCATCTGGCTGACGCCGATGTCTTCTGCGATCTGCGACTGGGTAAGGCCGCGAACGAATCGGAGTTCGACGATGTCTCGTTCCCGTTCAGAGAGCGTCGCGACCAGTGCGGAGGCGAGCAGGCGCCGCTCCACCGTCTGTTCGGCACGAGTCTCGGGGTCGTCGGCGAGCCTCATCGTCGTGTCGGGACGGCCGCCAGATTCGGCGGCCGGTTCGAGCGAGGTAGTGCCGTACGCGCCGTCGGCCTCGAGTGCCTCGAGCACCTGTTCCTCCGTGAGTCCGGTTTCACTCGCGATCTCTTTCGGGCTCGGCGAGCGCGCGAGCCGTTGCGAGAGCGGTCCGACGGCCGCGCTGATCGCGAGGACACGCTCTTGGAGTTGTCGCGGGACCCGAACTGCCCAGGTGGAGTCGCGGAAATACCGTCTCAATTCGCCGAGGATCGTTGGCGTCGCGAACGACGCGAACGACGTGCCGCGTTCGGGATCGAAGCGCTCGACGGCTTTCAGCAGACCGATCATCGCGACCTGGACAAGGTCATCGTCGGCGACTCCTCGGTGGCGATATCGACGCGCGAGGTGATGCGCGATTCCAAGGTGACGCTCGATGAGCTGATTGCGTAGCGCTCGATCGTGGGTCTGACGATATTCGCCGAAGTCGGGGGCCACGGAACGAACCTCGTCGGTGCAGGGAGCCGCGTCGCTCATGCAATCTCACACGCAAGCTTGTGCATCTCGAAGCTGACGCCCCCATCCCAGCTGGTAAACGTGCAGGAGTCGACGAGCGCGCGAAGCAGCATCTCGGAGAGGTCTGAGGGTGCCGTCACCGACACAGCGTCTGGCATTCGGCCCTCGATGATGAGGGCTCGATCGCGAGCCTGCATGCGGAGCTCGAGAAGGTGTCCACCGGCCGCGATCAGGGTCGCGCAGACCTCGTCGACTGCAAGGCGCACATCGTCGAGTTCATCGACGGAGAAGCCGGCACGGCCACCCATGTCTCCGGCCGCGAGGCGAGCAATGCGTACGTAGGCCGGATCTGCGGGGATGCGCAGCTCGACGAACGGATGATTCGACTCCAGCCTCCGCGGTTCGTGGTTGTGTCTGTCGCTGGCCAGGCGCGATCGAAGCATCGCACCACCTTTCGTCGCTACAACTGTACGGTTACCCTGGATCTCCCCTGCTCACGCAACAAATCGCGAGGTTTGCGTGCGGTACCAGGTTGGGTAACACCGGGATACGTGACGAGCGGCCTGAGCCGCGTGTCTTCCGGGGGGCCAAGATGTCGACAGATGGCGTTCGCACGGACCACGACGACGAAGATGCGTCCCTCGCGGACGCCGCGGTCGGGTTCATCCTGCGGGACAGGGCCGAACTGTGCGTCTTGGAAGTGCGCGGCGACCTGGACATCGCGGTTTCGGTCACGCTCGGCCGTGTGCTCGGCGACCTTCTCGACGTCGGAGACGAGCGGGTCGGTGTCGACCTGTCAGGTGTCACCTTTATGGACTCGTCTGCGTTGAGCGTGCTCGTGTCTGCCCACGAACGGGCCAGGGAGCACGGCCAACAGCTCGAGTTGCTGCGCCCGAGTCCGGCATGCGCGAAGGTACTCAGCATCACCGGTCTCGATCGCGTGTTCGACCTCAGATAGCTTGACGCATGCCGGCATCGACGTCGAACAGCGGCTGGTTCAAGATCACGCACGAGTACACCATTCCGGCGACTGCGTGGTTGCCGCGCTTGTGAGTATCGCCTGCGTTCGGCGCGACCGCTCGGCGGGTCCGCACTTTTCGTCGTCGATGTATGAGTCACCCACGCACAAGGCGCGCATACCGGGACGGTGACGTTCGCTGACGAGCTGCGGTGGATCGGGCGGACCTCGGTGTGCGGGAACGCCAACCGCCGTACGACCAGCCGCGCTCGGCGGCTTTGATCCCGCGCGGTTCATCTCGCCCAAACCGTCGGCGATAACCGCGTCGCTCAGGTGTCCTCGCGATCTCGAACCGCGAGCACCGGACAAGGCGCGTGTCTGACCACATGTTCAATGACCGAACCGAGACCCAATCGTCCGAGGCCGGTACGGCTGGGCGCGTCGACGATCACAACGTCGACCATTTCCTTCCACGGTGTGAGTTCGTGCACGCAAGGGGCAGTCGCTGCAACTTTGTCGGCGCTTCGGCTTGCTCCCGGTCCCACGAGGGTTTCTGGTCTGGCGGGCTCCGCCCAGGCCCCTCGATTCCGCCGGCATCGTCGCCGGATCTCCTGAGTTGTCACGCTGAGGAGCGCGACGGTCTGCGCTTGGAGGCCAACGCTGCGCAGCCGAGATCGACACCTCGGATCCGTCGGTGGCGGCGGGAGCATGCGGGGCGGCCGGGTCTGCCTCTTCGGCGCGTCGCATGCGTCACGCGCGACCTCCCGACGCTGCCACGCTCGGTGACGAACGCGAGCGGCAGGTGCTCGTTTGCGTCAACGTTGGTTTCGGAAGACTCGCCTCCGGGTATCAGTGCCGGGAGATATGTACCCAGGAGCGGAGATGACGCCCGAAGCACAAGGTTGGTTGGTCGCGGTCTTCGAACGCGAATCGGTTGCGCGCCACGCCGCCCACAAGACCCGTCAGACCGGCGTCGACCCGAAGGCGATCAGGGTCGGCGATCCGATTGACGCGCTCACTTCGATACGCGGCGAGATGCGCGACGAAACCAACGAGCTCGTCGGTTTCCCTCTCGGGCCGCAGCCCAGCAGTGCCGTCGGGACAGTCATCGCGTTACGGCTCGCCGCGTCGGCCGGCACCACGCTGGCGGTACCCGACACCGAACCTGCACGTCGCGTGCTTCTGCAGGCCCGGTCGGTCCGGGTCGACGTCGTGGGATCCGACGGGCGCCCGGTCGACACGCTGAGGACTCACAGCGCCCGAACGGCGCTACGACAAGTCAGCTGCGTGCGCCGGGAGCGCAAGTTCGGCTGACCGCGCACCGCGGACGGAATCTCGCCAGCTGCGGACTGTCGCGCCAATCCGCTCGCAGCCGCGACGGCCGGCGCGCCTCGGGCGGCGTGGTGATGTCGTTCGAACCGTGAATTCGCAGGCGTTGCGGGCCGCTGGCTTGCGTCCGCGACGGCCCCGCGGCCGGGTCATTGCGTACTTCGCTCTCTCGGACCGGCGGCTCGACGGACTCCTCGTCGAGGGCGACCACGAACCAAACGGTCTTTCCGGGGGCTCCGCTGAGCTCTCTGACCCCGAACGAATCGGCGAGCTCCTGCACGATGCGCAGTCCGCGCCCCGACGGCTCACTCGATTCCGGGCGGCGGACCGTCGGCATTCCTCCCCCACTATCGGTCACCTCGACCAGAATCTCGCCCCGCGAATATTCCACGCTGACCGTAAAATCGGTCACGGTGTGCCGAACGCAATTTGTTGCGAGTTCAGACACCATGATCGCGACTTCGTCGACAACGTCACCGGGCGCGTCCGCGAGCTGGCGAACGACAAAGTGTCGGGCTCGAGCTACGGCCGAAGGGGTGTTTGCGAACACTCGTTGCCGCTTCATGGTTCGATGAGCAATACGTCCGAGAGGCCTGTGGCCTCGATCATACGGCGTACCAGCGCCGATGGACCGCGGAGATGCACCGTCTCGCTCTTGGCCGCGACGCGCAGCAGCAGGGCAATACCGCTGCTGTCCATGAAGTCGAGCTCGCTGAGATCGAAGTCGACGCGGGAGGGCGCCCGGTCCAGAACGGGCTCGATCGCAGCTCGCAGCGAGTCGACGTTCGACATGTCGATCTCGCCACTCAGTTTGATCACCTCGATGCCCGCGGCATCGATCGTGACGTCGGCTGCACCAATCGTGATGCTCGGACCTTCTACATCATCCATTTGACCGCCAGGATCGCTATGTCGTCAGAAGGTCCGTCGGGTCGGAGATTCTCGGCAAGATCGGTGAGCAATCCGTCGACCGACAGGTGGGGCTTGTCTGCAGTGTCGCGCAAACGTCGCAGACCGATCTCTAGATGTTCACCACGGCGTTCAACGAGACCGTCCGTGTACGCGAGCAGCGTCGCGGCCGCGGGGACCGTGATACGGACCGGCACGTAGGGCTTCAGACTTCGCACGCCTATCGGGACGCCGACGTTAGTGGACACGAACCTTGTGTTGCCGTCCGCGATGAGAAGCGGCTCGGGATGTCCCGCGTTCGCGAGCGTGACTTCGTGTCGGCCAACGTCGATAACGCCGCACAATACTGTCGCGAAATGACCGTCGACGACCACATTGATCAGAGCTGCCAGCTTGGTCAAGATCGTCGCCGGGTCGTTCCGTTCGACCGCGTATGCCCTGGTGGCGTACCGCAACGAGGCCATCACCGTCGCCGCGGGGAGACCCCTTCCGGACACGTCACCCACGACGAACAAAACCTTGCCATTGTCAAAATCGATGACGTCGTACCAGTCGCCGCCTATGTCGATATCGGCGACACCGGCGATGTAGCGCGCTTCGACGGCCAGTCCCGGAATGTCGGGGAGGGCCTCGGGCAACAGGCTGTGCTGCAACGTCTGTGCCACCGTCCGCTGTGCTGCATACAGGCGTGCGTTCTCGTCCGCGATCTCGCCGAGCTCCTCGGCGAGACGCTGCGCATACTCACGGCGACGCACCAGGCGCTCGGTCAGTCCGGCAGCTCCAAGTGACAGAAGGAGGCCGAAACCAAGCAACATCCACTGCAATCTCGCGAGCAGCGAGCCTCCCAACTCGCCAATCGGGGTCATGATGAGCCGGAGCTGATTGTCGCCAAAAGGAACAGTGACCCCTGTCCGTCGTCCCCGAATCGGGAGCTGGTGAACGTTGGTGGCCAACAATGTCTGTGGCTTTGCCGACGTGCCGAGGTAGAGCGCGTAGCCGAGATCGGCGAACGCAGAATTCTTCTGGATGACAGCCGATCGCTGGTTCCTCACGAGGATCGACTCTGCGTACGCGACGTACCTCACCGCGCCATGTGCGGACGCGAATGCGTACGCGAGACGCGGGTTCGAGGAGTTGAAGAGCCCAACGACCGTCAGCTGCGGAGCACGCACCGCTCTGGCGAGCAACCCTCGGACGAACACAGGACCGGCCGCTTCGAGCTCGGGGCGACCACCGATGATCACCAGAGGTTGGGGCAGCCCTGTGCTCTTGACCGGCCAGATCGCGGCGGACACGAACGCCCGACCGGGGCCGACGAGCGGCGCGATCACCTGCGAGAAAGATGCACCGCTTGCGTTGGTCGCTTCGGCAACCTCCGCTGCCGATGCCAAAGGTGTCTCAATGCTCGGGATCGCGGCAGTGATCGCAGCGTCGGCCTCTTGAATGCGCTCCCGCAGCAGCCGGTTCTCGTTCGAGTTGTTCACGGCGCGGGCACTCAAGGCGAGCACGACAGTCATAGCGAAACCCGCGACCAGCACCGCGGTCGCAAGCACGTGGAAGCGCCATGCCGGCTCGGCCCTGATCGAGCGGCGGGCCACGCTCGTCGACAACGGCCGATCGCCCAACCGCGAATCTCGCAGCGTTGTCGGAGGAGCACCCGCCGTCGCCATGCCGCCCAAACGTTCCTCCCGTGTCGTCCCGTACACAGGCCAACGCAGTCGCAGCATCCGATGTTAATCCGGCGTTCGCGAGCCAAGTCCGGCCAGACACACCGCAGTGTGTGTGTCGGCAGCAGCGATTGGCTCTCGACGGATGTCGCGCGGTCAGCCTCGCGATGTCGCCGGTCGGTCGGAATCGTGCCCGTGGCGTCGTTCGATGGCTCCAGCGTCGCCTCCCGTTCGTCAGCCCGATGGAGGTCGGAGTACCGGGACGAGGTTCGACGGACGGTGGTCAACCGGCTTCGAGATCGTTGCGCTCCATCGCAAACCGTGTCCCGTGCGAAGCCGCGGAACTCCCGCGCCGATGACACGACCTCCGTAACGCACATGGCACACTTGGGGCTCGTCGTCGTCAGACGGAGCGAGACTTTCGGATTCTGGGCGGAGAGTCTGGGGTAGCACGTGATCATGGCCGACCCCGCGGTGTCACTCCGCGACGTTCGTGAACGGACCGCTCAGCGGGTCGCGGAATTGATGGAGGTGTTCGACGCGATCGTCGACGCGTCCGCCGCGTCCGATCTGGACGACGCGCAAAACCTTGGCTGCTCCGAGCTGGTCCTCGACCGGGCACAACTCTCCTCGATCGTCGAACGAGCACGCGGACAGCTCGCCGAGATCGACGCAGCACTCGAGCGGCTTCGGTGCAGGAGCATCGGGTAGACACGAAATCGGCCGGAGTCATTCGCGAACGATCTCCTCGGGTTTCTTGTCGTCGCGCAGTCCGAGGTACGCGGGCTGGCGGACGCGTCCGCCTTGAGTCCACTCGGCGAAACGAACTTCCGCGACGAGCACAGGGCTAACGAAGTGCGCGTCGCGAGGGACGTCGCGGTCGACGAACGGGTTGCCTGCAATTTCGATCGCGGCCAACACGTCACCGAGCCGCTCGAGCTCGGCTTCGGAGAAGCCCGTCCCAACCTTTCCGGCGTACCGCAGTTCGTCGTCGGCGTCGAAGTAACCGACGAGCAGGGCGCCAATCTTTCGATCGCGCACTCCCTGACCGACGACCCAGCCGCCGACGACGAACTCCTGACGGAGTTGGTGCTTGATCTTGCGCCAGGATGGCGAGCGGCGGCCGGGCTCGTAGCGCGAGTCGAGACGCTTGGCGACGACGCCCTCGAACCCCAGCTCTTGGCTGATCGCGAACGCTTCGTCTCCGTCCGAGCCGTACGGCGCTGTCTGCCACGCCGATGATCGGAGCTTGAGGTCGTCGAGGAGTTTCCGGCGCTGGTGATAGACGAGGTCCGTTGTGAGGCGCCCGTCCAGCCAAAGGATGTCGAATATCACGTACGCGACGGGGACCGTGCGAGCGATCCGGTCAATCGCTGCTCGGTCGCGGAGATGCATCCGAGTTTGCAGGAGCTGGAAACTCGCCCGCCCCGCTGCGTCGATGGCCACGATCTCGCCGTCAAGCATGGCGCCGATTGCGCCGACTTGGTCTGCAAGCCCATGAACTTCGGGGTAGGCAACCGTCACGTCGTTGCCGTTGCGGCTCAGCAGTCGCACCTTGGATTGTTCGACCGCAGCGAACGCGCGGACACCGTCCCACTTCATCTCGAACGCCCAGTTGTCGCCTCGCGGAAGTTCCGAGCCGGATACCGCGAGCATCGGTCGGAGCTCGATCGGCGCGGTGTCCGACCTCGAGTCCACAGTCATCAGCTCCGCGTCACGGATGTCAGGGACCGAAGGACATTGCAGTCACGATTGGATGCGCCGGCCTCACCGTGGGGTTCCGCCATTGCTGCAGACCATCTCGGGAGGCACGGAGCTGACTGGATGGGAACCGGCGACGGCGAGCACGCCTCGACGTTCGCGCAGTCCGCGGAGTGCCACCCGATAGAACAGATCGCCACGAAGGAATCTGGGGCGTCCTCATGCATCGCGCGGGAGGTGCTCTCGCTGGCGTGGATGTCTCAGGAGTGAACCGTGTCGTCGACGAACTCGACGACCCGCGCACCTGCCCGACGAGCGCGGCGCGATGAGCCCGTTCCAAGTATCGGCGCGGAGCCCCTCGATGATCGCCAGCGGACCGATGCCAGCCCGGGGCTCCCCACGCATTGCTCGCGAACCGTTCGTCAGGAGTGGTCCGCACGTGTAACAGCTGAGGTCCCACTCGGCCATAGCAACCTTCCTGATCACGACGCGATGATTCGTAGCGTAGGGCGATCGCCGATCGAAACACGACGGTCGGTGTCGCGAACGCGAGGCCGCCGCGCTGCGCAGTTCGTGAGACTCGGTGGTGTCCTTCGACGCCCAACGCGACGTTGCCCGCGCCGCGCGCGATGGCGGCGGCGTGCCGTGCAACCGGGGAGGCGATACCAACTCGATGTTCCGGGCCGATCCAGCCCAGGGTCGTCGCACGCGTGCTCGAAGGCACAGCGTGGTCGCCGCGCCGATGGTGCGAACGATCGGCCACATGGACGCCCGTGAGTTCTCGAGCACCCCGCGCCCGCCGACTGTTGAGCCGCCAGGCCGTCTCGCGAGCGCCGTCTGCCGCACGGTTCGCGTCGAGATCGCGAAGTCCAACAACCTCATACTCGAGGCAAGAGACGTCGCCCGAGCTCGAGGAGCTGAAGCTCCCTCGCGAGGTCGGCGCTTCATCCAGCTGTGGATAGCTCATGAAACGATCACACCAGCGAATTGTCGTGTGGCACGATGTCCGCGTGAGCGAAGACCGCGATCTGGCCGCTGGCGACTTCTCGTCATGGATGGTCGAGATACAAGGAGCAATCCGCGGTGATCGAAGCGCCGACGTGCCGTGTGACGGCTGCACCGCCTGCTGCACGTCATCGCAATTCATTCACATCGCGCCCGACGAGACTGACACGCTCTCATGCATTCCCGGTGAACTGTTATTCGCGGCGCCGTACCTGCCACCTGGCCACGTGCTTCTCGGATACGACGAGCGCGGGCATTGCCCGATGCTGATCGACAATCGGTGCTCGATCTATGAGCATCGTCCCCGCACGTGCCGCACGTACGACTGTCGAATTTACGCTGCGTGCGGGATCGAGCTCGACGACGACGACAAGACCCTGATTCGTGAGCGAACGCGGCGCTGGCGATTCGACTTTCCCACCCAGGTCGACCGCGATCAACGCGACGCGGTCCAAGCGGCCGCAAAGTTCATCGATGAGAACCCTTGTACGTTGCCCGACGGCGCGACTTCAACGAATGCCACACAGCGGGCGGTGCTCGCGATCGAGATGCACGAGACTTTCTTCGGCACCGCAATCCTTGAGACCGACTCGGACCCGCGCTCAACAGTTGAAGTACGGCCAGGAGACGGGAACGGGTGCGACGAAACATGATCCTTCCGCTCGATCTGGCACCGTTCCAGGCCGACGAGAACTCAGCCGCGCGCGTCGGCTCGTCGATGACGTTGGCGACCGGAGCCACGAACGCGGCTTCTCGGTGACCGGATACTGGCTTTGCCGCGGCGTGCGGAGCAAGGTACATGCGTCCGCCCCGCCACGGCCTGACTACTCAGAAGGACACGTTCGCGTTGCTGCATGCGGCGTACGTGCGAGGTTTGCTCGAACGGCACCGCTCGCCCGCGCGGTGAGCTAACCTCGATGATATCAATCGACTTAGTCTACTAAGACTTTCGGTCCAAGGGGTGCCGTGCACACAGAATCCCGGCATGTGCTCACTGTCCTGCGGTGCTTCGAGGAAGGGCCGGCCGAGCTCCGACTCGCGGAGATCGCGAGGCAAACTCGGCTCGACCGTGGCGACGTCGAACAAGCTCTCGCGACGTTGTGTCAGGAAGGTTTCCTCGATCGGGGCGGCGACGGCACGTATCGACTCGGCCGGGTGGTCATGGTGCTCGGGCGCCGCACGGAACAGGCCACGGGCCTCGACGGCGCCGAGGCCGTACTCCAACAGCTGACCGCGCGGACAGGAGAGTCCTCGAGCCTCGCCGTACGGTGCGGCACCGATGCGCTCGTCTTGCTGTTGGCGCCCTCGCCGCAGCGGCTCCGTGTCGAACATGGCGTGGGCAGCCACCTTCCGTTGCACGCCTCGGCGATGGGCAAGGCGCTGCTCGCGTTCGCAGATCAGGAGCCTGAGATCGCGGTGACAGATCTCGGGCGTCTCGACGCCTTTACGAATCGCACGATCACGTCCCAATCGGAGCTCATCGCCGAGTTGCGAGTCGCCCGCGCGCAGGGTTGGGCGGTGAACCGCGAGGAGCGGTACGAAGGAGTCGTCGGCGTCGCGGCGCCCGTGATCGTTCTCGGTCGCGGGGTCGTCGCAGCCATTGGAGTGCAGGGGCCAGCCGCGCGTCTCAGGCCCGACGAACCAGCGTTGACGCGACTCGTTCAGCGAACGGCGCAGCACGTGGCGGAGTGCCTGGCGTCGGGCTGTCCGCTGCCAGGCTATGACGAACGCGTTGAACCGGCGTCGCATTCATAGTAAGGATTCCTTATGGCGTTCACCTCTGCCGTCGTCGATTTGCAGATCACCCGGCTTTCCGCCACGATCGGAGCCGAGATTCGCGGGGTCGATCTCAAGCGACCGCTCTCCGACGATGTCATTGGCGAACTCCGGGCCGCGCTGCTGCAGCACAAGGTCATCTTCTTTCCCGGCCAGCATTTGGGGCCCGCCGAGCACGTGGCGTTCGCCCGCTACTTCGGGACCTTGACACCTGCGCACCCGGTCATCCCCGGCATCGACGGATACCCCGAAATCTTCGAAATCGACTATACGAAGGCGGCGAAGGTCAAAGACAGCTACGGCGACGTTGTCGACCGCTACGACGGCCTGTCGTGGCACACTGACGTCACCTTCGTCGAGAGCCCACCCCTCGGCTCGATCCTCAACGCGGTGGTGATCCCTGCCGCGGGCGGCGACACGATGTTCTCCGATCAGCGCGCCGCATACGAGGGGCTGAGCGACACGCTACGCCAGTTCCTCGACCGCCTTATCGCGGTCCATGACGGGAGTCGGGCCTTCGGCAAGGTGCTGGCGAAGCGCAACGACGGCGGCGGAGACTGGGAGGGCAAGCAATACCAGGCGCTGGAACCCGTTGAGCACCCCGTGATCCGCACCCATCCCGAGACGGGGCACAAGAGCCTGTTCGTCAATCCAGGTTTCACATCGCACATCAAAGGACTGGCCCGGGCCGAGAGCGACATGCTCTTGCGCTTTCTGTACGACCACTCGGTGAAACCTCAATTCACCGTTCGCTACCACTGGCAGACCGGCGACCTCGGTTTCTGGGACAACCGCGTGACCCAGCACAGCGTCGTCGGCGACTTCGCGGGCGAACACCGCGTCATCCAGCGGGTCACCTTGCGCGGCGACAAGCCGGCCTGAATTTCACGCCTCGTTTCTGAGGCGATTCGCCGCCGCCCGCAGTCGCTCGGGGCTGGGGGGCCGGACTAGTACACCTCGCACCGCAGCGGACGCAACCGCATCGGCTGTGCGCGCAGTCGAGGCGCGGCGTGATCGCGCCGACCAGGTCATCGTGGCCTCGACCGCCCCGAACACGAGATCGGTGGCCATCTCGAGAGGCCGGTCGATGACCCGTCCGGCCTGATCGGCGTCCCTGATCAAAGAACGGTATCGACCCCGCAACCGCGCACGCTTCGCCCAAAACTTCGCGAAGCGAACGTCCCGTGCTTCGGGCAGCAGCTGCAGTGCCGCAAGATTGTGACGGCTGCCGCACAGGTTCGTGACGTCATGATGCGCCAGCGCGTACAGGCGAATCTCGGGGCGACCCGGGTGATGCATCAGCCACGCCGTCGCACTCAAAGCCGGCGACACGGTCCGATCCAGCAACTCGGCGAAGAGGTCCTCTTTCCGGGCGAAGTAATGGAACAGCGATGCCTGCCGCAGGCCGACCATCGTCGCGATCTCACGGGTGCCGGTCGCCGCGTAACCGTTGTTGGCGAAGAGCTCCGCCGCGATATCGAGTATCGCTTCGCGCGTGTCGACCGGCGGCTCGCCGTTCGAAGCGCGCGGCCGTCCCGGTCGGCCCTTCACCTTGGATACCGACCCGACTTGGACTTTTCGATCGATCGATAGATAATGGTGACCATGGTATCCGGCCGACCCGACCCAATCCCCCACATGACGGCAACGACCCACGGCGCTCGCGACCATGCCCGCTCGCAGGCCGAAACCAAAGTGCTCGGCATGCCGACGTTGCCCGCGTCCGCCGCGCCAAACCTCCCAACCGGCGTCGCTCCTGACGACGTGCTCTGGGACGAGGTCCTCGACGCCGGCAAGTACTCCATCCACGAACTGCCGCGTGCCAGCGTGCTGCGCTTCACGGACCTCGCCGGCGACGCCTGCGCTCACGTCGCACTACACCACGCCGACCTTCCGAGCGAACGGCTGAACCTCGCCGACACCACCAAGGTGCAGTGGCAGATGTACCTCGGCCGAGGATCACTTCTGCTGTCCGACCGCGGCCGCGTGCTGGCCGCGGTCACCGAGGACAGCACTGGCCGGCACGACACGATCTGCGGTGCACCGAATCAGGCGGACCACAACACCAAGTACGGCGACGGGCGGGTCGAGGGCCCATACCCAAGCGCCCGCGATCGCCTCATCGTGGCCCTCGCAAAATTTGGTTTGGGTCGGCGTGATCTCCCCCCGACCCTCGCATTCTTCAAGGGCGTGCGCGTCGATTCAGACGGCAACCTTCACCTCGACGCGGTTCCGGCCACCGCCGGCGCATTCGTTGAGGTTCGATTCGAGCTCAACGCGATCGTGTCGGTCGCGAACGTTCCTCACGTGCTCGACACGCGCGAGCAATATAACTGCACACCGTTGCGCCTCACCGCGTGGCGCGGCGACCCGACGGGACACCATGACCCGCTGCGCCATGCCACACCAGAGACGCAGCGGGCCTACGCGAACACCGACGACTGGAACCTCGGACACGACTCGGCGGGGATGAGGAACAGATGACCGGGCTCATCGACGACATCGTTCCGCCACGCGCGCCGTGGTCGGGCATCGTCCCCGCGGGCGGAACGATCACGATTACCGATCTCGCCGGAAACCAGGCCGTCGATTGCCTTTTCTACGACGCGCGGAATCACGCAGAACGGTATTGCGCGCAGACAACGATGGCGGCGCAACGAAACATCTTCCTCAAGACCGGATCCGTGCTTCGGTCGAATGAAGGAAATCCCATGCTCGAGATCGTCGACGATACGTGCGGCCGACACGACACGATCGGCGGCGCCTGCAGTCAAGAATCGAACATGCTGCGCTACGGGTTTCACACGAAGCATCAACACGCGTGCGTCGAGAACTTCCTGTTCGAAGGTGCGAAGTGGGACCTCGGAAAACGCGACCTCGTGAGCAACATCAACTGGTTTATGAACGTGCCCGTCGAAGCCGACGGCACCATGGGAATCGTTGACGGGATCTCGGCACCTGGCCTACGTGTCGTATGCCGGGCCGAGCGCGACGTGCTGGTGCTCATCAGCAACTGTCCGCAAATCAACAATCCCTGCAACGGATTCGACCCAACCCCGGTCGGCGTCGTTGTCACCGGCCCCTGAGACCAGCGGTGTACTCGGACGCCGACACGGAGACGCGGCCTGCTCGACTCGCCGATGAAACGGGCCGCATCCGGCGGTCACCCAGCCGCCGCGAGCTCTCTCGACGCGCAGGCCATCATCGCCGCCGCGCTTGAGCGCGGCGCGCAAGCCACCCGGGCTTCGGAGGCCTTGCCGAGCGCCACGAGTTCGCAGAACAGGTCGAGGCCGCCGGACCAACGTTCATCGGCTCGGCGCCGCAACAGCTGCGTATCTTCGGCGCCAAGGACACTGCCCGGGTCTCGCCGACAAGGTTGGCTCACCGCTCCTGCAGGGAACGCCAGCATCAGCACTCGACGATGCGCGACGCGCCGCCACGTCCGCAATCTGGTCGAGGCGACGGCCAGGAGGTTCGCGGCGCTCCCCCGAGGAAATGACGGCAGTCAGGGGTGTGCGGGGCGAACCGAGCGGTAGGCGCGCCAGGCCCCGTACTCGCTGATGTCGATCGCGCCCTCCACCGCGAGCGGCTCGCACAAGAAGCCGGCGACCGGACCGGACGGGAGGCGGACGGTGCCGATGCACAACGGGGGCGCCACCTCGGCCACGAACCGACCAAAGCCGGCTGCGTCGAGACGGTAGACCTCGACCTCGATGGCCCGGCCCGTGCCCGCGGCGACTCTGACCAGGCCAGGTTTGGCGGGGACGGTGTCGGGCAGGGCGTAAAGGCGGTAGTCGGACGTTGTCGTGGTGGCGGCGACGAACACGGCGCCGAGCTCCGTGAGCTGATGGTGCAGCGGCTGGCCTGCCAGGTGCGCACCGACCACGGCCAGGTCGATGCCTCCACTGGTCCTGGGCGGTGCCCAGCCAGTGTCGGCGACCGGACGGCCGACGACTCCCCGGAGGCCCCCAGTCGCCAGGTGGATCTGCGACGCGACCGCCCCGGCAAGGGCGTCTGCCCACGCCGGCGCCAGGACGCACACACCTTGCGGCAACCCGCTTCGAAGGCCGGTCGGCACCGCGACCGCGCACAGGTCGAGCAGGTTGGCGAATGTGGTGTAGGTCCCCAGTTCGGCGTTGACGCCGACGGGATCGGCCGCCACTTCGGCGAGGGTGGGGTGACGGGCGACGGTCGGCAAGACGAGCACGTCGATGTCCTCCCATATCGCCTCGGCGACGCGCCGGAGGTGGGCGAGCTCGTAACCGGCGACGGCGGCATCCGACGCGGTCCACCGGTTGGCGTCGAGGATGATCTCTCGGACGGTGGGATCGACGCCGGGCGGGTCAGCGGCCAGGAAGTCGCCCACGGCGGCGAAGCGCTCGGCGACGGCCGGCCCGCCGTAGAGAAGGCGCCCGGCCTCCAGCAGGGGCGCGACCTCGATCTCCTGTATGACGGCGCTCCCCGCGGCTTGGGCGAGGGCGGACGGCAGGTCGAGGACGGACGCCAGGTCGATCCCGCGACCGACACCGACGCGGGGGCCGGGCGACCGGAGGGGATGCCAGGCCGGTCGGCGGCGGCTGAAGGGGTCGGCGGGGTCGAACGCCGCGGCGAGCACCGCGACCGCCCACGCGTCCTCGACCGACAGGGCGAAGATCGACACACAGTCGAGTGTCCGCACCGCAGGTACGACACCTTTGGTGCTCAGCCACCCTCGGGTGGGCTTGAGCCCGACCGTGCCCGTGAAGGCCGCCGGCACCCGCCCCGACCCGGCCGTATCCGTCCCCAGCGCGAACGGGACGGCGCCGCAGGCGACCGCCACCGCCGATCCCGAGCTCGAACCACCGGGCACCCGCGTGCGATCGAAGGGGTTCAGCGGGATTCCGTAGGGGCTGCGGGTACCCACCAGACCGGTGGCGAACTGATCCAGGTTGGTCTTGGCTACGGGAATGGCCCCGGCCTCGACGAGGCGCTGCACCACTGTGGCCGACTCGGACGGCAGATACGAAAAGCTCGGGCAGCCGGCGGTCGTGGCCACCCCGGCGACGTCGATGTTGTCCTTGATGACGAAGGGGACGCCTCCCAGCGGCAGGCCATCAAGGTCCCGATCGGCGAGGGCCAGCGCGGTCTCCTCCGGCACGAAGTTGATCACGGCCGACTCCAGTTGGGCGAGGGCCGCGTAGGCCCGTTTGACGACCGCGGCGGGGGTCGTCGCACCAGCCGCGAGATCGGCTCGCAGCTCCGCGATCCCTGCCGGCCCGGGGCCGAGCGGCGTGAACGACCCGGTCATGGGCCCGCCAACACGATAAGGGTCTGGCCTGCGGTCACGATCTGGCCGGGCCGGCAGCGGACCTCGGTGACGGTGCCGGACATCGGGCAGGGGACCGCGGTCTCCATCTTCATGGCTTCCACGACGACCACCGCCGCGCCTTGCTCGACCTCGTCACCGACGGCGACGACCTGGGCGACGACACCCTGGACCGGTGTGGAGACGCCGATGGCGCCGTCCGGGACCGTCGCCTCGACCGCGTCGGCGTCGCCGTCGTCCTCGGGGACGGTGGCGATCCGGGCGAGCTCCCCGCTGGCCTCCCAGCGCTGTCGCTCGGCATCGAAGGCCGCCCGCTGGCGCAGCTTGAAGGCATCGATCGTTCCGCTCTCGTCGGCCAGGAACCGGCGGTACTCCGCCAGCGACAACTCGGTCTCGGTGATCTCCAGCTGGTGGCGCCCGAGGGCGAAGTCGCAACGCAGGTCGAGCAGCTCGTCGGCGCCTACGGGATAGAACCGCAACTGGTCGAAGAAGCGCAGGAGCCAGCGCCGTGATCCGGGAAAGTCCGGCGTGCGCCGGTAGCGGTTCCACATCTGTACCGTGCGCCCGACGAACTGGTAACCGCCCGGGCCTTCCATGCCGTACACGCACAGGTAGGCGCCACCGATGCCCACCGCGTTCTCCGGGGTCCACGTCCGCGCCGGGTTGTATTTCGTCGTGACCAGCCGGTGGCGCGGATCGAGGGGGGTCGCCACGGGCGCTCCGAGATACACGTCACCCAAGCCGAGGACGACGTAGCTCGCCGCGAACACGATTTCGCGCACCTCGTCCACGGTGTCCAGACCGTTGATGCGGCGGATGAACTCGATGTTCCACGGGCACCAGGGGGCGTCGTCACGGACGACCTTCATGTAGCGGTCGATGGCCAGGCGCGTCGCGGGGTCGTCCCACGAGAGCGGGAGGTGGACGATCCGGCTCGGCACGACCAGGTCGGTCGCCGCTGGGAGCTTGACCTCGACCGCCTCGAGCGCATCGATGAGCCGCGCGGTGGGGAGCACCCGCGGATCGTGGCGCACCTGCAACGACCGGATGCCAGGGGACAGTTCCTCGATGCCGCGGATACGAGCCGCGCCCAGAGCCTCCATCAAGGCATGGATGCGGAACCGCAACGCCAGGTCCAACACGTTGTCGCCGTACTCGACGAGCACGCAACGGTCGCCGGACCGTCGGTATGTGACCGACGGCCTGTCCGTCGTGTCCGGGTCCAACACCCGGCTCCGCAGGACTGGGTTGGCGCCGGCGAAGCCACGTGCGGCCGCGCCCCCCGCTGGGCGGACCTCCGCCGCCTCGACGTCCCACGCGGCCTCGACCTCCCGCGGCGGGGCCCCCACCGATGCCACCACGGACGCCCCCGCTGCGTTGAGGGTCGCCAGCTCCTCCTCCTGAGCCTCCATCAGCGCCAGCGCCGCCACCGGATCGAGGCGGACGAACCGGACCAGGTCTCCGGCGGTCAGCTGCCCGAGCTTCCACCGGTCGGCACTGACGGTCGTGACCGGACACACGAACCCGCCGAGGCTCGGCCCGTCCGGCCCGAGCACGACCGGCATGTCCCCTGTGAAGTCGACGGCTCCGACGGCGTAGGTCGTGTCGTGGATGTTGGACGGGTGTAGCCCGGCCTCGCCGCCGTCCGGCCTGGCCCACTCGGGAGTCGGCCCTACCAGCCGCACCCCCGTGCGGTCGGAATGGTGATGGACATGCCAGGCCGCAGCGAAGAACGCGTCGATCCCCGCCGGTGTCAGGAAGTCCGGCGCCCCGTGGGGCCCGTCCACCACCCCGACGTGCCACTCGCGGCCGTAGACCGGTACGAGCGCGGCGGGGACGACGTCACCTGCCTCGGCGACGGGCGTGACGGCGCCGAAGACTAAGACGTCGCCCGGTGCGAGGGCGCGCCCTCGGTGCCCTCCGAACCCGCCGAGGAGGAACGTCGACCGGCTCCCCAGGTACATCGGGATGTCCAATCCGCCCCGAACGCATACGTAGGCCCGGCACCCGGCCCCCGTCGGCGAACCGATCGAAAGTGTCGACCCGGCGGCCACAGCAAGCGCCGTCCAGCCGGGCACGGCCACGCCGTCGACGGTGGCGTCCATTGCCGCCCCGGTGATCGCCACGAGCGCCGGCGTGTCGAACCGCAGGGTGGGCCCGGCCAGGACGACCTCCAACCCGGCCGCTGACGGATGGTTGCCGAGGAGCTGGTTACCCAGCCGGAAGGCGAGGTCGTCCATGGGTCCCGATGGCGGAACGCCGATCGCCCAGTAGCCGAGGCGGCCGGGATGGTCTTGCACCGTCGTCTGCATCCCGCCGGCGAGCACCTCGATCGTTGCCGGCCGGTAGGCGACGGCGTCGAGGAAGGAGGTGGTGTAGCCCCCGTCGACAAATCGGCCGTCGGCCACCGCCGCCGCCAGGAGCCCGACGTTGGTCGCCACGCCGTCGACGCGGACGTCGGTCAGGGCCCGGTCGAGGGCCTCGACCGCGGCGCCCCGGTCCTCGCCGTGCACCACGACCTTGGCCACCAGCGGGTCGTACCAGGAGCTGATCTCGGTGCCGGCCTCGACCCAGGTGTCGACCCGCACTCCCGCCGGGAACGCCAGCCCGACGAGCTCGCCGCTCTGTGGGCGGTTCCCGTGCGCAGGGTCCTCGGCGTAGACCCGCGCTTCGATCGCCGCTCCCCGGGCGACGAGCCTCGTCGCCCGTTCGCCGAGATCATCGAGCGATCCCGCGGCCTCCAGGACCATCCACTCCACCAGGTCGATGCCAGCCACCAGCTCGGTGACGGCGTGTTCGACTTGGAGACGGGTGTTGACCTCGAGGAAGGCTGCGTCGAGGCGTTCGACGTCGACGACGAACTCGACCGTGCCCGCCGACCGGTAGCCCACGGCCCGCCCGAGCCGCAGCGCGTCGGCTCTGAGTGAGGCGAGCAGCTCGGCCGGCAGCCCGACGGGGGGCGCCTCCTCGATGACCTTCTGGTGACGGCGTTGCGCCGAGCAGTCCCGCTCACCGAGGGCGACGACTTCGCCGTTGGCGCCGAACAGCTGCACCTCGACATGGCGTGCCCGCTCCACGAACCGTTCGATGAAGACGCCACCTTCACCGAAGTGGTTGCGCGCCAGCCGGGTGACGGTCTCGAAAGCCTGGGCTAGGGCTGCCGGGCCGTCGCACCGTTGCATCCCGATACCTCCGCCACCGGCGGTCGCCTTGAGCATCACCGGATACCCGATCCGGGAGGCGGCGTCGACAGCGGAGTCGACCGAGTCCAACAGCCCCGTGCCCGCCAGCAGTCCGACCCCCAGGTCGGCGGCCAACGCTCGGGCTTCGTGCTTGTCGCCGAACCGGCGGATGTGGTCGGGGTCGGGGCCGATCCAGGTCACGCCGGCCGCGCCGCACGCCGACGCGAACGCCGCGTTCTCGGAAAGGAAGCCGTAGCCCGGGTGCAGGGCCTCAGCGCCGAGGCTGGTGGCGACGTCGAGGATCAGGGTCTGGTCGAGGTAGCTGAGGGCCACCGGACCTTCACCGATGCGGATCGCCTCGTCGGCCATCCGAACGTGCAGAGATCCGGCATCGGCGTCGGTGTACACCGCCACGGACGAGATCGCCATGGCACGGAGGGTGCGAAGGATCCGACAGGCGATCTCCCCGCGGTTTGCGACCAGGACCTTAGTGAACATGAACGTCCCCTCGTCGTGCTCGATCGGCCGGTGGGCGCCCGGCTGTGAAGACCACGTTTCGTCGGGCGCGCCGGGAGCGGCGCTTCGATACGCTCCCCCATACATGGCCGGCGCGGAGATCGCTCGACCCCGGTTCGACGACATCGACCGCCGGTTGGTGCTCGCGCTGCAACGCGACGGCCGAAGCTCGTACGCCCGTCTGGCTGAGGTGGTGGGGATGTCCCAGGCCTCCGTGCGCAGCCGCGTGCAACGTCTCCTCGACTCCGGGGCGCTGCAGATCGCCGCCGTCGCCGACCCGTTCGCCTTCGGTTTCGCGCTGACGGCCATGGTCGGAGTCACCTACACAGGTGACCTGAGGCTGCTCGCCGACGCCATCGGCCGCATGGAGCAGGTGCACTTCGTGGTCCTCACCGCTGGCCGCTACGACTGCCTCGCCGAGGTGGTGTGCGTCGACACCGACGACCTGCTGGCGCTGGTCAACGACGAGATCCGCGCCATCGACGGCGTGAAGGACGTGGAGGTCATCACCTACCTCCGCATGGTCAAGCAGTGGCAACCGGAGTTCCTGCGGCCGTCGCGTAACGGGAACGCCTAGGCCTACAGCACGATGCGGGGATCGGCGACGGCCTGGAGGATGTCGACCGCCGCGTTGACCAGCACGTAGCCGACGCCGAGCACCAGGGTGACCCCGGCGATGGCCGGGAAGTCCGCGACCGGGATCGACTGGACCGTGTACAGGCCGATCCCTGGCCAGGCGAAGATCGACTCGATCACCACCACGCCCGCGAACATGAGGCCCACCTGCAGGCCGCCCATCGACAGCGCCGCGCCCACGGAGTTGCGGATGGCGTGACGCCACAGCACCACAATTTCCCGGAGACCTTTCGAGCGGGCGGTGCGGATGTAGTCGGTGCGAAGGGTCGACACCAGGCTCGAACGGAACACCCGGCCGATGGACACGGCCGGAAGGATGGCGATACACAGGCTGGGTAGGACCAGGTGGCCGATGGCATCGGTGAACCCGTGCCAATCTCCGTGGAGGAGAGTGTCGACGGTGAGGAACCCGGTCGGGCCCGTCGGTGGGTTGGCCAGGCTCGTGCGGCCGGTCGCGGGTAACCAGTTCAGATGGTGGTAGAAGACGATGATTCCGAACAGCGCTAACAGGAATGGCGGCGTCGACGCTCCTATCAGCATGATCAGCCGGAACATGCCCGACCCCCGGAACGGCGCGGCGGTCACCAGCCCGAGGATCCCACCGAGCACGGCTGCCAGGAGGAGTCCGTACGTGGCCAGCTCGAGGGTCGCGGGCAGGTAGTCGCCCAGGTCGGTGGAGACGGGGCGCCGGGTGCGCAGCGACGTCTGGAGGTTGCCGTGGATCAGGTCGTCGATGTAGCGGACGTACTGCACTACCAGCGGGCGGTCGTAGCCGAGTTTGTGGGTCTCGGCTTTGATGGCCGCCCGCGACGCGTTGCCGCCCAGATAGGCGTGGACCGGGTCCTCCGGCGTCAGGCGCTGCAGGGTGAAGACCACGGCGACGAGGAAAAGCAGTACCCCCACCATGGCGATCAGGCGTTTGGCGATCAGCTGCACCATCAGCGATCCCCCAACAGGTCACGCAGGCCGTCGCCGGCCAGGTTGGATACGAGGGCGAGGAACAGGACGGCAAGGCCGGGCATCACCGGCACCCACCAGTAGGTGAGCAGGTAGGTCAGGCCCCGGGCGGCCATGGCCCCCAACTCGGGCGCAGGCGCCGGCGCCCCGAGGCCCAAGAACGACAGGGCGGCGAGGGTCAGGACGAGGTTGCCTACGTCCAGGCTGGCGGTGACCATGGTGGCGGGGATCGCTCCCGGCAGGAGGTGGCGGACGGCCAGACGGACCCGCCCGACGCCAGCGAGGCGGGCCGCCTCGAGATGGGGCCGGGCCGCGAGCGCTTTGACTTCCCCGCGCACGATCCGGGAGTAGAAGGGCCACCACACGATGGCGACCGCCAGGAGGGTGTGGTCCAGGGAGGGGCCGAGGGCGGCGACCACGGCGATGGCCAGGATCGGCCCGGGGAGGGCGAGGAAGACGTCGGTGAGACGCATGAGGACGTCGTCGACCCACCCGCCAGCCGTGCCGGCCACGAGCCCGATCAAGCCTCCGATCAGCACGCCCGAGGCGATCACAGCCACGGCGGAGAACCAACTCGTCCGCAGCCCGAACAGCACCCGGCTGAAGATGTCGCGGCCGACCTCGTCGGTGCCGAGCAGGAAGTGGGCGCTGGGGTGGGCGAAGGCGTTGCCGGCGATGAGATCGGGCTTGTACGGGGCGATCCAGGGGGTGAAGAACGCCATCACGGTGATGACCAGCAGCATCCCGATTGCCAGCCGGTCCAGCAGACCTGCCCGGGACCGTCGCCGGCGGCGGACCCGTACGATGGCGCGGCCGCGCAGTGTTCCGACGCTGGAGGGCCTGTAGGGCTCAGCGATCGCCACTGGCGTCTACCAATCCGGTGGCTTCGTCACGCGCCGCCAGTTCGCTGGCGCGTACGCAGGCGACCATCCGGCCTCCCACCTCGGTGAGGGGGACCTCCGCGGACGCGCACTCCTCGAGGGCGATGGGGCAGCGCGGATGGAAGGCGCATCCCGAGGGCGGGTGCAACGGGCTCGCCGGCTCACCCTCCAGCGGCGACCGCAGGATGCCGACGCCGGGAACAGCGGCCAGCAGCGACCGGGTGTAGGGGTGGCGCGGCGAGGAGGCGATCCCCTCCGACGGGCCGATCTCGACGATGCGCCCGAGGTACATCACTGCGATGCGGTCGGCGATCACGCGCGCCGCTCCGAGATCGTGGGTGACGAAGAGCATTGCCATCCCCAGCTCGCGGCGGATGCGGCCGAGGAGGTTGAGCACGGTGGCGGCGAGCGACACATCCAAAGCGCTGGTGGGCTCGTCGCACAGCAGCACGTCAGGGGGCACGATCGTGGCCCGGGCCAGTGCCACCCGCTGGCGCTGGCCGCCGGACAGTTGCGCCGCTTTGGCACCGGCCACCTCTTCTGGCAACCCGACGAGCGCGAGGGCGTCGCGGACCCGAACGGCGCGTTGCGCCCGGCCCACGCCCTCGCTGCGCAGGCGTTCGCCGACCAGCTCGCCGACGGTCATCCACGGGGTGAGCGACGCGCCGGCGTCCTGGAACACCATCTGCGGCCGGGCCCCGGCTCCCAGCGTGATGGTTCCGGCGTCGGGCTTCAACAGGCCGGCGACCGTCCGAAGCAACGTCGACTTGCCGCATCCGCTTTCGCCGACAAGAGCGACGGACTCCCCTTCCTCGACGGCCAGGTCGACACCTCGCAGCGCCTGGAGCCGCTCCCGGCCCCGGAAGCCGTTGCGCACCGTGAAGTGCTTTTCGACGCCGGTCAGGGTCACCGCCGGGGTCGTCGAGCGCCTCACCGCCGGCCACCGCTCGATGTTGACGACCGCGCGCTCGTCGGTGACGCCGAGCCGCCGGCAGGCCGCGAGTCCGGGATGAGATCCAGCCGCCACCAGCGTGGGGAGCTCGGCGTCGCAGGCATCTTGGTGCAGCCCGCACCGAGGCCCGAACGGACAGCCCGGAGGGAGTGCGCGGGGGTCGGGTGGCTCGCCCGCCAGGGTCGGCAGCGGTCCCTCCCGCCGAGCCGCGAGGGTCAGGCGCGATCGCAGCAACCCGACGCTGTAAGGGTGTGCCGGCCGTTGGAGCACGTCTCTGGCGGCACCCACCTCCGCCAGACGACCGGCGTAGAGCACGGCGATGCGGTCGGCGATCTGGGCGGCGACACCGAGGTCGTGCGTGATGAGCAAGAACGTGCACCCGGTCTCGTCACACAGGTGGCGGAGCAACTCGAGGATCTGGGCTTGCACGGTGACGTCGAGGGCGGTCGTGGGCTCGTCGGCGATCACAAGCGATGGGCTGCCCGCTACCGCCATGGCGATCATCACCCGCTGGCGGAGACCGCCCGACAGCTCGTGGGGATAGGCCCGGAGCCGTCGCCGCGGCTCCGGCACACCGACGGAGTCGAGCAGCCTGATCGCCTCCGACTCGGTGCCGGCCGCCTCGGCGACCTGACGCCCGACGCGCATGGTCGGGTTGAGCGAGGTCATGGGATCCTGGAACACGGCCCCCAGGTGATCTCGACGCACCAGGCGACGCTCGCGGGCCGATGCCCGCACCATGTCGACCCCGCACACGACGGCGCTGCCTTCGATCATGGGTGGGGGCTCGACCGGCAACAACCCGAGCAGCGACAGGCCCAGCACACTCTTTCCCGATCCGGACTCGCCGACCAGGCCGAGGATTTCGCCGCGGGCGATTTGAAGGTCCACGCCGCGCACGGCCTGCACGGCGCGGCCGCCGCGTTGGAACTCGACGTGCAACTGGTTGACGTCGACCACCGACGGTGGCCCGGCACCGCCCGACGTCGACTCGACCGCCGACCCCGGCGCGACGCCGGCCAACGCCGGCGCGACGCCCTCGGGCCGGGGCGGATCCGCCCCGGCCGGTTCAGACGATGCGAGGCGATGACCTCGACGGAAACGCGCCGGTGAAACCGCGCGATCTCCGGCGCGAGACGGCTATGTTCCCCGCGGCTGTTGCCTTTCTGTCATGAGCTGAGCTTCAGGAGCCCGAACTTCGGGGTCAGCAGATCCGGAGGCTGGTGGTACCAGTTGCTGTAGCCGGCGGCGGCCACGAAGACGTCTTGCACGTCGGCGATGTTGTCGATGCAGCCCGAAGCGGAGATGTCGTCGCCGGCCTGGCCGTAGGCCGCTGCGACCGCGCTGGGCGTGGTCAGGTGCAGCCCGGTGTCCATGGCGTGATCGGCGGCCGGTACCGAGCAGTCTAGGTAGTTGAGCGAGCCGTCGGTGGAGGTGACGGTGTGGAGGTAGATGCGGACCCACGTGTCGGGCGCGGAGGCGTCGGGGTTCGTGGTCGTCAACAGCAGGTCGGGCCGCTGGGACGGCTCCGAGGACAAGCTGTACGCAAGGGTCAGTGGGATGCCCCGGACGGTGGCATCGAGCCCCGCCGACTGCAGCTCGGTCTGGATGATCTCCGCCACCCGCTGGTTGCGGGCATCGTCGTTGGTGTAGGCCAAGTCGACGTGCTTGTCGCTGAGGCCCTTGACCAGGTTGGCGAGGACGCTCGGGTCGTAGGTCGGGTCATCTGCCCCCAACGGCAGCGGTAGTTCGCCGGTCGGATAGATCTGGTTGGAGACGGTGGCGTCCTGGCCGTAGACAGCACTGACAATCTGCGCCTTGTCGATCGCCTGCCGGAGGGCCTGGCGCAAGGCCAGACTCTGGAAGATCCCGTGGTGCATGTTGATGGCCAGGAGCAGCTTCTGGTTGGCCGGGAAGCGGACGATCTGGTATTTGGGGTTGTGCTCGTAGGTCACCTCGTCCTGGGCGGACAGGCCGTGGAGGATCATCTGCAGCTGACCGGATTGCAGCTCGAGCTGCTGGGTGGCGACATCTGGCAGGATCGAGATGTGGATCTCGGTGACCTGCGGGACGCCACCCCACCACTGCGGGAACGAGGTCAACACGTAGTGGTCGCCGGGCACGAACTGGGTGATCGTGTACGGCCCGGTGCCGAGGTCGTGGGTCTTGAACCAGGTCTGGTCGTGGTCGGTGCCGGCGTGGGCCGCCAACCCGGCCGCGTCCTCCACCTTGGGTCCGTAGGGCGCGGCCAGATAGTCCAAGAAGGGGGCGACCGGCTGCGTGAGATGGATCACGAGCACGTTCGGGTTCGACGTGTCGTAGCCGGCGACGTACTGGAGCATGTAGCCGGGCGGGGACGTCGCTCCCAGCGCCGAGCGGCGCCTGAAGCTGGCGGCGACGTCCTTCGACGTCATCGGCCCACTGCCGTCGTGGAACATGACGTGGGGGCGGAGTTGGAACGTGTAGGTCTTCTGGTCGGGCGAGACGGTCCAGCTTGTCGCCAGGCTGGGGACGATCTTGGTGCTGTTGTTGGCGTACTGGACGAGTCCCTCGTACACATTGGTGATCACCGAGTTGCCCTCGACCTGGTAGAAGATGTCCGGGTCGGGCACCCCCATGTCGGCGACGTACCCGATGTTGACCACCGCCGGCGCGGTGACCTTGGCGCCGCTTGAGGTGCTCGGGGCTGAGCTCCCCGACTTCGATGAGCTGCTGCACGCCGCCGCCGCCAGCGCCACGGTCGCAGCCACGGCGGCGACCCGCCAGGACAGGCGGGGGCGACCTCCTCGAAGGAGGGCTGCTCGGGATGCCGTCGGTGTGGACACGGGGGACTCCTTAGGTGTTGGTGACGGATCGGCTCAGAAGGCCAGCAAGTACTTGGACCGTTCCCACTCGCCGACCTGGCGGTGGTAGTCGTCCCACTCCCCTTGCTTCATGTCGGCGTAGGCGGTGACGAACTCGGCGGGGAACACCTCGTGGACGAGTGGGTCCTCCCGGAAGGCGTCGACCGCCTCCAGCAGGTTCCGGGGCAGCCGAACCATGTCGGCCCGATCGGCCCAGTCGTAGGTCAGGTCCTCGACCGGCTCACCCGGGTCGAGGCCGAGATGGATGCCTTCGAGGCCCGCCGCGAGCATGAACGCGGCGGCGAGGTAGGTGTTCGCCGCTGCGTCCACCGCCCGGTTCTCGATCGCCGGCCGGTTGCGCGGCAGCCGCAACATGCAGGAGCGGTTGTTGTCGCCGTAGGCGGCGTGGATCGGCGCCCACGAGACCGAGCCGTCACTGAGGCGGGGCGTCAGGCGCTTGTACGAGTTCACCGTGGGGTTGGCGACCGCGGCGATGGCCCGGGCGTGGCGGATGATCCCGGCCATGAAGGCGTAGGCGGCCTTGCTCCACCCCCTGCGGCGGGCGTCGTCGTTGTCCCGGAACAGGTTGGTGCCTGTCTCGGCGTCCTCCAGGCTCATGTTGAAGTGGTGGCCCGAGCCCCACGCGTCGGTGTAGGGCTTGGGCATGAAGGTGGCGATCAGCCCGACCTCTTTTGCCACCTGCTTGACCATGAGCCGGAAGAACGTCAGCTGATCGGCCATCTGCAGGGCCGGGGCGTAGTCGAAGTCAAACTCGTACTGCCCGTCTCCGCCCTCGCTGTCGAGGCTGAAGATGTCGAATCCCGTCTCGGTCATGTACCTCGCCATGGGATCGAGGAACGGCAGCGCATCCATGACCGACTCGGCGTCGTAGGCCTGGGTGGGCCGAAGTTTGCCGCTGTGCGTCAGGGGTTCGAGGTAGCCGTCGGTCCGCTCGAGCGACTCCGGCCGGAACACGAACAGCTCGGTCTCCACGCCCAGGTTGAACACGACGCCTTCGGCGGCAGCCAGCGCCAGTTGACGCTTCAGCACCGACCGGCTGCACAGCGCGAACGGATGGTCGCCACCGAACCACAGGTCGGCCGCCGTCCACGCCACCCGCCGGTCCCACGGGCAGACCCGCAACGTGGCCAGATCAGGAACGGCGACGCACTCGTCCTCGTTCGGCGTCATGCGCCCGAGGTCGTCGATTCCGCGGGGCGTGTAGCGCTCCGACCCCGCCAGGAGGTTGGGCAGGTGGGAGATGGGGACGAGCTTGGACTTCGATCGACCGTTGACGTCGATCCAGCCACCGAGCACGTACTGGACGCCATCAGCAGCCAACTGGGCCGCCAGCGCCACGTGCGTTTCGTCGATGGGCTTCACGGTGTCCATGACTGCTCCTTGTCGAGAGCCGGCGCCGCGGCGGCGCCGAGCGGTGGCTTCTCCTGGCGTCCGCGCTCGATCGCTGCCGCGATCGCGGCGACCGTCAGGTCAACCAACCGCTCCCCCAGGTCCCGGCTGGCCTCCGACGGCCGCCCGGTCACGCCGTTGAGGGACAGGGCGGGCACCGTGTAGCGGAAGACGAGCCCGGCGGTGCGGTCGGGATCGTCCGCCCCTGCCGCCCGGTCGAGCCGGACCAGCTCCGGCGCGAGGACGAGCATGACCGACGTCTCGGCCCGATGGGCGTGCACGTCCGGGCCTTCGGCAAGGGTCTCGCGTGCGACTTCGGGGTCGAGCGCCCACCAGTCGAGGACACCGACCCGCAGGTCGGGACGGAAGAGCCGGAGATGGTCGGTGGCGATGCCGAGCGCGGCGGAGTTGCCGAAGTGGGCGTTGACGAACAGCAGCCGCGTCAGCCCCGACGTTGCCGCCCATTCGGCGTACTGGCGGACCACTGCGGCCAACAGCTCCGGGGTGAGGGAGAGCGTTCCCGGCAGGCGGGTGCCGTGGCCATAGCTGCAGGCCACAGGTATGGCAGGCAGGACCGGCGCTCCGGTGAGCGCCGAGGCCCGCTCGCAGAGCCCGACGGCGATGATCGTGTCGGTACCGGTCGGCAGGTGAGGTCCGTGCTGTTCGGTCGCGCCGACGGGAACGAGCCCCACCTCGAAGCCGCCGCCCGATCCCAAGTCGGCGAGATCCGGCCAGGCCTCCTCGGTCCAACGCCGCGTCCTCACGCCGTCACCGCGCCGACGTCACCGGCGTGCACGACCAGCCAGCCGGGCTCGGTCCCTCCGGGCAGCGGCAGGCCGGTGGCATCACCCAGGGCGAGTTCCACCTTCCAGCCCGTCGAGCTGCGCACCCGGTAACTGGCTGCGAAGCGCCCCCCGTCCCTGCGGCGGTCGACCACGGTGATGGCGTGGTCACCGACGCGCACGAGGCAGCCGTCGCGTGCGTCCACTGCCTGCCACGTTCCCTCGGCGCCGGCGAGCCTGACCCACACCTCCTCGTAGGCGACCGCTCCCGAGGCGGAGGGGAAGATGCCCCGTTCGACGAGGACCCCGTTCTCCGATATCAGGTCGGCGATGTCGTCGGCCGGCGGCGAGTCGACCTCGGCCAGGTCGAGACGGTGCGTCCAGCGGTACCGGTCGCCGTCCCAGCCACTCGACCCCGCGAAACAGCGTTGGTCCGCGGCCGGGTGGAAGGGCAGCCGGATGTCGGCGTAGCGGGTGCCGCTCTGCAGCCACACCACCCGCTGGGTCTCGAAGTGCGGCCCGCCCCCGACCGACACCGACTTCCGGGCCCAGGCGCCGTGGACGAGTTCGGGCACAATCACGACGCTCGCTCCCCGCCGCTCGGGCGGGCCGCCGCGGTCACGTCGCACCGAGGCGGGCCAGCAGGCTGGTGTGGAAGTTGGTGATCGGCAGTTCGAGGTCGCGGGCCAGCGGGCCGACCGCGAACGCCGGCGAGCGCACCCCCGCCTGGACCCCCTCGCAGGCGACGATGTCCTCGGCGATGAAGGATCGGAGAGCATCGAGCAGGGCATCGGCGTCGGCGTCTGCCTCGGCTCGGACCCGGATTTCGATCACCGTGTGGTCGGGCGCCACCGGCTGGGCGACGTAGGTGGCGAAGAACTCAGCCGCGGTGGCCATGAGGAGGTTGGGGAACACCATGTGCGCCCCCAGCCCGAGGCGGTCACGCTCGTCCAGGTGGGCGATGGTCGTCGTCCCCTTCGTGAGGGCGGCCGCGCTCAGGTCCCCGGTGCGCAGCGGCTCGTAGCTGGTCCAGTTGGCGCCGACCTGCCGGTACTCGAACCGGGGGTGCTCGAAGTCCCCGAGGCTGTGGGCGTGGAGGTACCAGAGGTGGTAGACGTCGACGTGGTTCTCGACGAAGAGCTTCCAGTTGCAGTGGGCGTCGATATGGTCGATCGCCACCTGCCGGAGGAGCCCGGGCCGGTGGCTGCCGAGGTTCTCGGACACGCCGCGCAACGCCTCGTCCAGCGGTTCGGCCGCGGGATCGGGGTGGACGAAGACCATCCCCTCCCAGACGGCGACCGACGCCGGAAGCAGTCCCCAACTCAGGGGGACGAGATCGGGGAACTGCTCCCGGCGTTGGGGCACCAAGGCCAGCGACCCGTCGAGGGCGTAGCACCACTGGTGGTAGGCGCAGTCGATACGGCGGGACACGTTGCCGGCATCGTGAAGGAGGACCATGCCCCGGTGCCGGCACAGGTTGTGGAACGCCCGTAGCTGTCCGTCCTCGCCTCGCAGTGCCACCAGGGGGGCCAGGCCGACCGTCGCCGTGACGTAGTCGCCCGGCTCCGCGAGCTGTTCTAGGTCTGCGATGAGGGCCCAGCGGCAGCTGAATAGCTGCCGCTGCTCCCGCTCGAACCAGCCCTGGTCGTGGTAGGCCTCGGGTGGGAGCAGGTTCCCCTGGGCGTGCCCGGGTGATGCTCGGTCACGCGAGCCCAGCTGCGGAATCATTGGTGAAAATGATCCGCTGCGCATGTTTCGGCACTACACAGGGCGTGTTACCGCTTGATTAGCAGCAGATTGCTTCACAGGGAGTGTTACCGCTCGATGAGCAACACCTTGCTGCTTCATTGCAGCGCCCACACCGTGAGGCCCCTGGGCATCAGGTTCCAGCCGTTGCAGGGGTTGTTGCGCGGGGCAGTTTGGAGATCACCACGAGGACGTCCAGGGCGGCGACCAGGTTCGACGTGGTCGCCGGCCCGGGAGATCCGCTCGACGATGTCGGCTTCCCCCCGTCCAAGCCCCCGCACCGTCACCGCACTCCTCGTAGTACGCGAACATGTCATCGCCCCCATCCTCGCCGGCGTCCGCAGCCCCCTCCTGGGACGCAAACCTGCCCGCTCGACAACCACCGACCGGGACGACGAAGCACTCCCCATCGACACGCACACCCTCGTTCGCGGCTTCGCTGTCACCACCCGGGCCGCAAAGACAACAACCCGTCGATCGAAGGAGGCGAGCGCAATGAGCGAGCCCACCAACTCCGCCCCGCTCGATCCGGCGAGCGACGACGCCTTCAGGATCGGCAGCTCGCTGCCGCAGCCGCTCGGCGCGAAGAACCTGAGTGAGCATGAGCGGGCAGCCCGACTCCTCGGGGCGCACCGACAGGCGTCGCAGCTGTTCCGGAGGTGACTTCTCTCGACGTCTTACGCCCTGGCGTTCGCGACAGCGAAGCCAGCGCGGCGGTCCGTCAGCTCGCCGCCGAAAGGTTCGGGGTGTCTCGTCACTGGCATAAGCGCATCGTGCGGTCGGGGCCGAACACCCTTCAGCCATACCAAGTCAATCCGCCCGACCGCACCATGACCGAGGACGACATCGTCTTCGCCGACGTTCGGTCCTGTGTTCGAGAACTGGGAAGCGGACTTCGGCCGCACCTGGGTTCTCGGCGACGACCCCACGAAGCTCCGTCTGCGCGGCGACCTGGCTGAGGTGTTCGCCGGCGGCAAGCGATACTTCGACGATCATCCCGACATCACCAGCGAAGAGCTTTACAGCGAGGTTGTCCGATTGAGCGGAGAGCGCAGTTGGGGGTTCGGCAACTTCCACTGCGGGCACCTCATTGGCGAATTCCCGCATCAGCTCTTCGACGGCGCCCGAAACGACTCAATGATCACCGGCGACAACACGAACCCGATGCGGCGCGCCGATCCGTCCGGACGCGTGGCTCACTGGATCCTCGAGATCCACCCGGTCGACCGGGACCGTCAGATCGGCGGATTCTACGAGGAGCTCCTCACGCTCCCGACCTGACGGATGTGACACGAGCACGGCCGCAGGACCTACCAGCGGGCCACTGGCGCTGACCGGACTCCAGGTGAGTGGAAAATTTCGTGCCGCGTCAGGAGTGACTGGCACCGACAAGCCGACGAGTACCACAAGGTCCCGAGAGAGCGACAGTTTCTCTCGGAAGTCAACTACTACGAATTTTCGAACGGCGATTGAGTGTCCGTCGCTAGGCGTCGGTTGTCGACATTACGTGACGTTTCGTGTGAGTGGCCGCGGGTGAGGTCAAGGTGGCCGTCTTGGCTGTCTTTCGCCCAACGCGCACTGAAAGTCGTCAGAGAGCGAGCGCCCAAGAATCGCGAGTTCCGCGTTAGCCGTTGCACTCGCGCTTCGTGGGCCTGGTCGCGTCACGGCGGCCATGCTCGATGCTCAAAGCGCCGTGGGTGCGTTACCGGCTGGGCACTCCGAGTCCCCTGCGCCTGCCTCGCCAGCGGCAACGTCATGCGCGAACACTGGTCGCGGATTCGCAACGAGCGCGAGAGATTCGCGGAGCGGCATGCGTGCGTCAGTCCGGACCGCTCCGTGTACCTCCGGCCAGCACATTATGTGCGAGCGTTCTCTCGGCTACTCAGTCTGTCGACTTCGCGCTGTGCGTCGTCGGCACTCCGGAGCCTCGGATTCAACTTCGAGCGGCTCGACGAATTCGCCGAAACGCGTTCCTTTGGAGTCGTTCGCGGTCGCTCTCACCGCGTCGACTTGTCAGGCTCCCGGTTCGCCCGGATCGTATTGGTTGTCGAGCTCAGTTTGGTCGCTGCCGCCGACCTCTTCGAGCGCGATGGCATATCCATCTATTGCGTCGAGTCGCCGGATGGCGTCCACATGGGCCGAACCGTGGCCGGTCCACTTCGCTCTTGCGCGTTGTCGGACGTCCTTCGGATCTGTACCGACGACGAAGACGACTTCATGGTCTTCACCCATTCGGCCGTTGGCGAGGTCGCCTCCGAGGTACACGGCGTAAAGGTACAAAGGCTCAGCTCACGACGGCGCTATCCCCGGACGGGACGTTCGACTTGGTTTCAACGTAGTGCTCGAAAACCTCTCGCCGCTCGCCGGCTCATGTCTGTGCGACGTCAACTCGGAAATTCGCGTCGCCGCGCGCTGGGCGTGGCCGGCGTGTCTGTGCGACCGATCTCGCGTTGGAAATGCTCGCGATCGACCGGGAGCACCTCGGAACGCAGCCGTCACCCACGCGACCTCGATGCCATTTCCCGGCGAACGGTTTCGGTGGCGTCGCCCGGCGTACGAAGCGAACGTCGCGACGCTCGTTGCGAAATAGCACCCGACGCGGAGGCCGGTTGTGGCGCGAACCGAGGCCCTTCTCAGCGACGATGTATTCACGCTGGTCTGATCCGTGATTCACGTCGCTCGCGTGATCTTGGAGGTGCAACCTCAAAGAGATGGCACCGGATAGTGCGCGCGAACATGACGCGCGCCTGCGATGGCCCGACTCTCCCACCAGGCGAGTTCCTCGGTGTCGCCCATTGCCTTTTCCCAGCCGAAGCAGACGGTCATGCCAAGCAGACAGAGATCGAGCTGAAGCTCGAACCAACCGCTAGTGGACACACCTCGGCGCTCGAGTGCGGCGCGGAGCGACGCGATGGTTGCCTCCTTCGTTACCGGCAAGCGTCGACAATTGAGCGCGAGGTACCACGCGAGGTCCCAGCAGACTGGGCCCGAACCCGGGTATGCCCAGTCGATGAGGATCGTGCGTCCGTCGGGATGCATCCCGAGGTTGCCCATTTTCCAGTCGCCTTGCAGGAACGTCGAGGGCGTCCCGCGCATGGCGTCAGCGAGCGGCGTCGGGTCAGCATGGATCGCGGCCAAAAGTTCAGCCAAGGCCGGCGCCTGCTCGGAGAGCCGGGGCCAGCCTTGGGTGGCAACGGTGATCGGCGCCGGCGGATCCTCTCCGGCGGCCTCAGCCGCGATGTTGTCGGGCGCGAAGAACCGCAGACGTTCCTCGATGGTGGTGAGCCCGAGATCGTCGCGCCAGTCCCAGTAGCGCGCTGACAGCGCCGCGAGTCCATCGATGAGACCGAGATGGGTTTCGAGCGAGATCGTGCTGTCTCCCTCGGGAATGAGGTAGTTGCCGACATCGCGCATCAAGATCGTGAGCAGCGCGTCCTCGTTCTCGCCGTCAGCCGCCATACCGACGACGGCGTGGTCGATTTGTGCGGGAGCACCGCTCATGATCCCGGCTTGCCAGATCTTCAAGGTCCGCAGATCACGATCGCCGGTGACGCGCATGATCCAATCCGTGCGATAGCCGAGGGTCTTCGCGAAGTATCGCTGTCCGTCGATTGTGACGAACTCGAACACCGAACCCGATCGGGCGTCGCCGGGCGTGACAAGGACGCGGTGTTCGGCACCCGCGAGGAGCTCGTCACGTGAGGACGCGACCCAAACCTCTGATGCAGCCACCGCCGTCCCTCCCTCTCGCCAACGCGGACGTCGGCGGGAACGTAGCCTCCTGCTCCGTCGTACGGCGAGCATCGCGACCGGCACGATGACCGGAGCGGCACGGAGCTCGATGTCGACATCGGCTCGGCGCACGTGCCGACGCTCCGATGGTCGAGCATTCAGGCGCTCAGGGGCTGTATGCTTGTCGCCATATTTTGAGTTCGTTGTCGGGAAGGCGCACGGAGAACATGCCTTCATGCGAGGCGTCCGCCAGCAGGGCACGCAGATCGGCTTCGAACTCCCGCTGACGTTCGCCGAAGAGGTGTGGCGCGGTCGATGACATCGAGAAGGTTTCGTCGACGATGTCGTCGATCGACCTGACCAGAGTACGACCGTCGGGAACCACGACGAGTTCCGGGCCGATGTATCCGGCTGCGCGAAACACGTCTCCTTCGTCGGCCGGTGACGTGTTGCGAATCGACCGGCCGGCGCGACGGTCGTCCCCGAGGTAGACGCGTCGCAGGACGTCGATGCGATCTCGCGGGGGCGCCGGGAGTGCGCGGCCGGGCTCGAGGCTGTCTTGATGGCGGTTGTCGACATGCACTACGACGCCGTCGGGTTGGAGCATCTTTCGGACGCGAGCGGCGACAAGCGGCCGGTTCATCCAGTGCAACGATGCCGCGAAGGTGACCACGCGAAAAACGCCGAGGTCGGCGGGCAGCTCTTCAGCACGTCTGCGAACCCATCTCGCATTGCTCACGGCCCGCTCGGACGCGAGTCGTTCCGCCTCATCGATCATGCCGGCGTCCGGATCCAGCCCAACTACTTCGTCGAAGAGGTGCGCGAAACGAAGTGTCACGGTACCGGGCCCGCAGCCGACATCGAGCAGCCGACCCCGACCATCAAGGCCCAGCGACGATCCGAAGGCGTCGGCGAGCGCGGGAGCGTAGGGAAGACGTCCGCGGTCGTAATGGCACGCAGAGCCGGCGAAGAGCGTCTCGTCCCACTCCCATTCGAACCACTCGCCCGCCACGCGTCGAATGTATCGTGACCTGACGCGCGGAGAATGTCGGGCGCCGACGGTATCGTCGCTGTGATGCTTTCGGGCCGTCGAACCGCGATTCGCGCTCTGATGCTCATGTTCGCTGGTGCCGCGGTCGTCATCGCAGCCATTGCCATCTGGGCGGCCCTCGGGAAGAAAACGATCAGGGTGTCGTTGTGTCGGGTCACCGTCGGCTCCTCGGAGTACGTCATCGATCTCGCGCAGGCCGCCAACGCGACCACGATCGCCGCGGTCGCCAAGCGGCTCGACATGCCTGATCACGCAGTGACGGTCGCGCTCGCGACCGCACTTCAGGAATCACAGCTTCACAACATCGACTACGGCGACCGCGATTCGCTCGGCCTGTTCCAACAGCGTCCGTCTCAAGGTTGGGGAACTGCCGCGCAGGTCATGAACCCGCGTTACGCAGCCGCCGCGTTCTTCAAGGCACTCGCGCGAGTGCCCGGCTGGCAGACGATGCCAGTCACCGACGCAGCTCAGGCCGTACAACACAGCAACGCACCCCAGGCGTACGCGCTCTGGGAACCGCTGGCGCGAACCCTCGCGATCGCGACGACAGGCGAAACCGCTGCCGGCCTCGCCTGCGAGTTCTCGCTCCCCGAGTCGACGACGACGCCAGCGTCGCCGATCCCTGCGCTGACGCGGGAACTCGGACCGTTGAGTCTCGGCGCGCCTGTTTCGTCGGCTCGCGGCTGGACGATCGCATCCTGGCTCGTCGGTCATGCCGATCAGTACCGCATCACAACCGTTCACTTCGCCGGACTGCAATGGACACCCGGCGGCCAGTGGACCTCAACCGCCACGAACGAGACTCGCGTTCAAATCACACAGACCCCGACCCGGCACAAATGATCGTCCCGACCGGCGGAGTAGAGTTGAGGTCGTCATCAGTCCAGTGACAGCAGATCGGCGTCCCAGACCCTGGCGACCGAGACCGGCTCCGGCGGCAATCAGCCGCGGAAGGTGCTCGCGCGGGTGGGACACAGTCCTGAGTCGACCGACCGACCAGACTTCGGGTTGCAATCGTGGATGAGCGCCGCGTACTGCCGGGGAGCAAACGCCACGACGTTCTTTCCTTCCGACGGGTCTGGCGTCGAGGCGGTCCAACGCGTATGCGCGCAATGTCCGGTGCGCGGCGAATGCCTCGAGTACGCGTTGACCAACCGCCTCGACTACGGCGTCTGGGGTGGAGCATCGGAGCGAGAACGTCAACGCATCCTGCGCCAACGGCGCAGACTCCCCCACCAGTCCGAAACGTACCCCGTCCGAGGATTCGCCCGACCCGAGACCGGTTCGGGCGGCTCGCGTCCGACACCTTCGCCGAGATGGCAAGCATCCACAGAATGAGCACCGGCCAGGTCAGGGTGCGTCGGCGCTCGGTCCGCGTGCCCGTCAACGATGACCACGGAGCTTTTACGTCGGAGCGATCAGGTAGTCGGCGTTTCTGGCACACCCGGCGGCCGGACCCGATCCCGGCGGGTCAGGATCGACGTGTTCACATTCGTCGGTGGGTTCTCCGTCGCCGCGTCGGTGACGCGCTTCACCGCTGCGAACCTCGGTCGGTGGGGTGCGCTGTGGTGGCGTTCTTGCTGTTCGGCCGGCTCGTCGTCTCCGGCGCGACCCTGACGTTCATCGTCTCGGAACGCGTGTTTCTCCCGGCTCGCAGGTGACCCGTTCGCCGCCGACGATCAGCACGATCGGCGACGCCGCCTGCGCGACGACCGAGTCCCGCTCGAAGCGCAGACGAACAGGCACACCTCGAAACTGCACGCCGATCTCAAGACCCGTCAACGAATCGGGTAGATGCGGGTCGAGCGCGAGGGCGTCGCCACGCGGTCGCAGTCCGGCAAACCCGTACGCGAGCGCCTGCCACACGCTTCCCATCGCGCCCAGGTGCACACCGCCGGCACCGGTGCGCGTCACGTCGTTCTCGTCGATATCGGCGGCGATCCGCAACGCTTCAAGGGCTTCGTCATTGCGGCCGGCCCGAGCGAACAGCGCGGCATGGATACCTAACGACAAGGAGCTGCCATGCGCAGTGCGCGGCTCGTAGAAATCGAGGTTCGCGGCCAGCGAACCGGACTCGACCTCGTCGGGTAGCAGGTGGTGAAGCATCAACACGTCGGCCTGCTTCACAACCTGAGCGCCGTGGACTCGGCTGGCACCCAGCACGAGATCGGCGGTGACCGGGCGTTGAGGTAAGAGGTCGCGGACGAGCGTCGGATCGAGATTGAAAAAGCCTGCGAATTCCTCGTACACACCAGTAGCCGGGTCGAAACCGTCGACGAGCGCGTCGGCGAGGCGCTGCCAGACCAGCACTTCGTCGCGGCTGACGGCGTCGTCATCGACCGCCAACGCTTCGGCCGCGGCGCGGCGAAGATTCCAACGGGCGAGTACGTTCGTGAACGCGTTGTCGTCCACGGGCTCGTGGTACTCGTCGGGCCCGATCACCCCGTACAGATGCGCTCGTCCGGAACCGTCGACACGAACGCGGGAGGCCCAGTAGCGTGCGGTTTCGATCAAGATTCGCCTTCCCGCACCCAGCGCGAACTCCTGATCGTTCGTCCAGTCGACGTAGCAGCAGACTGCCCAGGCGACGTCGCCGACAATGTGCAGCTCGGCCTCACCGGTACGGATCGGTACGACGTGGCCGCTCGGATCGTGCACGACGCGGGGCGTCACGTCGAATCCGCTGGCCGCGGATTCCCACGGAAAGCGCGCACCTTGACGACCCTCGGCCCGTGCCTCGGCAAGCGCGGCGGGAAGACGGTTGCACCGGTACTCGAGCATGGCCCGCGCCGCCGCCGGCTCGGTCGCGGCGAGAAACGGCAAGACGAACAGCTCCGCGTCCCAAAATACGTGTCCGCGATAGTCGTGTCCCGTCATGCCCCGCGCGCCGACCGCGGCCTCGCCGTGAACCGCGACCGACGCCATCAAGTGATATAGCGCCAGGCGGACGTTCAACTGAAGAGACGCGTCGCCATCGATTCGAATGTCGGCACGCTCCCAGCGCTGCGACCAGGTTCGGCGATGCTCGGCCAACAACGCGTCGAATCCGTCGCTGCGTGCACGTGCGAGGCGTGCGTTGGCGCGGTCGGGCTCCGCGTCGGCTGGACCAGCCACGTAAGCCGCGATCCGATCGACTCGGCTGACGTCACGTCGTTGCCAGGCCGCAGCAGTGATTGAACCGGATGTGCCACGCGCCGCCGTCCATTGGGCGCCGTCGTCGAGGTCGGTCAGTACGGCTCCGTCCGGGGCCACGAGCGCGTCCGAACTGTCGGGCGGGTCAATGTCGGCTCGCAACACCGCGATGCCCGGCCGGGCAAATGAAGAGAACCGCACAGAACGCACCGTGGTGGTGCCGTCGACCTCTTCGCCGAGCAGCGCGGTCCGGAGATCGAGCACCCTGCACACGTGGTCGTCCGGGTCGAGCGCGCCGGACAACGTCGCCCAGTGAGGTCCGCACAGCAAATCGGTGAGCGGGCCGTCACCGTCGAACACGCCCGCGACCAACAGTTCTGGGCGAGCCGCCGGATGCGCGAGCAGGGTCGCGCCGTTGGTTCCGATGAGGCCGTCAGCAATCGTGAGCAGCGCGTCGTGCGACTTTCCCGCAGCGGCATCGAGCCGTTTCACGACGAGCGACCACCCGTCGCGCGACACGACGTGTGGGAGGTCCGACCGGCGTCGCAGTTGTTCACTCAGCAACTCGACAAAGCGCGCCGGTCCGCCCCCGACGTGCGCAACGCCGTCAGGCACGCCGTTGGGTTCGATCCCGACGGAGAACACCGCCGACGGTGCGGCGTCATCGACGAGCATCAGCGAGTCGCTACCGGGAAGTCCGCCAAGCGTGCCGAACTCGTCGCCGCCGATCAGCACCTGTTCCGGCGCAATGCCGTCGGCCCAAAGTTGTGCGAACACCGCGCGGGCGGAGTCGGCCTTGTCGGTAAGGCCGATCTCCACGTGTTTGGCGTCACTGGTAACCCGGGGATCGGCGATTCCCGCATCGCGTGCGACGTTGATCGCGAGTGACGCGACCTGCGCGAGATCCTCGAAGCCGGCGTTGTGCAGCCGTCGTTCGACCGCCGCGAGCAGCTGATCGATCTGAGACTTCGGCGGGTCCGCCCATTCCGGTGTCGGGATGAGGTCGATCTTGCGGCGGTTCAGCCGCTGGGAGACGACACGGGTTTCGAGTCCGCGCGCACCGAGCCTCGAGACGGTTTCCTCCGCGGCCCGTGTCAGTGCCGCGTCCTCTTCGGTCGTCGCTCGACGGCGATCGACGAGCTGTGCGCCTTCGGCGCCGACCTCGAACAGCTCGGAACCTCGATTGAGCGCAAGCAACAGTCGCCCAGGACCCCGCGGACGCGCAACGAGCTGACCGTCGACGTTGTCGAGGTGGGTACCGCTCACGATGGCGACGTCGACGCCGGACCCGCACAACTGCTCGACCACGCTGCGGACGTCGTTCGCATTCGCCTTCCGATCGGCCACCGCGGTTCCATCCCAATCGAACATCACTCCCTCGAAGCGACGAGCGAGGTCAGGTACCGTCACGATGATCGACCGAGCACGCCGCGGACTTGGTGTGTGATTTCGATGTCTTCGCGCGCAGCGACGACGAGGGCGGGCACCAACGAGTCAGCCGCCGTGATCTCACCTTCCCCAAGTAACGATGCGTTGCGCGCCGCATCCAGGCGAACGCCGGCGAACTCGAAACCGCGACATAGGTCCGCGCGCACCTCGTGTATGTGCTCTCCTACCCCGCCAGTAAATACGAGCACGTCGACACCTCCAAGGCCGGCGACCATCCCGCCGAGCTCGCGGCGCAGGCGGTGGATGTACACATCGACGGCGAGCACTGCCTGCGGGTCTCCCGCCGCGCGCGCGGCGAGAACGTCGCGCATATCTCCTCCCGGGATGCTCGACAACCCGGCAAGGCCCGAGGCGGACTCGAGCGCCCGCGCCACCGTTTCGGGCGCGAGACCTGCGTGTTGTATCAGCCACACGACCAGACCCGGATCGACTGTTCCGGAACGGGTCGCCATCACCAGTCCTTCGAGTGGCGTGAACCCCATGGTGGTATCAACGGAACAGCCGCCCCGTACCGCGCACAACGACGCTCCGCCGCCAAGATGGCAGCTCACAACACGTAAGCCGGGTTCGTTGACTCGTCCGGTGAGCTCCGCCGCGCGCCGGGAGGCGTAGGCGTGCGAGAGGCCATGGAAGCCGAATCGTTCCAACCCCCACCGGTCGCGCCACTCTTTCGGGAGCGCGTACGTCGACGCGGCGGCCGCCATCGTGGCGTGAAACGCGGTGTCGAAGCATGCGACCTGCGGGAGATCGGGATACAGACGACGCAGGAGCGCGATGCCCGCGACCGCGCGGGGCTGGTGCAAGGGTGCGAGCGACGACAACGCGAGGAGCGCGCGTTCGGTCTCGGCGTCGACGCGAATTGGTTCGCGAAACTGCCGGCCGCCATGGACGACTCGGTGACCTACCGCCTGGAAGGGAGGCAGCGTTGCGAGCAATCCGGCGAGGTCGGTGGCCTCGTCTTCGACATTCCAGCGTTCGATGTCGTGTTCGGCCTCGATGTCGTCGTCATCTCCGAGAACCCGAAGCTTCAGACTGCTCGAACCGGCGTTGACCACTAGCACCCACATCAGGCCGGCACCGTCATCAGGCAGGCCAGGTCCAATCGCGCACCTCGGGCATGTCCTCGCCGAACTGATGGGTGTACTCGACATGGCGGGTGCGTGCGTCGACCATGTGCTGGCGGACTAGCGCGGCATGGGCGCCGAGCCCTGGAACCCGGTCGATGACGTCCATCACGAGATGGAAGCGATCCATGTCGTTCAGCACAACCATGTCGAATGGGGTTGTCACCGTTCCTTCTTCCTTGTAGCCGCGCACGTGGAGATTGTCGTGACCGTGGCGCCGGTACGTGAGGCGATGGATCAGTGACGGATAGCCGTGATAGGCGAAGATCACCGTCTTGTCAGTCGTAAACAGCGCGTCGTACTCCCGATCTGACAGTCCGTGCGGGTGCTCGGTGTCGGGCTCGAGGCGCATCAGGTCGACAACGTTGACGACTCGCACTTTCAGTTCGGGTAGGTGCTTGCGCAGTAGTGACACGGCGGCGATCGTCTCGAGTGTCGGTACGTCGCCGGCGCAGGCCATCACCACGTCGGGTTCGGCGCCTTCGTCGTTGCTCGCCCAGTCCCAGATGCCGATGCCACGGGTGCAGTGCAGGTCGGCCTCTTCGATGGAAAGCCAGCTCGGCTGCGGCTGTTTGCCGGCGACGATGACGTTCACGTAGTTGCGCGTGCGCAGGCAATGGTCGACCGTCGAGAGCAGGGTGTTCGTATCGGGCGGAAGATAGACGCGTACGACCTCGGCCTTCTTGTTCACAACAAGATCGATGAAACCGGGATCCTGGTGCGTGAATCCGTTGTTGTCCTGCCGCCATACGTGAGATGTCAGGAGATAATTCAGCGACGCGATCGGTCGCCGCCACGCCAAGGTGCGGGAGACCTTCAACCACTTTGCATGCTGGTTGAACATCGAGTCGACGATGTGCGTGAACGCTTCGTAACACGAAAACAGTCCGTGCCGGCCGGTCAGCAAATAACCTTCCAGCCAGCCCTGACACGTGGTTTCCGAGAGAATCTCCATCACGCGACCGTCTCGCCCGAGCGATACATCGACCGGCAGGATTTCGGCCTCCCACGTCTTGGCTGTCGCTTCGTAGACCGCGTCGAGACGGTTCGACGCGGTTTCGTCGGGGCCGAACAGCCGGAAGTCGCGCGCGTCGGCGTTCAGGAGGAAAAGGTCGCGCAGGTATCGGCCGAGTATCCGCGTCGCCTCCGCTGCGGGCTCACCCGGGCTCGGCACATCGACGCCGAAATCGCGGAAGTTTGGGAGGACCAGGTCACGCAGCAGCAATCCCCCGTTGGTGTGCGGGTTGGAACCCATGCGTCGACTGTCACGCGGCAACCAATCGACGATGTGGGCATGTGGCCGGCCGGCATCGTCGAACAGTTCTTGTGGGCGGTACGAACGCATCCACGCCTCGAGCGCCGCGAGGCGCTCCGGCTTCTCGCGCACTTCCATGAGCGGCACCTGATGCGCTCGCCAGGTTCCCTCGACGGGAAGGCCGTCGACCTCTTTGGGGCCGGTCCAACCCTTCGGCGTTCGCAGGACGATCATCGGCCATCGTGCCCGTGTCCTGTCCCCATCGACGCGCGCACGAGATTGGAGCGCTCGGATCTCACTGAGCACCTGGTCGAGCGTCGCTGCGAGTTCTTGGTGGACGAGTGCGGGGTCGTCGCCTGCGACGAGATACGGCTCCCATCCACAGCCGACGAGCAGGTCGGTGAGCTCGCTCTCGGAGATCCGAGCGAGCACTGTCGGGTTAGCGATCTTGTAACCGTTCAAGTGCAGGATCGGGAGCACCGCACCATCGCCGACCGGATCAAGAAACTTGTTCGAATGCCAGCTCGTCGCGAGCGGTCCTGTTTCGGCCTCGCCATCGCCGATCACGCACGCCACGACGAGATCGGGGTTGTCGAACGCGGCGCCGAACGCGTGACTCAACGAGTAGCCGAGCTCGCCGCCTTCGTGGATCGAGCCCGGGGTCTCCGGCGCAACGTGGCTCGGGACTCCACCAGGAAACGAGAACTGTTTGAAGAGCCGTTCCATCCCTGACGCGTCTCGTGCGATCGCCGGATACGTCTCGGTGTAGCTCCCCTCGAGCCACGTGTTTGCGAGAATCGCCGGACCCCCGTGTCCCGGACCGGTCACATATATGCAGTTGAGATCGTCGCGTGCGATCACGCGATCGAGATGCGCGTAAATCATGTTCAGGCCCGGGCTCGTCCCCCAGTGGCCGAGCAGTCTCGGCTTCACATCGGCCGCCACGAGCGGACGTGCCAGCAATGCGTTGTCGAGGAGATAGATCTGACCGACGCTCAGGTAGTTCGCGGCTCGCCAGTAGGCATCGATGCGCGCCAGCTCTTCAACTGAGAGGGGCGCAGCGTCGACGGTTCGCACAGTGCGGCTCTGTGCTCAGGCCCGGACATGACGGTCGATCGAGATACAAGACGGGAATTCCCGCGTTTCGATATCGACCGCGGTTCGAAGCTCGGGCAGGTCGTGGCCCACGTCCTGCGCGTCTCCGCTGGTTACGGCGTCTTGCCTCAGCGCGGTCCGCGACGACAAGACGTCCAGCCCGCCGACGCGCACCAAATCCTTGCTCAACATGAGAACGGGACCGCGCGAGACGCCATACCGACGGGACGATATACCCCATCGTGGCGTCGGGCGGACCAGCGCGGCGCGCCGCCGACGGTCGAGTCGTGAACCAGGCCACGCGCGTGCCTGATGCGAAGGTGCGATCACGATCCTGTTCGCTCTCGTCGTCTTGGGTCACTGCGTTGGAGCGCGACAACCACTTCGTCGCACTCGTGACGGTGGCCCGTGACGACGGTGTCTCCTCCGCGATTGCAGACTTCGTTCTGCACGCCGTGATCCTCGCCGCACCGGGCCCGACTCGGCACTCGCGACCGCGCGGGACCGAGGAGAGGAGAGAAGAGGAGAGACCTCGCCGTTCATCCGGGCACTCGCGATACCGCTCGGCGTCGCTCGCCGGCAGGCCGCGCGTGGCTTCTGAGGTGCGGTCGCGCTGACGTGGCTGGCCCCGACCGACCGAATCAAGGATCCAACGCGTGGACGCGTACGTTTGGATCCTGTCAGCGACGCACGCTTCGGCCGGGCCGTTCGCCAGTGTGCCGCCCGTCCTCTATGACGGCAGTTCCACCCACCCACACGGTCTGCACACCGGTTGGATGGCGGCGAGGGTCGTCGTAGGTGGCGACATCATTGATGGCGAGCGCGTCGAAGAGCACGAGGTCCGCCCTCGCGCCCGCGATGATGACGCCTCGGTCCGCGAAACCGAACTTCGCGGCGGGCATGCCGGACGCCCGGTGTATCGCCTGCTCGATCGAGAGCACGTGCTCGTCCCGCGCGTAATGTCCGAGGACCTTCGCGAACGTGCCGTACAACCTGGGATGAGGTTTGCCCGCGGCGGTCGGGATCCCGTCGGAGCCGATCATGGTCGTCGGGTGCGCCATTACGGTCCGCACGTCGACATCGTTCATCGAATGGATGATCACGACTGCGCCGTAACCCTCGGCATCAACTACCGCCTTCGCGGTCTGCTCTGGTGACCTGCCGAGCTGACGTGCGAGATCCACAATCGATTCGCCTTCCCATTCCGGATGATGCGGGGCCGAAGCGATCACGATTGTGTCCCAGTCGGTCTCACCGACTCCGTCGCTACCGTCATCGGCGTTCTGCACCACGGCAAACAAGCTCGTACTTCCCGCGGTGTAGGGATATTGATCGGCGGTCACGTCGACGCCGCGTGCGCGGGCCGCGTCGATGAGGACTAACGACTGACTCACGAGGCCCCACGCTGAGCGGCCGCTCGCTTTGTGGTGCGAGATCTGAACCGGGACTCCGCTTTCTTCGCCGATCGAGATCGCCTCGGCGACCGCGTCGAGCAGTCCGATACCTTCATCGCGCATATGCGTCGCATACACGCCGCCGCCGTTCCCGGCCATGACACGCGCGAGCGCGATGAGTTCATCGGTGCTTGAATATCTTCCCGGTTCGTAGATCAATCCGGTCGAGTATCCGACACATCCTGCGTCGAGACCCGCGGCCAACGTGTCGGCCATGCTTGCCAGTTCGTAATCGGTGGCCGCGCGGCGGTCGTTGCCCATCGCGTCGAGCCGCAATGTTCCGTGTCCGACCAGTACCGCGACGTTGAGGCTCGGCGGGTCGGCGTCGACGGCGTCGAGATATCCCGCATAGTCATCCCAGATCGGGAGGGACGCTCGGCGCTTGTCGACGTCAAAGAACGCCAAATACGCGCGGGCCGCCCCGAAAGGTGCAGCGCCGAGGCCGCAGTTTCCGACCACGGTGGTTGTGACACCTTGCGCGACCTTGAAATCCATCTCCGGCGTGACAAAGACCGCGAAGTCGTCGTGGCTATGCACGTCGATGAATCCCGGCGCGAGAGCCAGACCTGCGGCGTCGACCGAACGTGCCGACAGCTCCGACCCGAGATCGCCGACCGCCGCGATCCGTCCACCTGTGACGCCGACATCGCACACGTGAGCTGGACCGCCGGTCCCGTCGTAAACGGTCGCACCGCGGATGACCAGGTCCACAGGGCGAGCGTAACCTGACCGTGCCGACAGCTCAGCTGGCGAGGTCGGCGGCGGACGTGACCTCGTCGTAGAACATTCTTCGTGAGTTCGGGGCACCGTCGCTGAAGTCGGCGTCACGGAACCGTCCGCAGATATTCGGATCGGCGGCACGTCGAGGGTGACTCTCGAACGCGGTGCTCGTCGCGCCGGGAGTACGACGCCTCTCGATGCGACCACGAGCGCGCGGTCGTGTTCGGACGCTCCGCGGCGATGTGCGCGCATTACCTGGTCGAGACGAGGGGCCCGGGCCGTCAAACGATCTCCTGCGGCGAACTCCGTGGTGTGTTCTGGAACGCGAGGTTCAGCTTCGCTTCTGGTGGGAACCGACGACGACCACACGCGGTGCAGGTGTTGTCTTCCGATCGGCGAAGGGACGACCCGGTTCGTTCACCGCGGACGCGCGGTGCCGCGCTCCGCCCCAGACCGTCTCGGCGTGCGTATGCCGAGATATCGACGAGTCAAAGGAGCTGCGAGGTGTCTGCGCGTCTCGGGCGTCGGGCCGTCACCATGCGGGCGTCTCCGGATCATTGACGCACGGCCGTCCCCGCACAGTTCTGGACGGTCGGTCATCACGGTGCAGTGCAGGCATGTGTCGTTGGAGACGACATTCGGCATGTTCATGCGCTTCCCACGACCGACGGCGTGCAAACGAGCCGGTATCGTCGTCAGTCGATGCTCATCCAGGTAGTTCTCGGCAGTACACGTGACAACCGATTCAGCGAGCGGGCCGGGGCATGGGTCGTTCAGGGTCTCTCGGCCCGCGGCGACATGGAGATCGAGCTCCTCGACCTGCGCGACCATCCCCTGCCGTTCTTCGACGGGATCGCGCCGGCCCGGACGCTGCGCGACTACCCGTCGTCCGAGGTTGAGCGCCTCGGTCAGGTCCTGGATCGAGCCGACGGTTTCGTGATCGTGACACCTGAGTACAACCACGGATATTCGGCCGTGTTGAAGAACGCGATCGACCACACGTGGGTCGAGTGGCGCCATAAGCCCGTGTCTTTCGTCGGGTGGGGCAACGTCGGCGGTGCCCGGGCGATTGAGCAGCTTCGCCTCGTCGTGGTCGAACTGGAGATGGCGCCGCTCCGCCATGCAGTGCACATCCTGCCCGACGTGCTGGTGCCGGCGATCCGAGCTCCGGAGCCGTTCGATCCCGCGCTCCTCGACCCGCTCGCTCCCAAACTCGCCCTGCTCGGCGACGACCTCCACTGGTGGGCGTCTGCATTGGCGACCGCGCGAGCAGCCGACACGTAATGCCGCACGGCGATCCCGAGCTTGCGGCGAAGCTCGCGGCGATCGCGGGTCGCACGACGAGGAGTGTCGCAGCGGCCGTGATCGGCCTACGTGACGAGATACGTGTCCGTTGCGCGTTTATTGATGCCGGTCCCCGAACGCGATTCGAGCTCGGTTCGGTGACGAAGGCGCTCACGGGGATGCTTCTCGCCGATGCGATTACGCGCGGTGAGGTGTCGCTGGGAACCGATGTCGGCACGATCTCTCCGAACGCGAGAGGTACAGAACTCGGGTCGGTAACGATGCAGGAACTCTGCACCCACACGTCGGGTCTGGCGAGAGTCGGCGGAGGACACCGGGTCCGGGCACGAGCACTTCAAGGCGCTCTCTTCGGCACAGATCCGTACCGCGGCACGACCGGGTCCGATCTGTTGAAGGGGGCAGCTCGCCAGCCGCTCTCGCAGCGCGGACGTTACCGGTACTCCAACCTTGGGGCAGCGTTGCTCGGAGAGCTCTTGGCAACGACCGCCGGCAGCGACTACCCATCGCTGCTACGAGACCGGATCTTCATTCCGATCGGCTTGCGCGCATCGAGTGTCTCAGCTCGAAACGACACGGCGCCGCGCGGCTGGTCATCGGCGGGTCGTCGACCGCGGCCGTGGATCATGGACGGCTACGCGCCGGCCGGCGCGGTCGTCAGCACGATCGCGGACATGGCCGATCTTGCGTGCTCGCTGCTGCAAGGCTCGGCGCCGGGCAAAGGCTCCCTCGTTGCTATCGCCGGCGTGGAAACCGACCGGCCTTGCCGCGAAACCGGCATGTTCTGGGTCATCGACCGCAGACCCGAAAGTGATCGTTCGATGATCTGGCACAACGGCCAGACCGGCGGCTATTCGGCGTTCTTCGCGATCTTCCCGCAATCCGAACGTGCCGTCGTGGTTTTGGCCAACGTCGCACGAGCAGCCGAGCCGCAACGCATTGCACTCGCGTTGGTGCGGCGGCCTTCGGTTTCGCCGTGACGACGGTTAGGAACGCTCAATGCCGACCAAGCACTGCACGGTTGAGGCCCGCGCTCATGATCGAGCGGAGCGACCCCGCGGACAAGATAGAGAGCACCGACACGAACGAGCCGACAGAAAGCACCGAAACCGCCGAGCCGACTGATCCGATCGATAACACCGAGCCGATCGAACCGACGGAGAGAAATGACCCGCGGCTCCCGATGCAGAGCAGCGAATCTTCAGACCACAGCGACCACTTCGAATTGTTGCCGGCACCCATCGCCGGACAACTGTACTTTGCGCGGATCACGGTTTCCCGGCGAGACGGAGAGCTATGAACGCTGACGATCTGATCCTCGTGTCGGTCGACGACCACATTTGCGAGCCGGCCGACATGTTCGACGCACATGTTCCGAAGATTTACCACGACCTTGCACCGCGCGTTGTCGAGGAGCCGGACGGTTCGCTCCAGTGGTACTACGGCGAGCTGCGGGGCCGGAACCTCGGACTCAACGCGGTGGCCGGCAAGACGCCCGAAATGTTCAACGTCGATCCGTCGCGTTACGAAGAGATGCGGCCCGGCTGTTACGACGTCCACGAACGAGTGCGCGACATGTCGGCCGGGGGCCAGCTCGCGGGATTGAACTTTCCGAACTGGACCGGCTTCTCCGGACAGGTCCTCAACCTCGGGCCCGATCACAAGGTCAATCTCGTGATGATCAAGGCCTACAACGACTGGCACGTGGACGAATGGTGCGCGGCGTATCCCGATCGATTCATCCCGTGCGGAATTCTGCCACTGTTCGACGTCAACGAGGCCGCGGCCGAGGTCGGCCGGCTGGCGGCCAAAGGCTGCCACGCCGCCACCTTCTCCGAAAATCCCGCCGGTCTCGGGATGCCGAGTATCCACTCGGGGCAATGGGATCCGTTGTTCGCCGCGTGTTGCGATGTCGGGACCGTGTTGTGCTGCCATGTCGGTTCGTCCTCGAAGTCAGCATCGACAGCACTGGACGCTCCGGCGCCAGTTCCGATGAACCTTTCGCCGGTGATGGCGATCTACACCCTGGGCGACCTGTTGTGGGCCGACTTCTGGCAACGTTTCCCCGCGTTGCGGTTTGCGCTCACCGAGGGTGACATTGGTTGGATTCCGTATTTCCTGCAACGCGCCGAACACACGCGCGATCGGCACAATGGTTGGATGCGTCACGACCCACCGCAGGGTCTGTCGCCGAGCGAACTGTTCCGTGAGCGCATCTTGTGCTGCTTCATCGAGGATCGCGTCGGAATCCAACTCCTCGACCACTTCAACGTCGACAACGTGTGCTGGGAATCCGACTACCCGCACTCGGACAGCTCATGGCCGGACGCACCCGAACGACTTGACGTCTTGTTCGCCGGGCTCGACCGCGAAGTGGTCGACAAGATCACGCACCGCAATGCGATGTCGCACTTCGACTTCGACCCCTTCGCGTTTCGTGCCCGCGAACGCTGCACCGTCGGAGCCTTACGGTTCGAGGCTGCTGACGTCGACACGATCACGCGGGTCGGCCGACCTGCCGGCGAACACGACCTCGAGACGTGGCATAAACTGACGAGACGGTGACGCGTCAGGCCGTCACACTTCGAACGTCATGCCTTCATACGCGAGACAGACCCGGTTCTCCATACCAGGCCAGTGACTTTGGGCTTCGCCGAGCAACGCGTCGAGTTCGTCGTCGGTGTGGTACGGATCGTGATGGAACAGCATCAGTTTGCCAACGTCAGCCTTGTCGGCAAACTCCATCGCATCGCCGATACTCGAGTGTCCCCAACCGATGTGGGCGCCGTACTCGTGATCGCGGTACTGACCGTCGTGCAACAACACGTCTGCGTCACGGGCGATGTCGTGCCCGCTCATCCACCGCGCCGGGACCGTGGCAAGATCGGCACCGAGCGACGGCTCGTGGTCGGGGAGGTACACGAGCGCCCGGCCGTGTTCCTCGATTCGATAGCCGACCGTGGGTCCTTGATGCGTCACCTTGGCCGCTCTGATCGTCGCCGAGCCGACTGTCACGGGCTCCTCGGGCGCGTCGTGGAAGGTGAGATGCGCGGGGACGTCTTCGAGCCGTACGGGAAAAAGAGGAGGCGACAAGTACATCGCGATGCGCTCGGCCAAATGCTGCACCGGCGACGTCGGACCCCAAATGTGAATGTCGAGCCCCGGCGTGAACAAGGGTCGAAAAAATCCGAGGCCCTGCAGATGATCCAGGTGAAGATGCGTGAGCATGACGTGGAGCTCAGTCGGAAGATTGTCCTGCATCGCGACGCCCAACGGACGCATCCCGGTTCCAGCGTCAAGAACGAGCGCGTGTCCGCTCTCGAGCCGCACTTCAACACACGACGTGTTGCCTCCGTACTTGACCGTATCGGGGCCCGGCGCCGCGACCGACCCTCGACATCCCCAGACTCGGACGTTCATGAGGTCCCGCGTTCGCCGGGCTCGGTCTCCCAGAACACGGCCACGACTCCGTTCATCTCGCCGGTCGCGCCGAGTAGCGGATATGCCGTCGCTTCGTACTCGCGGCGTACGCCGTTGTAGGCCGTCGCCATGACGGTCATGTGCGCGGGACGGTGGTTGTAGAAGGCGATGCCGGACGGACTATCGCGTCGGCGAACCGGTTCGCCGTCCGGAGTTGTGAGGTTCAGTGAGGCACCGAACTCGCCTGATGGGATCTCGCCGAGCTCCGCGAACGGCTTTCCGAGCAGCAGCGCGGCCGCGTCGTTGTAGAAGACCAACATTCCGCCCGCGTCCAGCAAGAACATCGGCGTCGCGAGGTTCGCCGCGAGCTCCCGCGCCAGTATCAGAGGCAGGCTCTTTGACGAGCCGGGCGTACCGAGTGGCGTTGCCATGGACTCGTTATAGCAGCGCTCCTCGACAGCAGGGATCGGAATCGGGCTAGACCATCGGTCGTGACTGACGACAAAGCATGGAACGGATTGGGAGTCGGCCTCGGAAACGTCTGGCGGCTCGCCGATGCCGAGACCCGGTCGATCAGCCCCGAGAACTTCACCGGCGAAAAGGGCCGGGGCGGAACGGCCACCGAAGGCACCGGAGCAGGACCGGGCCGCGAGCTAGGCCAGGGATGGAAGATCTCCCCGTCCGTCACGATCGCTCCGCACACGACCTTCGTACTCGCCGACATCGAGGGCCCCGGTGCGATCCAACACATCTGGCTCACACCGACCGGCAGTTGGCGCAACCAGATCCTGCGAATGTACTGGGACGACGACCCGCAAGCCGCGGTCGAATCTCCGGTCGGCGACTTCTTCGCCTGCGGGTGGGGCGAGTACGCCCAAGTTTCGTCGCTCGCTGTGTGCGTCAATCCCGGTCGCGCCTTCAACTGCTACTGGGAGATGCCGTTCCAACGACGGGCCCGCATCACTCTCTCCAACGAGAGCGAGACCGAACGGCTCGTCTACTACCAGATCACGTATTCACTTTGTGATGTGCCCGGCGATGCCGGACGATTCTGTGCGCAGTTCCGTCGCGTGAATCCAGTCCGAGAAGGTGACATCGTTCCGATCCTCGATGGCGTCAGAGGTCGAGGTCAATACGTCGGAACGTATTGCGCGTGGGGGGTCAACAACTCCGGCTGGTGGGGCGAGGGCGAGCTGAAGTTCTTCATCGACGGCGACAACACGTTTCCGACGATCTGCGGAACCGGCACCGAGGATTACTTCTGCGGCTCCTACAACTTTGACGTCGGGGGCGACTACACCGAGTTCACGACGCCGTATGCCGGCATGCCGCAGGTACTTCGACCCGACGGCAACTACCGGTCGCAGCAACGATTCGGCCTATATCGATGGCACCTCACCGACCCGATCCGATTCCGAACCGACCTCGCCGTGACAATGCAGGCCCTTGGATGGCGGTCAGGCGGCCGATACCTGCAACTCCGAGACGACATCGCGACGGTTGCCTACTGGTACCAGACACTCCCCCTCGCTCCGTATCCCGAACTGCCGGACCGCGACGCACGAGAGATCATCTGACTACGCAAGGACGAATCCTTCGTAGCTTTTGGCCGCGACGTCGTTACATTTCTCGACGTAGGACGGGTAACCGAGTAACGGCATGAACACGCGCGGCTTGCCTGGAATGTTGGCGCCGAGATACCACGAATTGCACGACGGAAAGAGTGTGAAGTCCGCGATCGCGTTCACGTAGGTCACCCATGCTTCCTGAGCTTCGGCTGTCACCTCGATGTGACGATACCCGTGGTCTCGCAGGTAGGCGATGCATTCGGTGATCCAGTTCACGTGCTGTTCGATGGAGACGATCATGTTGGTGAGTACCGACGGACTGCCCGGACCGGAGATTGTGAAAAGGTTCGGGAACCCCACGACGCCCAGACCGAGATACGTGCATGGTCCCTCGGCCCACGCGTCCCGGAGTGACCGACCGTCACGGCCGCGAATGTCGATACTCAGCAACGCGCCGGTCATGGCGTCAAAGCCAGTCGCGAATACGATCGAATCGAACTCGAACTCGCGGCCGGCGACGCGTAAACCGTGTTGTGTGATCTCGTCGATAGGCGACTCGCTCACGTCGATGAGCTCGACATTGTCGCGGTTGAAAGTCTCGAAGTAGTCGGTATCGACGCAGAGCCGCTTACATCCGATAACCGTTCTCGGCGACAGCCGGTCGGCCACATCGGGATTCTTGACGATCTCCCGGATTTTCGACCGCACGAACTCGGCCGCCGTTTCGTTCGCGTCGCGGTCGAAGAGAAGATCGAAGAACGCGCCGAGGAACGGCAACCCGCCGTGTCGCCAACGTGTCTCGTACACCCGTACTTGTTCGTCGGGCGCGACCGCAAGCGCCGAGCTCTCGTTGAGCGGAAGACGTGAACCGATCGCGGTCTGCATGAGCGAGTTACGAGCCCGAAACGCCCGGTAGTCATCCTTGACCGCGCGCTGTTCCTCCTCGTCGAGGGGCCCGTTTCGGGCCGGGATCGAGTAACTGGCGGTGCGCTGGAACACAGTGAGTCGGCTCGCTTGTCGGGCGATGATCGGGATGGACTGAATGCCGGATGAGCCCGTCCCGATCACGCCGACGTGTTGGCCTGAGAAATCGACGCCTTCGTGCGGCCACCTGCCGGTGTGGTAAGTGGCACCGTGGAAACGGTCGAGGCCCGGGAACTCGGGGATACGTGCCGATGACAGGCAACCGGTCGCCATCACGAGGTACTGCGTCGACAACTCACCCCCGTCATCGGTGCGGAGCCTCCACCGATCTGCGGCGTCGTCGTAGATGGCGGACACGACCCGCGTCTCGAACTGGATATCACGACGCAGATCGAAGCGGTCGGCGACGTGGTTCGCGTAGTCGAGGATTTCGGGTTGGCTCGCGTAACGCTCCGTCCACACCCATTCCTGCTGGAGCTCCTCGGAGAACTGGTACGAGTACTCCATGCTCTCCACGTCACAGCGCGCGCCGGGATAGCGGTTCCAGTACCACGTGCCACCCACGCCGCCGCCCGCCTCGATCGCACGCGCCGACAATCCGATCGTTCGGGCCCGGTGCAGCATGTACAGGCCGGCAAACCCCGCACCAACGATTACGACATCAAGCTCAGGCCGATCGCTCATCGACCTCATCATCGCATGGCCCGACGTGGGACCTCCATGTCACCGGGATGCTTGCGGACCGCGTGCTGCGCCGCGGTTGGGGGTTCTCTGACCGGTTGCTCGCGGTTGACGCCTCGGGAACAGCCCGTTCGTCCGACCGGCGCGCTTGCCCGGCGTCGGCCGCCGTGGCATGAATCGTGGCGCCGCGTCCCCAGACTCCCGGGCTGGGCAAGACACCACAATCTGAGCGGGGCCTCGGCGGGCACGCGGGGAGCCGCGAGCGTCACAACGGCGTTCGATGCGGACAAGGTTGTCGACAAGGGGGCTTCGCGTTCTCGGCGCGTTGGACGCGATGCCGCGGCCTATTCGCACGCGCTCGAGTTGCTGGCGGCGCGGCGCTTTCCGTTCGAGGAACTCCCGCGTCGGGTCGCCGGTCGCGACGATGTCGGTGCCCTCCTGTCCGTGATGGCAGGTGAAGACGACGTGCCGCCTGTGCATGCAGTCCTCGCGCCCGAGGCGTAAGACTCGCCCGGTGACGATGCCTGAGTTTCCACAGTACGACGCAAAGGTCGCTGCCAGCTTGGCGGGATCAGCCGCGGCCGCTGGGGGTCTCGCGGCGTTCCTGGCGATCCAACACGTCGAGATCGGCCCGGGGACCTTGCACGCGCAGCTCACGGTGCGCGACGACTTGTTGACACCGTTCAGCAACTTGCACGGCGGCGTCCTCGCCGCGTTGTGCGATCACGTGCTCGGCACAGTGCTCTACCCGGTGATTTCGCGCGGCGCATGGGCCGCGACCACAGAGTTCAAGATCAACTACCTCGCCGCCGTCACTACCGGAGTGCTCGACGCTCGGGCTCAGATCATCTCGCTCACCAAACGCACGGCGGTTGTGCGTATCGATGTCGAAAACGAGGAGCGTCTCGTGTGCGCTGCGCTTGGCACCGTGCTCGTCGTCGCGCCAACTCTCAGGTAACGCCTACACCGCGCGCGACGTACGTTGCGTAGGCTCGAGACTGCGGGCCCGCGCGTTCGCCTCGCGGTCGCACCCCACCGCTATCCCTCGACGGCAGGTCGTGACGCGCGGCGGTCGCATTCGGCTCTGCCTACCGGGGGATGTTCATTATGCGATCGGCTCCTCGGGGATGATCTCGATCATGCCTCCAGCCTCGAAGTGAGGCGCCGAGAGACTCGACTCCGCAGACCACGTGTCGGGATCATCCGACGGCGTGTCGTCCGCCCACGCTGTGAAGTGCTCCGCGATGCGCCGCACGGCGTCGGCGTAGGTAGAACCTTCGATCACGGCGTCGACACGTAGCCGGTAGCGCATGGTGAACATACTTGCAGACTCGTTCGAGGTTTCGGTTCATCTGCGCGGCGACACGAATCGCAACGAGCGTGACGTACCGCGCCCGAGGAATATGCGGAACACGTGAAACACGACGTGGACATCGTGGGCTGCGATCCTCGCCTCGGATGAGCTTTGCGACACGCCCAAGGATCGAGACGCGCGGGTGAACAAGCTCTACGGGTCAGCGCCGTCCTCGGGCGCGGGCCGCCGGCTCGAACCGATCCGCCCAGCACGGCACGCCGCGATTGCCACGTGTGCGCTACACGGCCGACGGATCGTCAGTTTCGGCGACTGAGAGGCCTGCGGCATCGCGTACGGCGCAGACTGCTTCGTGTTCTGTGAGACCGAGCGGGCCCTTCAGGTAGTCGACGATCTCTACGTCGGAGTAGTGCGCAGTCAGGAGGCACTCCACAATGGCGCGTAGGTCGCTGTTCACGGTTAGCTGATCGGCACCTAGGCCAGTACAGATGAGGTTCGACCAACGTACGGGACCGAACGAGGCTCGAAGTTCACGTCGAGTTCGCGGCCCGTAGTCGTCACGACCCGCCGAAGCGGACAGTGGGGGGTCGTGACCTCTCGACAACACCTGCGGGCGAGCGTCGCGAGCCACAACGGACGGTGAGTGCAACGGTCTCACCGGCGGGCAGCGCATGTTCACGCCGCGTTCGCCGACACAGCGCGGAACGCGCCGTCAACGTCAATGGTTCTCGCCGACCGCCCGCGGCTTCACGCCATTCGCAGATCGTGTAGAAGTCGTCGAAGACGCCAAAGAGTTGACGCGCGCGGCGGCAATCTCGAGCAGCTCTTCGAACTGACCGATCGACACCTGGCGGCCGCAACCCGGTCTGGCCGCTCGCCGGGAGGCCCTGTCGAGCTGGCGCAGATCGTCACACAAAGACTCCGATTCGGACCGGGTGCTGGCCACGATCGCGGGAGCTCGCGGTGAGAGCATGGTCTGGCCGACTCGCCCGCGAAATCCCGCCGGGCCGGCGAACGCAACTCCCGTACGTGCGTTCGCCGGAGAAGACGTCTCGGCGCGTTGGCGCGGAACACCGAGCGTCGGTTCGATCGTCGACACCCGTTCGTTCGCTATATACACGGATGCGCAGGACGAGTTGTCCTGCGCGGACTTCAATCAAGCCGATGGATTGGGCCCAGTTCGGCTCGGCCGCGGTCGAGCGCGCGTCCAGACCCTTGCCGCGTTCTTTGCTCGCTGGCGTAGACGCTGGACGGATGTGAGCGCTCCGTCCCCTTCGTTGGCGCGGTCGCGCCATCGCTCGTCGACCGGCTTGATCCCCACCGGGTTTGGCACGACGTCACCTTCGGCGACGATCGCGGTTCCTGCGACTGGGACAATCGCGGACGGTACATCACGTGTGATGGCAACCGGCCGGGTAAGCAGCGCGACAGCCTCAGCGAGCGCAGGCCGTTCGAGTCTGTGAGCCTCGATCCGGTCCGCAACCATCGCGCACCTCTCGGCGACGCCGTCCAGCGCGAGGTTCACACTCGTCGCGGAATCAATCATTGCTTCGTGCAAGCTTCCGACCGCGGCGAGCGTCGACGCCTGAATTTGCGCGTGCTGTTCCAGACCTATGACCAGTCGAGACTCGATCTGGGTTATCGCGTCGGCGAGTACGGCTCGGGAGTGGACACCCGCGGCGGCGAGCTCTGCCCGGATCGCGTCGAGGGTTCGCTCTTCCCTGTGCCGGAAACGACCGAACAGCTCACGATTTCCGCTCGCGTCGCGCCATCCAACCTGGCCTTGACGTGGTGCCGCGCCGGCAAGCTCTTGACGATACTGCTCGCGCAAATCGCGTGATCGCTGCTCAATCGGTACGGCGGTCGCGGCGGTCATGTGCGCCGACCCGGACGAAGAGGGAACAGGCGCCGTGCGGACGGTGCGAGCGAGGAGCTCCGCCACACCGACGACCGCGACAAGAACGGCAAGCGGAATCACGATGACCGGGACACCGAAGATCGATCCTAAGAACGAGTGCCCGTGGGTCTGCGGACCGGTGTCATGCACACCGAGCGATACGACTTGCCACGTCAGCCAGGTTGTGGCCGCGGTCGCCGCGGCGAGCGCGAGCAGCGAGAGTGCGCGCACCGCACCGGCATGCGTGCCCGACCGATGCTTGTTCCGCCATGCCGGAATGACGAGGACCGACAATAAGACGAACAAGCCGCTCAAAGCGAGCCCGCTTGTGGTCACGTGAGTGTCCTTAACTCGTGCCGCGGCATCAGACCCTCCGTGACGCTCCCGACCGTCCGTGACACCTCTGCGCAGCAGTACTCGTCCCGCGCAGCCACAACAAACATTAGAGGACAAAGAACCCTCCGCACCCGAAAACCACCACAGGGCCGCCCGGTGCATGTATCGAGCACGTTCTGGCCGCCTCCCGACCGTCGGGGAGCGGGGTGGCGACCACGGGACCGCCATCCTCGCTGGATGTTCGACTGGGATCGCCTTCGCGGCCACGCTCCGTCGACACGGTCAGGAAGGTTCCGCGCTCCACGCGCCGGTTTGGTCGATGAGTCGTGCGCCGCGCTGGTCCACGCCGCCGACGGCAGGATCGACGGGCTGGGGTCCAGGCGCCAAACCCTCCTGGAAATGTAGGCGGGGCCGAAGCCGCGCTGACCGGATTGGCGTGGTGATCGTCGAGCCCCGGCCCGGGTTCTGCCGCCGATCTTCGACAGCGCCGCGGACCGATCCGCTCGACAGAACCTCGCTGCACTGGCAGTAGACGATGCGCACCGTGCGTGTCCTGCTCGCCGGATCGATCGAGCCGTCAACCGCGTGTGGGACCGCGGCCATCGTGTGACATGCGATCACGGACGATGCTCGCCGCTGCACGCCAAATCGGCCGCGCCGCGTAACCTGCCGGACCGGCCGACGATGGACAGGGCACGCCACCGTGATGGCTTGGTCCGCCACCGAGGTCAGATGACTCAGCTGAAGCTGGCGACCGCACCACGTTCGCGCCGCCCTCGCTGCGCACCGAACGCGGGTGTCAGGAGACGTCGAGCACGAGCTCGGCGAGCTGCTGGCCGAGCAGCGGGCCGAACTTGAAGGCGTGTCCGGACGTCCCCGCGCCGACGACGATCCCGTCGATCCGCTGCACGATGAAGTTTTCGTCGGCCGTGTTGTCGTACGGACAGACGTCGACCTGCACGAGGTCAGTGTCGGGCAGCCAGTGCGCGATCGCATCTTGCAGCGCGGCAACCGCGGCGGCATCAGGACCGAAGTCGGTGTCGAGATCGAGAGCGGTCCCACCGTGGTGCACCGCGACCTTGTAGAGGTCGGAGCCGGGAGTCGGAAGTCCGTAGACAACAGGCTCGGAAAAATCGATGAAGATCGGCATCGCGTCGCCCGCACGCACATAGCCAACGTGTTCTAACGTCGTTGTCGTCGCGATCGCCGGGACCAGGGAACGGGTCCACGGTCCGGCACACACGACCACCGTTCGCGCCTCGATGATCTCGTTCGCAGTCTCGACGTGGTGAGCGTCGAGCCGCTCCACGCATACGTGCTCTCGTAGCATCGCTCCGGATTCGACACACAACGTCGCCAACGTGCGATCGGCGGCGATCACAGCTGAGGACATTTCCAACAGCGCGTCACCCCGCCCTGAGAAGGCGGGGAACCGCCGCTCGATCGCCGCGCCAGTGATGCGCTCGACCGGCACCCCAGCCGCCACGAGAGCGTTGCACACCGCGTCGGCTCCGGGCCCAAACGTGAGCTGCGGCGCCGGGTACAGCAGCTGCACGCCGGCTTCGGTCTCGAGGACACGCCACTGCTCCGCGGCGCGCAGCGCCATTGCGACGTAACGCGGGTCGACGTAGCCCACCCGGAAGATGCGCGTCGGACCGTGAGACCCACTGCGCGCACTTCCGACCGTGTCTCGCTCCAGCACCAATACGTCGCGCTGGCCGCGCAGCGCCCACGCCGTCGACAGACCGAGAAGTCCACCACCAACGATCACGACGTCTGCCTGCGTCGTTGCCGTTCGGTTGACACGATCACGCCCGCGGAGCACACCGCGAGGGCCGCGATCACCAGCGGATGTCACCGCCCGCGTTCCGCCGTCGCGCGACCGTGCAGGGTCCCCTGAGACAAGATTTCAGACGCGGCGAGCAAGGTACTTCGCGTAGCCGTCGGCCAGGGCACGCAGTTCAGGATCTGCCTGGAAGAGCGGCTCGAACTTTTCCCGAGCCTTCTCGCGTTTGGCGGGGAAGTACTCGGTCGGCCAGTTGCCCTCGTGCGGACGATAAGCCTTGAGGACATTGCGGGCGACGGTGGCCTTGTGCACCTCGTCGACGCCGTCCGCGATGCCCATGGTGGGTGCGCCTGCGTACATGGCTTGCAGTGGAGTGAGGTTGGTCGTGCCGAGCGAGCCGAGGATATGCAGGGCATTGAACGACACTTCGCGGAGCACCTTGGCCATCGTGTACTTCACCGCCGCGATGTCGGTCCGGGTTTCTTGGGTGCTTGAGTTGTCGATCTTCCATGCCGTTTCGAGGACAAACAAGCGCAGCATCCGGATCGCCGCGTAGGAGTCGGCGATCTTCTCTTGCACCATCTGGTGTTCGGCGATTGTCTTACCGTGCGACTCGCGGCTCAAGGCCCGCTCGCACATCATGTCAAAGGCAAGTTTGCATTGGGCGATGGTGCGCATTGCGTGGTGGATCCGGCCGCCGCCCAGGCGGCGCTGAGCGAGCACCTTGGCGCCGTTCTCCGGACCAAGCAGGTGGTCGATGGGGACTCGGACCTCGTTGTAGATGATGTGGTTGTGGTTGCGAGGCTCGGGCTGGATCTCGACGCCGCGCGTCTCGCGAGGCACGACGAACATGCCGTTCGTGCACATGACGAAGAGGATGTCCGCTACCCGCCCCGCGCTGGTGAACCACTTCTCGCCCGTGATGACCCATTCGTCGCCGTCACGCACCGCGTGTGTCCTGAACAAGTTCGGATCTGATCCGCCCTGGGGCTCGGTCATCGAGTAGGCCGACCAGAGCTCCTGGTTAAGCATCGGCTTGAGCCATCGCTCCTTTTGATCGTCGGTGCCGTACGCGGCCAGCATCTCCATGTTGCCGGTGTCCGGGGCGGCCGCTCCGAACATTTGGGGCGCCGACGGGAAGCGGCCGAGGATCTCGTTGAGCAGTCCGAGCTTGAGCTGCCCGTAGCCGGGTCCGCCGAGATCCTCGTCGAGGAAGATCGCCCACAATCCCTGAGCCTTGACTTGATCTTGTAAACCCTTCACCAACGCTTTGATCTTCGGGTCCCGCGACCGCACGGCATAAGGGAACACGTACTCGAGCGGTTCCACCTCTTCCCGGCAGAACTGCTCGACCCAATCGAGCTTCTGCTGGAACTCGGGTTCGGTAGAGAAGTCCCACCCCATCAAATGACCCCCTGAGATCGAAACGTTGTGCTCAGTCTGCCTCGTCGGGTCCTACGGCGCGCAGTCCCCGGCCGGATCGATGAGTGTCGCAACGTGCAAGCGTCGAGTGGACGAACCCGCGTGCGGCGCCTGCGAGGCCCCAAGCGACCGACTCGGGCGTCCCGGAGCCTCGTCGCCAACCCGTCTTGGCCCCCATCTTGGTCCTCGGCGCGCCCGGCGGGGAACAATGACGATCACGCGGTGAACGAGCACGACATCTCGCGCGAGGCCGGCATCACGCCTCAGTCGATCGGCCGCAACGGACAAAAACGCCTGCGGGCGACGCAAGGTGGGCAGTCGGCTGAGCCGCACCCCATCGAGACCAGAACCCGCCGTGGGTGGGCTCCAAGTCTGGTGGAACATGGCTGACCACGATCATCAACACGAGCGGCGGCCGCGGGAGTAGCGGCCGTCGGCCCGCCATCACGTCTTGCGCTGCCGAACGAGAAACTCCAGCGCCCAGTGACGGCGGCCGTTCGAACGTCTCATCACGATGCGCAGCGCGTGTGTCCCTTCAGGCAACAGGCGCGCCCGCGAGGTCGAGACGCGGTCTTCGCGGATGTTGTCACGCAGGCCGCGCACTGGTCCGCTGATTATCCCATGTCCAACAGGCTCGGTCCGTGGTGCTGGAGCGGGAAGGATTTCCAAGTCAGGTTGCGCACGAGGCTCCCTGACATATCCCGGTGTGGGGTCGCTGCAAGGCGGTGTGGGCGACAGTTGCGGGGTTTGGATCGCAGAGTCGGATTCGAGCCTGACTTCAGGTTTGACGCATTTCACCGCCGGTCGTCGCGACCTCACCGCGACCCAACGCCGCTGACCTTCGGCCTCGTCCGGCGCCGAAGTGAGCGCGGTTTCAACGGGACGGCTGCGCAACGATCCCTGGTCGATGTTCGTCTCGCGGACAGCGCTTCGCTCTGCAGTCATGTCCCACAACTCCGTGAAGTGTGAGTATCAGGCACCCGGCGTACGAACAATGACATGCCGTCCGGCAACTCTCGCGGATGCACTGCTTCCACGATGGTGTCCCGAGAACCTGTCGCACGTCTGATGTGTCCCCTCCACCGGCATCTGTCGGAGCGGTCCTCGCGATTCCGCCGGCATCGAGCCGCAGCGTCATACGCGGACCGCCCGTGTCAACCTCCCCGAGCAGGCGCGGCGTTCGCAGCCGCGACGCTCCCAACGGGCAGCGTCCGGGTCACCGCAAGATCGCCGGGATCAGACCAGATCGTCTTCGAACTCGTCGGACACACCGTCCGCAACATCTCAGCATGCTCGAACGCTCCTCGGGCCCGACAAACACCGAGCTGGGGCGACACCGGGACCTGGGGAGTCGGCCTGCTGATACCTCGATCTTGCCGACGGTCACCCGACCGTGAGCGAGCTGACGCAGTCGTGGCCGGCACGATCATCGATCTTGACTGGCGGCACGCTCGGATTGCGGATCATCGATGCGCCATGGTCCCAGACAGTCGTCTCCGTGCCGGGAGCGACCTGGCCCGAGACGCCGTCCCTCACGGCCTCAACAACCACGCGCTGCGCTCCAAGCCTCGAAAGAGCCGCGCCGCGGATATCCGAACCGCGGGCACCGCCCAGTGCCGTTCGCCGACCCGAGGGGCGAGCATTCGCGGGTGGTGCTCGGCGTCGGGAACCTGCGGTGTTCCCAGTCGGACTGGCCGACCGATGACTCGCAGTGACGAGGACGCGATTGCGTGATGACGAACGACACCGCGATTCGCCGTTCGGTCTTCCACGACCCGAACAGACATTCAGGAGCGCACACCTGGATATGTGTGTCGAAGTCGCTGGCATTATGGTCAGTGACGCGCAGTCGGTCGGGGGATGAGACGTTGCTATTTCGGGTACTCGGCGATGTCGGAAACGTCGGGAGTGCCTCCGAGGCGACGCAGATCCGCGCGCCCAAACAGCGCGCACTGTTAGCGCTCCTGTCACTCCACGCGAACGCGCTCGTAAGTCGCTCGCTCATCCTCGAGTCGCTGTGGGGAGGCCTGCTGCCCGACCATCCCGAAACGGCGTTACAGATTGTCGTATCGCGACTGCGCTCCGAGCTAGGGCCGTATTCAGATCACCTCGTTACAGAGGCCGGCGGTTATCGACTCGACATCGATCCCGGACAGATTGATCTCTATCGTGCGGAGGACTTGTTGCGCGACGGGCGGGCGGCGCTGGCGAACAACAATGCGCGCGAAGCGGCCACGTCGTTCGAAAGCGCTCTCGGCTTCTGGACGGGAGATCCCCTCACCGAGTTCCAGGAGAGCCAACATTTTCGTGAGGCGAGAACCCGCGTGCGCGAGCTGCGCTTTGCGCTCGTCGAAGCGCGCAACGACGCCTACCTCCTTTCGGGACGACACCTGGAGGTTCTTGCGGACATCGAGATGTCGATGGCGGAAGAACCGTTTCGTGAACATCTGCGCGCGCAACAAGTTGTCGCGCTGTACCGCGCCGGACGCCAGGTTGATGCACTACGACGATGCGAGGCCTTCCGGCGGTTACTCGCCGACGAGGTCGGGTTAGATCTCTCGCCAGTCATGCGCCGCCTTGAGCGGCGTGTCTTGAATCATGATCCAACGTTGCTGGCCACCGGCGCCGGTTTCATGACAGCTCTTCCGACATGGACCGGAGAAGTGTTGCCGTTTATCGGCCGCGCCGCCGAACTCGAATTAGTGTCGTCGCGCTTCATGGACTCGATCCACCATGGTATGCGGCTCGTGCTCGTCGAGGGAGAGCCTGGCATCGGCAAGTCGCGGTTCTTGCTTGAGACCGCTCGGCGCGTCGAAGGTGACGCGATCGTGCTCGCAATTCACGTGCATGGCGCGTTCGCTCCACCCCTGCATGCGCTCGCGTGCGTCCTCGCCGAAGCGGTCGAGGCCCTCTCCGACGAAGAGTTGCGTCTGATCGTCGAAGGTCTCCCAGACATTCCGGCGGATATCTCCGTGGTCAGACGGCACTGCGCGGCATTGCTCGCCGGTGAACCGATACGTCCGCCGGTCCGTGACGAACAAATTCTCTACCATGCTGCCCGCTGGATCGCCGCACTCTCTGGGAAGGCTCCGGTCGTCCTTCTGATCGACGATCTCCAGGCCGCAAGTGCGTCGCTGCTCCACGTGATCGGACAACTCGCGGCGCTGCGAATACCGAAGCGAGTCCTGATCGTCGGCAGCGCTCGTCCAGATCTCGACAATCGATTCCCACAGTTGGCGCGGCTGATGAGCGTGATCGACCAGGTCGGCCTTGTTGAGCGTCTTGCGTTGCGCCCGCTGGACCTGCGCGACATCGAAGACCTGGTCGAACGCATGCATGTTGATCCTGGATCGCGGATCGTTGACCGTCTCTACGAACTCACCGGGGGCAACGCGCTCCTTCTCGCCGAATTGCTCAGCACCGGACCCGCGGAACGGGTCATCAATGATTGGACGTCGCCGCCCCGGGTACGCGACGTCGTTCGGCGCCGAGTCGCAGCACTTGGTCGCCCGGCTGCCGAGCTGCTCAGACGCGCGTCGCTGTTCGAGGATGACTTCACCCTCGAGCTTCTCGCGGATGTGACCGACACCACGATCGGAAGCATCGCACATCTCGTAGATCGCGCCGTCCAGGCGCACGTGCTTCAACCCAGCACGCTCCGTTCGTACCAGTTCGCCCACCAGCTCTTCCGCCAGGTGGTTGCCGCCGACCTGCCCGCAGCACAACGCGCCGAAGGGCACCGACGGATCGCCGAGGCGCTCCAAACTCGTGCCGAGTCATCAGCGGCGTTGCTCGCTGCACATTGGAGCGCCGCTTCGGGTCCGGATGTCTCTGAGAAGGTCGTGCACTACGCGCGGATAGCCGGCCAGGATGCCACCCGCCTCTTCGAACCGAACGCCGCGATCCGTTGGTTCGAACTCGCGCTCCAATACCTGACCGACGATCACGAACGCGGGTTTCTCCTTTGCGAACTTGCGCACGCTCAACACTTCGCCGGCGATCCACGCGACCTGACAACCCTGAGAGAGGCGGTTCGTATCGCCGTCGCCACCCAGAACGACGCATTGACACTGCAGATCGTTCAGGTCGCCACACCCGGATGGTCGACACTTCCTGGCGAGACCGGCCCAGATACTCGCCACCTGTTGGCGCGAGCGTTGGAAATCGCCGATGACGACGCGACGCGCAGCCGAGTTCTGTTGCGTATCGCAGTCGAAGAGAACTTCCTCGATCCGGCCACCGCCGAACAAACCTCGAAACTCGCGTTAGCAGCGGCACGCAGAAGCGGCGATCACGCTGCACTGATCGCGTCACTCTTCCAACGCGCATCGCTCTCAAACGCTCCGCACAGCCTTGCCGAACGTCGATCAGCGCTCGTCGAATTGTTGGAGTTCAGCTCAGCCTCGAACGATGTCGTCATGCGTTACTTCGCTCTCAGCGCCGATGAAGTGGCCGCAATTCAAGCCTGCGACCGAGCCCGAGCTGACTTGCGGCGCGACGAAGCCGAGGCGATCGCCGGACAATACGACCTGTCACCTTTGCGCTGGAGTGCGATGCTCCGCAACGCCTGGCGAGCCGCGCTCGACGGCGACCTCGAACACGCAGACGACCTCATCAACAACGCGAGCGCGTTCGGCGCGGAACATGGTGTCGCGCACGCGCCGGATCTCGCCCTGGTTCAGCGCGCTTTGCTGAACTGGCAACAGGGACAAACCGGCAGGACGATCGAAACGGCTCGCGCCGCGCACAACAGCTTCGGCGCGACGTTTCCGGGCGCGACGTTGATGCTCGCCCGAGCGCTGGCTGAAGATCCAGCCAATCGCGACGAGGCACGCACCTTGTTCGCGGACGTTCAGGACAAAGATTTCGCGAACCTGCCAATCGAGCCGTTCTGGTCGTCAGCACTCGTGATCGCCGCCGAAGCCGCTCACATACTCGAACTGTCGGATGCATGCCGCGCGATCCGAGACTTGCTCTGGCCATTCACAGATCAGGTCGCGTTCACGGGTATGTGGGTCACGGCGCCAATCGCGTACGGCGTCGCCGTCGCTGCCGATGGATGCGGCGATCCGCGTGCAGCCGGCTATCTCGACCAGGCCACACACATCGCCGAACTCCTGCGGGCACCGATCCTCACCGAACACGTCCGCCGCGCCGGCGCCCGGTTCTGGCACTAACGGACACACGCCCCGTTCGAACGACATGCGCGGCGAGGTGGACCGTGGTGCGGTCCCCTGTCGGCACGTCAGGAGTCGAGGTTGCATCGACTCAGCACATCGGCTGACACGCCGACATCACGCCAGGCCTCGTAACCGACTCCGTGGTACTCGGAGAAGGTTTTTGCGACCCGTACGAATGCTCGTTCGAGGATCGTCCGCTCCGCTTCATCTGGAGCGTTGGCGTCGAGCATCCCCAGGTATCGAGCCACGATCTGGTTGACATCACCTCGGCGGAGGCGAAACGTCTCGTGTCTGCTGGTCACAACGGCCCCCGCCGGTCTCGTGCTCTGCATTCCTGTGCGCGTGCTGGCGGCCATGCTCGAGCTGTTGAGACGTCGAATCGACAGCACCGCTGCTGTGCGAGGTGTCTTGAGGGTCGGTGACCTTGCAACTCCGGCCCAACCGCACAATCCGTGCACGGTCAGCTCACGATGACTTCGCCGATCGATCATCCCGCGTGACGCTTTCGTGTCGCTTTCTTCAGGAGCGGCGCGGAAAACACGATCGGCGTGTCGACCGCCGACACGGCGAATTCGCTCACCGACCGACGTCGTGTTCGACGTCGAGCAGTTCGCTCTTCGTTCGTCGGTGCGGCCGCGTCCCGATGAGCTGGCTCGCCAGGCGATCCTTCGTGCTTCCTGTGCAGTGCACGAGCATGGCATTCTTGGCGGCCCTTGGCGGCACATCGAGCGACGGACGGCGCCCAAATTTCCGGAGTCGAGACACCAGCCGGTTCCCTGCGAGTTCAAAGGGTTGACGTAGCCTGACCGTCGTCGTTGAGCAAAGAATTTGTTGCGCCGTCGCGCGATGGCGCAAGCTCGGCGTTTGGTCTGAGAGGCTGCTCGTCCGGGTGGCCGGGGCCGGAAGGGTTGGTCGAGTGCGTTTCCGGCGGGTCGCGACCTCGGTCTTGGTCGTCGCGCTGTTCGGCACGCTCCTGACGGCATGTGGAAGCTCACACGGCACTGTGGCCGTGGATGTGCCGCCGCTCGGTATTCACAAGATCCGGCATGTCATCGTGATCATGCAGGAGAACCGATCGTTCGACAATTACTTCGGGACGTTCCCGGGAGCGGACGGGATCCCGATGAGCCACGGCGTCCCGACGCCTTGTCTTCCTGACCTGCAGCCGTTGCCATGCGTGCGACCTTTCGTTGATCACCAGGACGTGAACGCGGGCGGGCCGCATCGGAGCGACAACGCCGTCTTGGATATCGACCACGGGCGTATGGACGGGTTCGCGATTCGGGCCCGAATTGCCGCTCACACCTGCACCGACTCGGTCGACCCGGAATGTGCTGGTATTCGCAGGAGTGGACTACCGGACGCGATGGGCTACCACACGGGCAGCGACCTTCCGAACTACTGGACTTATGCGCGTGACTTCGTACTCCAGGATCACATGTTCGAGCCGAACGCGTCGTGGAGTTTGCCGGCCCACCTGTTCCTAGTTTCGGAATGGTCGGCGACGTGCACTCGCCACAATCGCCCGTTCTCATGCGTGAACACCGACACGCAGTCGTCCGACGCGTCACCTCCCGATGTCCACCCGCTGCGACCCGCGAAGAACGGACCGATCTATGCCTGGACCGACTTGACGTATTTGTTGCACGCCGCGGGCGTATCGTGGGGTTACTACGTGGCGGCCGGAACGCAACCCGACTGCGTCACCGGCGGGGTCTCGTGCGTCCCGGTCGCGCAAGACGCGCAGACGCCCGGCATCTGGAATCCGCTGCCGTACTTCGACACTGTGCACGACGACCACCAGCTCGGGAACATTCAACCGACCCACGACTTCTTCAACGAGTTGCGACACAACACACTGCCCGAGGTTTCGTGGGTCGTTCCGTCGGGAGAAGTGAGCGAGCACCCGCCCGCTCGAATCAGTGCCGGCGTCGAGTACGTGACGCGGCTCATCAACGCGGTCATGCGCAGCCCCGAAGGGGATTCGACCGCGATATTTCTTGCGTGGGACGACTGGGGCGGCTTCTACGACCACGTCGTCCCACCCAAGGTGGACGAAAACGGCTACGGGCTGCGCGTCCCCGCCTTGGTGATCAGCGCCTACGCGAAGAAGGGATACATCGACCACCAGACGCTCAGCTTCGACGCCTACGACAAATTCATCGAAGACGACTTTCTCAACGGCGAGCGCCTCGACCCCAAGACCGACGGCCGACCCGACCCGAGACCGGATGTCCGCGAAAACGAGGCAATACTCGGCAACCTTTGGAGGGACTTCAACTTCAACCAGCCGCCACGCCGACCGGTCATCCTTCCGCTGCATCCGAAGACAACGCTGACCGGTTGACATGAATATCCGCTGACGGCGCGAGATCATCGCCCAACGCGACCCTCCGCGATCTCGCGCGCGAACCGCCGGACGTCGATGTTCACGAGATTTCACCGCGATTGAGCGACCGAGTGGTCACCACGACGGCGACGAACGCGACGACGAGCGGAAGGATCAGTCCAGTCGTCCAGGCCACTGCGTTGTGAGGCGGCGGACGGCGGGCCAGGTACGCCGCGAGTGAGCGAGTGCTGATGAACAGCGACACCCGAGCGGCACCGTGTGACACTCGAGCGACGGCCTGCTCCCAGATCAGCAGGTAGGCAAGACCCCAGGCGAGAGCCCGCCGCACTCGGAGCCCGAGGCCGCAGAACACAGCCGAATATGCCACGGTCGCCAGCATTCCACCGGCCGCGGTGGCACCAACCAAACGGATCCCTCCGCCACTGATCGCGGCGCCAACGAGCAGCGGGATCAGGGCGACGGGTACCGCGACGGTCACCGACGCCGCGACCGCGGCCAGCGCGAGCTGGTAACGGGGGACGGGACGTAGCCAGAGGTAGACGAGCGTTCCGTCCTCGGCCAAATCTCCGAGTGCTGCCGACGCGAACATGAGCGCGACAACCGGGATCAACAACGACAGCCCGTACGAATCGACAAGCGACCAGGCCGCGTCGGGCCGGTTGGCCGCGTTGGACAGGTGAACGGTCACACCGAGGGCGATAGCGCCGGCACCGAGCAGACCCAACCCAATGACGCGTACCCGGGTGACGATCGAGCGGACCAGCACCGACCAGAGCGTCCTCGCGGTCGAGGGCACAGCTGTTGCGGTCATCTCGGTCCGAGGAGATAGGCGAAGACGCTCTCGAGGTCGTCGTCGAGGGCTCGCACTTCGGTGAGGCGCACTTCGCAGTTCCGTGCGATTGCCGCGACGGAGCGCCGGAAGGCGGGGGCGTCGCCGGTTTCGACCTCGATCCAACCGTCGTTGACTCGCGCGCTGGTCACGACGCCGCTGATCAAAAGGCCGGCGGCCAATGTTGGGGGCCGGTCGGTGCCGACCCGCAGGTGACGGGGCCGATCGTCCATCAGGTCGCGAATCGCTGAGAACGGTCCTTCGGCGGCAAGTCGACCTTGGTTGATGACCAGGATGCGCGATCCGAAACGTTCGACTTCGTCGAGCACATGGCTGGAGACGATGACGGTCTTTCCAGCGTCGCCGAGGCTGCGAAACAGCTCGATCGCTCCGAGCCGCTGGCGGGGATCAAGGCCTTCGAGAGGCTCGTCGAGGACGAGCAGGTCCGGGTCGTTGACGATCGCTTGCGCCAGCTTGACTCGCTGGCGCATCCCTTTGGAGTACGCCGACAACGGCCGCGAGTCGCTGGGATCGAGCTCGACGATTTCGATTGCCCGGAGGGCCGACGCTGTCGGATTCGGGAGATGATGCAAGGTGGCGGCCAGGCCGACAAAGTCGACGATTGTGTAGTGCTCGAAGAGCTGGTCCTGCTGTGGGGCGATGCCGATACGTCGGGTCAGGGCGGGGTTCGCCCGCGGGTCTTCGCCGAAGATGCGAACCGTTCCCTGCGTGGGGATGGCGAGGCCGCACAGGATTCGGAACAGTGTCGACTTGCCGGCACCGTTTGGGCCGAGCAGCGCGGTGACGCCGGGACCGATGTCGAACGTCAGGTCGGAGAGCGCTACGACGGACCCGAACCACTTCGAGAGCTGACGCACTTCCAGCGTCGTGTCGTTCACGACGGTCACCTGGTCACCTCGGTGCCGACGACGCGCCACCACGTCACCGCGGCCGCGACGAACGTCACCCCGACACTCGCGGCGACGACGACCAGTGTGGATAATGGTGAGCCGTTCGGCGAGCCCAGTCCGCCTCGGAATCGCGTCGAGAGGCCGTTGAGACCGAAAATGCGCAACGCCAGCTCGAATGGAAGCCGACCGAGGGACAACGCAAGGACGTCGCGGGGGCCGTGCACGCCAAACGCGACCACGTTGGTGATGGCAGTCGAGCCGAGAATGAGCAGCAGCGAACCAGCCGACGCGATCCCCCGACGGTCCGTCAAGCTCGGTATGGCCAGCGACAGTGCACCGAACATCAACGACAGCGACAGCCCGGCGGCAAGAATCTGCCCGAGCGTTTCCATGAACCCACCGAAGCTGCGCGGCCCGTCGTTTTGCAAAGCCAAGCCGACCACCAACAACAGTGGAGGCCCGAGGGTGACGAGCAACAGCACGCCGATCACCGCGATTGCTTTGGCGAGCAGATAGGTCGAGCGGTTCAACGGGGACGACAGATACAGTCCCAGAAAATGTGAACGCTTGTCGGGGCACAGCGCTTCGGGTGCTGCCAGGGCAGCGAACAGGACAATCGCCGCGGTGATAAACCCGTAGTAACGGCCGGGACCGGGGATCAGGTTGGGGAGCCGTTGGAGCCCGTTCGGGATCAACGCCACGATCCCGATGAAGGCGATCGCCGGCAGATAGGCAATAAGGATCGCCGCGAACGGAAGCACCTTGTACCGGGCGGGTCGTTTGAGGCCCAGGATCCGCTCGGCTGTGTGGCGGGCCAACGTCCACACCGAATGCGCGACCCCGAGGCGGACACCCCGGTAGGCGCGGTAGCCGGGCTCGAAGATCCGAGCGCGTCCGTCGGCGGCGATGACGTCACTGTCTCGGTCGCTCAAATCGTTCGCCCCGAACCGGCCCTGGCCAAATAGACATCTTCGAGGCTTGCTGTGCGGCGCTCGAGTCGCCGGACCGAGAAACCGCCGTCGGCCAGCGCATCCCTGACCGCGTCGTAGACCCACGGCGCCTCCAACGCGACGACTACGAGCCGGGCACCTTCGACAGCAACCGACAGTCCGCCGGCCCTCAGGGTCGATGCCAGCGTCGGCGCCGGATCGGTGCCGTCGTCGCGGTCGAGCTCGACGATCAGTTCTGGAGCCGTCCGACTGAGATCGGCGATCTCGCCCTCGGCGACGACCCGCCCGGCGTCAAGGATCACCACGGATCCGCTCACTCGCTCGACCTCCTCGAGCAGGTGCGACGAAAGAATGACGTGCATGCCCAGATCGCCTCCGACGTGGTCGATGAGGGCCAACATGTCGTCCCGCTGTGCCGGGTCGAGCCCGTTCGTCGGTTCATCAAGGAGCAGCAGCTCGGGGTCGTGGACGATCGCCTGAGCCAACTTGACCCGCTGGCGCTGTCCAGTACTCATGGTCCCTACCGGCCGAAACCGCTCCTCCCCCAGTCCGACCTCCCAGAGCGCGTCACTGGCCCGAGAGGTAGCTTCCCGCCGAGGCAGGCCGTGCAGTTCGGCCAGATGGCGGACGACGTCGTGGGCGGCCACGTCCGGCGGCAGCGCATCGTGCTCAGGCGCGTACCCGAGCCGGGCTCGGACGTCGGCGCCCGCGACCCACGGGTCTCGCCCAAGCACGGTGATCGTCCCCGAGTCGGGGCGGTGCAGCCCGAGAATCAAGCCCAACAGCGTGGTCTTGCCTGCCCCGTTGGCACCGAGCAGGCCAGTGACCCCGTCGCCGATCTCAAACGTCGCGCCGCTCAACGCTTGCGTCGTCGACCAACGCTTCGTCACCTCGACAGCCGTCACGACCGGGCGCACTCGGTTCAAACTACCGGCGTGCGTCAACGTCGCCGACCACACGACACGTGCTCCGCGACCGGATCGCGCGGTCAGCCGGGTTTCCGCGTTCGGCACGGCGCGGCTCATCGGCGCCGTGTCGAGATTTGATCAACCGCGCCGTGTCCTTTTCGTAGCCGGCGTTTCTCGCCACCGCGCGTGCTCGCAGGTGGGAAGGATCATCGTCGACAGGTGTTCCAACCCCGGCACGTTGTGAAGGTCAGCGATGTCTGGAGTTCTCAGTGGTCGTTCAGGGAGATGGCGCGACGAACGGCAGCGAAGGTGCCGAGCCGGCTCCGATACCGACCTGGTTGATCGCAGCGACGGTACAGGTGTACGTCTTGTCGGGTGAGAGGCCAGTGACGCTGATAGGTGAGTTGAATGCCTGATGCGAGTTCGTGATGCCACCGTTACTGGACGTACAGGTGACGCGGTAGTTCAAGATCGACGCGCCGCCGTCGTTCGCCGGTGTCGTGAACGCGACGGTGGCGCCGTACAGCCCGAGCTTCACCGAGGTGATCGTCGGTGCGGACGGTGCGACCGGAAGCGAGAACGACGGACTTGTCGGGGAGGCGTGGCCCCAACCGACCCGGTTCTCGGCGGCGACCGTGCACAGGTACGGCTCGCCGCCGCCGACACACGCGATCGTGACCGGTGAGGTGAATCCCTGATGGGTGCGAGTGCCGTAGCCGACGGAGCACACCAACAGGTAGTTCAAGATCGGTGCGCCACCATCTGTGGTGGGCGCGAAGGCGATCGTGACGCTGTGCCAGCCGGGCGTCATCGACGTGATCTTGGGTGGCGGCGGCGCGGTCGGAAGGGCCACCACCGCGGTTGAGGGCGTCGACGCCGGACCGAAACCGACCCTGTTCAGCGCGGCGACAGTGCACCGGTACGTCTTGCCTGAGGTGAGGCCTGCCACTCGGATCGGTGAGTTGAAATCTTGATGGGAGTCCGCGACCCCACCGTTGCTCGAGGTGCACGTGGCCCGGTAGCTCAAGATTCGTGCACCACCATCGGCTGGCGCCTTGAACGCGAGCGTGACACTGCTCAGTCCGGGAGTCGCCGACGTGATCTTCGGCGCGCGCGGCGCCGTCACCGTTGCCGCACCGGCTGCTGCGCCGCCCGAAGCCCCACTCAGCGCGGCTCCGACGACCACGACACCGCAGAGCCAAGCGGTCCAGCCCCGCGGCCGTCCTCGACCACTTGGCTTGCCCATCATGACCCCCCTGCTCCTCGGTCCAAGGAGCGTTCGCAGATCACCGGTTTGTCGTCCCGTCGGTGTCTTCTGCGCGCCCCGAGAGGGTAATCGTCCAGGCCCCGAAAGGGAAACGGCTTGGGTCGTCGGCCCCGAAAACAGTGGCGGCGACACCGGTTCGTTGTGATGCCGCACCCAGGGCGCCGACCCAACCTCGCGAACGGCGGCACAGACCGTGCGCGAAGCCTGGCGGTTCGTTTCGGGCCCATGGTCACGTTGAACGTGTGGCGTTGCCGAGATCTGCGCCCGGCTCGGATCGCAGACGTCCCGGCCGCGGCCGCGACGTCGCCGGTCACGAGCCCGTCGACGAAACTGTGTCGGCGCGTTGGTCGCCGTGCTGTCGTCTAGCTGGAGCGGGGGTTGAATGGTTTCGAGGGTGGCGAGGCGGGGCCAACACGGACGCCGTTGCTGGCGGCGACGGTGCACGTGTAGGTCTTGTCGGACGTCAGGCCCGCCACCCGGATCGGTGAGCCGGCTGCGTCACGGTCCCGGGCGGCCCCTCCGTCGCTGGATCGACACGCGACCAGGTAGTTCTTGATCGGCGCGCCACCGTCGTTGGTGGGTTTGGTGAAGCTGACCTCGACACTGCGTTGTCCGATTGCGTTCACCGACGTGATGCTCGGCGCGGCCGGTGCGGTCGGACGCGCGATCACCGGGGTGGACGCCACCGACGAGCGGCCCAAACCGATTCTGTTGTCGGCGGCGACGGTACAGGTGTACGTCTGGGCGGCAGTCAGGTCTGTGACGGTGATTGGTGATTGGTACGCCTCGCGGGCGTGGGATGCACCGCCGGTCGTCGAAATGCACGTAGCTCGGTAGTTCGTGATTGGCGCGCCGCCATCGTCGGCGGGACTGGTGAACGCGACCGTGACACTGCGAAGCTGGACGGCTTTCACCGAGGTGATGCTCGGCGCGGCCGGTGCGCGTGGACGCACGACCACCTGAAGCGAAGACGTTGAGGCGGGGCCGGGACCGGCGGCGTTGTTCGCGGAGACGACGCAGGTGTAGGTGTCGTTCCCGGTGAGGCTTGGCACGCGGATCGGCGAGTGGGATGCGTTGTGCGCGCCGGCAACGCCGCCGTCAGTTGAGGTGCAAGTGGCTCTGTAGCTCACAATTCGGGTGCCGCCATTGTCGCCGGGCGCGGCGAACGCAACGGTGATGCTGTTCAACCCGACGGCCTTCACCGACGTGATCGTCGGCGCGGCTGGCACGGTCGTGGTCGCCCCGGCGGCCTCGCCACTGACCGCGGCGCCGATGATCGCAACACCAAACAACCAGACCATCGCGGCCCCGGGCCGTAACCCCGGACTGTACTTGCCCATCGTGAGTCCCCTTGTCGTTCAGCACGCTCGAATCGGTCTCCACCGGAGAACTACCCGTGCGTGCACGAAGGAAACCATCATTCAACGAGCGCGCGTCGAGATGGGTCGATGGGGCACAACACCTTCGCGAGGACTGTTGGATCAGGCGGAGACGTCACGAAACGCTCATGCCGTCACGACCGCGCACCGTCGGAGCTCCTGTCGTGGTACGCGATCGTGGGCGATGCTTGTCGAAGACCGGTCTCGGGTCTTCACTCACGACGGTGTGGTCACCGGCGCCGACGCCACCGAAGGTGGGCCGAAGCCGGCGCCGTTCTCTGCCAGGACGACGCACGTGTAGGTGTCGCCTGCCGTCAGGTCACCGACAAGGATCGGCGAGGCAGGTTGGTCATCCGAGCGGGTCACGCCACCATCGTTCGAGAAGCATGTGGCCTGGTAATCGGTGATGGTTGCGCCACCGTCACTGGCGGGCGGCGTAAAAGCGACGGAAACACTCTGCGGCCCGGCCGTCACCGACGCGATCGTCGGTGCGCCCGGCGCCGCCGGCGGGGCCAGCGTGACGACTGGGGCGGACGCCACCGACGGCGGACCGAACCCGACGTCGTTCTTTGCCATCACGACGCAGGTATAGGTGTTGGCGCCGGTCAGGCCACTGACCAAGATCGGCGACACTGGTGAATCCTCCCAGCGAGTCACGCCGCCCGTGCTCGAGAAGCACTCGGCTTTGTAGTCGAAGATGTTCACCGCGCCGTTAGCGGCCGGTGGCAAGAATGCGACGGAAATGTTGTCGAGTCCCGCGGTGGCTGACGTGATCGTCGGCGCGCCCGGCACGATTGGGAGCACCACGAACGGCGCCGACGGTGCAGACGGCGAACCGAACCCGGCGCTGTTCTGGGCCGTGACCGTGCAGGTGTAGGTGTGGCCCGAGGTCAGGCCCACGCGGATGGGCGAACGGAAGTAGCTAGCGGAGCGGGTCGCGCCACCGTCGCTCGAGGTGCACGTCGCCTCAAAGTTCACGATTGGTGATCCACCGTTGCTGGCCGGTCCGGTGAACGTAATGGTGACCTCGTGATCTCCTGGAGTGGCGGACGTGATCGTCGGCGCGCCCGGCAGGACCGGGAGCACGACGACCGGCGCTGACGGCGCCGACGGCGGACCGAACCCGGCACTGTTCTGCGCCATGACCGTGCACGTGTACGTGTCGCCCGCGGTCAGGTTTTCCACACGAACGGACGACCGGAAATAGCTCCCGGAACGGGTCACGCCACCATTGCTTGATGTGCAGGTCGCCTTGTAGTTAAAGATCTGTGATCCTCCGTCGCTCGAAGGCTTCGTGAAGGCAACATCGACGTTGTGGTCCTCGGGTGTCACCGAGGTGATCGTCGGCGCGCCCGGCACGACGGGGAGTACGACGACCGGCGCTGACGGCGCCGACGGCGGACCGAACCCGGCACTGTTCTGCGCCATGACGGTGCACGTGTAGGTGTCGCCTGCGGTCGCGCTTACACGCAACGGCGAGCTGAAGTAGCTCGCGGAACGGGTCGCGCCACCATCGCTCGATGTGCAGGTCGCCTTGTAGTTAAAGATCGGTGCGCCACCGTCGTCGGCCGGTCTGCTGAACGCAACTTTGACGTAGTGGTCTCCGGCTGTGACCGACGTGATCGTCGGCGCGCCCGGGACGGTCGGTGACGCTCCGCTCGCGCCTGCGCCGACAAATGAGGCGCCCACGATCGCGACGCCGCATACCCAAGCCTTCCAGCCGTGCGGCCGTCCTAGCGAAGTCGACGTGTTCACCATGGAGCTCATCCCCTCAGATTTCGTCCGGAAGTTTCCGAATCGGCGAAACGGTGGCGACGCTCGTACTGACCGTCAGCGGTGCGGGACGTCCCCCTGGATTGGTAATCGTCTGAGCGACGACGAGGAAACGGTCCGTTTGCAATACGACAGCTGGGCGCGACACCACCCACGCTTCGACTTCGGACGAAAGGTCACGAGCCACCGGTTCGCAAGATGCTTTTGGTGACGTGCGCGAGCGTTCGAGAATGTGCGATCTGTCGGCGCGTTGGGTTGTGGTTGCCGGGTGTGCAGATCGGGCTGTCCGGTTGTGGCGGCCGGGGGTTCGTGTGGGCTGGTGCGGTGTGGGTTTCGGTCTGGTCGGGTCGGCGCGGGGTTGGGGATGTGTGGTTGGTGTCTATTTGGTGATGGTGATGGGTCCGGTTTTGGTTGGGGTGCCGGCACCGCGGGAGTTGTCGGCGGTCACCGCGCAGATATAGATGGTGCCCAAACTCATGTTGGTGACGACGAGTTCGCCGCCGGGGCTGGCTGAACCTCGACCGACACCACCATCATTCGAGGAACATTCCGCCACATATCTGGTGATCGGCGCACCGTTCGCGACGGGAGCTAACAACGTCAACGTCACCCCATGGTTCTTCTGCACGATTTTGGAGATCGTCGGCTGGCCGGGCGCACCCAACGTCACGTTCGCGGCAGCTGACTTGACACTGGTCCCACCCAAACTGACCGCGACCACAACACACGAGAACGGATGACCAGTCGTCAGTCCCCCAACCGTGAGCGGCGAACCCGCACCACTCTTCGTGAACGTGACCCCATCTTTCGTGTCGGTACACGTCAACCGGAACGACGTGATCGCGCTCCCGTTCGCCGCTCCCGCCGTGAACGACACAATCACCGGTCCCGCCGACCCAGTCGCATTACCGGACAAGGCCTTCACACCCGTCGGCGCGCCCGGCGGGCTACGAGGAATCACCACCGCCGACACCGGCGACGACGGACCCGTCCCAACATCGTTCGTCGCGTCGACCCGACACGTGTAGCTCTTCCCGTTCGTCAACCCGGCCACCACAATCGGCGAGAACGTCTCACCCAGATCTTCCGGTTCCGACACCACCGACCGAGACACACCACCATTACTCGACACACACGTCGCGGTCGTCTCAAACACCGCGTTCCCGTTCGCGGCCGGCACCACAAAACTGACCACCACCCGGCCGGGACCTCCCACCACCGTCGGCTGCGCCGGCCCAGCCGGCACCGCATTCGCGACCGCCGGAACAGAATCATCCGACACAGAACCCGTCCCCGCACTATTCGTCGCGCTCACATCACACGTATACGAATCCCCATCCGTCAACCCCGTCACACCAATCGGTGACGACGGCCCCGACGTCACACCCGTCGCACCACCATCACTCGACGTACACGTCGCCGTATACGACAAGATCGTCGCACCATTATCAGCCGGCGCGACGAACGCCACCTCCATCACACCATTCCCAGGCTTAACCGTCGGAGCCGGATTCGGGAACCCCGGCACCCCCGCCGGAACCACCGACGCCGACGCCGGCGAATCAGGCCCATCACCCAACATGTTCTCCGCCGTCACGTGACACGTGTACGACTGCCCATCCGCCGCGCCCACCGCCGTCACCGGCGACACCAACCCCGACCCGAACGCCACCGGATTCCCAGCCGACACACACGTCGCGTTAAACGCAACCAACGCCGAACCATTCAAACTCGGAGGAACGAAACTCACCACAATCTGCCCATCACCCGACATCACCGTCGGCGCAGCCGCCACCCCCGGCAACCCCACCACAATCGAACTCGACCCCGACGCCACCCCCGAACCCACACCATTCGTCGACACCACCGAACAGTCATACCCAGCACCATTCGTCAACCCCGACACCACAATCGGCGACACCCCACCCGCCTGACCCATCACACCACCATCCGACGACACACACGTCGCAGTATTCCCAATCACCGGATCACCACCCGACAACCCCGCCACAAACGACACCGTGACCTGACCGTTCCCAGACACCAACGACGGAACCGACGGCGCACCCGGCACACCCACCACCACCACCGGCGGCGAAGACTGCAACGAATCCGCGCTCAGACCAACACCATTCGAAGCTCTCACATCACACGTATAACTATCGCCATCAGTCACACCCGTCACCACGATCGGCGACACACCCTCATTCGGCGTGACATACGTCCCAATCGCAGGAACCCCACCATTCATCGACGTACACACCGCGCTATAACTCGTAATCGCACTCCCATTATCCACCGGCTCAACATACGACACGACAAGCTCCAAATCGCCCTGCGACACCGACGGCTGCGCCGGCGTCGCCGGCACG
>JBKQIY010000018.1:0-8908 GCA_052148155.1 Acidimicrobiia bacterium | reverse complement strand
CTTCGCGATCGTCGCGCCGTCACCGCCGGTCGGCGCTGCGTCCGTTTCGGCGTGCACGGCGAGGACGGGTGTCACGGTGATCGTCGACTTCACGCATTTCCGGCTCGACATCGAGCGCGGCTGCGCGCCGGGCCATCCCGCAAATGCGCTGGACGCGCTCGAGGCGGCCGGCTTCGCGACGGCAGGTACCGCCCAATACGGCGACGCGTTTCTCTGTCGGATCGACGATCTGCCATCGAGTGCGCACCAGTCGTGCGCACAAACGCCGCCGGCGACTTCCTCATGGTCGTTCTACTGGGCCCGTCCGACCGACACCGACTGGACGTACGCGACCGCGGGCGTGACGGGCTATCAGCCTCCCGCAGGCTCGCTGATCGGGTTCGCGTTCGGCGACGACGCCGAGCCTGGCATCCGCCCAACGGCGGTGATCAGCGCACCCACGACGTCGACCAGTCCCGCGGCGCCCGCTCCCACGGCCGAGTCGGCCGCGGTGTCGGTCACGACGCCGCCCGGCAGGTCGTCAACGACCGTCGTTGCGTCGCACCCGTCCGCGTCGACCACGACCGCGGCCGCCCCAACCCGTATATCGACAGCGACTGGCGCGTCCGGAGCGGCGTCATTGCCGCGCGGCACTCCGCGTCTCGTTGAACGCACGGCCTCCGCTGTCGGACACGACAGCCCGGGATCGCCGCGGTCGGCGGTGCTCGCCCTCGCAGTCGTCGCGGCTCTCAGCGTCGGTGGGTGGCTGACGATCCGCGCCCGGCGCCGACGTCCGGCATGACCAGTGCGGCAGCGCGGCGACTTCCGCGCATCGTGCATCCGATCGCATGGTGGATCTGGGCGATCGGTTTGGCCGCGGCTGCGAGCCGCACGACGAACCCGTTGCTGCTCGTCCTGGTGCTCGCGGTCGCGGGCGTCGTCGTCGCCGCCCGCCGCACCGAAGCACCGTGGGCCCGTGCGTTCAAGCTGTACCTGCTGGTCGGCCTGGTCGTGATCGCGTTCCGCGTAGGCTTTCGCGTCGTCCTCGGAGGTGACCTCGGAACCGGCGAGCATGTCCTGTTCACGATCCCGCATGTGCCGCTCCCCAGCTTCATGGCGGGTGTGCAACTCGGCGGTCCGGTCAGCGCCGAGAGCGTCGTGTCCGCAAGTTACGACGGACTTCGTCTCGCCACGCTGTTGTGCTGCATCGGTGCGGCCAACACGCTCGCCAATCCCAAGCGGGCGCTGCGCGTGTTGCCAGCCGCGCTCTATGAACTTGGCGTCACGATTACCGTCGCCATCACCGTCGCCCCCCAACTCGTCGAAAGCGTGCAGCGCGTCCGACGCGCCCGAAAGCTGCGCGGCGACACGGCCCGAGGTCGACGAGCTGTACGCGGCGTCGCGATGCCGGTGCTGCACGACGCCCTCGACCGGTCGTTCCAACTCGCCGCGGCGATGGACTCTCGCGGCTACGGGCGCAGCGGCGCGGTTCCCCCACGAGTACGGCGCCTCACCGTGGCGTTGCTGCTCGCCGGTCTGGTCGGGCTCTGCTTGGGCAGCTACGGCTTGCTCGACGCGTCGACACCGTGGCTGCTCGGCGTCCCGACCCTCACAGCCGGTCTCGCACTCGCCGCCGCCGGACTCATCCTCGGAGGGAGAAGAATCCGACGTAGCCGCTACCGGCCAGATCCGTGGGCGGTCCCCGAATGGTGCACGGCCCTGTGCGGCGTGGCCGCGGCCAGCGCAGCCGTCGTCGCCGGAGCCCGCAACGCCTCGGCGCTCAACCCGTCGATCTTCCCGCTGGCATGGCCGACATTGCCGGCACTGCCGACCGTCGCAATCCTGTGTGCGCTCCTGCCGGCCTGGCTGACGCCGCCGCCTCCGATCGCCGCTCCAAGCGCCGTTCGGCGCGAACACCCGACGCCAACGCCCGAGCGCGCCGGAGCGTACGCGTGATCCGCTTCGATCACGTCACCGTCACCTATCCCGATGCGCCAACGCCGACGCTGCGTGACGTCGACCTCGCGATCCCCGCCGGCGAACTGTGCGTCGTGATCGGTGCCACCGGAAGTGGCAAGTCCACGCTGCTCGGCGCGGTCAACGGATTGGTGCCGCACTTCACCGGCGGGACGCTGCGAGGACGCGTCACCGTTGACGGTCGCGACACGCGCACCCATCCGCCCCGTCAGCTGGCCGACGTCGTCGGAGTCGTGACCCAAGATCCGCTCGCAGGATGTGTCACCGACACACTCGAAGAAGAGCTCGCGTACGGGATGGAGCAGCTCGCCATCGCGCCGGCGGTGATGCGCAAACGCGTCGAAGAGACGCTCGACCTGCTCGGACTCGCCGAACTCCGCCACCGTCCTTTGCATCACCTGTCCGCCGGACAGCTGCAGCGAGTCGCGATCGGCGCGGTGCTGACTGCGCACCCCTCGGTTCTCGTGCTCGACGAACCGACTTCGGCGCTCGACCCCACCGGCGCGGAAGAGGTGTTGGCGACGATCACCCGGCTCGTTCACGACCTCGGAGTCACGGTCGTGATCGCAGAGCACCGGCTCGAGCGGGTCGTGCAGTACGCGGACAGCATCGCGTACGTGCCGGGCGACGGAACCGTCGAGTACGGCCGGCCCGACCAGGTCCTCGCTGGCGCCGCGGTTGCGCCACCGATCGTCGAACTTGGTCGCCTCGCCGGCTGGACACCGCTGCCGCTGTCCGTTCGTGACGCCCGCCGCCGCGCCGCGCCGCTGACCGCCGAGCTGGTCGACGTCGTCGCACCGCCGGCTGTGCCTCCGCCGATCGAGGAACGGTCTGAAGTGCTGCGCGGCCGGGGGCTTGTGGTCCGCTACGGCGACGTGGCGGCGGTACGCAACGTCGACATCGAGCTGTTCTCGGGCGAAGTCGTCGCGCTGATGGGTCGCAACGGTGCCGGCAAATCGTCGCTGCTGTGGGCACTTCAAGGTTCGGGCGTCCGTGACGGCGGCCGCGTCGACGTCGGCGGACGCGACCCGGCCGGTCTCGGGCCCGCCGACGCACGACGGCTGGTGAGTCTGGTCCCGCATACGCCGTCGGATCTGCTGTACCTCGACACCGTCGGCGCAGAGCTCGCCCGCGCCGACGCCGAGTCGAACGCGGCGCCCGGCCAGTCGCGGGCCGCGCTGGACCGGCTCGCGCCCGGGATCTTCGACGACACCCATCCGCGTGACCTCTCCGAAGGGCAACGACTCGCACTCGTGTTGGCCGTACAGCTCGCGGCGGCGCCGCAGGTCGTGCTCCTCGACGAACCGACTCGCGGACTGGACTATCGCGCCAAACATGAGCTGGGTTTCATCCTGCACGAAATCGCGGCCGGAGGCCGTGCCGTGATCGTGTCGACGCATGACGTCGAGTTCGTCGCCGCGACCGCACATCGCGTCGTGGTGATGGCCGAAGGCGAGATCGTCGCCGATGGAGATACCGCGACAGTGATCATCGCGTCGCCCGCGTTCGCACCGCAGGTCGCCAAGATCCTCGCGCCGCGGCCGTGGCTGACAGTCGATCAGCTACGCGTCGCGGGCGTGTTCCCGCACGGTGCCAGTCCGTTCGCGACGGTGGACGTGACGCCGTGAACGCGTCGCCCAAGGCCGTCAAGATCGGATCCCGTACGGTCGCTGCGCTCACGTTGGCGTCGGTGTTCGGCGTGGTCGCGTTCGGGTGGCCGTTCTTCGCCAGCCGCGAGTCAACCGTCGGCGCGAGCAGTTTCGCGCCGCTTATGTTCGCCGCGTTGCTGTTGGTCGTCCTCGGAGTCGTGCTCGCCGAGCTGTCCGAAGGTGGCCTCGACGCCAAGGCCCTGGCGCTGCTCGGGGTGCTGTCCGCGCTCGGTGCCGCGCTGCGGCCATTGGGCGCGGGGACCGCTGGGGTTGAGACGATCTTTTTCTTGCTCGTGATCTCAGGCCGCGCGCTCGGCCCCGGGTTCGGCTTCAGCCTGGGCTGTTCGACGCTGTTCGCGTCGGCGCTCATCACCGGTGGTGTCGGTCCGTGGATGCCGTACCAGATGTTCGCGTGCGCATGGGTCGGGCTCGGAGCCGGACTCCTTCCGAGGGCCACCGGTCGGCGGGAGCTCGGAATGCTGATGGTCTACGGCGCGGCCTCGGCCTTTTTGTATGGCCTCTTGCTCAACCTGTCGTTCTGGCCGTTCACGCTCGGCGCACGGACACGCCTGTCGTTCGTTCCCGGCGCCTCGGTCGTCGAGAACCTGCATCGATATCTCTTGTTCGACGTGACGACCTCGTTGGGTTGGGACACCGGCCGTGCCATCACCAATGCGCTGCTGATCGCGGTCGCCGGAGGTGCAGTGTTGGGCGCATTGCGACGCGCGGCCCGCAAAGCTTCCTTCGATGCGCCGGTTCAGTTCGAGACTTCGTGAAGACCGACGCCGGTCTCGGCCCGGTTCATGCCGGTTCGACGGTGGGGATGCTTCGGCGCTCGAGTACGGGACGGAGCAGGTCGACGAAGTTGTCCCAGTAGAAACGCTGCCGGGCGTCGTCGCCGATGCCGGCTGCGTCCATGCTCCGTTCGAACCGTCCGATCGGATTTCGCCCACCTTCGACGTGCGGGAAGTCGGAAGAAAACATGCACATCTCGGCGCCGGCGTTGGCGATGGTCCATCCGGTGTCTTCGTGCGGATACGGCGTGGCCCGCACCTGGCGGCGCGCGTATTCGCTGGGCCGCAGGTCCATGCGTTGGAGACGTTCCTCGTTCTTGCGGAACGCCTCATGCGCGGAGTCGAGCATCCGGATCCAACTCGGGATCCACGACGCGCCGACTTCGATGACGCCGACTCGCAGATCCGGGTTTCGTTGCAACACGCCGTCGATCACCAACGCGTTCAACGTCTGCATGACGGGCAGCGGGATCGACAGGTAGTCGATCGACTTGAAGTTGCCGTCACCGCCGTGGAAGTCAGGGACAGGCGGAAGGCCGTTGTCGAAGAACGCGGGATTCATGACGTTCGCGCCGGCCCCCGCGACGTGCAACACGACCGGCACGCCCGCCTCGGCAGCCATCGCCCAGACCGGCTCGAGATCGACGTGGCTCGGCGAATGGCCAGCCGGACAGTATTGGCCGATCTGAAGCGCCGCCGCACCACGATCGATTGCGTCACGGGTGAGCGACACCGCGGCCGCCATGTCGCCGAGCGGCACGACACACACCGGCAGCAGACGGGGATCGACCGAACACCACTCGAGCATGGCGCGATGCTGCCCGCGCGCGACTTGCGTCGCGAACTCCGGGTCGCCGTCGCGTTCGATGCGCAGGACATGCGAACTCGTGAAGGTATCGAACACCAGCTGGCTGGCGAAGCCGAGGAGGTCAAGCGCCCGTGGACGGTCGGCCTCGATGAATGATCCGGTGGCAGCGAAGTTCTTGCGGAGCAGGATCTGCGATGCGTCCTCGGCGCGGTAGGCAGGATCTGCGTGGGCGCGGCGGATGCGATCGACGTCGAACGCCTGGGTGCTCGGGGCGTCGGCGGCGCCCAGCACGGGCAGTCGAGCCCGGTGCTCAGCCCCAAGGTGGCCCTGCAGCCACGCTGGCGGCTCCATGATGTGTGAATCGGCGTCATGCATCGGTCGCGTTGCGTACACCATGCGAACCAACGATACGCCGCCTCCGCCAGGAGTGCTCCGGGCCGACCCGGGACTCGACTACCATGACCTTCCGGGTTCCCATCCTTCGGAACCCGCGGTCGTACCTCACTTGTCCCGAAATAGCGCGGAACTGCCGAGGATCGGCCTCCGACCCTATTTCGAGGAGACAACCGAGTGACTTCCTTCCGAGATCTCGGCCTGAGGGCCGAGTTCGTTGACGCCCTCGCGGCCCAGGGCATCGACGACCCGTTCGCCATCCAAGAGGTGACGATCGCCGACGCGCTCGCCGGCCGCGACGTGTGCGGCAAGGCCCGCACCGGCTCCGGCAAGACGCTCGCGTTCGGGCTGCCGATGCTGCAGACCGTGACCGCCGCCAAACCCGGACATCCGACTGCGCTCGTGCTCGTACCGACGCGTGAGCTCGCCAAACAAGTCGTCGACGTGCTCTCGCCGCTCGGCAAGACGATCGGTATGCGGGTCGCCGCGTTCTACGGCGGCACGTCGCTCGACAAGCAGGTACGCAACCTGTCGAAACGCATTGAGATCGCGGTCGCGACACCCGGCCGCATGATCGACCTGCTCGAACGGGGTGAGCTCGACCTCGACCAGGTGGGAATCCTCGTGATCGACGAGGCTGACCGCATGGCCGACATGGGCTTCCTTCCGCAGGTCGAGTGGATCATGCGCAAAGTTCCCAAGGACCATCGCCAAACGTTGTTGTTCTCCGCGACGCTCGACCGCGAGGTCGACGTGCTCGTCCGTCGTTACATGCACGATCCGGTACGCCACGAGGTAGAGGCCGACACCGAAAGTGTCGATGACATGACGCACCGGTTTCTGCGAGTCCACGAGCTCGACCGCATCAAGGTGCTCGCCGCGATCTCGGAAGGCGTGTCGCGCACGATGGTGTTCGTACGCACCAAGCGAGGTGCCGACCGGCTCGTTTCGCAACTGAAGCGCGAAGGCGTCGTCGCGGGCGCGATCCACGGCGACCTCCGCCAGTCCGCACGGGAGCGAGCGCTCAAAGACTTCCAGGGTGGCAGCCATGTCGTGCTCGTCGCGACCGACGTCGCCGCGCGCGGCATCCACGTCGACGACGTCGACGTGGTCGTGCATTTCGACCCACCCGAGGAACACAAGGGGTACACGCACCGGTCCGGCCGCACGGCCCGCGCCGGACGCGAAGGTGTCGTCGTGACGTTCGTGCTCTGGAACCAGGAGCTCGACGTCGAGAAACTCCAGCGCCGTCTGGGGTTGCGGGAACCCATCATCGAAGTGTTCTCCAACGACCCCCGCCTCGCCGATCTCGCCAACCTCGACGCGCCGGCACCCAAACGCAGGGTCGCAACCGCGAGCTGATCGCGCCGGTCGTAGCATCCGGGACATGGCTGACTGGTCTGTTCCTATCGGCGATTCGTCCGTGACAACCGACGAATGGATCGAGGTGCGCGCACCCTACGACGGTGCGCTGCTGGGCCGAGTTCCGGAATGCGGAGCCGACCAAGTGCACGACGCGGTGCGCGCCGCGAAGGCCACGCTCGACGCCGGTCCGCTCCCCGCGTGGAAACGCGCCGAGATCCTGGACCGGGCCGCGCAACTGCTGGCGCAACGAACCGAAGATCTCGCTCGGGTCATCGCCACCGAATCAGCCAAACCGATCAAGACGGCTCGGGTCGAGGCCCAGCGGACGGTCTCGACGTTCACGTTCGCGGCCGTCGCGGCGCGCACACTCGCCGGCGACGTCGTGCCGATGGAGGCGAGCGCGGCAGGCGAAGGCAAGCTCGCGTTCACACTACGAGTGCCGATCGGCGTGGTCGGTGCCATCAGTCCGTTCAACTTTCCGCTCAATCTCGTCGCGCACAAGGTCGCGCCCGCGATCGCGGCCGGATGTCCGGTGGTGCTGAAACCCGCGAGCCAGACACCCCTGTCGGCGCTCACGTTGGCACGAATCCTGCTCGACGAGTGCGGCCTGCCGGCCGGTCATCTCAACGTCGTCACCGGCGGTGGCGGCACCGTCGGCAGCGCGATCGTCGACCATCCTGATATTGCGCTCATCACCTTCACGGGTTCCCCCGAGGTTGGCTGGGGTATCCGGGCCCGAGCCGCACGCAAAAAGGTCGGGCTCGAGCTCGGAAACAACGCGCCGCTGATCATCGAGCCGAGCGCCGACGTCGAAACCGCGGCCAAGAAGGTCTCGGTCGCGGGGTTCTCGCACGCGGGCCAATCGTGTATCTCGACGCAACGCATCTATGTGCACGAGTCGGTGCGGGAACGTTTCCTCGACACACTCATTCCGCTCGTCGAAGACCTCGTCGTCGGCGATCCGCTCGCAGATGTCACCGATGTTTCGGCGCTCATTTCGACCGGCGAACGCGACCGGGTCCAGGCATGGGTCGATGAAGCGGTCGCCGCCGGCGCGGAGATCCTCGCGGGCGGCAAAGTCCTCGAGGACGGCATTCTCGCCCCGACTGTGGTCGGTGACGTCACGCCCGACATGAAGATCTGCGCGAACGAGGTGTTCGGGCCGGTGGTCGGCGTCGCGGCGTACACGAAGCTCGACGACGCACTACGACTCGCGAATGACTCGCGCTACGGCTTGCAGGCTGCGATCTTCACGGCCGACCTCGCTGACGCGTTGAAGGCGGCGCGTACCCTCGACTACGGCGGCGTCCTGGTGAATGAGATACCAACCTTTCGCGCCGATCAGCAGCCCTATGGCGGCAACCGCGACAGCGGAAACACGCGCGAAGGGCCCCAGTGGGCGGTCCGGGAAATGACCGAGGAACGCCTGGTCATCATCCAAATGTGAGCGCCGCGCCGGCGGCTCTCAATGCATGTGGGGCGCGGTCGCACGGGCCGGTAACCTTCGCGGCCGTGGCGAACATCGAAACCAATGCTCAAGCCGAAGGCGGCGCCGACGGCTCAGCGGTGACACCCGAGGTGCTCGAAGCGTTACAGACGCCGTCCCCCGGAAACGAAGGCAGTCTCGACGGCGAGCAGGTCGCCCGCCCCACCAAGCTGATCCGGATCGCGTCGATGGTTCGGGCGCTGCTCGACGAAGCACGTCTGGCACCACTCGACGATGCCGGCCGACGATCGTTGAAAGCGATCCATGAGAGGTCGGTGCACGAACTCGAAGGCATTCTGTCCGATGACCTCCGCAAAGAGCTCGCAGACGTGACCCTCCCGTTCACGAGCGACACGCCCAGTGACGCCGAGCTGCGGATCGCGCAGGCGCAGCTTGGCTCAAGAGGGCGATGAATTGCGACTGCACTTCATCGTGAGCGACACGGGCATCGGAATTC
>JBKQIY010000017.1:0-118637 GCA_052148155.1 Acidimicrobiia bacterium | reverse complement strand
GCACTGCGATCCCACCATTGAAGTAGTAGGGATTCCACATCCGGCCGAGCTTGCCGTTGTCCCAACCCCGGTGCAGGTACTGGAAATGGAAGTGGCCGGCAGTGTCTGCGGCTCACCGGTCGTCAGCGAGAAGGTCGAACCGTGCTTCGGACACTCGATCTCGAGCTCGTCGGGCCAGACGTCACCCTCCGACAAGGAGAAGTCGGCGTGCGAACAGGTGTCACCGACCGCGTAGAAGTTGTCGTCGATTCGCACGAGCGCGACCCGGTACCCGTCGACGTCGAAACACCGAGCGCTGCCCGGCGCGAGCTCATCCCGGCCGCACAGCCGACGCGTGTCACCCATTGGAGGTCCGTCGGTGCTCGAGCTTGTCGACAACGGAGCGGCGCAGCCCTTCCGACAGTGCGCTCACGGGCAGGCGCTCGAGGACATCGTCGAAGAAACCGAGGATGATCAGACGCTCGGCATCCTCGGGGGGCACTCCTCGGCTCTCGAGGTAGTAGAGCTGATCGTCGTCGATCGGCCCGACGGTTGAGGCGTGCGAACATTTGACGTCGTTGGCTTCGATCTCGAGATTCGGGATCGACTCCGCGCTCGCGCCTTCACTGAGGACCAGATTGCGGTTCGTCTGGAACGCGTTCGCCTTCTGGGCCGTGGGCCGCAGGTGCACGAGCCCGGAGTACACCGACCGGGCGACACCCTCCACCGCGCCTTTGAACAGCAGATCGCTGCGAGTGCGTGGCGCGTCGTGATCCTGGAGCGTACGGAAGTCGAGCATCTGCGATCCGTCGGCGAAGTACACCGCGAGCTGATCGCTCTCTGCGCCTTCGCCTTGCAAGACGGTTTCGCTCCGCAGCCGCGCGTAGTCGCCGCCGAGCGCGACCGCGGAAGTCTTGAGCGTCGCGTTGCGACCGACCAACGCCCGCTGCAATCCGAGGTGCCATGTGCGCGTGCCGTGCTGCTGGATGGAGAGATATCTCAGATGGGCGTCGTCGGCGACCAACAGCTCGGTCACGGCGTCGACAAAGTGGTCGGTCTCGGGCGAGCCGAAGCGGTCGAGCACCGTTGCCTCGGCGTGTTCGCCGAGCGAGACGACGGTATGGGGAAACGACGCGCGGTCATCGCCTTCGCACCAGTGCAGAACGAGGATCGGATCGTCCACCACGACGCCGTCGGGAATCTGCACCAGTGCACCGCCGGCAAGAAACGCGTCGTGCAGCACTGTGTAGGCATCTTCGGAGGTGCGCGACGCGGTGCCGACGAGGCCGCGTACGTCGTCGTCGCAGGTTGCGATATCGCACACTCGGACGCCCTTCGCCTCGAGACCCGGGTCGATTTCGTGATGCACGACGCGGCCGTCACGCACGACGAGCATCGCGGCGTGCGGACCAGCTTCGGCCGCCCACGGCCCGCCGCCCGGGGCCCGTTCGTCACCGGGCCGGCCAAGTTCGGTTTCTTCGAACGGCCGGAATCGTGCGAGGTCGAGTTCACCGATACGGCTGTAGCGCCAGATCTCCTCTTCGGAAGTCGGCCACGAGATCTGGGAAAGCGACTCGACCGCGGCGAGCCGGCGGGTGAGCAGCCAATCGGGCCCGCCAAGCGCCCGCGCGGCGTCGCCAGAGAATGCGTCAGTCATCGTTCGCCGTGGGACCTAACCCACCGCGCCTTCCATGTTGAGCTCGATCAGTCGGGAAAGCTCGACCGCGTACTCCATCGGGAGTGTCTTGACGATCGGTTCGATGAAGCCGTTCACGATCATGGCGGTCGCTTGCTGCTCGGTGAGCCCGCGGCTGCGAAGGTAGAAAAGCTGGTCGTCGCCGACCTTCGAAACTGTGGCCTCGTGGCCGATGCGCGCGTCCTTCTCTTCGATCTCCATGTACGGGTAGGTGTCGCTGCGCGATTCCTCATCGAGGATGAGCGCATCGCAGCGCACGTGACTCTTGACGTGATGCGCGCCTTCTTCGACCCGCACGAGCCCGCGGTACGTCGTGCGGCCACCGTCCTTGGAGATCGACTTCGAATCGATGATCGAGGTCGTCTCGGGCGCGGCGTGTGTCATCTTGGCGCCGGCATCCTGATGCTGGCCCGGTCCGGCGTACGCGACGGAAAGCACCTCGCCGTGCGCCTTCGGGCCGACCATCACAACCGCCGGGTATTTCATCGTGAGCTTCGAGCCGAGGTTTCCGTCGATCCACTCGACGGTCGACTCCGTCTCGGCACGAGCGCGTTTGGTGACAAGGTTGTAGACGTTGGGCGACCAGTTCTGGATCGTCGAGTAACGGATCCGTGCGCTGGGCTTGGCGATGAGTTCCACCACAGCCGAATGCAATGAGTCGGTCGAGTACACGGGCGCCGAGCAGCCTTCGACGTAGTGCACCGACGAGCCTTCGTCGGCGATGATCAGCGTGCGCTCGAACTGCCCGGAGTTCTCCGCATTGATGCGGAAGTAGGCCTGAAGCGGCATGTCGACGTGCACGCCGGGCGGCACGTAGATGAACGAACCTCCCGACCACACCGCCGAGTTGAGCGCGGCAAACTTGTTGTCGCCCGGCGGGATCACCGTCGCGAAGTACTGCCTGACCAAGTCGGGGTACTCGCGCACCGCGGTGTCCATGTCGGTGAAGATGATCCCTTGGGCCTCGAGGTCTTCCCGGTTCTTGTGGTAGACGACTTCGCTCTCGTACTGAGCGGTGACGCCGGCGAGGAACTTGCGTTCGGCTTCGGGGATGCCGAGACGCTCGTAGGTGGTCTTCATCTCTTCGGGGAGCATGTCCCAGTCGTTGACCTGACCGTCGGTCGGCTTGATGTAGTAGTAGATGTCGTCGAAGTTGATGTCGGGCATGTTCTTGGCGAACCATGCGAGCATCGGCTTGCGCTCGAACCGCTTCAGCGCGTTCAGTCGGAACGTCGTCATCCACTCGGGCTCGGACTTACGCCACGAAATCTCTCGGACGATGTCCTCGTTCAGGCCCTTCTTGGGCTTGAAGACGCTCTGCTCGGTGTCATGCCAACCGAGCTTGTACTTGCCCAGATCGATGCCCTGGACAGCCACGTGCATTCGCCTCCTAGACCACTGGTGCGCAGTCGATTCCCGGCGATTCGACCCCGCGGGGAGCGGGCCGCCGTCACCAGACAATTAACACTATCTAGATAGTAACAATCCCGGGACCCCGCGACAATCCGCGGGGGTGGCGGCCCCGGCAGCCTGCCGTCTAGGCGCGGGCGACTGAGGTGGTCGTCGCCCCGCTTTTGGTCTTGGGCGTCGTGGTGCTGGTCGTCGAGGTTGTCGCCGACGACGGAGGCGTCGACGAGTGCTCCGAGGCGAGCTGGCTGGCCTCGGCGATCAAGGCCTGCTGTTCTTTGATATCCGCGGCGTACGCCGCCAGGTTCTGGTTGGCCAGATCCTGGTTCGCTTTGGTGGTGAGTTGTTCGGCGTCCGCTAACAACTCGGCGACCGTCGCCCCTTTCGAAGGCACGATGATCGGCGTCGTCGACGGCGTCGTCGTGGTCGTTGTCGGTGTCGTCGTCTGCGTTGGCGGGCCGGTGCCGTTGCCGTTCAGGACCTGCGTCTCGGCGGCTGGGATCGTCCCCGCGAGCAGGTTGCTCACGGCATCGGTAACGCTCGTATCGAGCACCGCGCTTTCACCGTACGTCACCGCGACGAAGTTCCATCGCGGGAGGGGCTGGGAGGAGGTGCCCTCGACGTAAATCGGTCGCACATAGAAGATCGAGTTGTCGATTGGGATCAACTGGGCGTCGCCCTGGAGCACGGTCGAGCCATGCTGATCCAACAACGAGAAGATCTTGCTGATGTTCGGATCCGCTTCGATCAGCGACGCCGCCCGCGTCGGTGACGGAGCGAGCGACTGACTGGGCACTTCGTACAGCGTGAGCTTTCCGTACGATCCGGGATCGTTGCCCGCGACCAGGAACGACGAAAGCTGATTGTCCTTCGATATCGGCACGAACGGTCGTTCGAGCACGAATTGCTGGCTCGACATGCCGGGAAGTTGCATCATCAGATAGAGCGGATCGATCGGGTTTCCGGATCCGGCGAGCGTCGTGTTGCGGCCGCCGTTGCTGCCGCCAACTTGAGCGGCCGCGCTCGCGGTGTCTCCCGTGTCCGTTGCGTCGGGGCTGGGGGCGACGTCCCACAGGGCCGCCTTCTGGAAGAACTGCAGCGGGTTGGTCATGTGATACAGCGCGTACTGTTCGGTCTGCGCGTCGAAAATGTCTTGCGGGTACCGCAAATGGGCGTTCAGCCCGGGCGGCATCGCGCTCGCCGGCTGGAACAGGTCGGGAAACGCCTTCTCGTAGGTGCGAATGATCGGATCGGACGGGTCGACCACGTAGAAGTGGATTGTTCCGTCGTACGCGTCGACGGTCGCTTTCACCGAGTTGCGCACGTAGTTGAAGTTGGTGCTGAGGCCGCTGCCGGGCGGCACGATCGGGTTGATCGACTGCGAATACGGATACTCGTTCGTTGTGGTGTAGCCGTCGAGCACCCAAAGGATCTTCCCGTTGAGGATGACCGGATACGGGTCCGAGTCCCATTGCAGGAACGGAGCTGCGGTCTGCACGCGGCTCTGGATGTCGCGGAGATACAGAATGCGCGACTGCGAGGTGATCTGGCTGGAGTAGACGAGGTTGAAGTCGCCGAACCGCAACGCGAACGCGAGGCGACGGGCGAGGCTGCCGACCTTCACGCCTCCGCTGCCTGAATAACTCGTGGTCGTCGCGCTGGTTTCGCCGTTCGCTTCCTGCTCGGCGACTTTGCTGTCAACAACGGTGTAGCCGGTCAGGCCTTCGCCGAAGTACACGTCGGGTTGGTTGAGCGTCAGCGTGCCCGTCGGTGGAATGTCCCGCAGCAGATAGGCGGGCTGGTCCTGGTTGTGGTCGTTCGCGGTGGCGGTGTCGATGCCGTAACCGTGGGTGTAGACAAGATGCTTGTTGGTCCACGTGTTGGACGGGAGCTGCGCAGAGTTGAGTTCTCGCACGCCGCTCAGCGTCTCGGTTGGCGTGCCGTTCACGTTGTAACGGTCGACGTCCACGTTGTTGAACGCATAAAAGGGCTGGAACTCTTCGGTCGAGGCGAGCACCTGGGACAGCGGAGCCGGATCCCACAGCCGCGCGTTCGCGAGCGTCTGCTGGTTGGCTGGTTTGTCGACCTCCGTGGTCGACAGATCGGCGCCGTAGTTGAACTGCTTCGTGTCGATCGTGTCGAGCTGGAACGCGGCTCGGGTCGAGGTGATGTTGCGCTGAATGTACGACTGTTCGCGTGCGTACTCGTTGGGCTGTACGACGAAACGCTGAATGATGGCGGGATAGATCGTGCCGACGACAATCGAGATGAATCCCCACAGCCCCACCGCGATGATCGGGAACACCCATCCGCGACGGAAGATGTTGGCAATGAACAGGATCGCGGCCGCAACTGAGATGAACATCAGCAGGTTCAGCGCTGGCAGTTGCGCATGCACGTCGGTGTAGGTCGCTCCGTCGACGACGCCACGGTGCGAAAGGGTGAGCCCGAAACGGGCGAGGTAGTACTGCACCGTCTTGGTGAGCGCCATCAGCGCCAGGATCACCGAGATGTGCACCTTCACCTGCGGTGTCACCCGCTGGAACGGCGTCTGCAGCCGGATGCCGCCGTTGAGGTAATGGAACACCAACGTGACGATCAGGATCACCAGCAGCGCCGCGAAGGTCCATCCGGCGATGAACTCGAGAAACGGCAACTTGAAGACGTAAAAGCCGATATCGCGATGGAATTCTGGATCTTTTATGCCGAACTTCGTCGCGTGTGAGAACAGGATCCAGTCCCGCCATTCGGACGAGACGCCGCTGCCCATCACAATCGCGAAGAACGCGGCGACCCCGAAACGGATGCGGCCGGCGTACGGCTCGACGACACTTCGGTAACGCTCGATGATCTCGTCTTCGGGGCCCGACGTACGCGCGACGGGTGCCAACCGGTCGGCGACGATCAGATCGACGAACAACAGCACGAGGAACAGCACCGAGAAGATCAGTGCCGGGAAGACCTTGGCCTCGATCAGCCCGCGCCAGGTACCTCCGAAGTGCACCTCGTTGAACCAGAGGTAGTCCGTGTAGAACCGAGCGAGGCCACGCGCGCTCAAAAGCAGGATGATCACGAGAATCGCGGCAGTGATCAGCCAGCCTCGAATTCCGAGCCGACGACGTCTCGATTGCACCGGGGGGACCCGCACCCGGCGATGTTATGTGCTGGTCCCGCTCGTTGGGCCTCTTCGGCCCCCGACCTCGGTGGATCGGACGGTTACGCGCTCGCTGCGAGCCGGCTGAGGATGTCTGCCGGTGCCAGCAGACACCGGCATCCAGGATGCGCGGGCGGGTGGAGCTGACCGGTCGGGAACGACGAACCTTTCACCGTCGGTTCGAGCCCGTTGTCGTCGCAGTCGGCGCAGCGTCCCTCGGTGACGGGTATCCAGCGCAGCACCGCGCCGTCCGGCGAGGCGTCGTACACGCCGCGCGACCAGGCGACCGTCAGCGCGTCGAACAACGCCTCCTCGAGCGATTGGTTCTTCCACTCGCGAAAGCGAGCGCCGATCCGTTCGACCAGACCGCCCATGTCGCCTTCTTCACCGGAGTCGATCGCGGTCGCGATCCGCTCACGTACCGGTAACACAATTGTTGCGGCCGCGTCGCGTGCGAGCGTGTCGTCCGCGTGAACCGGCTCGCCGCCCGCCGCGGCGCGGCCGGCGCCGTACGCTTCGTCGGTTGCCGGTCGCAACACGTCGACCCATGCCGCGAGCACGTCCGACTCGGCGACGAGTACCTGCGCCGACGTCGGGCGACCCTTGTGACGCCGGACCGCGTCGAGCAGCGCGTTTTGATCGTCTTGCGCCGCTCGCTTGGCCCGCTTGGCCACCGTGATGAGCAGCGGATCGAGCACCTCTGAACGCAGCGACCGCCATGCGTCGAGCGTGTTCGACACCTCCGCCGGTGCGGTGTCGGACTCGCGGGTCGGGTCCGGGTCGGGGGCGCCGTTCGTGGCGGCGCCGTCGCCGACACCGGTTGGCGATGCGTCAACGCCAGCTGCGTCGGCGGGCGGCGTCGGCGGTTGCTGGACTGCGTCAGCTGGGTCGACGGGATCGGCCGCGCCGACGGCGGCGGGAGGCTCGATCGCGGCGTCGGTGTGACCGGCGCGGATACGCGCGAACAGCGAATCGACGTCGGCCAGGGTCGGATCGGTGGACTCGCCGGCCTCGGTCGCCGAACCCGACCCCGGAACGTCCGGTCCGCCAGATTGGGAGTCAACAACGGTTCCGGTCCCGGTCGCGTTGCTGTCGATCGCGTTGCTGTCGATCGCGTTGCTGTCGATCTCGTTGCTGTCGGTCGATGCCTCAGGCTGGTCGCCGTCGCTTTCAGGTACGTGGCCTGCGGCGCGATCGGCGGCCGCGCGCGCTTCGACCTGCGCGAGGGCGCCCGTCGCCTCCAAGAAGGTGCGCTTGACCACGCGGTACGCGTCGAGCAGGTTGTCTCGCCCGCCTCGGAGCTCTTCGATCTGAGCCTGCAGCAGTGTGCGGCGGCGCAACAGATCGGCGAGCACGCGTTCGCGCGTCGCTTTTGCCTCGTCGAGCATCTCACGGCCCTGTTGACGTGCGGACTCGATGAGCTCCGCAGCTTCGCGTTCGGCGCGCTGGCGTTCCTCTTCGGAGGAAGTGTTCATCGCCAACCGTGCTTCTTCGGCTCGCGTTTCGGCGTCGTCGACGAGCGCGGCGGCGTGCGCGACGGCCTCGTCGGTACGCGAACGGGAGAACTCCTCCGCCTCGCTTCCGATGCGCTCCGCGACCGCGCGGGCTTCTTCGATCAGCTGTGCCGCGCGCTCTTGTGCCTTGCTGCGGATCTCGTCGGCGGCCTCGCGCGCCGAACGGAGAAGCCGGGTTGTCTCGGCGCCGAGCGCATCGAGCATTTCCGGCTCGTTGAGGGGCCGAGGTTTGCGAACCTGCTCTTCGAGCGAGTCGATGGCGATGAGCAGCTCGGCTTCGCGATCACGCGTGACGACGAGTTCGTCGGAAATTCTCTTGAGGAACCCGCGCACCTCGGCTTCGGTGTAACCACGGAACGAGGTCGTGAAGGCTCGCTGCACGATGTCGTCGGGCGAGAGGTGCGGAGTGCTCGAAATGAGACGCCGCCGCTCGGACTCAGCCATCTCTACCCCGGGATCTGTCGAGATTTCTCCGCCCGGATGGACATCGTACCGACGCGGCGTGCACCACCTGCGCAAACGGCCCACGATTCCTCGTCGCGTGTGCCCGGTTGTGCCCGGTCGGCGTCTTCGTGCTTTGGGGCCACTGGCGCGCCTGGGCACTTGGAACGGACCGGCGAAAGCGTCGCGGCCTTCGTCGACGACTGAGCCCTACAGCAGACGTCGACGAAGGTCGGTTGACCGTTCCCGCCGGTGACGTGGACCGGTTCGACGCGGTCGATGTCTGGATCGAGCGTGGGCCAAGCGCACTCCACAGATCGCGTGCGCCCTCGCGCACCGCCACAGCATCTCGTCGCCGTGAGCCGGAGTTTGTCGCGACCGCAGGGGCGCGCCGGCCGGTTGTGTTTGCCAGCCGGCATGAGCGTGGGGGACCGAACCTGAACCACGGACGGCGACCCCGATGACGAGCACGGGTCCGCGGCCCGGGTTCCATATTGGCTCGGCGGGACATCTTCGGGCTGCGAGGCGGCCGGCCGACGGGTCGTGCTCGTGGCCAGCGCGACTCGGACCGGGCAGCCGACTGGCCAGACCCCCCCCGGGGCGGGGGAGTTCGGGTCGCAGACGCTTCAGGTTCGCCAGACGCACGCCGACCGAAGACGGCAACGCCCGCGCCACGACCGAGGGAGCACCGAGTGGTCATTGCCCACCAGCCTGCCGGGACCGCGCAGACCGACGCGACGCGGCTGGGGCAGGCGCCCAGTCAGGCACGCCGCCCTCACGGGCTGGTGCCCGTCGAGGACCGGCCGCGTTGGTGGACGCTCACCAAAATCGCAGCGCTCATCGCGATCACCGCGTTCAGCGTGACGTTGTGCGCCGCCGTCGTGGGCGGCGGAGCGCTGCTCACGATCATGAGCTTCCGTTGAGCTGGTCGCGGGCGGCCGGTGTCGCCCCGTCCTGATGACCATCGACACCGACCAGCCGCGCCATTCCCTGTCGGCCGCCAGACACGCCGGCTGAAGCACTCCGCGCCGCGCACACCGCGAGGCGCCTGGAATACCGTCAGCTTCGATGATGCCGGTACCTGCGGTCGGGCGTGCCGCGTACGCCGCGTCGTTGGGTCACACCCGCCGAGCGACAGCCGAGGAACTGGACGAACTCGAACAACTCGCACGGTCGGATCCGGACGGCCGTGTGCGTGCCGTCGCGCTGGGCGCGCTGGCGCGCTGCGCCGCCCGCCGCACTAGCGCGGCGACCTGGCGGATCGCCGCTCGGGACCATGACCCGAACGTTCGCCGCCGCGCCGCCGAGCTCGCGCCGCTGCTCGGAGCCGCCCTCCCGGCCCAGGCGCTCCTGTCGCTGCTTGGCGACGCGGTGCCTCTGGTTGCCGAAGCGGCCGCGTTCGCGCTCGGTGAACGTGTCCACCTGGGTCCGCGGGCGTTGGGTGCGCTCGGTGTGGCGGCCACGACCCATACCGATCCACTCGTGCGCGAGGCCGCCGTCGCGGCGCTCGGAGCGCTCGGCGATCCGAGCACCCTGCCGATCGTGCTCTCGGCGTGCGATGACAAGCCGGCCGTGCGACGCCGGGCGGTGCTGGCACTCGCCGCCTTCGACGGAGAACAAGTCGAAGCCCGACTCCGGCTCGCGCTGACCGACCGCGACTGGCAGGTCCGCCAAGCGGCCGAAGATCTGGTCGCGTCCGCCTCGAACCGGCATACGTGAACCGCTCCCGGCTGCGACTCCGGGACGGCCATTCGTTTTCGGTCAGACGAAGGCGTGGATGACAGCTCGGTAGTTCGCGGCGGCCGGGTCGGGTTGGTTGGGGACGAGGCGAAGACGCCGGGCGACCCGTCCGCGCATGCGCAGTGCCGGCGGGCCGCGCAAGACCTCGACGCGTCTGAATCCCGACGCCCGGGCGAGAGACGCCAGTGCTTCGACAGTGGGGACATACCAATTGCCGAAGTCGGCGTTGAGGTCGCCGCCGGAGTGCAACTCGAGCAGGCTTCGGCCGCGGCTGCCCGGGCACTGCGCGGCAACGGTTTCGATCACGGCGACCTGATTCGTCACTGCGCGCAGCCGTTCCACGCAGGTGAGCGGCTCTTTCATGTGGTACAGCACCCCGAGGTACAACACGATGTCGAACGTCCCCAAGGTCGACAAGTCAACCGACGTGAAGTCGCCCACAACTGGTTCGACGCGACTTTCGAGCACGCGGTGCGCCAGGTCGAACCCACGTCGGCCGGGAAGATCGGCCCGCCAGAAGTCCGTCGTGTCGCGTGATTGGTCGGGAAGTACGCCTCGTTCGAGACACTCGTTCCAGTACCGGGACCGGGCCGTGAAATCGACACCCCACGCGTAGTGATCCAACGCAACGACTCGTGACGCGCCTCGACGCTCGGCCAGGAACGAGTAGTAGCCGTCCCAGGCGCCGATATCGAGCACCGAACGACCGCGGAAATCGGGCAGTTGCGCCTCGGTCAGCATCTCGGCCATCACCGACTGGCCTTTGGTGGCAACGCCGTGGCCGAGATCGATGGTGTGGTACCAGGCGAGCGAATCGGCCTCTGCTTGCAGCGCTGCCCGATCGATCACGGCGCAGGACAGTAACCGCGTTTCAGGCCCGCTGATCTGAGCGGCCCATGAACATGCCTTTCAGGCTTTCGTAACTTTCAAGGCACCGGCCGGCGCCGAGCACCACACATTCGAGCGGTGCGTCCACGAGATGAACCGGCAGATCGGTCTCGGCGCTGATGCGATGACTGAGCCCGCGCAGCAACGACCCCCCTCCGACCAGATGGATGCCGTTGAGGATGAGATCTTGCGCGAGCTCAGGCGGCGTTCGGGCGAGACACGCAATGACTGCGTCGCAGATCGCGCGCAGCTGCTCCTCGATCGCGCCGCGCACCTCTTCAGGAACGAGCACGATCGTCTTCGGCAGGCCGGACATGAGATCGCGTCCGCGTACCTCGGCTTTGAAGTCGTCGTCGAGCGCCCACGCCGAGCCAATCGCGAGCTTGATCTCCTCGGCGGTGCGTTCACCGATGGCGATGCCGTACTCGCGGCGCACATATCCTTGAATCGCGGCGTCGATGTCGAACGACCCGACGCGGAGCGCTTCGAGCGCGACCACACCTCCGAGCGAGATCACCGCGACCTCGGTGGTTCCCCCGCCGACGTCAATGACCATGTTGCCCATCGGCTCGTGGATCGGCAGCCCCGCACCGATGGCAGCCGCCATCGGCTGTTCGATCAGGTCCGTCTGGGCCGCGCCGGCGCGCCGGGCGGCCTCGAGGACGGCCCGCTGCTCCACGTGGGTGATCGCCGAGGGGACACAGATCAACACTTTCGCCCGATACAGCCGGTTGATACCGGCCCGCTGGAACAGCAGGCGGATCATTCGCTGCGTGATGTCGAAGTCGGTGATAGCTCCGCCGCGCAACGGTCGGACGGCAACGATGTAGCCCGGGGTGCGGCCGATCATCTGCCATGCCTCTTGGCCCATTGCCAACACATCTTGGGTGCGGCTGTTCAACGCGATCACGGTCGGCTCGTTGAGGATGATGCCCCGCGACCGCGCGTAGACCAGGGTGTTCGCCGTACCGAGATCGATCGCGAGATCGCGAGACAGGATGCGCGCCTTACTCGGCGGGTCGGCGCTGACGCACCGAAGGCTCCGGTGCGAGCGCACGCAAGCCCCGCTCGAACTCCTCGATGCTGTGCTCCATCGAGTTCGGGCGCCGATTGTGCAACAGGATCGCCGCGATGCCGATTCCGCTGGCAACGATCGCGAATAACAAGAAGACCATCTCGGCTGCTAGCCCTCGCCCGGCGCGGCAGCCGAAGCGGCAACCGTCGGACCGTCGACCGGTCGGATCGGGCGTTCGCCGAGCGCCCAGTTCGAACCCGCCCGCCAATGCTCCTGCTTCCAGATCGGGGCGGCGTCTTTCAGCGTGTCGATGCAGTAGCGCGCCGCGTCGAACGCGTCGTCACGGTGCGGCGCCGACACTGCGACCGCAACCGACGCTTCCGACAAGGCGAGCTCTCCGACGCGATGCAGCAGTGCGACCCGTTCCAGTTCGGTCCAGCGCCGCCGCGCCGCGGCGACGATCTCGGCCATGACCCGACGCGCCGGGTCTTCGTAGGCCTCGTAGGTCATGGCACGCACGCCGTCGCGTCCTTCTGCGTGATCGCGCACAACGCCGACGAAGCAGACGACCGCGCCGCTGTGGGGCGTCGCCGCCCACGCGTGCAACGCGTCGACGGGGAGCGCACCGTCGGTGAGCGCGACCCAGTCGCACACGTCGGAAGGAGGCCAGAGCACGCCGAGCAGTCTACGGAACGAGCCGCCGCGTCCGCCTAGGGGCGCCCTCGATTCAGCGGCGACGGGCGCGGTCGCGAAGTCGGGACGCGTCGTTACACTCGATCGCGATGGGCAACGGGGGCACGATCGGCTTCGGGGGAGAAGAGCCCGACGAGGTGATCCCTGAAGATTCTGCCTACGACGACGGACCCGATCTGCCCTCGAGTTCGCTGCCCCACCCGCTCGATCGGCTCTGGCTCCATCCGAGCGAACTGTCGCGTTTCGCCGGCGCGTCGGCGACCCGAACGAAGCCGTTGTGGGCGACAACGCTCGTTGCCGGCGCTGCCGGTGCGATCCTGACCCTGGCCGTGTTGGGAGCGCTCGGCGACCTCGGACGGTCGTCCGATCACCCGTCCGAAGCCACTGTGGTGCCGACCAGCACCCCGATCGCGACGGCGCGTACCGTCGCGATCGCGGTCGCCGATTCCGTCGTTGCCGTCAGCGCGCACGACAAGTTCGGCACCCGACGCGGCTCGGGTGTATGTATCCGCCAGTCGGGTGAGATCCTGACCAGTGACCGGCTGATCGGCGACGCGAACACGATCGACGTCACCACCGCCGACGGCGTCGTCCACCCCGCACGGGTCCAGGGCCGTGACGCCACAACCGATCTCGTGCTGCTCGACGTCGAGCCCGGCACGCGCACAGCCCAAGACCCCGACTCGGGCCAATCGCCCGATTCGAAGGCGTTCGGTGAGCCCGCACAGTTCGCCTCGCAAGCACCGAGACCAGGCGACACGGTGTGGGTCGTGGGCGCCCCGACCCCTGGCAACTCCACACCGTGGATGAGCAGCGGGCTGGTCGCGTCGACCGACAGCCTCGTCGCGATGTCGAGCGGACCGACGACCAGCGGCCTGCTCGAGACGGCGGCGGCATCGAACTCAGCGTCGATGGGCGGCGCGCTCGTCGATTACTCCGGTGAGGTCACCGGCATCGTCCTGTCACCGGTCGGCGACGATCGGATGACGTACGCGGTCCCGATCGCGACCGCGTTGTCGATCGCGGACGACCTTCGGGTGTACGGCTACGCGACGCACGGCGCGTTGGGTATCAGCGGCATCGACGCGGCTGCCGGACCGACCGTCACGGCGGTAATCGCGGGTGGACCGGCGGCCCGCGCTGGTGTGCGCGTCGGCGACGTGATCGATTCAGTCGACAGCCACGAGGTCTACTCGATGGAAGACGTCATGGCCGTCGTTCGTCACGATCGACCGGGGCAGTCCGTCGATTTGGTCCTCGAACGGGGCGCCGCCACCGTGCAGTTGCGCGTCACACTGACCGGCATGCGTACGCCGTGACCGGTCGGCTGTGGGCCCCGGGCCGGGCTGTGCGTCCCCGGTCGGGCGGTGCGGGGTCCAGCGCGCGAGCATGGGGACGACGCGACCCGCACGCCAGGAGCACACCGTGACGACGAGAGCCGAACCGACCGAGCTCGACGACATCGACCGCGAGCTGCTCAACGCGGTGCAGTGGGACTTTCCCCTCGAGGCCAGACCCTACGCGGCGCTGGGCGAGCGGCTTGGTATCAGCGAGCCCGAAGTACGCGACCGCATCGACAAGGTCAAGCACAACGGCGTGTTGCGCCAGCTCTCGGCGATCTTCGACACACGGGCGCTCGGATACACGTCCGCGCTGGTCGCGGCCAAAGTGGACGCCGATCTTGTCGACGAAGCCGCCGCGATCGTGAGCGCGCATCCGGGCGTGAGCCACAACTACAAGCGCAATCACGCGTACAACCTGTGGTACACGATCGCGGTACCGCCCGGCGCGTCACTCGACGATCACGTCGACGTGCTGCACCGCGCGTCGGGCGCGACCACGACCCGCAAACTCCCGACGTTGAAGCTCTACAAGATCGGCGTCAAGCTCGACATGACCGGCAAAACCGCAGCTGACGCCAAGACCGCCGTGCTCGAACACGAACGTCCGGAGCGCAAAGCCGAAATGCCGGTTCCTGACCTTTCCGAACTCGAGCTCGCCGTCATCCGTCTCGTACAAGAAGACCTTCCCAACGTGGAGCGCCCGTTCGCCGCGCAGGGCTCGTCGATCGGGATCGACGAGCAGTCGATCATCGACACGATCCGATCGTTCAAGGACCGCAAACTGATGCGGCGCTTCGCCGCGGTGATGAACCATCGCAGCGCGGGTTTCAAGGCCAACGCGATGGGAGTGTGGGCAGTTCCCGACGACCGGCTCGATGAGATCGGACCCCAGATGGCCACCTTCGCGGCGGTCAGCCACTGCTACCGCCGCCCCACCTACGACGATTGGCCGTACAGCGTGTTCACGATGGTGCACGGGCGCAGCGCCCGCGACTGCGAAGCGACGATCGACGCGATCCGCGACGAAACCGGCGTCGACGAATATTGCCTGCTTTGGTCGGTCAAGGAATACAAGAAGATCCGGCTGCGCTATTTCGGCACCGAGTGGCAGGACTGGGAACGCGAGAACCTCGGGGCCCGTACCACTCCGTAGACTGACGAAGTGAGCGACGTTCCCTCCGGGCCCGGCTTTCCGAACCCGTTCGGCTTCGATCTCCAGCAGCTGATGCGCATGCTGCAATCACAGGGGCCGGTCAACTTCGACATCGCCCACCAGGTCGCCGATGCCGTCGCGACCGCCCAACCCGACACCGGGGAACCGGTCGCGGAGCCGAAAATCGATCCGTCGGTGCTGGCCAGCTTCGACGACGTGGTACGAGCCGCTCAGGTGACGGTCGTCGAGACGACAGGAATCGCGGCGACGCTCGGCATCCCGAGTGTCTGTGTCGACCGCTCAGGTTGGGCCCAGGCGACCCTCGAAGGTCTCATGCCGGTCCTCACCGCGTTAGCGGGCGCGCTGCAACGTTCGGGAGCGGCTGACGTCGGCGATATCGCCGGTCTCGGGAACGAGCCGGCGACCACCGATCCGGGCGACATTTCGGCGTTTTTGATGCAGAGCCTGTTGCCGCTCCTGCTCGGGGTGTGGTCGGGCTCGATGATCGGCCAGCTGGCGCATCACGCCCTCGGTCAATATGACCTGCCCTTGCCGTTGCACGGCCCACCGAGACAACGTTTCCTGGTTCGCAATGTCGAAGCGTTCGCTGAAGAGTGGTCGTTGCCGGCCGACGAGCTCCGCTACGGGCTGGCGCTACGCGAGGTCGTGCACGGCGCGCAACGTTCAGTTCCGTGGGTGCGCGACGAGCTCGAACGACTGGCGACGCAGTACGTCGGCGCGTACGAAGTGCAACCCGACGCGTTGCAAGACCAGCTCGGCGACCTCGATCTCACCGACCCGTCGTCGATGGCGTCCCTGACCCAGCTCGGCGACCCGAGCACGTTGCTCGGCGCGATGCGTTCCGAGCGGCAGACACCGATGCTCGAATCCTTGCAACGCTTCGTCTCGGTCCTGGAGGGATACACCGACATCGTCGTCGAGACACTGGGCGAGCGAATGATGACATCGCACGCGCGTATCGATGAGGCGCTCAAACGACATCGATACGACCGCGGCGAAGCTGCCGCGTTCGTTGACCGTCTCCTCGGGCTCGAGCTCGACCGGAGTCACTATGACGTCGGGACCGCGTTCAGTCGCGGCGTTGTCGAGCGAGGCGGGATCGAACAGCTCAACCGATTGTGGACCGCCCCAGACATGATGCCGACGCCGACCGAGCTCGAAGCTCCGGGCCTTTGGATGGCCCGCATCGACCTCTGACCATTCGGTCTGGCCTGCGGGACGGCGCGGGGGCGAGTCGACCGCACCGCCGGTCATCGGCCGGCGGCGGCGCGCGTGCTTCGAGCGTGTCCTCACGCGAGTCGCGCGGCTCTTAGAACCAGGTCAGGGTTGCGGGCGCGGGAGCGGCGGCGAACATCGCGTCGGCTCGAGCGATGGCGCCGGCTGCGTGCTCGTCGACTTCACCGGCCGCGGCGAGTGTCGCCCACGAATTGCCGCCCAAGAGCAACGCTCCGAGGGTCGAACGTGAGCATGTCAGGGCCGCGGACACGTTGCGGGCATCCTCTCGGCAACTCGCACCGTCGGGTCCGCCGTCGAGGGAGAAACGCGATCGCGAACCGACGGGATCGACAATCTCGATCGTCAGCTGGCCGGCCGCCGAGTAGGCGCGCGCCCCGAGCAGCGCGGCGCTGTCGAGCGGCAACAGCCACAAGGAGTCGTTGAAGAAGTCGGTACGCAGCTGGCGGGGATCGGCGAGCATGAGGCGCAATGGCTCGTCGGGCGGAAGGTTCGTCGCCATGATCTTGCCGACGAGGTCGACGCCGAACACGAACCCCCACAGGGCCGCGCGCGCGATCGGGTTGGTGGCCTGGAAGTCCCACACGAACATCTCGCGCTCGGACATGCCGCCGTACCATTCACCTTTGATCTCGTAGGCGACGTACCCGTCGGCGCGCCCGTCGGCGTCTTCGTGCACCGCGTCGAAGAACGCCCGGCCGCTTTCGGTCACCCAGAACACTTCCGGCCACCAGGACTCAGGGCGCGACACCATGCCGGCCCGACCGAGTCGGACCTGCTCGTAGACCTCTCGATACAGCACGTCGGCCTCACCCCTGGTAACGAGGCGGACGCGTCCAGCATCGTTCACGGGCTGGGCCAGTCGCGCGTGGCTGTGAGCGAGCGAACAGCCCAGTCGCCAGGTTGCTGGCCCGTACCCGAACCGCTTGTAAATGATGCTTTCCGACGCGGTCAGCACTGATGCGACCTCGCCGCGCGCGCGGGCGTCGTCGTGGAGGGCACCGATCATCGCGGTGAGCAGACCTCGGCGACGATGAGTGGGCTGCACGGCCACCGACGACACACCCGCAACGGGGACGCGGGCCCCGCCGGGCATCGTCAGTTCGAACGTGTACGCCCGGCTGCAGCCGACCATCGTGCCATTCTCGAATGCGCACTGGGTGCGGTCAGTTTCGTCGCGCACCCAGCTGTCGGCCCGATCGGGCGTGCGGGGCGCTACGCCAAAGCCGCGCCGGTCGACCTCGAGCATCGTGGCCAGCTCGTCGTCGGTGATCGGTCGCACGTCGAGCGGCATCCGCCCGTTCTAGTCGGATGGATCGCCGGTCGCGGCCCGATTCTGCTTCGGCCGCTCGTCGGGGCCGGGACGGCGGACCGCACCGACGTACGACAGGCCCGCGAACAGCAGCACCAGCGCCACGAGGAAGATGCCTGACCGTCCGCCGCCCGGGAAGATGACTGCCAACACTCCGCCGAGTACCCATACGAGCTGGAAGCGCGTTTCGAAACGTGCGAACGCTCGCCCTCGAACGGCGTCCGATCCGTCGCGTTGTACGAGACTGTCGAACGCGAGGCGACCGGCAGCCGACGCGGCCGCGACCGACACGGCCGCGACCACGAGCGCCTCGCGGCCGTACGCTCGTGCCGCGAACACCAACGGGATGCTCGGAACGACGAGCGCGCCGGCCAGGATCCATTCTTCGCGGGTACGGCGGCGTAAGAACGGAGCGAGGATCGTCCCGACCGCCGTACCGACCATGCTCATCATGAGCACGAGGCCGTAGATCCAGGCCGGCTCCCCGTGTGACTTGAGCACAAATGCCGCGAAAAAGGTGAAGAACCCCACGACGCCGCGCATGACAGCCATCGCGGACCCCGCCGCGAGGATGCTCCTGGTGTGGAGCGCCTCGCGCTCGCCGACCGTTTCCGGTCGTGCGACCTTGTCGGCTCGGGGAAGGCCGAACGCGGCGAGCGTGCCGACCAGGAAAATCAACGATGCGGTGCGCAGCACCCACGGCGCGTCCCCGAAGTGGAGTATGAGCGCCGCGACCGGCCCGGCGACAAGTCCGGCGAGAATGCTGATGAACGCCAAACGAGAGTTGACCAGCACAAGTTCGCCCTTGTGCCTGATCACCGTCGGTACCAGTGCGCTCTTCGTCACGCTCTGCGTCTTTGAGAGCACTAGTGCACCGAACGCGAGCGGATACAACGCCAAACCGTTGACGTGGGCAGCCATAATCAGGCACAGCACCGCTCGGGCCGCCATCGCCGCCGCGAACGTCAGCCGACGACCACCACGAGTGCGGTCGATGAGCGGACCGAACACCGGTGCCACAACCGCGAACGGCGCCAGCGTCAAAAAGAGGTACAGCAGCACTTTTGGCCGCGCCTGACTGGTCGTCGCGCTGAAAAACAGCGTGTCGGCCAGCGAAACCGTGACGAACACGTCGCCTGCGACGCCGATCGCATACGCGAGCGCAAGCCGCGCGAACGGAGGGAACGTCGTCGACTCGAGTCGGGGCCGTGCGTTCGTGTTCACACGCTACCCGGCCGACCCGCACACCGTGCGGCCGGGATCACGCTCCTCGGGTGGCCGCTCGTCGGCGGCCGCTCGTTGGCGATCGCGGCTATCGGCCGACAAGGCGACCCGCCTACCATTCGCATATGCACCCCGGCGGCGACACTCACCGAGCCGGCTCGCCCCGCTATCTGGACCGCGAGCTCTCCTGGCTCGAATTCAATGCACGGGTCCTCGCACTCGCGGAAAACGGCGCGTTGCCGCTGCTCGAACGCGCAAAATTCTTGGCGATCTTCAGCTCCAACCTCGATGAATTCTTCCAAGTGCGCGTCTCCGGTTTGAAGGAACAGCTCGAGGCCGGTATTCGACCCACCTCACAGCAGGGCATCGACCAAGTCGAACAGCTCAGTGCAATTCGTACCCGGGTCGAGGAGCTCGTCACGCTCCAGGCATCGGTGTTCACCAAGGACGTGTTGCCAGGGTTGCAGGAGTCCGGCGTCGGATTCTGCGATTGGAGCGACCTCGACACGAACGAGCGTACGCAACTGACCCGCGAGTTCGACGACCGGATCTTTCCGGTGCTCACACCGTTGGCGGTCGACCCCGCGCATCCATTTCCGTACATCTCGAGCCTCTCACTGAATCTCGCGGTCGTCGTACGTGATGCAAGCACCGGAGAGCAGCGTTTCGCTCGGGTGAAAGTGCCGCCGCTGCTTCCCCGGTTCGTCGCGGTGCCGGCCAGCTCGCGCTTCGTCGCGCTCGAGCAGGTCATCGCCGCTCACCTCGACGCGCTCTTCCCCGGAATGGAAGTGCTCGAACAGTACGCGTTTCGTGTCACCCGCGACGCCGACTTCGAGCTCTCCGACGACGCGGAAGACCTCCTCGCGGCGATGGAATTCGTGCTTCGGCAACGCACCAAATTCGGAGCCGCGGTACGTCTCGAAGTCGACGCGCACATGACAGCTGAGGTCGTTCAGCTCCTGTGCCGTGAGCTCGAGCTCGTGCCGGCCGACGCGTACGTGATCGACGGCCCGCTCGATCTGACCGGACTTCAAGCGCTGTACGCGCTCCGACGTCCCGAACTCAAGTTCCCGGCGTTCACGCCGCAGACGCCGGCACCGCTCGCCGGTGGCGACGACGTCGATATCTTCTGGGCGATGCGCGGCGGCGACGTCCTGCTGCACCATCCGTACGACTCGTTCACCACGAGTGTCGAAGCCTTCGTCGATCAGGCCGCGCGCGACCCCGACGTGCTCGCGATCAAGCAGACGTTGTACCGAACTGGCGGCGACGAAGCCGGCATCGTCGGGTCGTTAGTCAAGGCCGCGGAGGCCGGCAAGCAGGTGGTTGCACTCGTCGAGCTCAAAGCGCGTTTCGAAGAGCAGGCGAACATCGAGCGGGCTCGCATGCTCGAGCAGGCCGGCGCCCACGTCGTGTACGGCCTCGTTGGCTTGAAAACGCACGCCAAGATCCTGCTGGTCGTACGCCAGGAGTCCGACGGCATTCGCCGCTACTGCCATGTCGGCACCGGCAACTACAACCCGAAAACAGCCACGATCTACGAGGATCTCGGTGTGCTCTCCGTCGACGAAGAGCTCGGCGACGACATCTCAGAGCTTTTCAACCACCTCACCGGCTATAGCCGACCCGGCGAGTACGGCCGACTGATCGTCGCGCCGATGCACCTGCGCGACGAGTTCTGCTCGCTGATCCGGGGAGAGGCTCGCCCCGACGGTGTCATCACGATGAAGATGAACGCGCTCGTCGACGCCGAGATCATCGACGAGCTCTGCGCCGCGTCGACCGCCGGCGCTCGGGTCGACATCGACGTACGCGGGATCTGCTGCCTGCGGCCCGGGGTGCCGGGCCTGTCCGAACGGATCACCGTGCGTTCGATCGTCGGTCGATTCCTCGAACACTCCCGGATCTTCCGTTTCGGTGAGCCTGGTCGCGATGACACCGAGTACGTGATCGGCTCGGCCGACATGATGCCCCGGAACCTGGATCGCCGGGTCGAAGCAATGTTGCGCGTGTCGGATCGGCGTCTGCGCGCGCGACTCGACGAGATCCTCGAGCTGAACTTCGCCGACGACTCGCTCGCCTGGAGCCTTGAAGCCGACGGTACCTGGTCGAAGGTTCCGGCTGTCCACGGCATCGACGCCCAGGTCGCGCTGCAAAACCTGGCACTCGCACGAACGAAGGCGCGCAGCGTCGACGGCTGATCGTGACCAAGCCCGCACGCCTGCGCGTGTCCGACGTTGTCCGCATGGCCTTGGCGTCGTCGGTCGCACGTTTCGACACCAACGAGCCCGCACTGTGGACCGAACGCGATCCCGAGGCGGTGCACCAGGCCCGCATCGCGACCCGCCGGATACGTTCTGACCTGCGCACGCTGCACAACTTCGTCGATGCCCGATGGGCGGTCCTTTTACGGGGCGAACTGCGAGCGCTCGGCGCCGAGCTCGGCGCGGTGCGCGATATCGAGGTGCTGCGCGAGCGACTGTCGCTCCACGCCAGCCTCCTGCCTGGAAGCGATGCCGACGCGGCGCGCGCGGCCATTCGCCGACTTGACGCCGACCATGCGGTCGCTCGCACCGACCTGCTCCGCGCGCTGCGCCACCCGCGTTACGCGAGCCTGCACCGCGCGCTGCACGAGGCGGTCACCACTCCCCGGCTGACTCCGAGTGCGCATGCCCTCGCGATCGACGCGTTACCCGGCGCGGTGCGACCCACATGGCGGCGCCTACGGCGCGCGGTCAACCAACTCGCCACTGTCCCATCCGATGCCGCACTTCACGAGGTCCGCATCCGTACCAAACGCTGCCGCTACGCCGCCGAGCTCTCGAGCCCGGTGATGGGGCGGCCGGCGCGGGACCTCGCGATCGCGCTCACCCACGTGCAGGACGTGCTCGGCGAACACCAAGACGCCGTGGTAGCCGACGCGTGGCTGACCAAAGCCGCGCCCGAGTGCAGTCCGTCAGAGGCCTACGCGCTCGGGATGCTCGCGGAGGTCGAACGCGGCTTGGCAGTTCACGCCCGGTCCGGTCTGGCGACCGCGTGGGACGCCGCGCGCGCCCGTCCGCTGCGAGCATGGATGTGACCGCTCCGAACGACGACGACGGCGAGACGAACCGTGGCGGCCTCGTGCGCGCCGCCGGAGGCGTCGTCACCCGTGTCGCCGACCCTGACGGACACGACGTCGAGGTGCTCGTCGTGCACCGCCCGCGCTACGACGACTGGAGTCTGCCCAAAGGCAAGCGCGAACCGGGAGAGCGCGACGAGGACACCGCGATTCGAGAAGTCGCCGAAGAGACCGGCTACCAGTGCACGCTGGGTGATGAGCTCGCTACCGTCCGTTATCTCGATCGACGCGGAGGCGACAAACAGGTCAGATTCTGGCGTATGACTGTCATCGCGGCGATGGACTGGAGCCCGAACGAGGAGGTTGACGAACGCCGTTGGATATCGCCGGCCGTTGCCGCGACACTGCTTACCTACGAAGCCGATCGCCAACTCTTGCGAAGCCTCGGAGGATCCGCGTGACCGTCTACTTGATCCGCCACGCCAAAGCCGGTGACCGCGACACCTGGCGCGACGACGATCGGCTGCGGCCGCTCAGCGGTCGCGGTCATCGTCAGGCGCGACTGCTCGTCGATCTTTTGCACGACGCGACGTTCGATCGCGTGCTGTCAAGTCCGTTCGTGCGTTGCATGGAGACCGTCGTACCAATCGCGGGAGTGCGTGGCCTGCCGGTCGAGCCCGTCGAGGCGCTCGCTGAGGGCGCTCGCCTCGACGACGCGCTCGCGCTCGTTCGCAAGCATTCGATTCCGGGCGCGATCCTGTGCATGCACGGCGACGTGATGCCGATGCTCCTCGACCATTTCGCGTCGGCCGGCATCGACATGGCCCACTCTCGACAGTGGCCGAAAGGCTGCACCTGGGTGCTCGATACCGACAACACAGGCGAGGTCGTTCGCGCGCAGTATCTTCCCCCTCCCCCAGATTGATGCGGGCAAGCGACGCGGGGTTCGGGGCGTTCCAGGCGAGCACGTAGACTCGCCAACTTATTGCCCAGCGGATCGAGAGGAATCGCCCGTGCCCGTCGAGATTGGCCAGGAGGCCCCCGATTTCACACTGAAAGACCAAGACGGCAACGACGTCACACTTTCGTCGTTTCGTGGTGATCACAACGTCGTCATCGTCTTTTACCCCTTCACCTTCACCGGCGTATGCCAGGGCGAGCTGTGCTCACTGCGCGACGACATGTCGGAGTTCGACGCGGTGAAGGCACAAGTGCTGGCGATATCGTGCGACTCCCGACACGCGCAGAAGCAGTGGGCAACACAACAGGGCTTCACGTTCCCGGTGCTCAGCGATTTCTGGCCCCACGGAGCGGTCGCGCGTGCATACGGAGTGTTCAACGAGCAACTCGGATGCGCGAACCGAGCGACATTCGTGCTCGACACTGGGGGCAAGGTCATCGACAAGTTCGAATCTGCGAACCTCGGTACCCCGCGCGAACGCGCCGAGTACGAGGCCGCGCTCGCGAAACTGAGCTGAGCGGATCGATGGTGCGGTTCTCCGACATGCTCAGTGGGAACGGAGACCCGGAACAAACGCGCCCGGTTACCACCGCCGCCGACCCGGCCCCCGCCGACGAGCCCCTCGAACCAGACTCCGAAGCTGAGCCCGAGACCGCCGACGCCGACCTCGCGTCCGCATCGCAGAGTCCCGAAGATGTGCTCGACCGGCTCACCCAGTACGCAACATCGGCTCGTGGCTCCGACCCGGCGTCCGAACCCCAACCGGCCGAGGAGGACCCGACGTCTCAGCCGGGTGAGGATCCCGACGAACTCACACCGGTCGGCGACGACCTCCTGCCCCACGCCAAAGGCGAAACCCGCAAACGACGCCGCAAATAGGGCCGAGGCGGCCCGCGGCCGGCGTCAGCCGCTCGACGCACGCTCGTATCGGTAGCCCACGCCGCGAACTGTCACGATCCGCGTCGGACGCGCAGAGTCGGGTTCGAGCTTCGACCGCAATCGCTTGATGTGCACGTCGAGTGTCTTCGTGTCGCCGAAGTAGTTGGGTCCCCAGATGCGGTCGATCAACACGTCGCGCGTCAAGACCCGGCCCGCGTTGGCCAACAACAGTTCGAGCAGCTCAAATTCCTTCAGCGGGAGCGCGACCGAGTCTCCCCGTACGAACACTTCGTGGCGTCCCGCGTCGAGTCGAACATCACCGACGTCGAGCACCTCGGGCCGGTCGGGTCCATCGTCGTCGTCCGACGCAGGAACTCTGCGCAACGCGGCGCGTACGCGTGCGATTAGCTCGCGCAACCGGAATGGCTTCGTCACGTAGTCGTCGGCGCCGACTTCGAGACCGACGACCGCGTCGATCTCTGAGTTTCGAGCGGTGACCATGATGATCGGTACCCGAGATCGCGCGCGGATGTCGCGACAAACGTCGACACCTGAGATCTTGGGGAGCATGACGTCGAGCAGCACCAGCGCCGGACGGGTCGCATCGAAGCGCGCGATCGCCTCGGGACCATCGGCGGCCGTCTCCACCAAGAACCCTTCGCGCTGGAGTGCGATCGACAGTGCGTCGCGATACGACTGCTCGTCGTCCACCACGAGAATGAGGGGCGGATCGGCCACTACAAGACCTCCGACATCGCGCGAGAACCGCCATTCGAGATGGGCACATGCAACGTGAAGGTCGACCCCTCGCCCTCACGTGACTCGACCGTCACGTCGCCGCCGTGCGCCTGCGCGACGTGACGGACGATCGCCAGACCGAGTCCGGTCCCGCCGGTCTCCCGGCTCCTCGCACGATCCACGCGGTAGAACCGCTCGAAGATCCGCTCCAGGTCACGGGTCGGGATCCCGATCCCGTGGTCGCGTACGACGAGTGCGACGCGGTCGCCGACGAGCTCCGCGCCGATCTCAACCGGCTGACGAGGGCCGGAATATTTGATCGCGTTGTCGAGCAGATTCATCAACGCGCTACGCATCTGACGGCGATCGCACGCAAGCTCAATATCGGGCGGCTGGGGGGTCACCAGAATCGGCACGTCGGCGAGGTCGGCCGCGGCCTGCACGAGATCGATCGTTTCGGACACGAGCAGACGCACGGGTATCGGCGCGCGCGTGGGAGCTTCCTGCGCTTCGATTTGGCTGAGGTCGAGCAGATCGTCGACGATGCGCGACAGGCGGTCAGCCTCGCGTACGACCCGGTCCGCAAGCTGCTGGACAACCTGCGCATCGTCAGTGGCGGCCATGGTTTCGGCGAGCAACGCGAGCGCACCGATCGGCGTTTTCAACTCGTGACTCACGTTCGCCACAAAGTCGCGTCGGACGCTCTCGACGCGCCTCGACTCGGAGACGTCGCGGGTAAAAGCAACCGCGCCCACGACCTCTCCGTCGCGCCGAAGCGGGAACGATCGCAGCTGCAAGACCTGACGAGGCGGGCCGTACAGTTGAAGCTCTCGCTGAGACGTGACCCCTTCAAGTGCGACGTGCAGGAGCTCATCGACGGCGTCCTGGGCGAGCACCTCGCCGTGGCGCGCGCCGTCGAATCGTCGCGCCGGCGCGTTGCGCACGATTTCACGACCGATGCGATCGACGACGACGATCGCGTCGGTCGCCTCGTCTAGCGCGGCCAACAGCCAATGCTGCACAGCCTCGGCCCGGGCGACTCGATCGGCGGACTCCCGATTGGTCTCCCCGATCGCGTCGACGAGGTCTGCCTCGTCGCCCATGTGTATTGCGTCGCGAGCTCGACGCAACTCGCGTCGAGCCGGCACGACCAATAAGACGGCCACGATCGCAACCACCCATCCGACTACGGCGACGATGACAACGACGGTCACGCACGACCCCGTACATCAGAAGCAAGCGCGAGCGCGCCACTCACCCAAACCGACCCGTGATGTAACCCTCTGTGCGCGCGTCGGTCGGGTTCGTGAACATCTTGTCGGTGACGTCGTACTCGACCAAGCGCCCCGTTCGCCGTCCCTCGTCGTCAACGTCGGTCGTCATGAACGCGGTCATGTCGGATACGCGGGCCGCCTGTTGCATGTTGTGGGTGACGATCACCATCGTGTATTCGCGCTTCAGGTCGGTCATCAGGTCTTCGATGCGGGACGTTGCGATCGGGTCGAGGGCGGAACACGGCTCGTCCATCAGGATCACGTCAGGCTCGACCGCGAGACACCGCGCGAGACATAGCCGCTGCTGCTGGCCACCGGAAAGCGCAAATGCGGACTGCTTGAGCTTGTCTTTTACTTCGTCCCACAGCGCAGCCTGGCGAAGTGCACGCTCGACGACCTCGTCGAGACCCTTGCGCCGGCCGTTGATTCGCGGCCCAAACGCTACGTTGTCGAAGATCGACTTCGGGAACGGGTTGGGCTTTTGGAACACCATGCCAATCCGGCGCCGGACCTCGATCGGATCGACATCGGCCGCGTACAGATCATGACCGTGGAATGCCAACTGGCCGGACACTTGCGCGCCGGCGATCAGATCGTTCAGGCGATTGAACGTCCGTAAGAAGGTGCTCTTTCCGCAGCCCGACGGGCCGATCAGCGCCGTGATCCGCCGCGCGAACACGTCGAGCGACACTCCCTCTACCGCGAGCACCCCGGAGTAGCTGACGGCGACGTCGCGCGCTTCGAAGACGACGACCTCGGGCTCAGTCAGGTGCTCGACGGCAACGTCGGTGGCTCCAGACGGTCGAGACCTACCGAGGAACGGGTACTGACCGGGGTCGTCTGAGCCCTCTCGATCACCGGGACGGATCGCCACTGTCGGCATGGCATCACCTGGTTCGCGTCTAAACACGTCGACCTTCTGCGAGCGAGAGCGTCCCGCAGCACCGGCAAACCCAGCTCGGCGAGCGAGCCGCCCATTGGGACCAGCGCGCTCACCGCGATGGTAGGAGGACCACAAGGCCTGCCCGTGAGGGACGGGTGACACGATGGTAAACGACAGATGAACAGGCCGTCGGCCTCGCGCTCCTCAGGTGAACGCATGGGCAGACTGCCAGAGCGGCGCCAACGTCATCAGAAGGCGCGCCCGTCGCACCAGCCCTGAAGACTGAAATCCCGAGGACACGTGGTCGAAACCCGGCGATCGTTCGACGAGCAACAGCACGAGATCCGCGCAGAGGTGGTGAAGCTCGCGGCCAAGAGTTGCGAACAGATCGGCGCGGCGACCCACGCGCTGCTCGATGCCGACCTTCCGCTCGTGGAGCGGATCTACGCAGCGCACCGCGAGATCGAGGGCCTGGTCCTGCGCGTCGAACAGCAGGTGTACCAGCTGTTCGCGCTCCAACAGCCCATGGCTTCGGACCTGCGCACCCTGCTCGCGATCCTGCGCATTCTCCACGAGATCGAGCTCACGGCCGGTTTGATGCGCAATGTTGCGCGAGCGACGAGGCGTCTGTATCCCCGCGAGCTGCCGCCTCGGATCCGCGGAATCATCGATCGGATGGGTGCCCAGGCGGGTGTCCAGACGCGACTGGCGGTCGACGCCTTCGCCGACGAGGACGCGGCGATCGCAACCGCGCTGCCCGACATGGATGACGTGATGGACGACCTGCAAAAGGAGCTCTTCCGCGCCATTTTCACCGGGTTCGCCGGCCCGGTGGACGAGGCGGCACTCCAGATGGCGGTGCAGTTGGCGTTCGTAGGACGTGACTATGAGCGCGCGGCCGACCACGCAGTGATGATCGGTCGGTGGGTCTCATTCATGGTCACCGGCGCGCTCCCGGGCGACTCCGAACCGAGCGAGCGCGCCTTCGAGTAGTGCGTTGTTTGCGATCGGTTCATATTTCGTACATGTTGACGTGAACTCTGATCCACGTTTCGTTCTTACGCTGAACATGAACGACCCGACCCCCGTCCGAGAACGTCGCTTCCGGAGGATTCCCCCGTGGTCAGAGTCCTGAAACCCCCGCGTGTGCTCGTCGTCATCATCGGATTGGCAACGCTGCTCGCCGCGTGCGGGAGCAGCGGCACATCGAGTTCGTCGACCGCGCCCGGCGCAAGCACCAGCTCGGTTTCCGCGACCATCAACGGCGCGGGCTCGACGTTCCAAGAGAATTTCGACGAGGCGGCCATCGCGGCCTTTCAGCAGGCAAACCCGAAGATCACCGTGAACTACAACCCGGTCGGCTCGGGCGAGGGCAAGAGTTCACTCGAGACGAAGACCGTCGACTTCGCCGGCACCGACAGTCTCCCCACCGCGTCGGAGCTCCCCATGTACCAGGGCGGCACCGTGCTCAACTTCCCGACCGTGGCGGCACCGATCACCGTCTCGTACCACCTGTCGGGTGTCCGCAACCTCCGCCTGAGCGGCGACACACTGGCCAAGATCTTTTCGCTGAAGATCAAAACGTGGAACGATCCGGCGATCGCCGCCGACAACCCCGGCGTCCGGTTCCCGTCGACTCCGATCACCGTCGCGCACCGCACGGACGGCTCCGGAACGACCGCCAACTTCACGAAGTACCTCAGTGACGTCGACCCGACCGACTGGACACTGGGGAGTGGAGACACCGTCAGGTGGACGTCACTTCCCGGCACGACTCAGGGCGGCACCAAGAACGCCGGCGTCGCACTGATCGTGAAGAACACCGACGGTGCAATCGGCTACGTGGACCTCGCGGACGCGACATCGGCTGGGCTCCAGACCGCGTCGATCGAGAACAAGTCCGGCGACTTCGTCGCTCCGACGGTTGCCGGAGCCGCGGCCGCGCTCGCAACCACCACTTTCAACGCTGATCTGTCGTACGACCCGATCAACGCATCAGGCGCGGCCGTGTATCCGATCACGTCGCCGACGTGGATCATCGCGTACGCCAAGCAGACCGACCACGCGAAGGGAACTGCACTGAAAGACTTCTTGCAGTTCATCTACACCCAGGGCCAGAGCCTGGCGTCGAGCGTGGACTTCGCCGCGCTGCCTGCGGCAGTGGTCTCGCAGGCGACGGCTCAGCTCGCCAAGCTTCAGATCCCCGCCTAGCCCGGAGCGTCTCGTGAAGAGCAACGCGCAGACGAGCTATCCGGACGGTCGGCGCGCACCGACACCGTGAGCGGTCCGGACGTCGGAGCCGTCGAACACGATCGCACGAACGATCGTTGGGTCGACACATCCTTCCGTGCGATCGCGCTCGGCGCGGGCTTGTCGGTCCTCGCGATTCTGGCTCTGATCGCGTACTTCACGACCAGGCAGGCGTGGCCGGTCTTTCACCGCGAGGGTCTGTCGTTCGTGACCGGAACCGACTGGGATCCCGCTCATAACAAGTTCGGCGCGCTGCCCTTCATTTACGGAACTGCAGTGGCGTCGACCATTGCGCTCGTCTTCGCGGTTCCGCTCAGCTTCGGGATCGCGCTGTTCACCAATGAGCTCGCGCCGCGCCGCTTGCGACGGCCGGTTATCTATATTGTCGACCTCCTCGCCGCGATCCCGTCAGTGGTGTACGGGCTCTGGGCGCTCGCTGTGCTCGAGCAGCCAGCGAGAACCGTGTACCAGGACATCGCCGACACGATCGGGAAACTTCCGATCCTCGACCGCGTGTTCGGTGGAATCGCGAGCGGCCCGAGCCTCATGACGGCCGGTGTCGTGCTCGCGGTGATGATGATCCCGATCGTCACCGCGATCAGCCGTGAGGTACTCGCGACCGTCTCCCAAGAAGACAAGAACGCCGCCCTCGCGATGGGTGCGACCCGATGGGAGATGCTGCGAGTCTGCGTGTTCCCGCGGGCGCGCGGCGGACTGGTGGGAGCGGTGATGCTCGGCATGGGGCGCGCCCTTGGCGAAACGATCGCCGTCGCGCTGGTGATCGGATCGAACCAGCAGATCACCTCGCATCTCTTTCAACCCGGAGACAGCATGGCGTCTGTCATCGCGCACGAGTTCGGTGAGGCGGCAAGCACGCCGCTGTACCGCGCCGCACTGATCGGCCTCGCAGTGCTTCTGCTCGCGTTCACACTCCTCGTGAACGTGTTGGCGCGTTGGTTCACGAGCCGGTCGGACCGAATGGTCAGCGCGTGACGTTGACCCTTTCGATCACATGACGACGTACTCGCCTCTGCCGACCGACCGGCCCGATCTGATGGGCGAGTTCTCGACGAGTCCTCGTCGACGCGCGGCGAACGTCGCGGCGACGGCGTGGATGATTGGCTCAGTCGGGGTGGCGCTCGTGCCGCTCGGCCTGATCGCCGGCTACGTCATCGTGAAGGGCGCGTCGGTGATCAGCTGGTCGTTCCTTACCCGGAACCTTCCGATCATCACTGAACTCCCGGGCGGCGGCATCTGGCCCGCGATCGGTGGGACGTTGCTGTTGACTGCGACTGCGACCGCGATGGCGGTCCCCCTCGGTGTCCTCGCCGCCATCTATCTCAACGAATACGGGCGCCAACGGCCTACCGCCCGCGTGATTCGGTTCATGGCCGACGTGATGACCGGAGTGCCATCGATCGTGATGGGTTTGTTCGTCGCGATGATCTGGGTGAGTGCAGGTATTCACGATGGGTTCTCAAGCTTCGCTGGCTCCTTGGCGTTGGCGTGTCTCATGCTGCCAATCGTGATCCGGTCGACCGAGGAGATGCTCAAGCTCGTTCCCGACGACCTCCGGCAAGCGAGCGACGGCCTCGGCGCGCGCCGCTGGCGAACGGTGACCGGCGTCGTGATTCCCGCCGCGCTCCCCGGAATCGTGAGCGGCTCGATGCTGGCCGTCGCGCGCGCTGCGGGCGAAACCGCGCCGCTCCTGTTCACGATCGGGATCTCCCGCGCGTTCCATCTCAGCCTTGGCGCGCAGAATACGGCCCTGCCGATGGAGATTTGGAATAACGCCCAGGACCCGTCGATCGCGGCGCAAAATCGTGCGTGGGGTGCGGCACTGACACTGATCGCGCTCGTGTTCCTGTTCACCCTCATCGCGCGCGTCGTCTCCGCGCGCTTCTCGCAACAGACCTCGTAGGCGAGAGCTCTTAAGCCTCGGGTTCGTCTCCGAGGTCCCACTCGAGAATCAGATGTTCGCGCTCGGCGTCACGAGCGACGCGCTCGCGGTTGCGCCGAAACTGCGGGTCGTAGACGGGCAGGAGCTGCAGCCGGGCCATTGCGCGCTGGCGGAACTCGTCGATCGCACGCTGGTCGCCGAAGACACGGTGGATCTCCCAATGGGGCGCGACGGAGCCCGTGTAGACGATCTTCACGTGCCCTTGCGGCGGGATCTCTTCAAGGTCGTCGGGCTCGATGGCCATGGTGCCAACTCCCACATGCGTCGATTGGGCGAACCGCGCAGCGTAGCGGAAGTGCCGCGACCGCAGAATGACCGAAAAGATGTGTGGCGCCCGCCGCGGACGGGAACCACGGCGGGGGGTCCGCCCTCAGGCGTTCGGGAGATCGCCGAGGGTCACCTCGAACGTCTTGCGCGCCGTCGCGCGTAAGACCACGACTTGAATGGAATCGCCGGGTCGGTGTTCGCGGACGATGCGGACGACGTCGTCGTTGCTCGTGACCCGTTCACCGTCGAGCTCGACGATCACGTCGCCGGTGCGCAGCTTTGCTCGTGCGGCGCCCGAGCCGGGCGCGACGACGGCAACGTACGCACCGACGGCGGTGCGAAGATGCCGCAGCACGACGAGATTCGGGGTCACGGTCTGCGTCGAAACACCCATGTACGCGATCCGGGGCGTCTTGCCGTCGCGCAGCGCGTCGAGCAAGGGCTCGGCCGAAGAGATCGAGATCGCGAATCCGATGTTGTTCGCCGACCCGGGATCGGCGATGGCGGTGTTGATGCCGATCACCTGACCGTCGACATCGACGAGCGGCCCGCCCGAGTTTCCGGGATTGATCGCGGCGTCGGTCTGGATCGCGTCGACGAGCGTCTCGGTGCCGGCAATGTTCACCGTCCGGTCGAGACCCGACACGATTCCCGAGGTAACGGTCGGACTGCCGGCGATTCCGAGCGCGTTGCCGATGGCGACCACCGCGTCGCCGACCTGCAAGGTGTCGGAATCGCCCAGCTGAACCGTGGGCAGGCCAGTTCGGTTGATTTTGACGACGGCGAGATCCGCGGTCCGGTCCTCGCCGACGACGTGGCCGACCGCGGAGGTGCCGTCGCCGAGCGTCACGACCAGCTGCGCGGCCGCCGCAGCTGTTTCAGCATTCGCGACGTGCGCGTTGGTGACGATGATCCCGTTCGACGCGATGATGAAGCCCGTTCCGGTACCCGAACGCTGTTTGATCGTGTCGGGATACGCGGTGACGTCGATGCGTACCACCGCGGGCTCGACCTTGGCGAGGATGGCGCGAATGTCGCCGGACTTCGACAGGACGGTCGACGGGCGCGCCGCGACAGTGCCGTCGCCAAGGCTCGACGTCACGACTGTGGTCGAACCATGACCGTCGACCGCGACGACCACGCCGCCCGCGATGCCGCCACCGACGAGCGCGCCGATCAGTGCCGAAACGAGCGCGACGACACCGATCCGTGTCTGCGAGGGCTCGCGCCCAGCGGAAGCCGCGGGAGGCGGCGGCGCAGCACCGACAAAAGGTGGCACTATGTGGTCTGGCGACCACGTACTGGAGCCGTCTGGTTCGGTCGGCGACGACTGCGCCGCCGTCCGGTCCTGATCACCATCCGGACGATCTTGATCCATGCATCCTTCCCGCTTCGGACACGTACCGAGACGGGATGTCTCGATGAAGCGATCCGACGCGAGCACCACATACGAACAACACGATTGCGCGCGGCCAACACGCTCGAGCGCCGAAAGGTTTCCCCTCGTAGCTGAGAGTTGGCTGAAGGAACAGTAGGAGGGCGCGGAGCAATGTTTTGTTCACCTCGAACCTCGTGAAGATTGCGTGCTCGATGTGAACCATGGGAACCAGAACGCCGTAGGGTTCGTTGAAGTGGAGGTGACCGTGGAGGAGACCCCCGACGAATACGCGTGGATGTTCCAAGCGCGGTGTCGTGGCATCAATCCTGGCGAGTTCTTTCCTTCCGACGGCACCGGTGTCGAGTCGGCGCAACGTGTGTGCGTGGGATGCCCGGTGCGGCTCGAGTGTCTCGAATACGCGCTCGTGCACCGCATCGAACACGGAGTATGGGGTGGTGCATCGGAGCGCGAACGTCGCCGCATCTTGCGCCGGCGTCGCGACCTCGCCAACACACCTCACTCCTGAGCAAACGCGCGACCAACGATCTCGACGTCGTCGCGGCGCGCGACGTGGAACGGAACCGCGCCAACACCCGCGACGATCGTGTCGACGCCCAGCGCCGCCCACACCGCAACTTGCTCACGAACCTCTTCGACGGTGCCAACCAACCGTCCGATTCGGAACGTCTGAAGGTCCATACCGTCCATGACGCCGGGCGGCGCGTCGGCGGCCATGCGCTCGAAACGCCGCGCGAGGTCGCGCTGATCCTCGCCGCACAACGTGTAGAGCCCGACCGACCGCCACACGGTCGAGGGATCGCGACCGACCCGCTCGCAGGCGCGATCCAATACCTTGACCCGTTCGCGGTACGCGTCGGGTGTCCACGTCCAGCACGTGTTCCAACCGTCGGCTCGCTCGGCCACCAGCCGTAGCAGTCGATCGCCCTTGCCTCCGACGAAGACGCGAGGGCGCGGCTGTTGGACGGCGCTCGGCAGACATCTTGCCGCGTCGACACGATGGTGGGTACCTGCGAACGTGAACGGCGTACCCGCCAAGAGTCCGGTCACCACTTCGATCGCCTCGGCCAAGCGTTCGAGTCGCACACGGGGCGTGGGCATCGACAGCCCGATTGCGTCGTACTCCGGCTCGTACCATCCCGCGCCGAGTCCCACGTCGAGTCGGCCGCCGCCGATGCGATCGAGTGTCGCGAGCGCCTTCGCGAGTACCGACGCCGGCCGGAGCGCCTCGCAGAGCACCAGCGTTCCGAGTCGAACATCCGGGACGCGTCGAGCGAGTGCGGCGAGAGTGACGACCGGGTCGAAGCAGGCTTGTCGATCGGGCGTGCCGCCGTACTTCGCCAGGTCGAGGAAGAGATGATCCGACATCCACACCGAGTCGTAGCCCGCGCCGGCCGCGCCTACGGCGTAGTCGACAATCGTCTCGAATCGCAGCGGTCGCTCACCGGCGACCGAATAGTCGTACTGCGGGAGCGCGAGCCCAAGATCCACGAGCCGAGGATATCGACGCAGCCGGATACGACTCCTCGTTCTACGCTACGAATGTGCTCGAGTGTGTCGCGAACGTCTCGGAGGGCCGAAACGTCGCGGCGTTACGCGCGCTCGCCGATCGCTGCGGGGATTCGCTCGTCGACGTGCACGCCGACGCCGATCATCATCGTTCCGTGTTCACCCTCGCCGGACCCGGCGCCCACGATGCAACCACCGCGGCCCGCGAGCTCGCCGACGCGGTCGCGACCTACGTGTCGATCGACACGCACGACGGTGTTCACCCGTTCTTCGGCGCGCTCGACGTCGTCCCGTTCGTCGCGCTCGGCGGCACTGCCGCCGAGCGACGCTTCGCCGCGGAAGCGGCACGCGAGTTCGCGCAGTGGTGGGCCGAGTCCCATGATGTCCCGGTGTTCTTGTACGACGACGCCGACGCAGCCGGTCGTGATCTGCCAAGCACTCGCCGTCACGCGTTCGGGTCGCGCCCGCCCGACTTCGGGCCGGACACGCCGCATCCGACTCTGGGCGCGAGCGCGGTCGGCGCGCGCAAGCCGCTCGTGGCGATCAACCTGTTGCTGGCGACCGACGATCTCGCGGTCGCGCGTCGCATCGCGCGCGAGATCCGCGAGCATGACGGTGGGCGACCTGGGGTTCGCGCGCTCGGCCTGATGCTCGCTTCGGTCGGACATCCGCAGGTGTCGATGAACCTGGTCGATCTCGATCGAACGGGAATCGAGGTGGCGTGTCTCGCGGTGCGGGAACTCTGCCAACGCCAACGCACCGACGTCGAGTCGGTCGAGTTAGTGGGGCTGGTCCCTCGTCGAGACCTCGATCGGTGTTCCGACGAGTTCTTGGCGTGGGCTGGTATCGACGCCACCGCCGCCATCGAGGTCCGGATCGGCCGTGGCCCTCGTTGGCGCCCGGGCGACACGGACTGAACGGTCCTGGGGCTAGCCGGCGAGACCGCGGCGCACCAGCGCCCGTTGGCGGCGAATCCGGCGGCGTTCCCGCTCCGACATGCCGCCCCAGATCCCGAACTTCTCGCCGTGGCGTAGTGCGTACTCGAGGCACTCGGACTTGACCTCACAGCCGCCGCACACGGACTTGGCCTCCTTGGTGGAGGCTCCCCGCTCGGGGAAGAAGAGATCTGGATCAACTCCGAGGCAGTTGGCACGCTCTTGCCAGCGTCGGTCGGTTGAGTCGACGTCGAGCTCGATGAGCATCTCCCGCATCGGCGGGCCTCCTCGTTGGCCCAACCTTCGGTCGGGCTTTGGTTGCTCGGCGATGGCCACGGCTGAACCGCGGCTCGAATACCGCCGATGGAATTACAGCGGTGTCATCATGGCAAGCGCCACTGCCACGCGCAAGTGGGGACCTACAATTGAGGACCTCATTTTGACGATGCGCGCGCGTAGAACTACGGAGCGCGCGAGATTGCGAGCTCAGCGGAGCCTGCGAGGCGCTCGAAGAGCGCCGCGACCGACTCGTCGAGCTCGCCGATCCCGAGCGCGGCGCCGAAACCCACGTTCGGGACGGCCCGACCCCAGAGTTGGCGTACGGACGCGAGGACCGGTGCATCGAGCATCCGGGCAACCTCGTCGGAGCTCAGTTCGGTCGAGGCCTCATCTCCGGTGGTCACGAGACCGACGCGTACGGAGCCGCAGACGTCCCCGCAGTCGCGGGCGGCCTCGAACTGCGCCAAGAAGCGAGCGGTGGCCTCGACCGGTTCGATCCGAGGCGTCACCGCCACGAGCAGCCAGTCGAGCTCATCGAACCGGCCGCTCATCTCGCGGTCCGGGCCCGGTCCCCCGGCAAGGTCGCACACGACGACGTCGAATCGCGCCCGCAACTTCCGAAGCAGCTCGCCGAGGGTTCGATCGCCGGGCCCGACGCCAGCGACGTTCGGCAGCACCCACAAGGGCGGATCGTGCACCGTGTCCAACGTGTCGAGCCGCGGGTCGAGGCCGCGGACCGAGACCTGCGGGTCGCCGCCGACATCCTCGGCTGCACGGCCCGTGACCGCGAGCCGGGTCGTGACGTCCCGGGAGAACGGGTCGGCGTCGACCACGCACACGTGGGAGCTCCCGGCCGTGCTTCGGGCCCGACTCGCCGCGAGATTCACGGCGAGGCCACGCTTGCAGGCCGGGTCGCGGGCGTTGGTGATTCCGATGGTCAGCGCCGACACGCCACGATTATCGGAACTGGCCGGCGACGCGCCCACGGATTGGATGTCCGTGTGACTGATGGCACGATCTCGAGGCGGCGACGGCACGCGCGGCGAACCCACCGAACCGGCGGGTGGCCGGCTGCGGTCTATTGCTGGCGCTCCAGGCGCAGGGATGCGCTGTTCATGCAGTAGCGCTGGCCCGTGGGGCGCGGCCCGTCGGGGAACACATGGCCGAGATGGGCGCCGCAGTTGCGGCAGCGGGCCTCGGTGCGCACCATGCCGTGGCTGGAGTCGGTGTGCTCCTCGACGGCGTCAGGATCGAGAGCCTGGAAGAAGCTCGGCCATCCTGTGCCCGACTCGAACTTGGTCTGCGACGAGAACAGGGGCGCACCACAGCACACGCACTCGTACACGCCGTCGTCGTGGCAATCCCAGTACTCGCCGCTGAATGCACGCTCGGTCCCGGCCCGACGCGCGACTTGGAACTGCTCGGCCGTGAGCCGCTTGCGCCACTCGTCGTCGGTCTTGGGGAGCTGATCACGGGAAATCTCGGTCATGTGTCCTCCTGCGTCGGACCGCACAACACAGAAACCCGAACGATGGTTCCCGATCAGGCGGCGATGGCGAGCGCCAGTCTGCCTGCCTCGGCCACGACGTGGACGTCGTCATCGACCCACGCGTCGGCGCCGAGCGCGACGGCCCGGGCGACCTGCGATGCGTCGGCGACCCGGACGACGAGCAGCGGACGGTCGGCCAACGCGCCGACCGCTGCGAGCACGTACCACCCGTCGAGCGGCGGGAGCGTCAGGTCGACGAGCACGACGTGAGGGTCCCAGGTTTCGACTGCCGTCACGGCGGCGTGACCGTCGGACAGGACAATCGCGTGCACCTCGGCGCCTGCGAGGGAGGCGCTCACCGTGCGGGCAACGTCGGGGCGGCTCTGTACGACCAGTGCGCGCGGGACCATCGCAGACTCCTCCGTGAGTTTCGCTCCGAGCATCCGTGCCCGGCCTCTGTTCCATCGGCCAGTGTCGGGCGACCCTGAGCGGTCTGGGTTACGGGAGCGGCGCCAACCCTTGCACGATGAGCCGAAGCCCGAATCCGTCTGGGCCTGCGGAACCGGTGTGCGGTCTAACCCGCGCGGCGCTGCTGTCGCTTGTCGTCGAGGAAGTCGACGAGCACGTAGTCGCCGAGGTTCTCGGGCGTGGTGTAGAAGGCGCGGCCGCGGTTCATCTTCATCATGCGCTCGACGAAATCACGCAAGTAGTAGTTGTCTTCGAGCATGAACGTGTTGATCCGGATGTCTTCACGGGTGCAGCGCTGCACCTCACGCAGGGTCATCTCGATCGTGCGGGGCGACGGCGGATAGTCGAAATACGGATAGCCGTCTTCGATGTGGGCCGTCGGCTCGCCGTCGGTGATCATGATTATCTGTTTGCGGCCACTCTGGCTCGAAAGCATCTTGCGGGCGAGCGCGAGGGCGTGCTGCATGTTGGTGCCCCACTCGAAGTCCCAGGTCGCTTCCGGGAGCCGTTCCGGCTTCACCTCGCGCGCGACCCGCCCGAAGCTGACCATCCCGAGATAGTCACGCGGAAACTGCGAGCTGATCAGCGCGTGGAGCGCCATCGCGACCTTCTTCGCCGCCAGGAACCGACCACGCATCTCCATCGAGAGCGAGACGTCGAGCATCAGCACCGTCGCGGCACGGGTCACCTGTTCGGTGCGTTCGATCTCGAAGTCTTCGGGCGTGATGCGTACCGGCGTGCCCGATCCGCCACGAACGATCGCGTTCTTGAGGGTGCGCGCAACGTCGAGGTGTAGCGGGTCGCCGAACTCGTACATCTTGTGATCGTTCGATCGTTCGTGCCCGAAGCCGGCCCGCTCGATCTCGTGTCGCCCGGCGCGGTCCTGGAGCAGCCGACGGAAGAGGTCGCCGAGGGCGCGCTGGCCGATACGCCGGATGCCTTTCGGCGTGAGTTCCATGCGCCCTTCGCGCTGTTCGATCAGACCGGCTTCTTCCAGCATCCGGGCCAGCTCCGACAGCTGTTGCAGCGAACGCGCGGCGTCGTCCCCGAGCAGGTCACGGACGCGGTCGAGGTCGACCTCGGCGAGCTGGCCGGGATTCGTCGCGTTGCGCATCAGGTTCTCGAGCGCGTCGATGTCACCGAGCTGGTCGAGGAGGCCGCCCATTCCCTGCAGCGGGAGCGGCTCGTCACCCCGGAACCGCATGCCTTGGCCCCAGCCCATCTGCGGGAACGCGTTGCGCAAATTTTGACCGAGCTGATCCATCTGCCAACGCAGATCCATGTCGTCGAGGAGCGTGTTCGCGAGCTCCTGGAGCTGCGCGCGCTGCTCCGGGCTCATCGAGTTGAGGAGCTGCTGCATCTGCGCCATCGATTGCGCCATCTGCTCGAGCAGCTCGTCGAGCGTCTGCGGATTGCCGGGGAAGAAGTCGCCGAAACGATCCATGAAGCCCTCGAAGTCAGGCTCCTCACCCCGTTCGCGTTGCTCGAGCATCTGATTCAGCTCGGCGAGCATGTCCTTCATACGAGCGAGCTGCTCGGGTGACATCTCCGACATGCCCTGCTGGAGCTGGTTGAACATCGAGTCGAGAAGCTGTCGTTTCAGCTCCTCCATCAGCTCCTCGAAACGCTGGCGTGCGGCGTCGTCCATCCAGTCGTAGTTCTGGAGCTCACCGACCCGGCCTGCGAGATCCGGCGGAAGCTGCTCGAGCTCGGAACGGCGCTGGCCGGCGAGATCCTCGAGGAGTTCCTCGCGCCGCTTGTCGCCAGACGCGCGGGCCTCGTCGACACGCTGGTCGATGCCTTCGCGCTCCTGGTCGACAATCTCGTCGAGCTGGCGCGCGATGTCTTCGTAGACACCGCCGAGGTCGTAACGGTCGAGCTGCTCACGGCGCCGCTCGCGCAGACGTTCGAGCATCTCGCGCATGCCGCTGACGTCACGACCCTCACGGTCGCGGAACCCTTGTTGCATCATGCGGCGAAGCGCCGCGTTGAGATCGCCGTGATAGAGGAGATCGTCGGTCATCTCCTCCAACAGCGCATCGGCGTCGAGGTCGAATCCGACCTGCGACCCGTCCCAGCGCGAGTACTTGAACCTCGAAGCCACGGGGCCACGGTAGCCGGGACTCTCGACTACGGCACTCGCGCCGCGCCAAGGTCCAGGCCGATCTCGTCGGCAATCTCGCGGTAGCGCACGGCCCGCGCGCGCAGCTCCGCCAGCACGCCCGTCAAGACGCCTTGCTTTTGGACGATCTCGGTCTGCATGAGGTGGTTCAGCTGGAACGCCTCGGCCACCATCTCCGCGCGGCGAGCGGTCGACGGCCCCCGCTCGGCTTCGGCGCGGAGCTCGGCCAGCCGATCCTCGGAGCGAAGGAACAGCCGGATGCGCTCGAGGTCGAATCCCATGACGTCGCGCAGCTCAAGGATCCGTCGGAGACGCTCCACGTCGCCGACCGCATACAACCGGTTACCGCCAGGCGTTGCGCCCGACGGCTCGAGCAGCCCGACTTCTTGGTAGTAGCGCAACGTGCGGGTCGTCACTCCTGCTCGCCGTGCCGCTTCGCCGATACGAAAGTGCGAAACGTCTCGATCGGCACTCACGCGAGTACCTCGTCGCCTTCCCGGAGCGCAGCCCCGACGGCGGCCGTTTCGACCGGCGCATCGGCGGCCCCGCTGTCGTCGTACACGTACTTGGCGCCCCGCATCCACGACGCGATTGCCGCGACGAGGCACATCACCATCGATGCAGCGAACGCGATACGCAACCCGACGAGGAACGGATTGGCGATGAGGTGCGGGAAGAACGACTTCCCGGTGATGTGTGCGAACTGCGCGTTGGTGATTCCAGCCGCCTTCGCACTCCTCAGCAGCTTCTGCATCGGGTTGTACCCGAGGAACGCGGCGAACAGGCTCCCGACCGTCGGCAGCGACGAGATCTGGTGCGCCTTCAACGCCGCGACCCCGTTGGTCTGCAACGCCGTCGCCATCGAATGCGGCAACGAGGCCGACAGACCGACAATCATGAGCGAGAAGAACACGCCGACCGACAGCACCATCCCGCTGTTCTGGAACGTGGCGCGCATGCCCGACGCGGCACCGCGCTTGTCCGCGGGAGAGCTGTTCATGATGCCGGCCATGTTGGGCGCGGCGAACAGGCCCATCCCGATGCCGTTCATCAGCAAGAGGCTGCCAAAGATCGGGAACGCGAAGTTGGCAGGAAGCAGCATCAACAGCCCAAAGCTCGTCGCGGCGACCAACATGCCCCCTGTCGCGAACGGGCGGGCGCCGTACCGATCGGACAGCCAACCGGCGAGCGGACCGGCGATCAGAAAGCCGCCCGTGAGCGGAAGCATATAGATCCCCGCCCACAACGGCGTGCGCTCAAAGCTGTAGCCGTGCAGCGGCAACCAGATGCCCTGCAACCAGATGATGAGGATGAACTGCAGCCCGCCACGCCCGATCGACGACAGGAAGCTCGCGAGGTTGCCCATCGAGAACGCGCGAATGGCGAAAAGGTCAAGGTCGAACATCGGATCCTTGACCCGCCGTTCGATCAACGCGAACGCGACGAGCAACGAGGCGCCGCCGATCAGTTCGAACAGCACCCACGGCCCTGTCCAGCCCATGGTGTGGCCACCATGGGGAATGAGACCGTACGTGAGCCCGACGAGGATCATCACGAGACCGACACCGAACGTTGCGTTGCCCCACCAGTCGATACGAGCAGCCTTCTTCGTTCCCAACTCACGCAGCTTGAGGTACGCCCACACGGTTCCGAACACACCGATCGGCACGTTGATCCAGAACACCGCACGCCAGTCCACGTCGGCCAGCAACCCGCCGGCCACCAGACCGATGAACGCGCCGGCCATCCCAGCGATGACGCTCACACCGATCGCGAAACCTCGCTGCGCCGCCGGGAACGCGTCGGTGAGGATCGCGGCCGAGTTCGCGGTGAGCAGCGCGCCGCCGATTCCCTGCACGACCCGCCATGCGATCAGCCAGAGCGCGCCACTCGAACCGGTGTACGGACACAACGACAGCGCGAGCGACGCGCCGCTGAACACCGCGAAGCCGGCGTTGTACATGCGGACCCGCCCGAAGATGTCGCCGAGCCGGCCGAACGTCACGACCAGCACCGCGGTGACGACGAGATAGCCCATCAGCATCCACAGCAGGTAGCCGACGTTGGCCGGTTGCAACGGGTCGAGACGGATGCCGCGAAAGATCGCCGGCAACGAGATCAGCACGATCGACGAATCGAGCGCGGCCATGAACACGCCGAGGGTCGTGTTCGAGAGCACGATCCACCGGTAACGGTCCGACGTTTGCCCGTCGGCTGGGGGCGCAGGACGCGACAGAGCAGGCACTCGGTGCTCCCGTTCTTGCGTGACCTTATTCTTTACGTCAACGTCAAGTATAGCGGCGGGATGCGACCGGACCGGGCGCCGCCGCTCGGGCGACGAGTCCGACCGAATCCCCGCGAACCGCCACGCGGGCCGGGGCGGGGCCTATCCCCGGGCGCGGTAGGTCGCCCGACCTGCCAGTGCGTCCTTGTTCAGCCGTTTGGTCAAGTGGAGGCCCTCGAGCACGAACTCGATGCCCGACGCGCACGCCGCCGGCGACTCGCCGATGCCCAGGTTTGCCAGCACCGGCTTGAGCCCCTCGATCTGATCGACGAGCTTGTAATAGTCCGCCGCAGGCACGTCCTCGCCCGTGTGTACCACGGAGCCGTCCTCGAACGAGGCGACGACGGTCCCGAGCATTTCGGGCTTCACCCTCGCGCGGAATACGTCGAGCACCGCACTCTTGATGATCCGGTCGAGCACCTGCGAGTCACGACCGTCGTCGAGCATCTCGATCTCGACCTTGCCTGATGTCGACGCGGCCAACGCGTCGAGGTCCGACACGCGGGGAACAACCTCGCGTTCGTGGTTGGCGAGCGCGCGTCGGGCGGCGTTGGCGACGAGGGTTTCGTAGTTCGCGATCGACAGCCGCGCCGACACCCCGGAACGCTGATTCACGTGCGGCGACTGGCGGGCGTGCTGGCTGATCTCGGCGACGATCTCGGTCATGAACTCGGGAACCGTCACCTGCAACTGCTCGGCGACGAGGGGCCGGACCTCTTGGTGGATGATCGCGACCTCCAGCTCGGTTTCGAGCGGGTAATGCGTCCGGATCTGCGACCCGAACCGGTCTTTGAGCGGCGTGATGATGCGGCCGCGGTTCGTGTAGTCCTCGGGATTGGCCGATGCAACCAGCAGCACGTCGAGCGGGAGCCGAATCTTGTAACCGCGGATCTGCACGTCGCGCTCTTCGAGCACGTTGAGCAGACCGACCTGAATTCGCTCGGCGAGATCGGGCAGCTCGTTGATCGCGAAGATGCCGCGGTTCGTGCGCGGCACGAGCCCGTAGTGGATGGTGAGCTCGTCGGAGAGGTACCGACCTTCGGCGACCTTGATCGGGTCGACCTCGCCGATCAAGTCGGCGATCGAGGTATCAGGCGTGGCGAGCTTCTCGCCGAAACGGCGATCTCGATGCACCCAGTCGATGGGCGTCTCTTCGCCTCGCTCTTCGACGAGGTGGCGCGCGTACGACGACACCGGGTGGAACGGATCGTCGTTGATCTCACTTCCGGCGATGATCGGCATCCACTCGTCGAGGAGGCCGACGAGCGCGCGCATGATGCGGGTCTTGGCCTGGCCGCGCTCGCCGAGGAACACGATGTCGTGGCCTGCGAGCAGCGCATTGGCCAGCTGCGGGATGACGGTGTCGTCGTAGCCGATGACGCCCGCAACGAGCGGGTCGCCGTCGGCGAGCACACGGACCGCGTTGGCGCGCAGCTCATCCTTGATCGGTTGCGACACCCAACCGCTGGCGCGGAGCTCTCCGAGCGTGTCAGGACGGGACATGGCACTCCTTGCATGATGCGGCCGAGTCGCGGCGAGTGTAGGGCCCAAGTTTCCGAGCTGGTATGCGCCATCGGCAGGCGCACACGCGCCACGGCCCCTCGTGCTACAACCCGGCGGTCGGGAACGGCTTGTTCCGCCCTGGATCACCGGCACGAGCGATGCCGGCATCGACGTACACGGCGCTGGCGATCGCGTCGAGTCGCGCACTATGGCGGTCGCGACCCGGCATCCCGTTGCACACCACGGCAACGACGAGGTCGTGTACCGGATCGCAGAACGCGACCGACGACTGGTGGCCTCCGTGCCCGAAGGCTCGCCGCGACGAGTATCGGCCCGTCGCGTACGAGTCGACGACCAGACCGAGGCCCCAGTCCATCACGACACCGAACGTCTCGTCGACCATTTCGGTGCGATGCCGCGCCGAGATCGCCGCGACCGTCACCGGCGAAAGCAGTCGCACTCCGCCACGCGTCCCGTGGCCCAGCAACATGTCGTAGAGCCGCCCGAGCTGGTTCATCGGACCGCGTCCGTTCGCGCCCGGCATCGGTTCGGTCGTGACGCGTGCAGAGTCGACTCCTCGCACGCGTTCCGCCTTGCCGGTCGCGGTCACATGCATGAACCCGATCCGGTCGCCGTAGGCTTCGTACCGATCGGCGGGCATCCCGACCCAGCAGTCGTCCATGCCCAGCGGCCCGAAAATCTCGTCGCGTACGTATTGCTCGTAGCGCACGCCGCTGACGCGAGCGACGATCTCACCGAGCACGCTCATGCCTGCCGCCGCGTGGTAGCCGGCGCGCGTGCCCGGCTCGTACTGGAGCGGCGCCGCGTAGATGCGCGCGAGGTTCTGCGCCCGCGACTCGCGCCACGGCGTCCCGTCGAGGATGCCGTCGGCATTCGGGATCCCGGCGGTATGGGTGAGCAGATGGCGGATCGTGACCCGATCCTTTCCGTGTGCGCCGAACTCGGGGAGGTAACGCACGACCGGGTCGTCGACGTCGAACGCGCCCCGTTCCCACTGCTGCGCGACCGCGACCGAGGTCACGGCCTTCGTCATCGAGAACCATGTCATCATCGAGTCGGTCGTCATCTCGACGCCGTCCCGGGCATGCCCGACCGCGAGGTCCGCGATCACCTCACCGGCGTGCGAAACGTACAACTGGGCCCCGAGGTGGGTCCCGTCCACGATGCCCTGTTGGAGCGCATCGAGCGCACGCATGTGAACTCCCTCACGATTCGCCGAGCGTTCGAGGACGGAGCCTAGAGTCCGGATTCACAAGCTCACGAGACCGGTGCAGAAGGGTTGGGGACGACGATGGCAACCACGACGACCCCACCGACCAGCGCCGGGTCGAACCCGCCCGGCCGCAAGCCGGACCTCGTCCCGATCCGTCCGAGACGCTCGTCGGGTCCGCTGATCGTGCGTTTCTACCGCAGTGCAGTCGGCAAGAAGTGGGTGATGGCCGTCACCGGCGTCATTCTCCTGGGCTTCATCCTCGCTCACATGATCGGGAACCTGAAGCTCTACCTGTCCAAGGACGAGATCAACCTCTACGGCGAGGCGCTACGCGACATGCCCGGCCATCTCCTGCCGCGCACGGTCTTGTTGTGGACGATCCGGGTGGTCCTCATCTTCGCGTTCGTGTTTCACATCCACTCCGCGATCGGCCTGACGCGCATCAACCGCAAAGCCCGCCCCGCGGCGTCGCGATACCAGTCGAAGCGTGACTACGTCGCCGCCGACTACGCCTCACGCACGATGCGCTGGACTGGCATCATCATCTTGGCGTTTCTCATCTTCCATCTCATGGATCTCACCTGGGGCAACGCCAACCCGCACTTCCTGCGCGGCGATCCGTACAACAACGTGATCTACAGCTTCCGCCGGCCGGCTGTCGCGGCTGTGTACGTGTTCGCAAATATGGCGCTCGCGCTCCACCTGTACCACGGCGTGTGGTCGATGTTCCAGAGCATGGGCATCACCAACCCTCGGTACAACACGTTGCGCCGACGCTTCGCGCAGGGGTTCGCTGCGCTGATCCTGATCGGCAACTGCAGCTTCCCGATCGCGGTGCAACTCCACGCGGTGGACCTGAAATGTCCCGGAACGAAGCCGCCCACCGGGCCTTGCCCGTCCTCGAGCACGACCAACTGAGGCGACCAATGCCGCTCGACTCCAAGATTCCGTCCGGTCCGCTCGAACAGAAATGGGACAACCACAAGTTCGAGATCAAGCTCGTCAACCCCGCGAACAAGCGTCGCTTCGAGGTCGTCGTGGTCGGGACCGGATTGGCGGGAGCTTCCGCCGCGGCGAGCCTGGGGGAACTCGGCTATCGGGTGAAGGTCATCACCTTCCACGACTCGCCCCGGCGCGCGCACTCGATCGCCGCGCAAGGCGGCATCAACGCCGCGAAGAACTATCCGAACGACGGCGACAGCATCTACCGCCTCTTTTACGACACGATGAAGGGCGGCGACTACCGCTCGCGCGAGGCGAACGTCTACCGCCTCGCCCAAGTGTCGGTCGACATCATCGACCAGTGCGTCGCCCAGGGCGTGCCCTTCGCCCGTGAATACGGCGGCCTCCTCGACAACCGCAGCTTCGGCGGTGCCCAGGTATCGCGCACGTTCTACGCCCGGGGCCAGACCGGACAGCAGCTCCTGCTCGGCGCCTACCAGGCGCTCATGCGTCAGGTACACGCCGGGAACGTGACGTTGTACCCGCGGGTCGAGATGCTCGATCTCGTCGTCAAAGACGGACGAGCCGCGGGAATTGTGTGCCGCGACCTCGAGACCGGCGACGTGTTCTCGATGTCGGGTCACGCCGTCGTGCTCGCCTCCGGCGGCTACGGCAACGTCTTTTACCTGTCAACCAACGCGAAGAACTCAAACGTCACGGCGGCGTGGCGGGCGTCAAAGCGCGGCGCGTACTTCGCCAACCCGTGCTACACCCAGATTCACCCCACCTGCATTCCCGCCAGCGACGACTTCCAATCGAAGCTGACGCTGATGTCGGAGTCGTTGCGCAACGACGGCCGCATCTGGGTACCCGCCCAGATCGACGACTCCCGCTCACCCGACACGATTCCAGAGTCCGACCGCGACTACATGCTCGAGCGCCGTTACCCCTCGTTCGGCAACCTCGTCGCCCGTGATGTCGCATCCCGAGCGATCAAACGTGAGGTCGACGCTGGCCGCGGCGTCGGACCACTCAAGAACGGCGCGTACCTCGACTTCGCGAACGCGATCGAACGGCTCGGCAAGGACGTCATCGAGGAGCGCTACAGCAACCTCTTCGAGATGTACGAGCGCATCACCGACGAGAACCCCTATGTCGTGCCCATGCGCATCTATCCCGCAGTGCACTACACGATGGGCGGGCTGTGGGTCGACTACGACCTGATGAGCAACGTGCCCGGCCTGTTCGTGCTCGGAGAAGCGAACTTCGCCGACCAGGGCGCCAACCGTCTCGGCGCCTCTGCGCTCATGCAAGGACTCGCCGACGGATACTTCGTGCTGCCCTACACGATCGGCGGCTACCTGGCCCCCCTGCTCGGCGAACCCACGGTGCCGGTCGACGATCCCGCGTTCAAAGCATCGGAGCGCGCGGTCGACGAGCAGGTGCACAAACTGCTGTCGGTCAACGGCAATCGCACCGTCGACGACATCCACCGCGAGCTCGGCAAGGTGCTGTGGGACAACTGCGGCATGGCACGCACCGAGCAGAGCCTCAGCAAGGCACTGTCGGAGATCCCCGCGATCCGCGACGAGTTCTGGAAGAACGTACGCGTGCTCGGCGAGAACGAAACCCGTAACCAGGCTCTCGAGAAGGCCGGCCGAGTGGCCGACTTCCTCGAATTCGGCGAACTCATGGTGCGGGATGCCCTTCACCGCAACGAAAGCTGCGGCGGCCACTTCCGTGAGGAGTACCAGACCGAAGAAGGCGAAGCGCTCCGCGACGACGAGCACTTCAGCTATGTCGCGGCCTGGGCGTTCACCGGAGTCGGGACCGATCCCGAGCTCCACAAGGAGCCGCTCGAGTTCGAGTACGCCCATCCGTCGACCCGCTCCTACAAGTAAAGGACCGGTTGTGCCTGACAAGACCATGCGTATCACTCTGACCGCCTGGCGCCAGCCCGGACCTGACGCGGCCGGCGCGTTCGAGACCTACGACGTGCCCGGAGTGAGCGCCGACATGTCGTTCCTCGAGATGCTCGACACCGTGAACGAGCGACTCACACTCGACGGCAAGGAGCCGATCGCCTTCGATCACGACTGCCGCGAAGGTATCTGTGGGTCGTGCGGCATGATGATCAACGGCGTGCCGCACGGTCCCGAGCGTGGCACCGCCACCTGCCAACTGCACATGCGCAAGTTCCACGACGGCGACCACGTCACGATCGAGCCTTGGCGCGCGGCCAGTTTTCCGCTGGTGCGTGATCTCATCGTCGACCGCAGTGCGTTCGACCGGATCATCGAGTCCGGCGGCTACGTGTCGGTCCCGGTGGGCGGTGCCCCCGACGGCAACCTCATCCCGATCCCGAAAGGTGTCGCCGACGCCGCGATGGACGCGGCCGCGTGCATCGGTTGCGGCGCCTGTGTCGCGGCCTGTCCGAACGGCGCCGCGCAACTCTTCACCGCGGCCAAGCTGCAGCACCTCAACCTGATGCCGCAAGGACAAGCCGAGCGGTGGGACCGCACCATCGAGATGGTGGAAACGATGGAGTCGTACTTCGGTTCGTGCACCAATCACCGTGAGTGCGAAGCCGCCTGCCCCAAGTCGATCTCCATCGACTTCATCGCGCTGATGAACCGCGACTTCGCCAAAGCGCAACTCACCCAACGACGTCTCGTCGGGCAGCGCTTCCCCTGAACCGTTTCGCGCTGCGCGCGGGCGCGCCACGCCGTTCGGACCCGCCACGACCGAAACGTTTCCCGAGCGGGCGAACTGGGATCGGTGCCTGGACCCGCGCCGCGGTGCCTCACCGTCTACAAGACGCTATCGAGGGCCTGGGCGAGGTCGGCGACGAGGTCCTCACCGGATTCGATGCCGACCGACAGGCGCACGAGGGCCCGGTCGACCTCGAGCGGCGAACCCTCGGCCGACGCGTGCGTCATACGCGCTGGATGTTCGATCAGCGATTCGACCGCGCCGAGCGATTCGGCGAGCGTGAACAGCCGTGTGCGCGACACGAGATCCAGCGCGGCTTGCTCACCTCCGGCCGCGAGAAACGAAACCATACCTCCGAAGTCGCGCATCTGTTGCCGTGCCACATCATGGCCCGGATGCCCCGAAAGGCCCGGATAGAGCACGTCAGATACCGCGTCGTGCTCGCGCAACATTTGCACGATCGCTTGCGCGTTCGCGCAATGTCGGTCCATGCGTACGGCGAGCGTCTTCACGCCGCGCAGTACGAGATAGCAGTCGAACGGCGACGGCACCGCCCCGATCGCGTTCTGCAAGAAGCGCACCTCGTCGGCCAGCTCGGAGTCGTCGACTGCGACGAACCCGCCGACGACGTCGGAATGGCCGCCGAGGTATTTTGTGCTCGAATGCACCGACAGGTCGGCGCCCAGCCCGATCGGCTGTTGGAGATAGGGCGTCGCGAACGTGTTGTCGACAACGACCCGCGCGTTTCGCACGTGGGCAAAGGCAGCGACCGACCCGATGTCGACGATCGACAAGGCCGGATTCGTCGGTGACTCGATCCACACGAGCCGAGTCTCGTCGCGCCACGACGACTCGAGCGCCGAAAGGTCACGCAGATCGACGGCGGTCCACGCGACACCATGGCCTTCGTGCACACGCGCGACAAGCCGGAACGTCCCGCCGTACGCGTCGGTCGGGATGATCACATGGTCACCCGGATCGAGGGTGCGCAGGATGGCGTCTTCGGCCGCGAGGCCGCTCGCGAACGCGAGGCCGTGGCGCGCGTTCTCCAGCGACGCGACGCACGTCTCGAGTGCGGAACGTGTCGGGTTGGCACTGCGTGCGTACTCGTACCCTCGATGTTTGCCGACCGCGTCCTGCATGAACGTCGTGGAGAGGTTGATGGGGGTCACGACCGCGCCGGTCGCGCCGTCGGGCGGCTGCCCGGCGTGAATGGCGCGGGTCTCGAACCCGTCGCTCATGTTTGGGTCCGCTCGGCGAGGTAGGACAGCACATCGGAGCGGGTCAGCACCCCAATCGGGTGGCCGCCGTCGAGCACGAGCACGGACGGTCCTTGCTCGAGGCACGCCACGACGCGGGCGACCGGTTCTCCGATGCCGAGCATCGGCATGGGTGGACTCATGACCGCGGCGATCGGTTTGTCGAGCACGCCGTCGTCGCGAAACGTGCGGTCCATCAGCTCGAGCTCGCGCAACGTCCCGACAACTTCTTTCGCGGCGAGGGGCAGCTCTTTCGTGACGCTGACGACAACCTGCGACACCCCGGTGTCGTGCATGACCGCGATCGCGTCGCGCACCTGCTCGTCGGGGAGCACGAGCACAAGATCGGGCAGTCCCTTGCCTTTGGCTGCGAGTACATCGCCGGCGACGAGACCTTCGCCGCGCAGGAAGCCCATGTCGAACATCCACTGGTCGTCGAAGATCTTCGTCAGGTAGCTGCGGCCCGAGTCGGGGAGCAGGACCACCACGACCGCGTCGCCATCGAGCGGCCGTGCGATCTCGAGCGCGGCGTGCACGGCCGTGCCGCCGGAACCTCCGATCAGCAAACCTTCTTCGCGCGTCACGCGGCGAGCTGTGAGGAAGGAGTCAGCGTCGCTGACCTCCACGACTCGGTCGACGACGCTCCGGTCGAAGGTGCCAGGCCAGAAGTCTTCGCCAACTCCCTCGACGAGATACGGGCGTCCAGTCCCTCCCGAGTACACCGAGCCTGACGGATCGGCGCCGACGATCTGAACCGACGGGTTGCGCGCTTTGAGCGCGCGGCCGACGCCGGTGATCGTTCCGCCGGTTCCGACCCCGGCGACGAAATGCGTGATACGGCCGCGGGTCTGGTCCCAGATCTCCGGGCCCGTGGTCTGTTCGTGCGCCAGCGGATTCGCGGCGTTGGAGTACTGATCGGGGCGGAACGCTCCGGGCGTTTCGCGCACGAGTCGTTCTGCCGTCGAGTAGTACGAGCGCGGGTCCTCGGGCGGCACGGCCGTCGGACACACCACGACCTCGGCGCCGTAGGATCGCAGCAACGCGATCTTCTCGTCGCTCATCTTGTCGCTCATCACGAAGATGCAGTGATAGCCGCGCTGCGCGGCGACGATGGCGAGCCCGGCACCGGTGTTCCCGGAGGTCGGTTCGACGATCGTCCCTCCGGCGCGGAGCAGGCCGTCGCGTTCGGCGGCGTCGACCATCGCGATCGCGACGCGATCTTTCACGCTGCCGCCCGGGTTGACGGTTTCGACCTTGGCCAACAGCGTGCACCGCAGGTGCTCGGCTTCGCTTAACCGCCGTAAACGCACCAGGGGCGTGTTCCCGACCAGGTCGAGGATCGAGTCGGCGAAATCCATCTCGGGGCGCACGATGCGACGGTAGCGCCCGCGACGGGACCGGCCGACGGGACCGGCCGGGTCGGCGATCAGCCCAGGTCGCCGACGTCGACGACGACGTCGGCGGGTTCAGCCGCGCCCGTCGGTGTACGCGGCGCGCACTGCTGCGCCGTCGACGTCGACATTGGGCTGGACCGCTGGGCCGTGCGCCAGACCCCACGCCCGGGCGACGTCGAGCATCTCTTCGTTTCGCACGACGGCGGCCGCCTGGATGCACGCACCGGCCGCGACGTGCTCACTGGCATCGGGGACGATGACCCGCCGGCCCGAAAGATCCGCGAGCACTCGTTGATACGCGACCGACCGCGCCCCGCCGCCGACGAGCACGATGTCGCCGTCGGTCCGGACACCGGTGTCGGTCAGCGCGTCGACTCCGTCGAGCAGTCCGCAGACCACTCCTTCGATCGCGGCGCGTGCGAGATCCTCACGTGTCGTCGCGTTTCGCAACCCGACGACCGTACCGGACGCGCCGGGCCGATTCGGGGTGCGCTCGCCATCGAAGTACGGCACGACCACCACACCGTTCGCGCCCGGCGGGGCGGACAGCGCCAAGGAGTCGAGGCCGGCGTGATCGACACCGAGCCAGCCTGCGATCGTGTCCGTCACCTTCGTTGCATTCAGGGTGCACACGAGAGGCAGGTAGCGGCCCGTCGCATCCGCGAACCCGGCAACCGCGCCGGTTGGGTCCGCGGTCGCCGACTCGCTGACGGTGAAGACGGTCCCGGACGTCCCGAGTGAGATCGCGACGTCGCCCGGCTCGAGTCCAAGCGCGACTGCTGCCGCCATGTTGTCTCCGGTACCGGGCGCGACGACGGTGTTCGAGCCGAACGTCTGTGTCATCCCCGCCGGTTCGATCGGTCCGAGCACCCGGGGGAGCCGCGTCGACCAATCGACGCCGTCGTCGACGAGCGCGAGGAGGTCCAGCTGATACGCATCGTGCGCCGCGGAGAAATATCCGGTACCCGACGCATCGCCGCGGTCGGTCACGAACTCGTCGGCGAGCTTCCACGTGATCCAGTCGTGGGGGAGGCAGACGCGCGCGACTCGGGCCCAGGCGTCGGGCTCGCAGCGATGGAGCCACGACAGCTTCGTGATCGTGAACGCGGCGACCGGCACCGATCCGCATCGACGCGCCCATTCCGCCTCGCTTCCGGCGAGCTGATCGATGAGCCAGCGGGCGTCGGCCGCCGACTCGGTGTCGTTCCAAAGTTTGGCCGGGCGCACCACATGGTTGTGGGCGTCGAGCGTGACCATTCCGTGCTGCTGACCGGCGACGCTGACGGCGACGACGTCACGCGCCGCGACACCGGCGTGTTCGACCGCCGCGCCCATCGCGTCCCACCAGATGTGCGGGTCCTGTTCGCTGCGGGGCGGCGTCGTCGGCGGATGCGGCGCACGTCCGGCGGCGAGGAGTTCGCCCGTTTCGGAGTCGCGCGCTTGCACCTTCGTCGCCTGGGTCGAGGAGTCGACCCCGAGAACCAGCGCCACCGTCGTTCCCGGAGCGAACGCTCAGCGTGTGCCGAGCAACAGCTCGGTCACAAGTTGGTCGAGTCGCTCGTGGCCATAGCCTCGGGTCGCCATCGCGTCGAGGTCGTGGGGGCCGCGTCGCATCGCCGCGATGGCGTCGGGCGTGACCGACGCGAGTGCAGGTTCGGCCAGGCGGTCGACCATCGCAGTCGCGAGCGCGGCTTGAATCTCGTCGTCCATATGGAAGTGCTGCGCCTTGTCCCGCAGGATCAGATACGTACGAATACAGCCCCGCGCGAAGTCCCAAACGCCGGCATCGTCGTCGGTTCGGTACGCGTGCGCGTCGAAATGGCGCATGCCCGGCCATTGCGCGTCTTCGAGCAGCTTCACCAGATAAAACGCGTCGCGGATGCCTTCGGAACCGAAGCGAAAATCCTGGTCGTACTTGCTGGGCACCTGACCGTTCAGGTCGATGTGGAACAGCTTCGCCGACCAGAGCGTTTGCGCGACGGCGTGATGGAACGAGAGTCCCGACATCGTCTCGTGTGCGAACTCTGGGTTCAGCCCGACCATCTCGGGCCACTCGAGCCGCTCGACGAACGCAAGCGCATGACCGACCGTGGGCAGGAGAATGTTGCCGCGCGGTTCGTTCGGTTTCGGCTCGAGCGCGAAACGTACGTCATAGCCCCGGTCGCGGGAATACGCGCAGCACACGTCGACGGCCTCCTTGTACCGATCGAGCGCAAGCCGGATATCTTTCGCTGCGTCACATTCCGTTCCTTCACGCCCGCCCCACATCACAAAGGTTGACGCTCCGAGCTCGACGCCCATGTCGATCGCGTCGAGGGTCTTCGTGATCGCCCACCGCCGCACCGCCGGGTCGTTGGCAGTGAACGCGCCGTCTTTGAAGACCGGGTTCGAAAAGAGGTTGGTGGTCGCCATCGGCACCTTGAGGCCCGTGGCATCGAGCGCACGACGGAAACGTTTCAGGATCTGTTCCCGCTCACTCGGGCTCGAGCCGGGCGGCACCAGGTCGTCGTCGTGGAAACTCACGCCGTACGCACCGAGCTCGGCGAGATGGTGGACTGAGTCGACAGGATCGAGCGGCGGTCGCGTCTCATTGCCGAAGGTATCGCGGCCGCGGTTGCCGACCGTCCAAAGACCGAAGGTGAAATGGTCCTCGGGCTGGGGCTCGTACACGTCAGTCATGCCCGCCATGTTCGTGGATAGGGTTCGGGCGTGCAACGTCACCAATTTTCGTTCGAGCTCGACGCGCCGCCCGAAGAGGTATGGAACGTCTTTTGGTACCGCGGTCCTGACCGTCCCCAACCCAAAGACGTCAAGACCCGCATCGAAATCCTCCACCCGGGCGACGACGTCGGGAACGGTCTCGTCCGCCATTGCTACTTCCCGGTGCCCTGGTGGTTGGGTTCGAGGGGCGTCGGCCAGTCGTGGGAGTGGCTCACCGAGGTCAAGCCGTTCGAGTCTTGGCGTTACGACGCGGTCGGCAAACCGTTGTGGTCCCACGCGACCGGCTGGACCCGTCTCGACCCCATCGCCGACGCTCGCACCCGCGCGACGTTCATCGAGCAGTACGAGGCCTTCAACCCGATCATGCGGGTGCTGCTCGAAAAGCGGGTCCACGAAGGGCTGTCCCGCGACAACGACACCATCCTCGCGGCGCTCAACGGCGGCCTCGCCTGGCACCGCCGCCGCAAAGCCAAATCCGAACAGGGGTCGCCCGTCCCGCCCGAACGCTGAGTTCAGAGCGTCAGCCACCGAGCGGGTCGTCCCCGAATTCCCGAAACTGTTCCGCGAACCTTCCGATCAGACCCGGATGACCTTTTCGGGCATTGCCGCGGTCCAGGCGCAGATCCAGGCGATCGAACAGCAGGTGGGCGCAGTCGCGTCGCCGGCTGCGGCCGCGACGGCGGGATCGGGTGCCGCGACCGGCTCCGACTTCGCCTCGCTGCTCACCGACGCGATGAACACCCAAACTGCCGTCGATGCGGGAAACACCGCCGATGCTTCGGACCCGAACAATTCGGGCACGTCCACGACTGGGACCAGCAACGACCTGTCCTCCCTGCTCGGCGAGGCCAGCGCACTCACCGCCAGCAACGCGCCCAGCGCGCTCGACCCCACGTCGTCGACCTCCGGTGCGCTCGGTTCACTGGTTTCCAGCCTGACCGGGACCGCAAGTTCGACCTCGCCGGACCTCTCGTCGCTGCTTTCCAGCCTGACCGGGACCGCAAGCTCGACCTCGCCGGACATCTCGTCGCTGCTTTCCAGTCTGATCGGAGCGACCGGCGGCACCGACGCGTCCACGTCGCCGGACCTGTCGTCGCTGCTCGCCGGGCTGACCGGCGCCGGCGCGACGAGCCCGAGCCCCATCGCCGGCGCACCCAACGTGACGACGCAGAACTTTCTCGACGCTGCGCTGAGCCAGCAAGGCAAGCCCTACGTGTGGGGCGCGAAAGCGCCTGCGTCGGATGCGAATCCATCCGCGTTCGACTGCTCCGGCCTCACGACGTGGGCTGCGGCGCGTGCCGGCGTCACGATTCCGAACGGTGCGGCACACCAGTACGTCTGGCTCAAAGAACAAGGCGCGACGATGACAGTGCAGCAGGCACTGCAGACGCCCGGCGCATTGCTGTTCCATTTCGACAGCGAGCCGCAACCGGGCCTCAGCAGCGAACCGCCGGACGCGCACGTCGCGATCAGCCTCGGGAACGGCATGACGATGGAGGCCAAAGGCCACGCGTACGGCGTCGGCGTGTTCCAAGCGGGCGACCGTTTCAACTACGCGGGCATGATCCCGGGCATGACGTAACCGCGGCGCGCCTGACCGCGAATACCCTGCCGGGAGTGACCGTCGACTCCGAACGCAGTTGGTCGTTCGCCCGCGCGTGGCGAACCGTCGCCGAACTCCAGCCGGACCGGACGGCGATCGTGTGCGGAACTCGTCGGCTGTCGTTCGCCGATCTCGACGTCCGGGCGGGCCGGCTCGCGTGTGTGCTGCGCGACGCGGGCGTCGTTGCCGACGACAAGGTCGCGATCATGTGCGTCAACTCGCCGGAGTATCTCGAGGCGTTCTTCGCCGCGCAGAAGCTCGGTGCCGTACCCGTGAACGTGAACTACCGTTACGTTGGCGCTGAGCTCGCGTATCTGCTCGACAACTCTGATTCGGTCGCGCTGGTGTTCGACGACCAGTTCGCGCCGGCCGTCGCCGAAGCGCTCGCCGCCTTGGCGAACGACCGCCGACCACGACTGTTGCTGCAGGTCGCGCGCGCGGCGGGCCGCGATCCGATCGAGGGTGCACTCGACTACACGCGTACGGTCGCCGCTGCCCCGACCGACCCCCCAACCGAACGTGAGCCCTCAGGCGACGACCTCGTGTTCGTCTACACCGGCGGCACGACAGGCAGCCCCAAGGCAGTCATGTGGCGTTCGGACGACCTGTACGTGTCGCTGTGGCATATGGCGCGGCCGGGTACACAGCCACCCGACGTCGACGCCGCGATGCGCGCCGACAAACGTGCGGCAACGTGCCTGCCCGCGTGTCCGTTGATGCACGGCACGGGCCTGTTTATCGCCCTGTCCACCCTGGCCGGGGGCGGCACCGTGGTGCTGCTCGACACGCCACGACTTGACCCGAACGCGGTGTGGGACGCGATCGAGCGCGAACGGGTGCAGGTATGCACGATCGTGGGTGACGCCTTCGCTCGTCCGTTGCTCGCCGCGCTGGACGGGACACCCGGCCGGTGGGATCTGTCGGGCCTGCGCGCGATCACGTCGTCGGGTGTGACGTGGAGTCCGCAGACCAAACGCGGGCTGCTTCGACACCTGCCGCACGTGCTGCTCATCGACTCGCTCGGCGCGTCCGAGGGAATCATGACTCGGACCGAGACGCGGGACGGCGACGAGATCGCGCCCGCCCGATTTCGGGCCAGCGACCGTGTCGTGGTGGTGACCGACGACGGAGGACTCGCCCAGCCCGGCGACAACCTGATCGGTCTGCTCGGTGTCGGCGGCGCGATCCCGCTCGGCTATTACAAAGATCCGGAAAAAACGGCGGCGACGTTCCGATCCGTCGGCGGCCGTCGCTACTCGATCCCCGGCGACTATGCGGCCGTCGAGTCCGACGGCACCATCCGCTTGCTCGGCCGCGGGTCGGCGTGCATCAACACCGGCGGCGAGAAGGTATACCCAGAGGAGGTGGAGCTCGCACTGCGCGCGCATGTCGACGTGTTCGACTGCATTGTGGTCGGGATCCCCGACGAACGGTGGGGCGAAATGGTCGTCGCGCTGGTGCATACTCGGGATGGACAAACGATCGACACCGACGCGTTGGCGCAGCACTGCCGGGCGACGCTCGCGGCATACAAAGTGCCCAAGCACATGCTGGTCGTCGATTCGCTCGAACGTTCACCGGCGGGCAAAGCCGACTACAAACAACTCCGTGAGATCGCGGTTTCCCGAGTTCGAAGTGAGGTAATTCCGTGAGCGAGGTCCCGACATGAGCATGTTCTATGGCAATCGCGTCCCTGAGGTCAGCGTGATCGACGCCGAAAGCGGATTAGCCCAACACGTGCTCCTCGACGTACGCGAGGCAGACGAGTGGGAGGCAGGCCACGCGCCCGCCGCGCAGTGGATTCGCCTCGGCGATCTCGAAGGCGCGCGGTTTCAACTCCCGATGAACCGCAGGATCGTATGTGTGTGCCGCTCAGGTGTTCGCAGCGCGCGAGCGACGGAAACCCTCCAGGGCTGGGGTTTCGACGCGGCCAACATGGCGGGCGGCATGAAAGCCTGGGCCGAGTCGGGCCTGCCGGTGGTTCGTTCCGACGGCACCTCCGGCGAAATCATCTGACCGGGTGTGTCCCGTCGTCGCGTCGCGCACGATACGGCGTGTGGTGCGCACACGCATCGGTAACCTGCCGCAGTGAACTTCGACCGCGCCGAGGCTCTGCGCCGCCTTGCCGACGAGTACTTCGACGTGGTCGTGGTCGGCGGCGGAATCACGGGTGTCGGCGTCGCGCTCGATGCCGCGACGCGCGGGCTTCGCACCGCGCTCGTCGAACGGGATGACCTTGCTTCGGGCACGTCATCGAAGTCGTCGAAGCTCGTACACGGAGGGATCCGCTACCTCCAACAGCGAGAGGTCGGCCTCGTCTACGAAGCTCTCGCCGAGCGCCAGGTACTCCGCCACACCGCACCTCATCTCGTGCGGGTGTTGCCGTTCCTGCTCCCAGTGTTCACCCGCGACGGCCTTCTCCCCCGCCGTCTGGCGCGCCTGTTGGGTACCACAATGTGGGCGTACGACCTCACGGGCGGTCTTCGCATCGGCAAACTGCATCAGCGTGTCTCGAAAGAGGAGGCTCTGCAGTACATGCCGACCCTGCACGCTGACAACGTCGCGGCGTCGTACGTGTACTACGACGCCCAGACCGACGACGCCCGTCTGACGCTTTCCGTCGCCCGCACCGCGGCCGACTACGGCGCCGCGATCGCGAACTACGCCCGGCTCGTCGAGTTCGACAAAGACGCCGACGGACGCGTTCGGGCCGCACGCGTCGTCGCCGACGGGCAGACCATCGACGTGCACGCAAACATTGTCGTGAACGCGACTGGCGTCTGGGCCGACGACGTACGTGCCCTCGACGAGGGGCGGCATCCGTCGTCGATCCGTCCCGCCAAGGGTGTGCACATCACCGTTCCCTGGTCGCTCGTGCAGAACAAGATCGCGGCAGTCATCCCTGTTCCCAAGGACCGGCGTTCGGTGTTCGTGGTTCCGTGGGGCGGAGAAGGTGGCGACCATCGCTTCACCTACATCGGTACGACCGACACCGACTACGACGGACCGGTCGACGACCCGCAGATCACTCCGGACGACGTCGCATACCTACTGCGGGCGATCAACGCTGCGGTGACGACCACCATCTCCGGTTCGGACATCCTTGGCACGTGGGCAGGCCTGCGTCCGCTCGTACGCGCCGCCACCAGCGAACGTACCGCCGATCTTTCACGCCGCCACGCTGTCCGTTCCTCCGACAGCGGCGTGATCACCGTCACGGGCGGCAAACTGACCACCTACCGGCGGATGGCCGCCGACACGGTCGACGTCGCGGTGAAACAACTCGGGATCGACGGCCGGCGCCCGAGCCGCACCAAGAAGGTGCGTTTACATGGTGCGACAGGTTGGGACGCACCCGACTTGCCGGCTCATCTCGCAACGCGTTACGGCGGCGACGCCCGTGAAGTGCTCTCGCTGTCGCGCGCCGACGCCGCTCTCGCCGATCCGATCGTGCCGGGCCTGGCGTATTCGAAGGCCGAGGTGGTGTATGCGGTGCGCTCGGAGATGGCGCGTACCGTCGACGACGTGCTCTCGCGCCGCACCCGGGCCCGGCTGCTGGCACGCGATGCGTCGGCCGCGGCCGCTTCCGACGTCGCGACGCTGATGGCGACCGAACTGGGCTGGAGCGACACCGAACGCGAACGTCAGGTCGACACCTACCGTGCGTTGATCGAAACCGAACGCGCCACGGGAGGCTTGCCCGAAACCGCGCTCGACGCGCTCACGCAACCCCCGTCGTAGCCTCGCCCCCATGGAAACCAACCGCGGCGCGCCCACGCCTCCCATCGCATTCGCGGGTGACGGGCTCGGCGTACGCGGCCGGCTCGACGGCATCCGCGTCGAGGTCGACGACCGGCTGCGCGACCGTTTGGCAGCGACCGGCGCCGGCATCTCGACCGCTGCTGACGAGATCAGCGAGGCCAGCCGCGACTGGTGGCCGCTGGCGATGATCTGGGCGCTCGACAACCAAGTGACCGAGCGCGCGTCGCTGATCGTGCGCCCGCACTCCCGTGATCAGGTCGCCGCGGTTCTCCGTTTGTGCAACGACACCGGCGTTCCCGTCACCGCGGCAGCTGGTCGAAGCGGCGTCTGCGGAGCGAGCGTTCCTGTGTTCGGCGGCGTGCTGCTCGACGTGACCGCGATAGCCGGGATCGTCGACGTCGACCACACCTCGATGCTCGTCGACGTGAAGCCCGGCACGTTCGGCGACGTCTTCGAGGACGAACTGCGCGCCGAACACGGTCTGACGTGCGGACACTGGCCGCAGTCCATGGCCCTGTCCACGGTCGGCGGCTGGCTGGCGTGTCGGGGGGCCGGTCAGCTCTCCACCCGCTACGGCAAGATCGAAGACATCGTCCAGGGAATCGATGTCGTCCTGGCCGACGGCCGTTCGCTGACAACCGGGGGGGCGCCCCGCTCGGCGGTCGGACCGGATCTCACGCAGCTCTTCGTCGGTTCGGAGGGGACCCTCGGCATCATCGTCGGTGCACGCCTTCGGCTGCACCCCGTTCCCCCCGCCGAGATCCGCGCCGCGTACGCGTTCGCGTCGTTCACCGACGGTCTCGACGCGATGCGCCGCATCGTCCAGCGCGGCGCCACCCCTGCCGTGTTGCGGTTGTACGACGCGGTCGAAGGCGACCGCAGCTATCAAACGGGTGACGCGCACGTCCTCCTGGCAATGGACGAGGGCGATGGCCACCTCGTCGACGCGACTCGCCGCATCGTCGACGAGGAATGCGTATCGGCGCACGCCATCGACGTCGGCCTCGTCGAACGTTGGATGGAGCATCGCAACGACGTGTCGGCGCTCGAAGCACTCATCAGCCGAGGCTTCGTCGTCGACACGATGGAGGTCGCGGCTTCGTGGCGCGCGCTTCCCACTGTGTATGAGCGAGCGACCGCCGCGATAACCGGCGTCGAGCACACCATGGTCGTCTCCGCGCACCAGAGCCATTCGTACACCGACGGTGCGTGCCTCTACTTCACCTTCGCGGGCAAACCCCCGGCGGCCGATCGCGAGGCGTACTACCGAGCCGCGTGGGATGCCGGGCAACGCGCGGTGCTGGCCGCCGGAGGCTCGCTCAGCCACCATCACGGTGTCGGTCTGAACCGCTCACGATTCGTCAGCGAAGCACTCGGAGCCGGTTTCGGCGTGCTCCAGTCGGTAAAAGATGCCCTCGATCCGAACGGTATCCTCAATCCGGGCAAGCTCGGGCTTGCCAGCCCGTTCGGCGACGTTCGTTGGCCGTGACGAACACGAACCGCGTCCTCGTTGTCGACGTCGGCACGAGCAGCGTCCGCGTCGCGGTCCTTCGCAGCGACCGCTCGTTCGCGGCCGTCCATGAGCGCGAGCTCCTCCCCGACTCTCCCGCTGACGGGCTCGTCGAGTTCGACGCCGCGCTCCTCGCCAGCACCTGCCTCGACCTCGCACGCGCCGCGCTCGATGAGGACGGACCGGTCGACGCCGTCGGGATCTCCAACCAGCGTGGCTCGACGATCGTGTGGGATCGCGCGACCGGCACACCGATCGGACCCGGACTCGGCTGGCAGGATCTTCGTACCGTCGGGGCGTGCATCATGCTTCGAGACGAAGGCGTACGCGTCGGCCCCAACCAGTCGGCCACCAAAGTTCAATGGCTCCTCGACCAACTCGATGATCGGGCGCGGGCAGCCGATCTGTGCTTCGGCACCGTCGACACGTGGGTCGCGTGGACGCTGTCGGATGGGGAACTGCACGTCACCGACGCAACCAACGCCGCGGTCACCGGTCTCCAGAACGGCGACGCGTCAGGCTGGGACGACACGGTGCTCGCCAAGTTGGGTGTCCCGAGCGCGATGCTGCCCACGATCATCGACTCCGCCGGTCTGGCCGGGGTTGCGGGCGCCCTGCCCGGCGCGCCGCCAATCACTGCCCTCGTCGGAGACCAACAAGCGTCGCTCGTGGGGCAGGGTTGCGTCCGACGCGGTGACGCGAAAATCACGTTCGGTACCGGCGGCATGCTCGACGTCGTCCTCGACGGGTCGCCGCCACGCCACGCGCAGCGCAACGTTCACGGAACGTTTCCGATTGTGGCGTGGCGGCACAACGGCCGATGCATCTGGGGTGTCGAGGCCGTGATGCTCGCGGCCGGCACCAACGTGCAATGGTTACGAGACGAGTTGGGAATCATCGCGAGCTCCGACGAGTCTCACACGCTGGCCGCGTCGTGCACCGACAGCGGCGACGTCGTGTTCGTCCCTGCGCCGCTCGGACTTGGTACGCCGGCGTGGGATTACGGCGCCCGCGCCGCGCTGTTCGGACTGACGCGCGGGACCGGACGAGCCGAGATCGCACGCGCGGTTCTTGAAGGCATCGCCCACCGCGGCGCCGACCTCGTCGACGCCGCCGAGGCCGACAGCGGGATCACCATCCCGCGCGTGCGCGTCGACGGCGGCATGACCGACAACCCGACGTTCGTGCAGGCGCTCGCCGACGCGAGTCAGCGGCCCGTCGAAATCTCGCCGGTTCGCGAGGCCACCGGGTTGGGCGCCGGGCTGCTCGCAGGCATCGCGGTGGGTCATCACACGTCCGTCGACGAGCTCGCCACGACGTGGACGCCTCGACAGACCGTGGAGCCGTCACGCGTGCTCGACCGTGGTCGCTGGCGCGACGCGGTGGAGCGCTCTCGTCGTTGGATCCCGGAACTGTCGGAGATCGACTTCTGAGCTAACGACCGACGGTCGAGTCGAGCAGCGCTGCTTCGGTTCGTGCCGCGGCGCGCTCGTCGGCAAACGCACGCGCGGCCTGCAACCCGAGGACGGCAGCGACTCCACCCACGACCGCGGCGGGACGGCTGCGTCTCGGCACTCCAGGACTGAACGCCATCACCATGCCGTCGACGGCGTCGGCGACCGCGCACGCGCTCACCCATTCCGCGTCCTGCGTGCGCTCCTTCACCGACGTGACCGTCCCGACCCCGAGCACGACTTCGCGCGCGCCGAACATGCGTGCCAAGACCCTGGCGGTCTGGGTCGACGCGTGCCGGCCGAACAGGACGCGCAGCATGACGCCCGGCACGACCAACATCGCGAGACCCATCACGATCCGGCCGCGCGCGACTCCCAGCACGTTGGTGCGATGATCCATCTCGACATGCTGTCGCGACGAGGGGTCAATACTCAAACTGGACGTCGCTCGGTCGAGCTCCGATCCGCGACCGCGATGTCGGCGACGACGCGAACGATGCTGTCGCGCACCACATCGGCTCGCAGGCCGCGGCGGCCCTCGAGCGCGGCCCGGACGCCTGGACGAGTCAGACCTTCGAGAGACGCACACCGAAGACGGTCGCGCACCCCGATCAGCACTGCCTCACCCACCGTGAACGTCCTGCCGACGAGACAGCTGAGATCGACGCCGTCGGTCACGAGATTGCGGAGCGGCTCGTGCGCTGCGACCACCACACCCGCCTCGTCCGCCGCGGCGATCACTTCGCGTCCGATCAGCATGACCTGACGTCCGCGCCCTCGCGCTGAGAGCGCACGTTCCGCGCCGGGCGCGCACCGATCCCCTTCGGGCCCTTCGCCGGCGATTTCCACGACATGCTGCACGCGCGACGAGCGGCTCGCGGTCGGAGGTCGCCGCGTCCCTGGCGACCAGCCGACCGGGCACACGCTGTTTCACTTCGGATCGAGCCAGCTCGACCAGCCGTCGAGCTTGGCGCCTGCAACCTCGTAACGGCACAACGCCCGCGCCAGTACCGCCCCGTGGCCGTCGAGCCCGGAGATGGGCACGGCAACGAGTCCGAGCACTTCGACGTCGATCTGGACCCGGCCGTCGATGACGTGGCGCGCCGCGACGGGTAACCCGTCGGCGCGTCGGTGCGTCTCACTCCGAACGTTCGAGATCGGCTCCGCTGTCGCGCCACTCGGCGCGAGGCACCCGTCGACGTGATCATCGTCGATTGCGGCGAAACTTGCCGTGAGCGTCGGCGAGCGAAGCCACCCGGCACGAACTGGACGGTCGAGCCGCGCCGAACCCCACGTGTGAGAGCGGCGCGCGGTGCCGTCGAGCGTGCACCGCGATCGGCCCAGCAGCACTTCTCCGTACGCAACCCCGAATTGTTCATACCCGTCGACACCGTCGGCTCGAAGCCGGCGCGGGTCGTTCCCGTTGGGGTCGACCTCCCACTCGATGTCGAGACCGATAGGCATCCGTTCGCCGATCTCGCCTCGCAGCGAGTCGGCCGGATCGTCGAGTCTCACGCCGAACGCTTCGAGTCCGTACGTCCAATGCTCGAACGGCGATTCGCACCACAACTCGCCCCACAGCCCGTCGGCGCGCACCGTCAGCCCTTGGCGCGGCAACCCGACTTCGTGATCACGCACCACGACCGGGCCCGGAAGATCCGGTGAGACAAGATGCGTCCACCACCACGCGACGCCAAGCGTGGGCGAGCACGCGAGCCGCACCGCCAGGCCGACACCGTCTTCGGTCGCGACGTCAAGATGCCACGTCTCCCACCACCACCGAGGCGCGCCGTGCGGAACGTGCGGGCGCTCGTCGCCCCCGCCGAAGTTCACGGAATCGGCGGGTAGTAAGTGTCGACCGTCTCCTCCGCGACACCTCCTGGCAGTCCGCCGTCGATGAGCTCGAGCAGCGGATACAGGTCGGTGCTGTCACGGGGCACCGTCCAATCGAGCCCCACCCCGGCGAGTTCGGCGAACGGCCGAAGGAACGTGAAATAGACGTAGGCGCCCGCGTCGATCTTGGCTCTCCGTTCCATCCCTGCGATCGTGCGGTACAGCTGACGTTGCGCAGTTTTCGCCGCCTCGGCGAGCGCATCGATACCGTCGTCGTCGATCGGTTGCGGCACACCGGAGGAGACATCGAACAACGCGAACTGGACGACGCGCGACAAGTAGTCGTCCGGGCTGGTCACTGACGTCCCGAAGTCGGTCACGTGCAGGTCGACACCGTCGAGCACGAACGCCGCGAGTACGTCGGAGTGCGGCATGTCGCCGGCGACGGCTGCACTCCACGGGAAATGTGTCGGCCCGAGGCCGTTGAACGCGCGCAGCATCAGTACACGACCGTCGTCGAGCAGATACGGGCCGGTGTCCTGGTAGCCGGATCGGGTGTCGAACCAGAGCAGGAACAGGTACGACGTAAGCAGCGCGTTCAGTCTGGTGACTCGGGCGAGCCGACCGTCCGCGACGGGCCGGCAGGACCGGAGCAGCTCATCGACCTGGCCGCGGTAGGGCGTCGCGACACCTGCAGCGTCCCAAGCCTGGCGAGTTCCGTCGTCGAAGCGATACGCACGCGCGGCCCGATCCCAGAAGTCGAACACGACGGCCATCCGGCGCTTGTCGTCTTCCCAGTCGACCATTCCGCCAGTCGCGAGCACCTTGCGCCCGATCATCGTGAAGTTCGGGATGGCCCAGAGGTGGACGTTGTCGATCTGCGTGCCGAAACGATGCCCCGACCGGCCCAGCTCTTCCGGCGGCGTCGCGTTCACGATCGCCTCAATCATCTCGGGGTACCGCCGGTAGCACTCGACGCACGCCACGAGGATGTAGGCGGTCACAGGAATCAGGGCCGACTCGAGCGCGGTGCGCTGCGACGTCAGCGCGAGCGCGATCTCGCTGTGATAGCGGATATCCCGGTTGACACGATCTTTGGCCCAGCCGTCTCCCAGCCCGGTCATGACACTTGGCGCACCACGCCCCGCGTGCCTGAACAGTCGATCTCGACGACGTCACCGTCGGCCGGCTCGACGCCGTCGAATGTTGCTCCCATCACGCAAGGAACCTGGTACTCGCGGCTGACGATGCCGATGTGCGACTGCGGAGTTCCCGACATGCAGACCACCGCGGTGAGCTCGTCGAAGATCGGGGCGAGGAACGTCGCGCCGGCATCGGCGACGCACGCGACGATGCCTTGTGCGCTCGTGTCCATGAGTTCGAGTACATCGTCGGGCGAGCGCAGCATGCGCCAACGGCCCTGTACCGGCGCCGCGTCGAACACTTTCGTCCCGACTCCGCGATCGATCATCGGGCGGCACTGTAACCACGGTGGCGCATCCGCGTACGATGCTCGTTCGTGGCGCTCGACGAACTCGACGACGAGCATTGGCTGTTGCTCCATCAGGTGCGCTTGCGCGGTGTCGTCGACGTGGACGGAGTTGCCGTGGTACGCGTCGAGGAAGCCGGGCTGGTCGCGCGTGTCCCCAAAGGCATCCGACTCACGCCGGTCGGGCGCGACGCGCACACCACCTGGGCCCGGGTCGAGCCGGCAAGCACCGTCGAAACTTCTGTCGAGCGCGTCTACCAGAGGTTCCTCGGGCTCAATCGCGAGCTCATCCGCGTCTGTAACGACTGGCAGGTGCGGCCCGGAGGTGTGCCGAACGACCACCGCGACCCGACGTACGACTGGGCGGTCGTCGACCGCGTCGGTGTGATCGACGACCGGGTCGGTCCGATCCTTTCAACGCTGAGCGAGCTGATCGTACGATTCGCCGACTACCGTCCGCGTCTGCGCGCCGCCCGCCGCCGCGTCGACGACGGAGAGTCCGATTGGCTCACGTCACCGCGCATCGACTCCTACCACACGGTATGGATGCAGCTGCACGAAGACCTGCTGCTTGCTCTCGGCCGCGACCGAACGTCGGAGCCAGGCGCTGATCACTGAAACGTCGCGACCTATTGGAGCGAGTTGAGCGACGATGTCGTCGGTCCGGCGGTGACCGCACAGTTGGTCACGAATCGCCGACCGGACGACGAAGCGACACAGAGCGACCATCACGACGATCTATCGCCGCGCACTGGCCCCACCTAGCCGGGCCGGAAGATCGCGGACGAGGAGCAGCGCGCCGATTCCGCGTGGCGGCGGCGCGGAACCGCCCCGCCGGTCGGCCAGGTCGGAGTCTTGATCGTGTTCCCCGTCATCGGTGATGTCGCCGGACCGTCACCCTCGACGGGGCGCGGTCGTGTCAATCGATTGGGTGTCCGTCGGCAGGCCGGTACACGTCAGGTTCGATGAAGATCGTGCGCGCTTCGGGGACAGCCTCGCGCACCGAAACCTCGAGCTCGTTGACCACCGCCGAAATCCGCGGTGCGGTGAGCGTCGCGCCGAACTCGAGCTTCGCGTTCACGACAAGATCTTCCGGGCCGGTGTGTTGCGTGCGGAGCGCGATCACCCGTTCGACATCCGGATGCGCGCCCAGAATGGCACGGATCTGATCGAGCATTTCCGGTGCGGCAGCCTCCCCCACGAGCAGGCTCGCCATCTCGACCGCGAGCACGAGCGCGATCCCCACCAGGAGGATCCCGATCGCGAGGCTACCCGCGGCGTCCCACCGGGGCGCGTGCAGGAATTCGGCCAGCACAATCCCCGCGAAGGCGAACGTGAGGCCGACGAGCGCGCCGATGTCCTCGAGCATCACCACGGCGAGCTCAGGGATCTTCGTGCGACGCACGAACTGAAAGATCGATCGGCCCTCACGCTCGACCCGACTCTCATGCAAGGCGGTACGCAGCGAGAACGATTCCAGGCACGCGCTCAGGACCAGCACGCCGATCGCTAAGACCGGACTGTCGATCTCGTGCGGATGGATCAGCTTCTCGACCCCTTCGAAGATCGCGAACAAGCCGCCGACGCTGAACAGCACCAGCGCGACGACGAACGCCCAGAAATAGCGCAACGTGCCGTACCCGAACGGGTGCGCGTCGTCGGCGGGACGGCGCGAGCGGGCGCCACCGAACATGAGCAGGCCCTGATTGCCGGTGTCGGCGAGAGAATGAATCGCTTCGGCGAGCATCGACGCCGCGCCAGTGAGCGCGAACACGACGAACTTGCTCAGCGCGATCCCGAGATTCGCAAGAAACGCGGCAATGATCGCGCGCCTCGACCCATGATCCACGCTGTCAGCCTCGGCTCATCCGATAATGCCACCGCGTGTCATCGCCTCGACGTCAAGCGCCCGGTCGAGCTCGTCGTCGGTCATCAGTTTGCGCCCGCGCACGATCTGACGGATCGATTTGCCTGTGCGCGCCGATTCCTTCACGACCTCGGCGGTGGCCTCGTAGCCAATGTAAGGAGTGAGCGAGGTTCCGATCGACGGTGACGACTCCGCATATACCCTCAGTCGGTCAACGTTCGCTTCGATCCCGGCGACGCACCGCTCCGCGAACACCGCGCAGGCGTTCGCCAAGAGCGCGATCGACTCCAGCAGGTCGCGGGCGATGAGGGGAACGAACACGTTCAGCTCGAAGTTTCCCTGCGCACCCGCGAAGCCGATCGTGACATCGTTGCCCATCACCTGAGCACCGACCTGGGTCACGACTTCGGGGATCACCGGATTCACCTTGCCCGGCATGATCGACGAGCCCGGCTGCAATTCCGGAATGCGGATCTCGGCGAGCCCCGCACGCGGACCGCTTCCCATCCATCGCAGGTCGTTCGCGATTTTGACCAACGCCACCGCCAGCCCACGGAGCTGCCCGCTGGTCTCCACGAGAGCGTCTCGGGCGCCTTGCGCCGCGAAATGGTCCTTGGCCTCCGAAAGTGGCAACCCGGTACGTCGCGCCAGCCGGGTGACCACCTTGTGAGCGAAACCTTTGGGGGCGTTGATCCCAGTTCCGACCGCGGTCCCGCCGAGCGGCAACACGCACAATCGTGGAAGCGCGTCGTTCAGCCGCGCGATGCCTTCCTCGACTTGGGTGGCATACCCACCGAACTCCTGACCCAGCGTGACCGGCGTCGCATCCATCAGGTGGGTACGTCCGGCCTTCACCACGTGCGCGAACTGCCGCTGCTTGTTACGAAGTCCACTCGCGAGCTTCGTAGCCGCGGGGATCAGGTCCTCGGTGACCGCCTCCGCCGCGGCGAGATGCACAGCCGACGGAAACACGTCGTTCGAGGACTGAGACGCGTTTACCTGATCGTTGGGATGCACTGCGCCGGCCTTGCCAAGACGCGCCGACGCGAGGCACGCAAGCACTTCGTTCATGTTCATGTTCGTGGACGTGCCCGAACCGGTCTGAAATGCGTCGACGGGAAACTGGTCGCGGTATCCGTCCTCGGCCACTTCGTCAGCGGCGGCGGCGATCGCGTTCGCGATGCGCCGATCGACGTCAGGCACCTCGCGCAGACCGGCGTTCACCTTGGCGGCTTCACTTTTGATGAGGGCAAGCGCCCGGATGACTCGACCGTCCACCGGTCTGGCCGAGATCCGAAAGTTTTCGACGGCACGCTGCGTCTGTGCTCCCCACAGCGCGTCGACCGGTACGCGCACCTCGCCCATCGAGTCGTGCTCGACGCGGTACTCGGTCACATCGCCTCCTGTTCGGTCTGCGCACTCGCCTGGCGGTCCCCGAGCAAGGTATGCCCGAGCCGGCCTACTACCGTGACGGCATGCCACAATTCGCCTACCAGGACGTTCTCCCGATCGGCGCCGACGAGACGCCCTACCGCCTGCTGACCGCCGACTACGTGTCGACATTCGAGGCCGGCGGCCGGCGGTTCGTACAGGTCGACCCGGAAGCACTCACGCTGGTCACCAAGACCGCGATGTTCGAGATCGCGCACCTTCTGCGCCCCGGTCACCTGGCTCAACTCGCCGCCATCCTCGAAGATCCCGAAGCGTCTCCCAACGACGTCTTCGTCGCAACGGAGTTGCTCAAAAACGCGTGCATCGCGGCCGGCGGCATTCTGCCTTCCTGTCAAGACACCGGCACCGCGATCGTCAAAGGAAAAAAGGGCGAACTCGTGCTGACCGGTGGCGCCGACCGCGAGGCAATCGCACGCGGTATCTACCGAACGTACACAGACGACAACCTCCGCTACTCGCAGATGGCACCGATGACCACCTTCGAGGAACGCAACACCGGAACCAATCTCCCGGCCGAGATCGAGATCGAGTCGGTCGACGGCGACGCGTACAAGCTGCTGTTCATGGCGAAGGGTGGCGGCTCGGCCAACAAGAGCCTGCTGTTCCAAGAGACGAAGGCACTCCTGAACCCGAGCTCTTTGATGCGTTGGCTCGACGAGAAGCTGCGCACACTCGGTACGGCTGCATGCCCGCCGTACCATCTTGCGCTCGTGATCGGCGGCACGTCGGCCGAACAATCATTGAAGACCGCGAAACTCGCGTCGGCGCGCTACCTCGACACGCTGCCGCGGACCGGTAACGAACTCGGGCGAGGATTTCGCGACGTCGAGCTCGAACAACAGGTACTCAAACTGACGCAGGAATTCGGCATAGGCGCCCAGTTCGGCGGCAAGTACTTCTGCCACGACGTACGCGTGATCCGCCTCCCGCGTCACGGAGCCTCGTGTCCGGTCGCGTTGGCCGTGTCGTGCTCGGCTGACCGTCAATCACTGGGCAAGATCACCGCCGACGGCGTGTTCCTCGAGCAGCTCGAGACCGATCCGGCACGGTACCTACCCGACGTTTCCGAGGAGCAGCTCATTGACGAAGCGGTCGTGCGTGTCGACCTGACGCAACCGATGGCGCACATACGCCAGACCCTTTCGCAGTATCCCGTGAAGACGCGCCTGATGTTGAACGGTCCGATGGTCGTTGCGCGCGACATCGCGCACGCCAAGCTGAAGGAACGCATCGACGCCGGTGACGGTCTCCCGCAATACATGCGCGACTATTGCGTCTACTACGCCGGCCCGGCCAAGACCCCCGCGGGCTACGCGTCGGGTTCGTTTGGTCCGACGACTGCGGGCCGAATGGACTCCTACGTTGATTTGTTCCAACGCAACGGTGGTTCGTTCGTGATGCTCGCCAAGGGCAACCGGTCGAAGGCCGTCACCGACGCCTGCAAGGAACATGGCGGCTTCTACCTCGGTTCGATCGGCGGCCCGGCGGCTCGACTCGCGAAGGACTGCATCACAAAAGTCGAGGTGCTCGAGTACCCGGAGCTGGGGATGGAAGCGGTGTGGAAGATCGACGTCGTCGACTTCCCCGCGTTCGTCGTTGTCGACGACAAGGGCAACGACTTCTTCGCCGAGGTCTCGAAACCAGTCGCGCTGCGCTGAGCCTGCCACCACGGGTTCCGGCCCGCGATCAACGAAGGTCGGTGACGCCTTCGCGAGCGAGCAACGTGCGTTTGAGGTCTATGGCGTTGCGCCCGCCGCCGTAGCCGCCGATGCGGCCGCCGGCAGCGACGACCCGGTGGCAGGGGATCACGAAAGGCAACGGGTTGTCGCGCATGGCGCTCCCGGCGGCGCGTGCGGCGCGGGGACGCCCTGCGAGATCGGCGAGCTCACCGTAGGTCACGGTCTCTCCCCATCCGACCTCACGCGCGAGTGTCTCGAGCACGTTGCGGCGGAAGCCATCGACGCCCGCGAGGTCGACGGCGACGTCGAATGTGTGCCGCGTGCCAGCAAACCAGTCGTCGAGTTGGCGCGCCACGTTTCGATCAGGTGCACCGAGGTCGCCGTCAGGTTGGTCGTCGCCGGGCAGGCTGATCTCCCGGACACCGCGTTCGGAGACGACGACAGTCACATCACCGAACGGGCTTGTCTGTCGCCACAGCTTCACTGCCGAGACGCTATCGCCGGCTGTGCTGACGACCGGCCCGCTATGCGTGCAAGTCGGCAAAGATGGCGCGCGCAGCAGCCGTCAGGTGCTGCTGGATCGACGACGGAGGGCTGACCGAGGCGCCGTACACGACGCTGATCGACAGACTGACCGTGCCCTTCTTGGTCACCAGCAGCCGCTCTTGGGTACCGGTCGCACTCTTGCCCGCGGAGTAGGTCGCGACGTCACCGAGACCCGACAGGACCGTTGCGCTCAGACCGACGAGCGTGGACCCGAAGCCCACTTCGCCGTTCCCGATCCGGATCAGTCCGAGATCCATCGTGGCTGCGCTCGCGGCTTCCGCCGGCGTCGTGGTCGCGCTCCCGGTGCCCGGCGGCGTCGTTGCCCAGTTGCAGGTCTTGTACACGGGGGCTTGGGGGTCCTTCTCGAGTCCGGACGCCGGCGCGCCCAGCAACGTCTTGACCTGCGCCGACGTCACGAGTGAGCAAGCTGTCGGGCTGATCGGTGAAACCGGCGTCGTCGCCGGCGGCACACTCGGGACCGAGTTTCCGATCGTCTCGGTTGTCGTTGACTTCGCACTCGATTTGCTGCACGCGGCGAGCACGCATACGCACGCCAACAACACACCTAACAATTTCGTCGATCGATGCACACAGACGATTCTAGATCAGTCCGAGCTCCGAAACCGCGTCTCGTTCCTCCCCGAGTTCGGCGACCGACGCGTCGATGCGGGCTCGAGAGAACGTGTCGATGTCGAGATCAGGAACGATCGACCACGCGCCGTTCTTGGTCGTGCACGGGAAACCACAGATCAACCCCGGCGGTACTCCGTACGAGCCGTCCGAAGGTACGGCCATGCTCACCCAATCGCCGTCGGGCGAACCGAGCGCCCAGTCGCGCACGTGGTCGAGCGCGGCATTCGCCGCCGACGCAGCCGACGACGAGCCGCGCGCCTCGATGACCGCGGCGCCGCGCTGCTGGACGGTCGGGATGAAGTCCTTCTCGATCCACGCCTGTTCGACTCGGTCCGCGGCTCGTTGGCCGTCGACAAATGCATGAAACACATCGGGATACTGCGTCGCCGAATGGTTGCCCCAGATCGTCATGCGTCGCACCGACGTCACCGGAACGCCGACTCGGGCGGCGAGCTGGCCCTTCGCGCGGTTGTGGTCGAGTCGGGTCATAGCGGTGAATCGTTCGCGTGGGATGGACTCCGCGTTGTTCATCGCGATCAGGCAGTTGGTGTTCGCAGGATTGCCGACCACGAGGACGCGAACGTCGTCGGCGGCCCCGGCGGCGAGCGCTTTGCCCTGTGCGGTGAAGATCGCTCCGTTGACCTCGAGCAGCTCCTTGCGTTCCATACCTTTGGTCCGAGGACGGGAGCCGACGAGTAGCGCGAAGTTGACACCGTCGAACGCGGCGTTGGCGTCGTCGGTGGTCACAACCTGGGTAACGAGCGGAAAGGCGCAGTCGGTCAACTCCATCACGACGCCGCCAAGTGCTGGCAGTGCCGGTGTGATCTCGAGGAGTTGCAGCATCACCGGCTGGTCAGGGCCGAGCAGATCGCCGTTGGCGATGCGGAACAGCAGGCTGTAGCCGATCTGGCCGGCCGCGCCCGTGACGGCGACGCGTACTGGTTGCTTCATGAACGGGAAGTTAGCCCTGGGCGGCGATCTCGGACGAAGCCAAGTCGAGCAGGATCGTGCGCGCTTCGGTGAGCTCAGCGATGCGCGCGGCCGCGGCACCGGCGGCGCCGCCGCTGTCAGGGTGGGCATCTCGGAGCAGGCGGCGGAAGCGACGGTTCACGTCGTCCCGATCGATACCCATGCCGGCCCGCAATCCGAGCACCTCCATCGCCCAGCGTTGGTCGGCCGCGACGCCGTGCCAACCTGCTTCGTCGGGCGGACCGCCCGGGAACCACGCCCCGGCCGCCGCGAGCGGTGGACGCAGGTAGTCCCACATGTCCGGGGCGACGAACCGCACCTCAACCTCGGGTGCCAGACCACCCCACCTGCCTTTGACGACGCGGCGCAACGCGTCGATCGCGACGGCACGCCCCGACGATGGAAGCCACGCCGCGCCGAGCACCGCGCCGAGCACCTGCGGAACTTGGGCGCCGTGCGCATCCAGCTCCAGCACCAGGCGGCCGTCTTCGCCCAAGAGTCGGTGACGGGACCGGTCGAGGCCGTGCACATCGCGCTGCAACCGATGGCGCAGCGCGATACGTGGGATCGAAAGCCCGCCGCGAGCGTCGTCGACGAGTCGCGTCAAAAGGTCACGCTCGTCGTCATCGACCGCGGGGAGGTTCGTCGCGACAACCGCCGCCAGCAATGCAACCCCGTGCGCAGGACCCGAGGTGGGCAAGTAGGCACTTTCGAGCGCGACTCGCCGCGTCGGCATGTGTCGACGGGTGTGACGGACGATCAGCTCTGCGAGCAGCACCAGGACCCTCCAGCCGAGTGTTCGGTCCCGCTCATGGTGCCGGATGCGGCCGGTCCGGCGCACACTCGCCCGAGCCCGGTCAGACTCGGGGCATGTTCCACTGCCCGAGAGTCCGGTTCGGTCGCCAGCTGCGAACACGCAGGCGCGAAGACGTCGAGCCGCGCCAACGGGTTCATCTTCTCGGTCGCGGCGTCCCCAAACCGAGCAGATGGCTGGAGGGCACTGAGTCCCGACCGTCGCAGGCACCGAACAACGGCGACATCGTGCGACGTCGTGTCGCTCGACGCGCCGCGCGTCGGCACCGACGATGATCGGGAACTCAGTGCGCGGCCGCGACAATGAGCAACACGACGCCGTACACCGCGAGCATCACCACCGCGAGCACCCACAGGCCGCTGCGGCCGAGCACTTGCGTCCCGCGCGCCGCGGGTCGCGCGAGACCGCACGATGGGCAACGTTTGGAGTCGATCTCCACTTCGGTACCGCAGACGTTGCAATGCGATCCGGGAAGGGGCGCGGCTGGGGCGCTCATCGGCCGGACTCTACGATGCCGGCGCGGCGTTCTGCCGCCTCAACCGCGTTTCGAAACAACATCGCAATGGTTGTCGGTCCGACGCCTCCGACTCGGGGCGTGATCCAGCCGGCAACCTCTTCGCATGCTTCGTCGACGTCCGGGAGCAGTTTGCGCCCTTCGTAACGGACGCCGCCCCCGACAACGACGGCTCCAGGCCGAATGTGTTCGGGCTGAAGAATTCCCGGGACGCCAGCTGCGGCCACCACGATGTCAGCCCGTTGGGTGTACCTCGGCCAATCAGGTACGCCGGTGTGCACAACTGTGACGGCCGCGTTGGCGGTCGGCCGTTTCTGGGATAACAACAGCGCGAGCGGTCGTCCGAGCGTGAATCCCCGTCCGAGGATCACGACTTCTCGCCCCGCGACGGGAACGTTGTAGTACGCGAGGAGCGCTTCGATGCCCGCGGGGGTGCAGGGAACGGGTCCGGGAACACCGAGGACGAGCCGACCGAGGTTGACGGGATGCAGTCCGTCGACGTCCTTGTCGGGATCGATCTCGAGTAACGCCGACTCATAGTCGATCTGCGGCGGCGCGGGATGCTGAACGAGCATCGCGTCGACGGCCGGGTCGTCGTTGAACGCGTGGATCGCGCTCAGCAGGTCCGCTTGCGTTGCGTCCTCGGGGAGATGGACGTGCGGTGCGGTGAATCCGACCTCCGCCGCCTTGTCCTGTTTCATGCGGATGTAACCCACGCTCGCGCCGTCGTCGCCGACGAGGATGGTGCCGAGACCGGGGGTCACGCCATGTTCGACGAGTCGCTTGGTGCGCGGTTCGAGGTTCGCGAACGTGGCCTCGGCGACCGGGCCACCCGGCATGAGGATCGCGCTCAATGCAGGAAGTGTCGCTCGCCGGTGAAGACCATCGCGAGCCCGAGTTCGTCGGCCCGCTCGATCACGGCCTCGTCACCCATCGCGCCGCCAGGCTGGATGACGGCGGCGACGCCGGCCGCGGCTGCGGCCTCGACCCCGTCGGCGAAGGGATAGAACGCATCACTCGCACACGCGCCGCCGTGGGCGCGACCTGCGGCCTTCTTGGCCGCGATCTCCACCGACTCGACCCGGCTCTGCTGGCCGGCTCCGATGCCGACCGCCTGGAGGTCTTTGACGAACACGATCGCGTTCGACTTCACGTGACCGCAGATCCGCCACGCGAGCTCGAGGTCGCGCCACTGCTCCGGAGTGGGGGCGACCTTGGTCACGACCCGCCAGTCGTTGCGGTTCGCCTCGAAATGATGCGGCGACTGCAACAGGAATCCGCCGGAGATCTGGCGGACGTCGACGATGTCCGGCTCGGGCGCGGGAGCTTGCAGGATGCGGGTGTTCTTGCGCCGTTGGCGCAGCGCTTCGATCGTGCCGGGCGCGTAGCCAGGTGCGATCACCACGTCGGCTTGCGGGCCGGCGACCATCCGTTCGACGGTCGCGGCGTCGATGGCTCGGTTCAGTGCGACGATCCCCCCGAACGCTGAGCGCTCGTCACACTCGAGCGCGCGCTGGTACGCGACCGCAAGGTCGTCGTCGACGCACACGCCACACGGATTCGCGTGTTTCATGATCGTGCACACCGGCCTGTCGCCGAGATCGTGTACAAGTCTCCAGGCTGCGTCCGCGTCGTAGTAGTTCAGATACGAGAGCGCGACCCCGCCGTGTTGTGTGACGCCGTCCCACCAGCTCGTTGTGCCGTGCTGGCGATAACGCGCCGCTCGCTGGTGCGGGTTCTCGCCGTACCGGAGCGTTTCATCGGTGCGATCGAGCGCGAGGACGACGTGGGCCGGAAGCTGCTCGCCGCGTTGCAACCATCGCACGATCGCCGCGTCGTACGCGGCGGTACGTGTGAACGCTTCGAGCGCGAACGCACGTCGGGTCTCTTCGCGTACGGCACCATCGTTCGTGCGCAACTCTTCGATCAGCGCGGCGTACTGGTCGGGACTTGTCACGGTTGTGACCCACGCGAAGTTCTTGGCCGCCGCGCGTGTCAGGGCCGGGCCACCGATATCGATGGTCTCGACGTCGGGGCTGTCAAAAAACGGATACAGGTTCGACACGACGAGATCGAACGGCCGAATCCCGTGCGTCTCGAGATCGGCACGGTGGGATGCTTTCCCCCGGTCAGCGAGCAACCCGCCGTGAATCTTGGGGTGCAAGGTGACGACGCGGTGGTCGAGCATCTCAGGCACACCGGTGACATCGTGCACGGTCGTGACCGCGATCCCCGCTTCGGCGATCGCGATGGCGGTTCCACCTGACGACACGAGCTCGACCCCGAGCGCGTGCAGCGCGTGCACGAGATCGACGAGACCTGCCTTGTCCCAAACCGAGATGAGCGCACGTTCGATCTTCGTGTTCACGATGACGCCCTTCGCCCCGGACCCGGGCCGTGTTCTCGTACCAAGCGTTCGATCACGTCGGGATAGAGAGCTCGTTCGGCTTGTTTGATGCGCTCGTGGAGCGTCTGTTCCGTGTCATCATCGAGGACGGGAACCGCCTCCTGCGCCAGAATCGGACCCGCGTCGACCTCTTCGGTCACGAGGTGCACCGTGCAGCCCGTGACCTTCACGCCGGCCGCGAGCGCGTCGCGTACCGCGTGCCAACCTTTGAATGCAGGGAGCAGGGCCGGATGCGTGTTCACGGCTCGGCCACCGAAGGTATCGACGAACGGCTCGGCCAGGATCGTGCCGAAACCGGCGATTGCGACCAGGTCGACATTGTGATCTTCGAGCGCGGCGACGACCGTTTTGGTATAGGCGACACGGTCGAAGGAGGGGCCGAAATCGGTGCGTTCGACGAGCTCGTCGGCGATCCCGTCCCCGCGCGCGATGTCGAGGGCCCGACACGGCCGATCAGCGAGGACGACCACGACGGGCAGGTCCCGGTCCAAGAGCGCCTGGAGGATGGTGCCAGTGCCCGAAGCGAGAACGCCGACCCGCATTCCACGCACCCTAGCCAGCAGGCGCCGGGCGGACGTCGCGACACTCGTCGGCGCGTCGTGATGGAACGGCCTGGGAGACATCGCCGCGTCGGGGCGAAATCCCCAGATCGGACGCTCGGTCGTGTTTCACTCTCCGGAGCCGACAACGGGGAGGACGCGTGGACCGCAACAAGTCGCCGACGCCGGCAGAGCTGACGATCCTGATCGCAGGAGCCGTGATGCTCATCGGCTCGTTCTTCGACTTCGCCGGAAGTGCCAACGCGTGGGGCAAGTACCTGTTTCCTCTGACGACCCTTCTGCCGCTGTACGGCGCGGTCATGGCGCTCGAGGTCGGGTTGACCAAGTTCGCCAACGTGAGCTTGCCCCCCCAGGTTGCGGGGTTCACCTGGGAACAAGTGCATCTCGTGGTCGGAATCCTGGCCGGGTTCATGGCGGTCGGCTGGCTCATCACCGACATTTCGAACAAAGGCTTCGGTTTCTGGCTCGAGGTGCTGGGCGGCATCGCGATCGCGGCCGGTGCCGTGGCCCTGCAGCGCGAGCGCAACACCGGCGCGATCGGCTGAGGGAGAACCTCCCGTGAACCTCAAGCTCGCACCGGCGAACCTCGTGATCCTCGCGGCCGGCGTCGTGATGCTGATCGGGTCGTTCCTCAGCTTCTATTCCTTCTCGGGCTTGGGTGGAACAGCTTCTTTCAACGCGTGGAGTGGAGCCCACGGCTTCGGCATCTTCGGCATCGCGACGGTCGCTGTGGTCTGCGGAGTCGTGATGGCGGCCCAAGTCGGGATCACGACGTTCGCGAACGGTATGCATGTTCCCGATCAGGTCCTCGGGCTGAGCTGGGATCAGATCCACCTCGCGTTGGGCTTTCAAGCCGCGCTCACGATGCTCGCCTTCCTGGTCCGATCGAAGGGCACGTTGAGTTTCGGTCTCGGTTTCTGGTTCATGCTGCTCGCCGGGTTCGCGCTGCTGGTCGGCGCGATCATGCGGGTCACGGGCGCCGGCGCGAACCGCGTGTAGCGGCCAGATGCCGATTCGCACATGGTGCCGATTCGCACATGGTGCGGATTCGCATGGTGCGGATACGTCGCCTCGTCGGACAGCGCGGTACGAATCTGCGGGAGTCGCGGCCGCGTGGCGGTTAGAGCCCGGCGACGACCTCGGCCATCAGCTCGCCAGCCGCGGTCGGGTTCGTCGCGACGCGCACGCCGGCGTCTTCGAGCACGTCCATCTTGGCCTGGGCGGTGCCTTTCGAACCCGAAATGATCGCGCCCGCGTGCCCCATCTTCTTTCCGGGCGGTGCGGTCACGCCCGCGACGTAGCTGACGACCGGCTTGGACATGTGCGCTTTGATGAACGCGGCGGCCTCTTCTTCGGCGGAGCCTCCGATCTCGCCGAACATGATGACGGCTTTGGTTTCGGGATCGGCTTCGAAGAGCTCGAGACAGTCGATGAAGCTCGTTCCGGGAACGGGGTCGCCGCCGATGCCGACGCAGGTCGTCACGCCGATACCCAGACCGGCGAGTTCGTTCAGCGCCTGATACGTGAGCGTGCCGGACCGACTCACGATGCCGACCGGTCCACCGGCGCGCGCAACTTCCGCCGGAATGAAGCCGATGTTGCATTCGCCGGGCGTCAACAGACCTGGACAGTTCGGGCCGAGGACCCGCGAGCCCGGGAAGTCACGTTTCACGCGGTTGTAGAAGCTCGCTTCGTCGTGCATCGGGACGCCTTCGGTGACCACGACGATCAGCGCGACGCCCGCTTGCGCCGCTTCGATCACCGCGTCAGCCGCCGCGGGCGCGGGCACGATGACCATCGTCGCGGTCGCGCCGGTCTCGGTGACGGCCTCTTTTACGGACGCGAACACCGGGATGCCTTCGATGTCGGTGCCGGCCTTTTTCGGGCTGACACCTGCGACGACCTTGGTGCCGTACGCGCGGTTGCGCAGACCGTAGAAGCGGCCTTGGCCGCCGGTGAGACCTTGCACGATCACTTTCGTGTCGGCGTTGACGAGGATGCTCATGCGGTCAGGCTCCCTTGGCAAGTTGCACAGCTGTGCGCGCCGCGTCCACCATCGTCGGCTTGCTCACGAGTCGATCGGACTCGTGAGACTTGAGGATCTCGCGTCCTTGTTCGGCATTCGTCCCGTCGAGCCGGATCACGATCGGAGACGCGATGTCGACCTGTTCGAGCGCTTGCACGATCCCGTTCGCGACTTCTTCGCCCTTCGTGATCCCGCCGAAAATGTTGATGAAGATCGCCTTCACTGACGGGTCGTCGTTGATCACCTCGAGCGCGTTGGCCATCACTTGTGCGCTCGCGCCTCCGCCGATATCGAGGAAGTTCGCGGGCTTGCCGCCCACCTCGTGCACGATGTCGCAGGTCGCCATCGCGAGGCCGGCACCGTTCGCGATCAGCCCGACGTCGCCGTCGAGCCCAACGTATTGCAGGCCACGCTCAGACGCTTCCCGCTCGCGCGGGTCGAGCTTTTCGAGGCCGGTGAACTCGTCCCATTCGGGATGACGGAACCTTGCGTTGTCGTCCAGCGAAACCTTGGCGTCAAGCGCGTGGACGCGCCCGTCCGGCGTGAGGATGAGCGGGTTGATCTCTACCAGGTCGGCATCGGCGCCGACGAACGCTTCGTAGAGCTTGAGGAGAATGTCGACCGCGCCGTCGGTCGCGAGCGGATTGAGTTTCGCCGACTCGACCCACGCCCGGCAGCGCGACTCGCTCAGGCCGTCGACGGGGTCGACTTCGATGCGCGCCAACGCGTCGGGGCTTTCCACCGCGACTTGTTCGATCTCGACGCCGCCCTGCGCGCTCAGCATCCCGAGATACTGCTTGGCCGCGCGGTCAAGGGTGAACGACGCGTAGTACTCGTCGGCGATGTCGGACGCGTGTTCGACCCAGACGCGCTTGACGACATGGCCTTTGATGTCGAGGCCGAGGATGGTGCCGGCGTGGGTGCGAACCTCGTCGGCGTTGGTGGCCAACTTGACTCCGCCGGCCTTGCCGCGGCCGCCGACCTGCACCTGCGCTTTGACGACGACGGGATACCCGACCCGATCGGCGCCAGCAATCGCTTCGGCGACGGTGTCGGCGACGGCGCCGTCCGAAACGGGAATGCCGTAACGGGCGAACAGCTGCTTGCCCTGATATTCGAACAGATCCACTGCGTATCCCTTCGGACGGATGCTGGGCAGAACCTACGGGGCCGGTTCGGGCGCGCGCCGATCGAGAGCATCTTCAAGCCAGCCGGTGATCACCGACAGCGGCGATCCCGGCGTGAACACCTCGGCGACGCCGTCGGCTTTGAGCTGGTCGATGTCAGGGCCGGACATGATGCCACCAGCGAACACGAGCGGCTGGAGCCCGCGGGTGCGCAGCTCGTCGATCACTTTCGGGATGAGCGTCATATGGGCGCCTGAGAGCAGACTCAGACCAACGGCATCGGCGTCCTCTTGGAGTGCGGCTTCGGCGACCTGACCGGGGGTCTGGAACAAGCCGGTGTAGACGACCTCGAAGCCCGCGTCGCGCAACGCCCGGGCGATCACCTTGGCGCCGCGGTCGTGTCCATCCAAGCCGGGCTTGGCGATCACGACGCGGTAGCGTCGCAACATTCCGCTCCTCCCGTCGTAGGCCGGTCGCGGCCGTCGTGCTGCTCGCCGACTGTTCGACTGACGGGCGCGTCACGATAGCGAGGGCTGGTCGAACCGGCCAAAGGACCCGAGGTGCCGTCCGAACGCCGCAAGGGTGACATCAAGGTGCTGGTGGGTGCGACCGTCGCCGTACTCCTGCTCGGCGGCTTCATCGCGGGCGCGGCGATCGTCACGACACGCGGCGCGAACGGTGTCCAGTGCGGCCAGCTCGACATCGGCTTAGCGACCGATGTTCGCAACAACCTCACTCAGGGGCCCTACTTCGTGACCGGCGGCGCCGCCTGCGGCTTCTGGCTCGCACTCAACAACAGCGACATCGTCGCCTACAAGGCGGTGCAACCGTCGGGCTGCACGCTCTTGATCAAACCCAATCATTGGAGCTGCGGCGGTCGGACGGTCCCGGCGACCAGCCTCGCGCAGTATCCGCTGAGCATTCAGACCGTGCACAGCGAAGACGCGGTGATCGTCAACCTGACGACACCGTCTTCCAGTTCGACGACGAACGCCGCGACCTGACATCAGACGCGTGTGAGGGGCGCCCAGACGAGCAGGAGGCGCTTCTCCCCCACGTCCCGGAACCGTACGATCGCCTCCGCTTTGTCACCGCTGCCTTCGATGTCGAGGATCACGCCTTCACCGAAGCGCTCGTGCGTCACGTCGTCGCCGACGTGGAGCCCGATCTGATCCGCGCCGCGCGCGCCGGTCGGCGATCCCGCCACCGGTTGGCCGCCGCCGACGGGGGAACTTTGGCGTCGGATCGCGGCCGCCACGACCGCGTCACGATGCCGTCCGAGCCCTTTGCCGCGTCGCTCCTCGTCGCCGACGACCATCATCAGTTCGGCGGGAATCTCGTCGAGGAAGCGGCTCGGCGGCCGGTAGTCGGTCGAGCCGAACATCATGCGACTCCAGGCGTGGCAGAGGTACAGGCGCTGTTCGGCACGGGTGATACCCACGTAGCAGAGCCGTCGCTCCTCCTCGAGCTCGTCGGGATCGCCGAGGCTGCGTACGTGCGGGAAGACCCCGTCCTCCAAGCCGATCAGGAACACGACCGGATACTCGAGTCCTTTGGCCGAGTGCAACGTCATCAACGTGACCGAGCTCTGCTCCGGATCGTTCTCGTCGAGGTCGGTGACGAGCGAGATCGCTTCGAGAAACGCCTGCACGCGCGCGAGTCCCTCCAGCTTGGGGGAGGCCTCGTCGTTGGAGGCACCGACACCGACACCGCCGATCGCGACGAGCCCGCTCACATCACCGCGGTCGACCTGCTCGTCGAAGTCGCGGGTCGAACCGACCAGTTCCTGCAGGTTCTCGAGACGTCCTTGCGACTCGATGGAACGCTCCGACTCGAGCTCGGCGAGATAGCCGCTGCGGGTCAATACGGCCTCGAGCGCGGCGGACACCCCACCCTTGGCTGCTTCGCCCGCCTCGGCCATCAGCTCGAGGAGGTCACGCAACCCTCCCAACGCCCGGCCGGTCACGCCCGCCTCGGCTGCGTGCTCGATCGCGGCCGGGAACGGGATGCCGGCGCCGCTCGCGTACGAGTCGACCTTCGCGACCGACGTGTCACCCACGCCCCGGCGGGGCGTGTTCACGATTCGTTTCCATGACACCTCGTCGTCGGGGTTCACGAGGGCGCGCAGGTAGGCAAGCGCATCCTTGATCTCGCGCCGGTCATAAAATTTCACGCCGCCGAACACGCGGTACGGCACGCCGGAACGAACGAGCGACTCTTCCAGCACACGGCTCTGCGCGTTCGTGCGGTAGAAGACGGCGACGTCGCCGTAACGATGGTCGGCACCGTCGATGAGGCGATGGATTTCGCCGACGACGAAGGCGGCCTCGTCGTGCTCGTCGGCGCCTTGGTAGCGGACGATCGGCTCGCCTTGACCTTTGTCGGTCCACAGATGCTTGGGCCGGTGCGAGACGTTGTTCTCGATCACTGCGTTTGCCGCTTCCAGGATGCGCTGGCTCGACCGGTAGTTCTGGTCGAGCACAACGGTGACCGCCTCGGGGAACTGCTCTTCGAACTTCAACAGATTGCGAAAGTCGGCCCCCCGAAATTTGTAGATCGAATTGTGCGTGACGAGGCCGTTCGCGACGAAGTTGTGGGTGCAATCGACGTCGAGGTCATAGACCGGCTCGTCGATCTTCACCCAGTTGACGTCGGCGACGACGTCGAACTCGCCGCGCTCGTCGACCATGACCATCCCGGCTCGGATCGACGACGCCGGCATGAACGGCAACGAATCTCCGCTGACCTCGGCGCGTTTCGGTCCAAGTCGTGCGCTGGGCCGGACGCGCACGTCGAGGACGCCGCGGATGCGCTCGACCGTGGTCGCGATCACCGCCATATCTGCGGTCTCGGTTTCGTATCGCCAGCTGTGCGAACCGTTGTGTTCCGGCCGCACGTCGAGCCCGATGCGTTCGAGGGCCCGGCGTTCGTCGTCGTCGCCGCCGGACAGCGAGATGCGGTGCAGTGGTTGCGCGCCTCGACGGTGTTCGCACAGCACGACCGATAGTCGCCGAGGCTGGCTCGACGTCGTGTCGGTGCGTCCGCTCGGCCCGTGGTGCGGATAGTCGAAGCTCAGATTTTCGTCGGCCAGCAGCGCGTATCCGGCCTTGTCGGTGTCGCGGTGTTCAAAGTTCGTCGGCAGGTTGTAACGCCGCGCGAGCGCGGCCTCGCACCGACGCGCGCCGGTCTCGGTCGTATGGGTTCCGACTACCCACGCGTCGTCGTGGCCACCAAGCGCGGTGCCGACACAGAAGCCGACTCCTTGCCTCCACATCAGGTAGGTCATGTGCAGCCCAGGAGGCCGATCGTCAAGGTAGCCCGCGAAATGCACATGTTCGGGTGTGCTGACGAGATGGCGGCCGCTCGCGCAGCGGATCGACACGCCGGCGAATGTTCGTGACCGGTGCACGCCTCGTACCGGGGCGCCCGCGAAATCGCGGGAGCCGTAACACGACAGCACGTTGTCGCCGACGCTCACTTCTTCGATCGGCTTCGTGGTGTGGTCGGCCATCGTGACCTGTGTGCCGGCGACGAGGCACTGATCGAGGTCGCCGACGACCATCACGCTGCGATGGGCCGAGCTCAGCAGACGGACGAGCTCCCACTGGGCGGCGTTCGTGTCCTGGAACTCGTCGACCAGCACATGTTGGAAGCGAAGACGGTAGCGCTCGAGTACCTCGGGGTATTCGCGGAACAGGCGCACCACGAGCACGAGCAGGTCGTCGAAGTCGACGGCCGACGCTTCTTGCAGCCGACGTTGGTACTCGGTGTAGATGTCGGAGAGTCTGCGTTCGGCGGGACCGACCGCGAGCTGCGCGTAGTCGGCGGGCAAGACGAGCTCGTTTTTGAGCGCGCTGATCTGCGCGTGGATTTGGCGGGCCGGGAATCGCTTCGGGTCGAGGTTCTGGTCGCGCCGGATCCAGTCGGTGAGACGCTGGGCGTCGGCCTGGTCGTAGATCGTGAAGCTCGACCGGTACCCGAGCAGCGTGGCTTCTCGCCGCAGGATGCGCGAGCACGCGGAGTGGAATGTCGAGACCCACATGCGTTTCGCGACGGGGCCGACCAGTTCCGCGACCCGCTCTCGCATCTCACCTGCGGCCTTGTTGGTAAACGTGATCGCCAGGATCTCGAACGGCGACACGCCGAGCTCGCCGATGAGGTACGCCAGCCGGTGCGTCAAGACGCGGGTTTTGCCCGAGCCCGCTCCGGCGACCACCAGGACCGGCCCGGGAGGCATCGTGACGGCCTCGTACTGCGCCGGGTTGAGACCGGACAGGTCGAGCTCCCGGCGGGAGCGGGGCGGCCCGTCGGCGGCCCGGTCAGTCCCGCCCAAGTCCTCCCTGAGCGGCACATCAGCCATGACCGGCATGGTATCGGTGCGAATTACACGCGTGTCAGGCGTCGCCAGTCCCGACGCCCGGCTGGTGGGATCGCCGCCGCGTTCGACGAAACCGGCGGCGGACTCAAGCGATCCGGGCCGGTCGGCGGGCGGCGACGCCAAGCTGTCGCCCGCCCGAGCCGAGACGCTACGAGGCGGCTTTTTCGGCGTTCGGTGTCCAAGTGCCGAGCGCGGCAAGACTGTTCATGCGCGCACGGTGCAAGAAGGCCTTTTGGCCGGCGGCCCCATTTGCGTCTTCACCTTTCCAGGCGTTCAGCGCTGCAGCTTGCAGGGCCCGCCCGTACGAGAAGGACAGCTGCCACGGGTGGGGGCCGATCTTGTTGATCGCGTCGAGGTTGGCGGTCGCTTCCTCGTCGCCTTGGCCGCCGGACAGGAACACGATCCCGGGAACCGCTGCGGGGACGACTTCACGGAAACAGGCGATCGTCGCGGCGGCGACCTCGGATGGCTTCGATGTGCCCGAAGTGTGCTGCTTGCCGGGTATCACCATGTTGGGCTTGAGCAGCATCCCGTCGAGCTCGACCCGCTGCGCGATCAGCGAGGTGAACACCGTATGCAACGTGGCGGTCGTGACCGTCGAGCAGCGCTCGATGGAATGGTCGCCGTCCATGAGCACTTCGGGCTCGACGATCGGCACGATGCCTTCTTCCTGACACAACGCGGCGTATCGGGCGAGGGCATGTGCGTTCACGTCGATGCAGTATTGCGACGGCATGCCTTCGCCGATGTCGATCACCGCGCGCCACTTCGCGAAGCGGGCACCGAGCTCTCGGTATTCGACCAGCCGGGCGCGTAGGCCGTCGAGCCCGTCGGTGACGAGCTCTTCCGGCGACTTTGCGAGCGGGGTGGTGCCCTTGTCTACCTTGATGCCCGGAATGATTCCGGCGTCTTCGAGCACTCGCACCAGTGGACGGCCGTCGGAGCCCAGCTGACGGATCGTTTCGTCGAAAAGGATCACGCCGCTGACCGAGTCGGCCGCACCGGCAGTCGTGAAGAGCATCTCGCGGTACGCGCGTCGCCGATCCTCGGTTGACTCACAGCCGATCGAGTCGAAACGCTTCTTGATCGTGCCGCTGCTCTCGTCGGCCGCGAGAATTCCTTTGCCGGGCGCCACGATCGCGCGGGCAGTCTCGTTGAGCGATGCCATCGTCCCTATCCCTCCGTCGCCGCTGAGTTGCGAAAACGTACTCCTACTATTCCCATTCAATCGTTCCCGGCGGTTTCGACGTGATGTCGTACGCGACCCGGTTCACGCCTGGAACTTCGTTGATGATCCGCGACGAGATGCGCTCGAGCACGTCGTACGGTATCCGCGCCCAGTCGGCGGTCATCGCGTCGTCGGATGTGACGGCGCGCAGCACGATCGGGTACGCGTAGGTGCGATCATCGCCTTGCACGCCGACCGTCTTCACTGCCGGCAATACCGCGAAGCTCTGCCAGATCTCGCGATACAGACCGGCGCGCTTGATCTCCTCCACAACGACCGCGTCGGCTTCTTGGAGGATCTGGATGCGTTCGGGTGTGATCGTTCCGATGATGCGCACAGCGAGACCCGGACCGGGAAACGGTTGACGCCACACGATCTCGTGCGGCAACCCGAGCTCCTCGCCGACTGCGCGCACTTCATCCTTGAACAGGTTGCGCAGCGGTTCGACGAGCTCGAAGTCCATATCGTCGGGAAGACCGCCGACGTTGTGATGAGATTTGATGTTCGCGTTGTCGGCTCCGCCCGACTCGACCACGTCGGGATATAAAGTCCCTTGCACCAAGAACCGCGCGTGATCGAGATCGCGGGCGGCTTCTTCGAAGACTCGGATGAACAGTTCGCCGATGATCTTGCGTTTGCGTTCGGGGTCGATCACGTCGTCGAGCGCGCCGAGAAAACGGTCGCCTGCCTTCACGTGCACGAGATCGATCGCGAACTGACGACGGAACGTGTTCTCGACCTGTTCGGCTTCGTTGCGACGGAGCAGACCGGTATCGACGAAAACGCACGTCAGTTGGTCGCCGATCGCTTTGTGTACGAGCGCGGCCGCGACCGCAGAATCAACTCCGCCGGAAAGTCCGCAGATGACGCGCTCGGTACCGACCTGGTCGCGGATTTCCTGCACGGCGGCTTCGATGATCGACACGTTCGTCCACGTCGGACGGCAGCCGGCCGCGTCGTACAGGAAAGCTTCGAGGATTTCCTGTCCGCGTTCGGTGTGCGCGACTTCCGGATGGAACTGCACGGCGTAGATGGCGCGATCGCGATCTTCGATCACCGCCGCCGCGGTTCCATCGGTACGAGCCGCGACCACGAAACCGTCGGGAGCGGCGGTCATCGCGTCGAAATGGCTCATCCAAACGACCCGCTCGTCGGGCGGGCCGCCGAGCAACACCGACGAACGTTCGACACGAAGGGTCGTGCGGCCGTACTCGCCCGCGCCGGTCTTGGCGACTTCGCCGCCGAGATCGCGTGCGATGAGCTGCGCGCCGTAACAGATGCCGAGCAGCGGGACGCCGGCACGGTAGATCGCGGGGTCGATCGACGGTGCGCCGTCGACGTGCACTGAGGCCGGACCGCCGGAAAGGATGATCGCTTTCGGGTTGCGTTCGAGCATTTCGGCGATCGGCATCGACCGGGACACGATCTCGCTGTATACGTGGGCCTCACGCACGCGGCGGGCGATCAGCTGCGCGTACTGCGCCCCGAAGTCGACGACGAGAACGCGGTCGTGCGGATCGTTCACCGGCCCATGCCGACGCCCTGCGACCGTTGGAGCGACTTACCTTCGGTCTGCAGCGCGGGCGCGACCATCACTTCGGCTTTTTGGAATTCTTTCACCGTTTCGTAGCCGGTTGTCGCCATCGAGGTACGCAACCCGCCGAAGAGGTTGAACGAACCGTCGTTGTCGTGTGCGGGACCGACGAGTATCTCGGCGAGCGTTCCGCGTTGACCGGCGTTCACACGGGCGCCGCGCGGCAACGTCGGATGAAACGTCGCCATCCCCCAGTGGTATCCGCGGCCGGGTGCCTCGTACGCGCCGGCCAACGGCGACCCGATCATCACCGCGTCGGCTCCGCACGCGATCGCCTTGGCGATGTCGCCCCCCGTGCCCATACCGCCGTCGGCGATCACTTGGACGTAGACGCCGGTCTCGTCGAGGTGTCGGATCCGTGCGCCGGCCGCGTCGGCGATGGCGGTGGCCTGCGGCACTCCGATACCGAGCACGCCGCGGGTCGTGCAGGCGTGGCCCGGCCCGACGCCGACGAGCACACCGACCGCGCCGGTCCGCATGAGGTGCAGCGCGGTCGAGTACGAGGCGCACCCACCGACGATCACGGGTAGGTCGAACTCGCGGATGAACTTCTTCAGGTTGAGCGGCTGACGGGCGGGATCGTGCGAGACGTGCTCGGCCGACACGACGGTGCCTTGCACGACGAGGAGGTCGAGCTCAGCGTCGAGGACGTGCTTGGAGAACTGCTCGACCCGCTGCGGCGTCAGCGATGCGCACGCGGTCGCGCCGCCTGCTTTGATCTCACCGATTCGCATGCCGATCAGCTCAGGCTTGATCGGCTCGGCGTACAGCTCCTGCATCCGACGTGTCGCCTTATCGGCCGGCAACGACGCGATTTCTTCAAAGACCGCGTCGGGATCCTCGTAACGGGTCCAGAGACCTTCGAGGTTCAAACATCCGAGTCCGCCGAGGCGACCGATCTCGATGGCGGTCGCGGGTGAGACAACGCCGTCCATCGCGGCGGCCATCATCGGCAGATCGAACTTGTAGGCGTCGACGTCCCAGGAGATGTCGACGTCTTCGGGGTCGCGTGTGCGCCGGCTGGGCACGATGGCGATCTCGTCGAAGCCGTACGCCCGCCGACCCGTTTTGCCGATCCCGATCTCGACTTCCACAGTTCCTCCGGAGCTTCGAGTTCGTCGTCTCCAGGCTCGCGCCCTGGAACCGATGAGGTTATCCCGGCGTGCGGTTGGGATCGGGCACGAGCCGACTCATGCCCGCCTCGTACAACACGGCCGCGTTGCGCGAGGCGCGAATCGGCGTGCATCTGGTCGCGGCGTTCCTCACGGCGCGGCGCCTCGGGGACGTCACCGTCGCGCTCAACGGGCGCGGCGTCGGCGGCGTCACGGTGTCCGGCGTGCAGGGCTTCGGCGGTCAGGGCCGACTCCGCGAGGTCCACCGCGGCTCGCAGACCACGTCGACGACCTGCCCGACGGCCGGTGGCGGTGATCGGCGACGGGCGCTAATCCTCGGGCAGCACCTCTGAAGGTGTCGCCGGCGCGTCGTGTGCGTGCTCTTGGGCGTGAGCGATCCGATCGCTCAGCCACGCCAGACCGTCGGGGCGGGCCATGACCTGCTCCCAGCCGCTCATCACCGCCTGAATGGCGTCCAGGCCGGCAACGACGCCCAGCACCTCGACACCGAGCGCGTGTTCCGAGACGTGGCGGACGTACAGGTCGCCGGCACCGTCGCCCACCACGCCGGCGTTGGGCTCGCGCATGACGTAGACCTCGCCGGTGTCTTGCACCCACGACACCTCGGCTCGACCGTCGGCGTCGTTCCAGTCGCGCCCGAACTCGAGCTCAGTCGAATGCCGCCGTCGTTCGTCTTGCGTGTAGAACTCTTCGATGTCCATGTTCACCTCTCGCCGATCATGCCTTCGATGATCACGCGCCGGTTGTGACGAGCCGCGTGAGGAGATCGGTCAGGATACGTGCGGTCGCTCCCCACACCGTTTCGTCGGGCAAATCGAAAAAGTAGACGGACATGTCCCGTTGGAAGCTGTCCCACCGTTCCTCGTGGTAGATGCGGTCGTCGAACAGATCTGAGAGCGGGACTTCGAGCACCCGCACGACTTCGGCCGGGCTCGGCGAAAGCGACGGCCGGCTGGCGAGGAAACCGACGAACGGTGTGATCGTGAAACGCGACGCGGCGGTCGCGACGCCGGTGAGCCGCGCCACGACCTCTACGACGCCCGGATCGAGACCGATTTCCTCCCGTGCCTCACGCAACGCGGCGGCGCGCAGGTCGGTGTCGACGGCAGGGTCGAGTTTGCCGCCCGGGAACGCGATTTCGCCTTTGTGGGTCGACATGGTTTCGGGACGCTTGATGAATACGACGTGGGTCTCGCCTTCGATCTCGACGAGCGGGACGAGAACCGCGGCCGACACACTGCCGGGCACGAGCGAGACGGCAGCCGCGCCGGGCGGTGAGCGGAGCAATCGGCGACGGACGTCGTCGAGCGTGAGCCGCCGTTCGGCGGCACCGAGGGTCGCCCACGGTGGCGGCCCACCCAAACGAAACGCCGCCGGACGCGGAATCCGTTGCTGTCCGCCCCGCGTTTCCATGAACGTCGAGCGTACCGATTGTGGCTGGCGCGTTGGACCGGCCCGGCGGAGACGACGGCGACGGGGCCGGCCTGCGAGACTTGCCTTGCCCAGCCTGAGGAGCGTGCGTGGCCTGGAATTTCGCAGACATCTGGGAATCGGTCAGTGACGCGCTCGGAGACCGTGTGGTGTTGGTGCACGGCGCGCGCCGATTGACGTGGAGCCAGTTCGACGACCGCGCCGCTCGCCTCGCCGCCGCGTTGACCGCCGCGGGACTCGAGCCGGGATCGAAGGTCGCCTCCTATCTGTACAACAGCAACGAGTACAGCGAAGGCGTGTACGCGACGTTCAAGATGCGCGGCGTTCCGGTGAACGTGAACTACCGCTACCTCGAGGATGAGCTCGCCTATCTGATCGACAACTCCGACGCCGAGGCGGTGCTGTTCCACGGAGAGCTCGGGGATCGCGTCGCCACGATCCGCGCGCGGTCGCCGCATGTCAAATGCTGGATCCAGGTCGAGGACGGCTCGCCGATGCTCGACTTCGCTGTCGGATACGAAGAGCTTGTGGCGTCGCACGATCCGATGCCCCGCATCGAGCGTTCCGACGACGACCTGTACTTCTTGTACACGGGTGGCACGACGGGCATGCCGAAAGGCGTGATGTGGCGCAACGAGGACCTCGTGAAGGTGCTGATCCAGAGCGCGTACCCGCTTGTCGGTCAGGCGCCGCCCGTCGAACCGGCAGACGCCGGTGCGGTCGCCAAGGCGGTGATCGACTCGGGTTCCAACCGGATGCACCTACCCGCGTCGCCGCTGATGCACGGAACCGGCGGGTTCACGTCGTTCCAGGCCCTGTTCGTCGGATCGGGTGTCGTGACCCTCGAGGGCCGCCACTTCGACGCGGACGAGCTGTGGCAGACGGTGCAGCGCGAACGCGTGACGCAGATGGCCATCGTCGGCGACGCGTTCGCCAAGCCAATGGTGCGGGCGTTGGAAGAGGCCGAAACGCGCGGCGAACCCTACGACCTTTCGTCGCTCGAGTTGATCATCAGTTCGGGGGTGATGTGGTCGACGGAAACGAAGCAGGCGTTGATGGCCCGCGGCAACTTGTTGTGTTTCGACTCGCTCGGATCGAGCGAAGGGGTCGGTTTTGCCGGATCGATCAGTGCGCCGGGTTCCGAGCCGACGACCGCCAAATTTTCGATCGGAGCGAGCACGAAAGTGTTCACCGACGACGGACGGGAGGTCACGCCCGGTTCCGACGAGGTCGGGATGCTCGCGGTCGGCGGTCACATCCCCGTCGGCTACTACAAGGACGAGCGCAAGTCTCAGGGCACGTTCCGGGTGATCAACGGCGCACGTTGGTCGGTGCCCGGCGACTTCGCGCGCGTTGACGCCGACGGCACGATCGCGCTGCTCGGTCGTGGCTCGGCGGTCATCAACTCAGGTGGAGAGAAGGTGTTCCCGGAGGAGGTCGAAGAAGCGGTGAAGTTGCATCCCGACGTCACCGACTGTCTGGTGATCGGCGTCCCCGACGACCGTTTCGGCGAGGCGGTCACCGCGGTGGTCGCATGCCGTGAGCACGTGACCCTCACCGCGTCCGACCTGACGGGCGCGCTCGACGGTCTGGCACGCTTCAAGCGTCCGCGCCGGTTTGTGTTCGTACCCGAGATCGTGCGGGGACCGAACGGCAAGGCCGACTACAAGTGGGCGAAAGCGCGAGCAGCGGCGGACAGCTGAGCGACCGGCCGGTCAGCTCGGGCTCGGAGATCGCGGGCTCAGCGGGTCGCGAGGAAGGCCCCGGCGGTGCCGGGGCCTTCGTTGCCGCTTTCGATCTGGTCGCTACTTCTTTTTGGCCTTGGTGACCTTGGCGAGCACGTCACGGGAGCTGAGGATGAGGACATCCTCGCCGTCGACGGCGATTTCGGTGCCACCGTATTTCGAGTACACGACGGTGTCACCGGGCGTGAGTTCCATGGCGATCAGTTCGCCACTGTTCTCGGCGCGCCGGCCCGGACCGACCGCCAGGACCTCGCCCTGTTGCGGCTTCTCTTTGGCGGTGTCGGGGATGACGAGGCCGCTGATGGTCGTCTCCTCGGCCTCGGCCGGCCGCACGACGATCCGGTCTTCCAACGGCTGCAGATTCATCGGTGCATCCTCCTCGAAGGGGAACCTCGACTGGACTGGGGGTCGAGTGGTGACGGCAGGGTTAGCACTCCCATGCGTCGAGTGCTAACGCTACCAAGCCGGCCCCGGCGAGAGCAAGGTGGGGGCTAGTTCAGCCTGAGGGCGGGGTAGGCACCGGCACCGAGGGAGGTCGGACCGTCCGCGGCGAGGCGCCAGTACGCCACCGCGGCGACCATCGCCGCGTTGTCGGTGCACAACCCGACGCTGGGCAGCACGACGCGCAGTCCTGTCGTCGTCCCCTCGTCGCGCAGCCGTCGGCGCAGCGCAGAGTTCGCGGCGACGCCTCCGCCGATCACCAGGGTGCGAAGCCCGGTCTGGTCGGCGACCCGGAGGAGCTTCGCGACGAGCACGTCGACGACCGCAGCTTGGAACGACGCCGCGACATCGGCGACGTTGGCCTGTGGGTGTTTGCGTACGTAGAGCACGACGGCAGTTTTTAGTCCCGAAAACGAGAAATCGTTGCCGTCGTCGAGCATCGGCCGCGGGAACGCGATCGCGCCGGCGTCGCCGTCGGTGGCGAGCCGGTCGATGGCAGGACCGCCGGGGTAGCCCAGGCCGAGGAAACGTGCCACTTTGTCGAATGCTTCGCCGGCCGCGTCGTCGACGGTTCGGCCGAGCACGCGGTAGCGGCCGTGGTCGTCCATCGCGATCAACAACGTGTGTCCGCCGGACACGACGAGCGTCACGAACGGAGGCTCGAGGTTCGGATCGTCGATCAATGCCGCGTACATGTGCGCTTCGTGATGGTTGACGCCCAGGTACGGGCACTTGAGCGCAAGCGCGAGCGCCTTCGCGGCGCTCACGCCGACCAGGAGCGCGCCGGCCAGACCGGGTCCGTGGGCGGCGGCAACCGCGTCGATGTCGTGCAAGGTCACGCCGGCCTCGACGAGGGCCTGTTCGATCACCTCGTTGATGAGTTCGACGTGCGCACGACTGGCGATCTCTGGCACGACTCCGCCGTACCGGGCGTGCAGCACGACCTGGCTGGAAACCACCGACGAGCGGACGTTGCCGCCGTCGTCGACGACGGCGGCTGCGGTCTCGTCACATGACGTTTCGATCCCGAGGATCCGCACCGTCACCAGCTCTTCGGTCGTTCGACCACCGTGGCGCCGGCGACGCTGAGCTCGAGACGCCCGAGCAAGGATTCGTAGTCGGGTTGGTCGACGTCGTGCGCCCACATGATGAGCGCGTCCTCGCCGGTGTCGGCGTAGTAGCCCTTGCGAACTCCGACTGCGGTGAACCCGAACCGCCGATAGAGCTGCTGTGCGCCAAGGTGCGAAAGACGCACTTCGAGCGTGAGCGCGGTTGCGCCCCGCGCGATCGCTTCCCGCGCGAGCGCGAGGAGCATGCGCATACCGACCCCTCGGCGTTGCCATTCCGGATCGACGGCGATGGTCGTGACGTGACCATCGGCCAACGACATCATGAGTCCGGCGTACCCGATCACCTCACGACCGACGCGCGCGATGACGTACGCACGCGACGAGCGCAGGGCAAGCTCGCTGACGAACAGACCATGGGTCCACGGCGTCGGGTACACCTGACTTTCGATCCGCAGCACCGAGCGTAAGTGGCGCCGGCGCATCGGCGAGATATGCACCTCCAGTGGTTCGATCAACTTGGGTGCGGTGGACACGTCATCTGTCCTTTCGATCCCACGCAAGCTCGGCGTCGCTCTTGCGCAGATATAACGGCAACACGTCGGCGGCTGCGCAGAATTCTTCGCGCTGATAGCGGGCGGCCGCCAGTTCGGCGAGCGCGGCGAGACTGGGAGCGGCGTGCGCCGGGCCGGCGAGCTCGGCATGGTCGACGTCGCGGAAGGCTTTCTCGAATCGCAACGCACCGTCGCCGCAGATCAGCGCGTCCTCGCCCCGCGCTTCGAGCTCGGCGATGACGTCGTCGGGACTGCCGATCTCGTATTCAGAGGCGCGCTGGACGCCGCCGGGCACGGGCCGATACAGCGCGTAGTAGAGCTCGTTGCGGCGCGCGTCGATCGTGGGAACGACCAGCGATCGGGCGTGACGGAGCGGATATGCGAGCAGATCGAGGCTCGACACGGGAATCATGGGGATACGCAACGCTTGCGCCAACACTTTCGCGGTCGTCACGCCGACCCGCAACCCGGTGAACATGCCCGGGCCGACACCGACGGCAATCGCAGAGACGTGGTCGAGCGTGGTGCCGAGCGTGTCGAAGCAGTACTCGATCGCGGGAGCCAACCGCTCCGCATGGCGGGGTGGACCGACGTCGGCGTGACCGCCGAGTTCGACGCGGCCGAGCATTCCTTCCTCCGACGCGAGCACGACCCCGACGCGTCTTGTCGCGGTTTCGATGCCGAGGAGCAACATCAGCTTGGCGACCTGTGGCGCAATGCCTGCTCGACGAGGTCGCGCCGTTCACGCCATCGCGACCCGTGGTACGACAGTTCCAGCACTCTGTCGTTATCGGCCGGGCCGGGCTCGATCCGCACGACAAGGTGTTCGGCCGGAACGACCTGCTCGACCAGATCGCCCCACTCGACGACCGTCACGCCGTCGTCGACGAACTCCTCGAAGCCGACGTCGTACAGGTCCTGGACCCGGTCGAGGCGGTACACGTCGACGTGGGCGAGCCGCAGGCGCCCCTGGTACTCCTGCACGATCGTGAACGTCGGGCTGGTCACCGGCTCGTCGACACCTAACCCGCGTGCCAGTCCCTGCGCGAAGGCGGTTTTGCCGGCGCCGAGATCGCCGACCAGCAGGACGAGGTCGCCCGCGACTAACAGCTCGCCGAGCGCGGCGGCGACCGCCCGAGTGGCGTCGGGGGAGTCGGTCCGGATCGTCACGTCGGGGGGAACGTCGGGCCGGTCCGGGCGAGCGCCCGTTTCACCCGCACGAAGTCGGAGCGTGCCTCGGCGAGCGCCTTTCCACCCGACCGCAACACCGCCGAGGGGTGCAGCGTCGGCAGGAGCGCCGCGTCGACGCCGGCCCGGGCGAACGCGAACTCGCGGCCGCGCAGTTTCGTGATGCCCTCTTTGGTGTCGACGAGCAGCTTGGTCGCGAAATTTCCGAGGGTGACGATCACACGCGGCTGGATGAGCGAGAGCTGACGATCGAGCCACGGCGCGCACGCGTCGATCTCGTCGGGATGGGGGTCGCGGTTACCGGGCGGGCGGCACTTCACGACATTGGCGATGTACACGTCGTCGCGGGTGAGACCGATCCCTTCGATCAGCTGGGTGAGGAGCTGTCCGGCGCGACCCACGAACGGCTCCCCTTGGAGGTCTTCTTGTTCGCCTGGGCCTTCGCCGACGAACAACAGATCGGCATCGGATCGACCGACGCCGAACACGACCTGGGTTCGGCCGGCCGCCAGCTTGCACAGCTCGCATCGTGACGCTGCGGCCGCGACCTCGGCGAGCGTGGCGCCGGCCGCCTGCGCCGGATGGGGGGATGCGTAGAACGAGTCGAGAGACACGGCACTCCCCGGCCGAAGACCATTCCGGTCAGTTCCGGCCGGATGCTATCGGGGCCGCACGAATCGCTTCCGCGACGACGTCCGCCGCCACGACCCGCAGCCGATCGAGATGAGCTTCGACGGTGCCGGTCGCGAGTGCGATGGTCAGGTCGCCGTCGAAGCGACTGTGGGCCGGACGCAACGCCCGGGCGAGACCATCGTGCGCGCTTTGCGCGATGAGATGGCACGCGACCTTGTCGCAGACCGCATCGGTGGCGACGACGACAAGGGTCGTGTTGGCGCCGCGCTCCTCGAACGGCTCGTACGTCGGGAACGCCGTCGCCGTGGGGGGAGCGGTCGAACCCGCGACGACGTGCCCGTCGGCGGCGACGACGTCGCCGACCGCGTTGACCACGGCGAAGGCAACCACCTGGGCGTCGTCGGAGCGGGAACCGGCGGCTCCAAACCCTCCGGCGACGGCATGCTCGCGGCCGCGCCATTTCCCGACCGTCGCTCCCCGTCCGGCTCCGACCGGGCCCGTCGGCGTCGTCGCCGGCCCGACGGTCGGCTGATCAGCGGCGGCCCGCGCCGCGGCATAGCCCTCGTCGGCGCCGGGTGACCTGCCGAGCGACTCGACAAGATCGAACACGCAGGCGGTGGGGACGATCGGGACCGGCCCGCCCGCGGTCGGGAAACCCTGCCCGCGTTCGGCGAGGAACCGCATCACCCCATCGGCCGAAGCGAGCCCGAACGCCGAGCCGCCGGCGAACACGACCGCGTCGACACGCGTCACGGTCCGTTGCGGTTCGAGCAACGCCAGTTCGCGGGTCGCGGGCGCGCCGCCGCGCACCTCGCAGGAGCCGACCGTGCCGTCGGGTGGCAGCACCACGGTGACGCCGGTGCCAGCGCCGGTCCAATGACCGACGCGCAGACCCGCGATCGGGATCACGAACATGCGGCTCAGCGTGCGACGTCGACGGCGCCGGGCGGCTGTTGACGGTCGGTGCCGGCCGGGCGGGCGCCCACCTCGCGTGCGAAGTCGACGATGAGGCGATCGAGCTCGTCGGTGCGTTCAAGCATCAACATGTGACCGCCGCCGGGAAATACCTCGAGTCGTGCGTCCGGTATCAGCCGCGCGATCAGGCGCGCCTGCGCGGGCGGGGTGAGGATGTCGGCGGTCCCGACGACGACCATCGTCGGGATGTGGACGTTCGGGAGGTCGCCGGTGAGGTCGAGTCCCATGAGGGCGCGCGGTGCCTCCAGACGGGTGCGGGGAGGGCAGTCGCGCAACATTTGGCGGACGAGTTCGACATGACTGGGGTGCGGATCCCGACCGAATCCGAGCCGCGCCGCGAGGAAACCGAGGTTCGGCGACGACCAGATCCAACTCAGGTCAGGAGCGTGGTTCGTGATCTGTTCGATGCGCCGCTTCGTTCGGGTCGAAGGCGACCCGAGCGGCGCCCGGGCAAACGTCGAGAGCAGCACGATGCCCGCGACCCGTTCGGCGGCGATCTCGGCGAAGCGGGTCACGAACGCCTGCACCGCGATTCCGCCCATCGAATGACCGACCAGCACCGCGTCGCGCAAGTCGAGACCTTCGACGACGCTACGCATGTCTTGTGCGAGATTCTCCACCGAGTGTCCCGCGCGGCCAAGCTGCGAATGTCCGTGGCCGCGGTGGTCGAAAGCGATCGTCCGGAACCCTTCGGACGGGAGCGACTCGAGCTGATGGAACCAGGTGCGGATCGAATTGGTGACGCCGTGCGAAAGCACGATCGGTGGTCCGTCACCCGACTCCACGAGATAGATCGATCCGCCGTCGAACGCGACGAGTCGCTGGTCGAGGTACATCGGAGCGTCGAGCGCTCGAGCTGCGTCGCCGTCGGGTCGGTGTTGGAGTCGGCGTACGAGGAGCCGTTGACCGGCGTAACTCGCGCCGGCGAGGCCGCCCGCGGCGCCCAGCGCGGCGCCGGCGACCTTTGCGAACGCCCGCGTCCGGCTCATGAAACGTAGACGCGCGGGACGCGCGGACCGATCCCGCACACGATCGTGTACGCGATGGTGCGCATGGCACGCGCCCACGAAGCGGCGGTGATCTCTTCGTCGCCTTGACGTCCGATCAACACGACTTCGTCGCCCACTTCGACGCCAAGGTCGCCGACGTCGAGCATGAGCTGATCCATGGTCACGGTGCCGGCTATCGGGCAGCGGCGACCGCGCACGATCGCGTTCCCGCCGTGATGGGGAAGTTCGCGGGGCACTCCGTCGGCGTAGCCGATCGGCACCGTCGCGACGCGAGTCGCGCGGGCGGTCTCGTAGCGCAGCCCGTACGACAGTCGTGCGCCGGCCGGAAGTTGTTTGACGTGCGAGACGCGCGCCTTCACCGACATCGCCGGGGCCAACTCGAGCCGTCCTTCGAGGTCGTCCGCAGGTGCGATGCCGTAGCAGCCGATCCCGACCCGCACCATGTCGAAGCGTGCGTTCGGCCAATCGATCGCGCCCGCCGTGTTCGCGGCGTGAACGGTGCCGGTGGGCAGATCGTGGACCCGAAGCGCGTCGAGCACCGCGCCGAACTGTGCGAGCTGTTCGGCCGTGTACGGATTGCCGGGCTCGTCGGCGACTGCGAGATGCGTGCACACGCCGTCGAACACCAGCTCAGGCCGGTCGACGACTTGGGCGGCCAGGTCGACCGCCTCGTCGGTACGGCACCCGACTCGATGCATTCCGGTGTCGACCTTCAGGTGGACACCGAGCCGGTCTCGGGCGCCTCGGTCGGCGACGGCCTTGGCGAGGGCGTCGATGCCGGCCAGGGTGTACACGACCGGCGTGAGCGCGTAGCCGACGACGCTCGGCGCCGCTTCGGGAACCGGCTCTGAGAGCACGAGGACGGGTGCTTCGATGCCGGCTTCGCGCAGCTCGATTCCTTCTTCGACGAGCGCGACGCCCAACCCGACCGCGCCGGCTTCGAGTGCGGCGAGCGCGACCGGAACCGCGCCGTGGCCATATCCGTCGGCTTTGACCACAGCGAGCACGCCGGACGGAGCGCAGTGGGCGCGCAACGCTCGCACGTTGGCGCGCACGGCGCCGAGATCGATCTCCGCCCACACGGGACGGTACGCAGTCGTCACGCCGGCGCCCGAGTGCTCGACGACATTCACTTCTCCCAAGGATCAGCTCCGCCGCGTAACGCCTGCAGCGTACGGGGTAGGGCACCGACGAGGTCGGAAGCGACGATGTCAGGGCTGGTCAGCGCGGCGCCGGCCGCCCGTCCGTGCACGTAGGCGCCGGTCGCGGCACCAGCGAAAGGCTCGACACCCTGGGCGAGGAGGCCGGCGATCACCCCGGTGAGCACGTCGCCGGTTCCTGCGGTGGCGAGCGCCGGTCCGCCGGTCCGATTCACGATGGCACGCCCGTCGGGCGCGGCGATGACGGTGCCCGGACCTTTCAGCAACACGATCGCGTGCAGACGGGCGGCAAGGTCACGCGCCGCAACGACCCGATCGTCGCCGACGGGACGACCCGCGAGCCGCGCGTATTCGCCGGCATGGGGTGTGAGCACCACGGGCGGGAACCCGGCCGCATCCCGTGCCGCCAAGACCGCGGGAGCAAGCGCGATCGCGTTGAGTGCATCCGCGTCGATGACGACACGAATGTCGGCCTCGGTCACGATCCGACGTACCGCGGCCTGGGTTTGTTCGTCGCGACCGAGTCCCGGGCCGATCGCGAGGACACGAAACCGTGAGATCTCTTTGAGCACCACAAACGCGGCGGCTTCGTCGAGTGCGCCGTTCGTCGTGGCGGGCAACGCCCGCGCGACCAGCTCAGCACCCGACACCTGCGACGCCGCGTCGGCGCCCGGCACCGCGCACACCACCATCCCCGCCCCGCAACGGAGTGCGGCCGTGCCGGCGAGCAGCGGCGCACCCACCATGCCGGCCGAACCACCGACGACCAGACAACCTGACGACCATTTGTGCGCGGCCGCATCGGTACCGGGGAGCGCGAGATCGGCCGCGTCGAAGACCGCGAGCTGTGAGCGGCCCTCGACGGCGATCCCGATGTCGGCCACGAAGATCGCACCCGCCAGCGAGCTTCCGGGCGCGAACATGAGCCCAGCCTTGTAGGCCGCAAAACAGATCGTCTCGTCGGCGCGCACCGCGGTGTCGGAGGCGGCTCCGGTCGTCCCGTCGACGCCGGACGGGATGTCGACCGCGAGCACCGGAACGGTCGACGCATTCATCGACGCCGCGACCGTCGCGGCGGTGCCGTCGAGCCGGCCGCGAAAGCCGGTGCCGTACATGGCGTCGACGACAAGGTCGGACCGCGCCAACGCTCGTCGGACATCGATCGCTTCGAGTCCGGACGTGAGAACAAGCTCGTCGACGCCGACCCCCCACGCCCGCAGTTGGCGCGCCGCGACTCGCCCGTCGGCTCCGTTGTTGCCTTTGCCGGCGACAACAGTGACCCGCCGTCCGTAGGTGCCGCCCAGCATGCGCCGGACGTGACGTGCGACGGCACGCCCGGCCCGCTCGATGAGGACAGCTTCAGATGTGCCGGTCGCGATGGCGTGCTGATCGGCCGCTGTCATTTCGAGCGGCGTCAGCACCGGCTGCATCAGTCGGTGCGCCTATTGCTTCCAGTGGTCGGCCAGCCGGACGACAGGCTCGGTGAGGAGCTCCACCAGTCCGATCCTGCCGAGCACGTCGTCGCGCATCACCGGTTCGAACTCTGTCACTTGGTCGGCGATGGCCTGATAGCGGTCGCGATATCCCTCGAGGACTCGTCGGGCGGCATCGGCGGCGAGCCGGTCGACGATCCGCACGTGCAGCAGTGTGATGCCGGTCGTCTGGGCGCCTTTCACTTCGGGCACGTGGATCAGCATCCGCTGGTCGTAGCCGCGTGCGACGGTCACTTCCCGTTCGGTCGCGACGCGGTGCTTGGTGCCGCGCAGCGCCGGACTGTCGGCTGTGCGCGACGGAATGTCACGTGCGATTCCGCCGCGGTCGACGACCCGTACCGTCGCCGGACCGCGTGCCGGATCTCCTTCGATGCGGTATCTCGTCCAACCGATGACCGACTCGACCGCGCCGTCGAGCGCGACCAGCGTGCGCAGCGCCCGGTAGGTCAGACTGTCGCGGGCGGTTCCGGCCGCGAGCACCTCTCGCACGAGCGTCACCTGCAGCAACGTCTCGTCGGAGCGCGAGATCCCAACCGTGACTGTCTTCGCCTGATGCTTGATCGCGTCGACCGGGCGGGTGAGCTCCTCGATCGCTTTCGTGAGCGCGTCGGTGAGATCCTGCACCACCACACTGGGTGTCCCGACCTTGCCGAAATCGACTTGGTAGGCGTCGAGCGGAACGACACCGACCGCGTAGCGAAGCATCGACGCGAGCTGAACCGCGGTGCGCGCCTCGAGGCTGCCGTCGTAGTTTCCGGCCCGCAACCCGTCGAAGAAACGTTGGGCGAGGGGTTCGAGATCGCTCACGAGCGCAGCGAGCGGGTCCTGGTCGCGGGCGTCGACCGACCCGACCAGTGCCTCGATGCAACCGCGTGCCTCGCGCAGCGGACGAGCGGACGCATCGATCGCGAGCGCCGCTTCGTAGCCGAACAGGTGGCCGGCAAGCGCGCACAGCACGAACGCCAACGAGGAATGCACCGTCGGGACGGAGATCATCTCGGCTGCGGCGGCTTCGAAGCGCGATTCGTCGTCGTCGGCGATGACGATCGGGGCGGCCTTGTGCGCACGGTAGATCGCGACTTCTTTGGCGACGTCGTCGGCGTTCGATCCGTGCAAACCGGCGGCACAGACCAGGATCATCGGCTCCGACGACAGGTCGATGTGCTTTTTGTCCTCAGTGACGTCGCAGGCGATGGCCTTGTAGCACAGCTCCGAAAGTTTGATTCGAAGCTCATGGGCTGCGGTCTGGTTGACACCGTTACCCACGATGGCCCACGACCGCCGCGAGAGCGCGTGTCGCTGCGCGGCGAGCGCGATCGTGGGCCGGCGCGCGAAGACCTCGTGCATCGCCGGTGGCAGCTCGCGCAGCGCGGAAAGCAGTTCGCTGCGGCGGGCGCGGTCGGCGACCGTGTCGGCGCCGAGCTCGGTCGCCAATCCGAGCGCGAGTAAGACGCCGGCCGCCAGTTGTGCGTAGAACGCCTTGGTCGACGCGACGCTCATCTCGACATCTCGGCCATCGGACGTGTAGAGCACTCCGTCGCTCTTGTCGACGAGGTCGCTCTGTCGGCGGTTGACGATCGCGACGACCACCGCGCCCCGTGCTCGCACGAGATCGACGGTGCGGTTCGTGTCGGTGGTCGTGCCGGACTGCGAGATCGCAACGACGACCGCGTCGCTCATGTCGGCGGACAGCTCGAACCCTGACAACTCGGTCGCGGTCAGTGCTTCGACCGGTACAGAGTGCGCGACGAGCGCTTCTCGTAAGACGCGGGCGAGGCTCTGCCCGGCGACGTGGGCGCTGCCCTGGCCGATGACCAGGACACGCCGGGTCGTTCCCGCGCGGAGTCGTTCGAGGACGACCGGCGGGAAGGTTTCGCTCGGAAGCCGAACGTCGAGCCGGCCGTCGCGTTCGACAATTCGTCCGCGTAGTGTCTTGCGGAACGAGTCGGGAGACTCCGCCATCTCCTTGAGCAGGTAGTGCGGGGCGTCTCCCCGGGCGACGTCGCGGGTCGTGATCTCCGGCGTTTGCAGTTCGGTGTCCGCGACTGGCAGCGGGCGTCCGTCGTACGACTGGCGGCTGATACCGCTGATCGAGCCGGCCTCGCGGGCGTCGACCGCGACGATCTGGCCTTGCGAAGCCGGGTTGCCGGCCTCGAGCATCGTTTCTCCGTCGAGCCTTAGATACCGGTCGCATTCCTCGACCACTCCGTACGGTTCGCTGGCCACAACGAAGCAGTCGTCTCCGAGGCCGACGTAGAGCGCTTGGCCGCTGCCCCGCAACGCGAGGAGGATCTGATCCGGGTTCGCACCGGCGATGGCTCCGATCGCGACCGAACCCTCGAACGACGCGACCGTCGAGCGGAACGCTTCCGTCGGCTCGACGCCGGCCGCGATGCGACGCGAGACCAGCGCCGGAATGACCTTGGCGTCGGTCGTAATTTCGGGCGGCAGGCGCAACGATTCGAGGGCTTTGAGGTCGGCGTAGTTGTCGACGTCTCCGTTGAGCGCCGCGGCGACGTACGGGCCGCTCGAGTCGATCTCCTCGTGGTTGAGCGGATGCGCGTTGGGTTCGGAAATGATGCCGATGCTGGCCCAGCGGGTGTGCGACAGCACCGCCGTTCGCGCCGACGGGGAACGGAGCGCGATGCGCAACAGATCGTCGGCTTGAATCTGGGCACGCAGTCGGGCCGTGTTGTCGCCGAGTTCGCCGATCTCGGCGGCGGTCTTGTACACGAACGCGAGGTGGCCGTCGGCGATACGCACCGAACCCGACGTGAACAGCGGGTCGGACGCACGCTCGGCGATCAGTCGGGTGACGTCGGCGTCGGCCAGGTCGAGATCATGAGCCGCGACGAGCACCTGAAGGCCGGCGGAGTCGCGACCGCGCACCTCGAGCCGATCGAGCGCCGACAGCGCGACCTGGATCGAGTGGTATCCGGCCAGCGACCCTGGTCCGAGCGGACCGCGGGCAGCGAGATCTTCGATCGCGCGAGCCGCGGCGAGGCGATCCCACCGCAACGCCCACACTGCGTCCTTGCACGCGACCAGCGCGGCGTTGCGCGCCTCGATGTCGTCGGCGTTTTCGGTGTCGTCGCCGGCGGCGCTGTCAAGGCGCGCCTCGATCGAGACAAGTCGATCGCCGAGCTCGGTCGCCCGGTGCTCGAACGCGGCGCTCGAGACCGGCTCGGCGATGAGGGCACCGGCGCCGAGCGGACCGCGGAGGGTGCGCGCCACGGTGTGCACCGTCGCGGCGGCCGCGCGTAACGCGTCGGCGTCCCGGTCGACGCCGGCTTCGCTGAGCCGATCGACGACCGAGTCGAGCTCGGCCAAAAGCGGCGCCAGATTCGGGGGCGCGCCGGTCGGGGGGCGCCGTACAACGGCGATAATTCCGCACATAAGGGTGCCATTGTAGAAGCGCTCGGTCGTCTCCTTGACCGATACGACCGGGAGTGGCTATCCGCCCTCGAGCGCGGCTTGTACCCGGGCCGCGGCCGACGCCGCCTCGGCTTCGGTTGGCGCCTCGACCATCACCCGAACGACCGGTTCGGTCCCCGAGCGGCGCAAGACCAAGCGACCGCGATCACCCAGGTCGGTCTCGACACGCTGCGCCGCGTCTCGTACCGCCGGGAGCTCGAGGTCGACGCCGGGAGCGAGCCGCACGTTCACCAACACCTGGGGCAAGCGCGTCATCCCGGCGGCGAGCGATGACATCGCCACGCCGTGCCGGGCGAGGAGGTCACCGACGATCAGGCCGGTGAGCACGCCGTCGCCGGTCGTCGCGAGATCAGCGAACACGATGTGGCCGGACTGCTCGCCGCCGATCGCGAGGTCGTGGTCGGCCATCGCCGCGATCACGTTCCGGTCGCCGACCGGCGTCTCGACGATGTCGACGCCGGCGGCAGTCAACGCGCGTCGTAGACCGAGATTCGACATCACCGTCACCGCGATCGCGTCGTGGCGGAGCATTCCGCGTCGGTGCCAGTCGAGCGCGGTCATCACCATGATTTGGTCGCCGTCGACGAGATCTCCGCGTTCGTCGACCGCGACGACACGGTCGGCGTCACCGTCAAGTGCGAGACCGAGGTCGGCGTTGCGTTCGACGACGGCACGTTGAAGGCTCGCCGGATACGTTGATCCGCAGGCAGCGTTGATGTTACGACCATCGGGCCGTGCGTTGATCACGTCGACCCGAGCGCCGGCCGCGACTAGCGCGCGCGGGCCGAGTTCGGACGCGGCGCCGTTTGCGCAGTCGACCATGACGTGCAGGCCGTCGAGGGTTCGGCCGTCGAGCGCGCTCAGGAGGTGACGTACGTACCGGTCGAGGTCAGCTTCAGGGTCGGGGACCGGCGTCGGTTGCCCCGAAGCGGCGGCCGTGTGTGTGAGCGCCGCGTCGTAGACGACGCCGGCCTGTGTCTCGATCTCTGCTTCGATGTCCGGCGCCAGTTTGCGGCCGTCACGGCTGAGCAGCTTCACGCCGTTGTCGCTCCACGGGTTGTGACTGGCGGACACGATCGCGGCGGGCACGTCGGCGCGTTGCGCCACGAACGCGACTGCGGGAGTGGACGCGACGCCGAGAGACCGAACGCGTGCACCTTCGGCGGTGAGGCCGCGGATCAGGTCGGCCTCGATGCGTGGGCCCGACTCGCGGGTGTCGCGCCCGACCACGAACTCAGGGGCGCCGATCACGCGAGCTGCGGCGCGGCCGAGCGCGACGACCAACGGCGTCGACAGATCGGTGTCCGCGTTGCCGCGGACCCCGTCGGTACCGAACCGCAACACGCGCGTTCCGGCGCCTACCGCTTCGAGTACTGCGGCGCCTTGCGGGCCTTCTTCAGGCCGTACTTGCGGCGCTCCTTCTCGCGGGCGTCACGCGCCAACAGGCCGGCTTTCTTCAACGCCGGCCGGGTGTCGGGATCCAGCGCGATCAGCGCGCGGGCGATGCCGAGGCGGATCGCGCCGGCCTGGCCGCTGACCCCGCCGCCATCGAGGGTCGCCTCGACGTCGTACACCTCTTCGGTCTGTGTGAGCCGCAACGGTTCTTTGGCGATCACCTGATGGGTGAGGATCGGGAAATAGTTCGCGAATGGACGCCCGTTCACCGTGATCTTGCCGGTGCCGTTGCGCACTCGAACGCGCGCGATCGCTTCCTTGCGCCGGCCGGTCGTCTGGATCAGGGGCTTGGGCAAGTGCAGTCCTTTGAAATCGACATCAGACGCTCTGACGCGCACGGGAACGGGCCGGCAACGCATGGTCGACCGGCTGCTGCGCAAGGTGCGGATGCGTCGGGCCGCCGTAGACCTTCAGCTTCTTCAACATCTGGCGTCCGAGCGGGCCTTTCGGCAGCATGCGCTTCACCGCCAGCCGTACGACCTTCTCGACATCGCGGGCCATCATGTGCTCAAGGCTCTCGGTCCGGATCCCGCCGGGATACCCGGTGTGATGGTGGTAGAGCTTGTCGGTCGCCTTCTTCTGATCGATCGCGAGCTTCGACGCGTTGACGACGATCACGTGGTCACCCGTGTCGAGATGGGGTGCGTAGATCGGCTTGTGCTTGCCGCGCAGCAGCGTCGCGATCTCGGTCGACATCCGACCGAGGATCGCGCCTTCGGCGTCGATCACCAACCAACGCCGCGTGATGTCGGCCGAGCGGGGCGAAAACGTGCGCAACGGAACAACTGCTTTCTGGAGTGGGCGGGGCCGCGTGCGGCCATCCGACGAACAAACCAGGATAGCGGGCCTGGGAAACTGCCAACAACCTGTCGTACGCTTGCGCTGTGACCAGCGCCATTGCCAACACCGGCCATCAGATCCAAGACGAGCACCGGGAGGCCGCCGATCGGGCGCTTGACGTGCTCCTCGACCCTGCGCTCGAACCGATCGTCGACATGGTGCTCACCCGCCGCGACGACCGTTACGAGGCGCTCGCGGCGACCGGCCGCGTCACCTTCGAACGCACCGAGGACGGTGCCTTCGTCGAGGTCAGCCACGCCGGCGTCAACCCGCTCGCCGACCAGTCGACGGACAAGTTCGTCGGGCTCGACGCCGAACGCCGCCACCTGCACCCGCACCGGGACGCCAACTCGTACCCATTTGGGTATGCGCAGACCGCGCAACTGTTCGATTCGCCCGCCGCTCCCGATTTGTGCGTGATCCATTCGGCCGCGCACAACTGGGAGGACCAGGGCGGACATCTCGGCGAACACGGCTCGATCGGCATCGTGCAGGCGCGGGCGCCAATGGTGCTCGGCGGCAAGGGCGTCAAGTCGCTCGGCCTGATCCCCCGCGCGGCCCGTCTGGTCGACACCGCCCCGACCGTTGCCGAGCTCCTCGGCTGCGCGCCCCGCCCGGACGGGAACTACCTGGCGGTACAAGACGGCGACCCACTCACAGACGTGCTCGACCTGACTGATCGTCCCAGCCACGTCATTGCCTTCCTGTTCGACGGGACGAACTCCAACGTCTTGTACGACATGTGCGCACGCGGTGAGGCACCGAACATCGCGCGCATCATCGAGATGGGGGTTGCGTTCGGCCACGGGGCGATGTCGTCGCTGCCGACGGTCACTCTCGCCAATCACACGTCGATCATCACCGGCGCGCATCCCGGCCATCACGGCATCCTCAACAACGCATGGTTCAACCGGGCGACCGGCGAGCAGGTCATCACCAATTCGCAGGCCACCTGGCCCTGGAGCATGCAACACCTCACGTCCGGCATCGAGTCGATCCACGACGCAGTGCACCGAACGTGGCCCGACGCGTTCACGGCGTCGGTCAACGAGCCCTGCGACACGGGCGCGAGCTACTCCACCTTCGATTTCTTCCGCCGCGGTGAGGTCCCGCCGATCCCGAAGGATCCGTTCGGACTCCCGAACACAACCGAACGCTTCGTACGTCCGTCGAAGGACTATTCGTGGTCGTCGGTGGTCGACCACATGGGCGTCGATCAGGCGCTCGGCATCATCGCCGGTCATTACCGCGACGTCAGCTACCCGATCCCCCGATTCATGTGGTGCAACTTCACGCTGACCGACTCCGCGATGCACGAAGGCGGACCCCACTCGGAGATGGCTGCCGCGTCAGTGCGCGACAGCGACGGCCGGGTCGGAACAATCTTCCGTGCGCTCGAAGCGCGCGGCGTGATCGACGATTGCGCCTTCGTGCTCGTCGCCGATCATGGGATGGAAGAAACCGACCCGAGTTGCCGAGGCGACTGGGACGTCGCCCTGCGCGCCGCGGGCATCGAATCACGAGACGAGGCGTACAGCTTCTTGTATCTCGGCGCCTGACCGCTCCCCCCGGCCTGGCGCCGCGGCCTTCGGAAGTCCCCGAAGCTGCTCGGCGACTCGCTTACCATCCTGCGTCGACTGCCGTCGGCGGAGTCGGCGCCCCAGGAGGTACGCATGCGCGGGTTCGTCGCCTCGTGCTCGGCCGTGATCCTGGCCGGCGTCGCACTCGCCGGTTGCGGAGGCGGCGGCACCAAAGCTGCCAGCTCCTCGCCGTCCACGACCAACGGCGGCATCTCCTCACCTTCGAACGCCGGGCTCAGCCAACTCGTCGCCAACGCGAACAAACAGATTTTCAAGATCACCTATGTCGACGGCGGCGGAAACGTCCAGACCTACGAACAGGACGGCAACGGCGACAGCGTGTCCGGAAGCGCAGGTTCTTTGACCTTCGACACGAAGACCTCGGAAACCGTCTGCGACCAGACGTCCGGCAGCTACCAATGCACACGGTCGCCCGGCTCGCCGGACGCCGCAACCAACCCGTTCTCCGGTGTGCTGACCGCCTTGCAGTCGCAGCTCAGCGCGCTCGGCGGACGCTTTGGTCACACGTCCACGACGACGATCGCGGGCCGGGCTGCCCAATGCGTGACGTTCTCGGAACAGGACCTGTTGGGATCGGTCGGCGGCACGGTCGCCAGCTCGGTCGCCACGCAACTGAAGACCTCCTACTCGTACTGCATCGATGACGACACCGGCGTCACATTGCAGGTTGCCGTGACCGACCCGTCCGGCAAACGGACCACGAGTCTGCTCGTGACGAAGTTCGAATCGCCGAAGCCTTCCGACTTCATACCGCCGGCGACGCCGGCGACACCACCCAACGTCGCCTCTCCCGACGGCGGGTCGATCACCAACTCCACCATCCCTGGCGGCGGCTGACCGCACCGCTTCGTTGGCTCAGTAGCCGACCTCCCACAGGCACAACCCGCGCGGTGGGGCCAGCTGACCCGCGGCGTTCCGGTCGGCGGCGCGCAACGCCGCCATCATCTCGCCCGGACGACGTTTTCCCGAGCCGACCTCGGCGAGCGTCCCGACGATCGAGCGAACCATCTGCCAACAGAACGCGTTCGCGCGGATCTCGTAACGAAGCACGCCGTCGCCCTCGTCGATCCAGCGAGAGTCGAGCACACGCCGCGTCAGCGGAGATCCTTCCGGTCCTTTCCGGCAAAACGTCGAAAAGTTGTGCTCACCGACAAACACGTCGGCGGCGAGTCGTAACGCACCCAGATCGAGCGGATCGGCCAGCCACCACACGAATCGATCGCGGAACGGGTCGGGTACCGGCCGATTGAGGATCGTGTAGCGGTAACGCCGCCAGCGGGCACCGTGGCGGGCGTTGAAACCCGACCCGACCGACTCGCACGAACGCACAACAACCTCGGGCCCGAGCATCGAGTTCACTGCCGACCGCAGCCGCCACTCATCGAGTTGGGGTTCCGACGTGAAGGAAACCACCTGACCCCATGCGTGCACGCCGGCATCGGTGCGGCCTGCGCACGTCAGCTCGACCTCGCGGCCCAAGACCTTGCCGAGCGCCTGCTCGAGCACACCGCCGACCGTCCGCACCGAGGGCTGGCCGCGTTGCACCGCGAACCCACTGAAGTCGGTGCCGTCGTAGGCCACGACCATCTTCACCGTTCCCGGCCCGACGTCAGCGCTCGCCGCCGCGTCGAACAGCGTCATGCTCGTCGCCGACGAGTGACGGCTAGACGAACTCGATGCGCGCCATCGGCGCGTTGTCGCCGGGGCGCGGGCCAAGCTTCAGGATCCGCGTGTAGCCGCCGTTGCGGTCGGTGTAGCGAGGGCCGATGTCGACGAACAGCTTATGGGCGACGTCTTTGTCGTGGATCGTCGAAACCACCTGACGCTGCTTGTGCACACCTCCGACCTTCGCCTTCGTCACCAGCTTCTCGACGTACGGCCTCAACGCCTTGGCCTTCGTTTCGGTCGTGGTGATGGCCTCAGCCTCGATGAGATGAGCGGCAAGGTTGGCCAGCATCAACCGCTGGTGTGCGGCGCTTTTCCCGAAACGCTTGCCCTTCTTCGGCGCGGGCATCGTTACTCCTTCACCCGCAGTGACAGGCCGCGCTCGTCGAGCTTCTCGATGACCTCTTCGAGCGACTTCGAGCCGAAGTTGGTGATCGCAAGCAGATCATCTTCGCTCTTTTGCACGAGCTGACCGATGGTGTCGACCCGTGCCCGCTTGAGACAGTTGCGCGGCCGTTCGGACAGATCCAGCTCCTCGATTGCCAGGTCGAGATCAGGCGACGTCGACGTCGGCGATGCGACCTCGCCAAGCTCGAGGCCGCGAGGCTCGTCGGCGAGTTCTGCGACGAGTTCAACCAGCTTACGCAGCGTGTCGCCGGCCGATGCCAACGAGTCGCGCGGCGAGATCGAACCGTCGGTTTCGATCTCGAGGTTGAGCTTGTCGAAGTTCGTGGCCTGCTCGACGCGGGTCGGCTCAATCGAGAACGACACCCGACGCACCGGCGAGAAGATCGCGTCGACCGGGATGACCCCGATCGTGACTGTCCGCTTGTTGCGCTCGGCGGAAAGGTAACCCCGACCCTGCTCGACGGTGATATCGAACGCGAGGCGGCCGGTCGCGTTCACGGTGGCGATGTACAGATCCGGATTGAGGATCTCGACGTCGGCGGTGGTCTGGATGTCGCCGGCGCGCACCTCGGCCGGTCCGCGCTTGTCGAGACGCAACGTCACCGGCTCGTCGGCGGTGCACCGAAGCACGAGATCTTTGAGGTTCAGGATGATGTCGGTGACGTCCTCTTTCACGCCTTTGATGACATCGAACTCGTGCAGCGCGTCGTCAAAACGCACTTGCGTGACCGATGCGCCGGGAATGGACGACAACAACGTGCGGCGCAGACTGTTGCCGAGCGTGTGGCCGAAGCCCGGCTCGAGCGGCGCGATCGTGAATCGCTGCAAGTTGCCTTCGGCTTCGCCGGCCTCGATCTCAGGACGCTGGATGATCAGCATGGAGGGCCTTCTGTTCGCGGATCTGGCTGTTCGCGGGACTAGCTGTTCGCGGGGATTTGCGGGGTGCGATCTGGTGAGCGGTTCGGACGGCTACTTGGAGTAGAGCTCGACGATGAGCTGCTCGCGTACCGGAATGTCGATCTGCTCGCGCAGGGGAAGATCGCGCACCGTTACCTTCAGCTCGCCGGGCACCGCGTCGAGCCACTGCGGCACGATTCGGTCGAGTGTGTCGACGTTGTGGCGGACGACGATCATCCGGCTGGCCTTCTCGCGCAACTGTACGACGTCGTCTTTTCGCAGCGTGAACGACGGGATCGTGACCCGCTTGCCGTTCACCGAGACATGGCCGTGGCGCACGAACTGGCGGGCCTGGTTCCGACTCGACGCGTAGCCGGCACGGAACACGACGTTGTCGATGCGCAGCTCGAGCAGACGCAGGAGGTTCTCACCGGTGACGCCCGGCTGCTTGTTCGCCTTGTTGTAGATCAGTTTGAACTGCTTTTCGAGCAGTCCGTAGATACGGCGGGCCTTTTGCTTCTCGCGCAGCTGGAAGAGGTACTCGCTCTCGCGGATCCGGCCTCGCCCGTGCATACCCGGCGGGTACGGGCGCCGCTCGATCGGGCAGCGCATCGTCTCGCACTTGGTCCCCTTCAAGAACAACTTCATCCGTTCGCGCCGGCACAACCGACAGACCGGGCCCGTATATCGCCCCATCAGACCCTCCGCCGCTTCGGTTGGCGGCAACCGTTGTGCGGGATCGGCGTCACGTCCTTGATGCCGACCACCTCGATGCCTGCGTTCTGGATCGATCGGATCGCGGTCTCCCGACCGGATCCTGGACCTTTCACCATCACATCGACCTTGCGCACCCCGTGATCGGCGGCGCGCTTGGCCGCAGCTTCGGCCGCGAGTTGCGCGGCGAACGGCGTGCTCTTGCGCGATCCTTTGAAGCCGACGTTGCCTGACGACGCCCACGACAGCGTGTTGCCCTGCTGGTCGGTGAACGTAATGATCGTGTTGTTGAACGACGACTTGATGTGCGCCACGCCGTAGGTGACATTCTTGCGTTCTTTGCGCTTGGGCCGGCGTCCGCCGGCGGCAGGCTTCGCCACTGATTGCTTCTCCGATGCTCGTTGCTTACCTGCGGGCGCGCTTCTTACCGGCGACCGTCTTCTTCGGACCTTTGCGGGTACGTGCGTTGGTACGGGTGCGCTGGCCGTGAACTGGAAGGCCTTTGCGGTGGCGTAGCCCCTCGTAGCACCCGATCTCCATCTTGCGTTTAATGTCCTGCGCGATCTGGCGGCGCAGGTCACCTTCGACCTTGACGTTCTGGTCGATATAGGTGCGCAGACGCGCGACCTCTTCTTCGGTCAGGTCACGCACGCGGGTGTCGCGTGACATGCCGGTCGAGTCGCAGACCTGCTGCGCGACCGTACGGCCGACGCCGTAGATGTAGGTGAGCGATACTTCCAATCGCTTCTCGCGGGGAATGTCGACACCGGAGATACGAGCCATCGTGCTCCTCAGCCCTGGCGCTGCTTGTGGCGCGGATCGACGCAAATGACACGTACCGCGCCATGCCGGCGGATCACCTTGCACTTGTCGCACATCTTTTTGACCGAAGGTCGAACCTTCATCGCGCTTCTTTCGTCGCTGTCACAGCGGCCAGAGTTATTTGTATCGGTAGGTGATGCGGCCTCGCGCCAAGTCGTACGGCGTGAGTTCCACCTGCACCTTGTCGCCGGGAGCGATGCGGATGTAGTTCATGCGCATTTTCCCGGAAATGTGGGCCAGAACCTTGTGCCCGTTCTCCAGCTCGACACGGAACATGGCGTTCGGCAACGGCTCGACGACCGTGCCTTCGACCAGGATCATGTCGTCTTTGGGCTTGACCAGAGCGAGTCACCACCTCAACGCTGAACGGGGTCCGGCCGTGACGTTTCGGTGGACAGAGGCCACGGAAACAGGGACTGGACCAAGGGCGCGCCGAACGGGCATTCGGCCGACCGGTAAGAATACCCGAGACGCCCACGAAACGACAAACACGGCCCTACATGACGGTGAGGACCTCGGGCCCGTCTTCGGTGACGGCCACGCTGTGCTCGAAATGGGCGGACCGGCTCCCATCGGCCGTCACGACAGTCCAGCCGTCGGGGAGCACGCGGGTCGTCCGACGCCCGACGTTCAGCATCGGCTCGATGGCGAGCACCATCCCCTCCCGCAATCGCAGCCCGCGGCCGGCCGCGCCGTAGTTGGGGACCTCAGGGTCTTCGTGCATGGCGGTGCCGATCCCGTGCCCGACGTATTCCCGGACGACTGAATAGCCCCCGCCGCGGGCGACGCCTTCCACCGCGGCACCGATGTCGCCGAGCCGGGCCCCCGGCGCGCACAGGGCTATCGCGGCGTCGAGGGCAGCTTTGGTGCACGCCACCAACCGACGCGATTCGTCGTCGATGGAACCAACCGGGACCGTGATCGCAGCGTCGGCGTGCCACCCTTCGACGATGGCTCCGCAGTCAATGGAGACGATGTCACCGTCGTCGATCACACGACCGCCCGGGATCCCATGGACGATCACCTCGTTGGGCGAGATGCAGGCCACCGCAGGGAACCCGTGATATCCGAGGAAGTTCGAACGCGCACCTCGTCGCTCGAGGACCTCCCGGGCCGCGGCATCGAGATCGGCAGTCGTCGCGCCCGGCTTGGCCGCGAGCGCGCACGCTTCGTGCATCTCGGCGACCACCCGCCCCGCCTTGCGCATGACTGCGATCTGTTCGGGCGTCTTGCGCAGCACCACGCCTGGTCCGCGCCTAGTCCGGGCGCGTCATCGACGTTCGGACGCGGCGCGCGTCGACCACCTTGACGAGACGTTTGAACACGTCGTCGCCGTCACCGACTCCGCTGACCTGTGCGAGCATGTCTCGCTCGCGGTAGTACTCGATGATCGGAACGGTCTGCTCTTCGTAGAGCTGGAGCCGGCGGTCGATCGCTTCTTCAGTGTCGTCGTCGCGTTGGACGACGCGCCCGCCGCAGGTGTCGCAGGACCAGTCGACGATCGGCGGCAGATTCACGTGGTAGACGCGCTGACAGTTCTCGCAGACGCGCCTGCCGGCGAGCCGGTCGAGCACGATGTCGCGCGGCACGTCGAGATTGATGGCCAGGTCGAGGGTATGGCCACCGATCACGCGGTCGAGCTCTTGGGCCTGGTGCAAGGTCCGCGGGAATCCGTCCAGCACGAAACCGTCGCCGAGCGGACCGCCCGGGATCAGGCACTCCTCGATGACGCCGACCACGATCTCGTCGGGCACGAGCTCGCCGGCGTCCATGTACCGCTTGGCCTCGAGTCCGAACGCGGTTCCCTGCGACGCCTGGGCGCGAAAGATCTCGCCCGTCGACAGATGCGTGGCCGCGTAATACTCACCCAGGCGCGCCGCCTGCGTTCCTTTGCCGGCACCTTGCTTGCCGAGCAGCACGAGGCGCGGCTTCGCCAAGCTCCCGCTCAGCTCAGGAACCCTTCGTAATTGCGCATCATCAGCTGGCTGTCGAGCTGTTTCATCGTCTCGAGCATGACGCCCACTGTGATCAGGATCGATGTGCCTCCGAACGGGAACTGTGTGATGTTCCAGAACTTGAGCACGAACATCGGGATCAACGCGATGATCATGAGGAAAATTGCGCCGGGCAGCGTGATCCGGTTGAGCACCTTGGCGAGATACCGTTCGGTCGGTGGTCCGGGACGGATGCCGGGGATGAACCCGCCCTGTTTTCGGATGATGTCGGCCTGCTGGGCAGGGTTGAAGGCAATCGCGGTGTAGAAGTACGCGAAGAACAGGATCAAGCCTCCGTAGGCCGCGATGTAGAACCAGCTCAACGTGTTCTGGCCGACCAGGTTGTTGTTGATCCAAGTCTTGGCGCCGTTCCACGGCAGCACCGTCGCGAGGATGGCCGGGAACGAGAGCAGCGAACTCGCGAAGATCACCGGGATCACTCCCGACTGGTTGACCTTCAACGGAATGTAGGTGCTCTGACCGCCGTACATCCGACGGCCGACGACCCGTTTGGCGAACTGCACCGGTATGCGCCGTTGTCCCGACTCGACGGCGACGATCCCGAGGATCATGAACAGGGCGATGATGATAATCACCGTGAACTTGAAGCCGCCCGCCTCGGAGAGCACAGACCCGCCTTGGAACGGCAGGCGCGACACAACCGACGTGAAGATCAGGATCGACATGCCGTTGCCGATGCCACGTTGGGTGATCAGCTCGCCGAGCCACATGACCAGGGCAGTTCCGGCCGTCCAGGTGAGGATGATGAGGCCGGCTTTGAATGCCGTGAAATTGTGGATCAAGACCAGTCCGGCCGGGAGCTGCGCGAACGATTGGCCCAACAGGCCGCCCTTGCCGCTCTTCAACACGAACACGAGCGCGGTCGACTGCATCAGGGCCAGCGCGACGGTCAGGTAACGCGTCCACTGGGTGATCTTCTTCTGCCCGGTCTGGCCTTCGTTCTGCCACTCTTCGAGTTTGGGGATCACGACGCCGAGCAACTGCATGATGATCGACGACGTGATGTACGGCATGATCCCGAGCGCGAAGACCGCCGCGCCGGTGAGCGCACCGCCCGAGAACAGATCGAGGAAGCCGATCGCGCCGGTTGGTGCCTGGTTCTTCAGCGTCGCGAGCGCGTTGAAGTCGACGTACGGGACGGGTATGTAGGACCCGATCCGGAATATGAAGATGATAAAGATCGTGAAGAAAACTTTGTTCCGGAGGTCAGGGACACGGAACATGTTTCGCAGGCGCGAGAGCCCTGACATGGGGCTGACGACCTCCTGTCGACGCGGGAATGCGAGTGTAGCTACCGGTTGGTCAGCGCGTTCCCTCGGGCCGGCGGACGCCGGTCGCCCCAGGGGGCGGGGATCACGTGGGTACTGCCGCCCGCCGCCTCAATCGCGCGCACCGCTGCTTCCGAAAACCCGTGCGCGCGGACGGTGAGCGACTTGGTGAGATCGCCACGGCCGAGCACCTTCACCAGGCCTCGTTTGGCGACGAGCCCCTGCGCCCGCAGGGTGTCGGGCGTCACGTCGGCCCCGACCTCGAACGCTTCGAGGGTGTCGAGGTTGACGACGTGGTATTCCACCCGGAACGGGTTCGTGAATCCCTTCGACTTCGGGGTCCGCCGGTGGAGTGGGGTCTGACCGCCCTCGAACCGGGGGGACACCGTGTTGCGGGCACCCTGGCCTTTGCTGCCCCGACCGGCGGTCTTGCCGCCTTTGCCGCCGATGCCGCGCCCAACTCGACGCCGGGCCCGTTTCGAGCCCGGATCCGGCTTCAAGTCATGGAGCTTCATTGGATCTCCTCCACCCGGACCAGATGCGGGACCCGGGCGAGCATGCCGCGGATCTCGGGACGGTCGGGCAGTTCGTTGCTGGAACCGATCTTGCGCAGGCCGAGCGCACGCAACGTACCCCGATGCTTCGGTTTGGTGCCGATACGCGACCTGACCAACGTGACCCGGAGGGAACTCATGGCTATGCGACTTCCGTGATCTCGTGCTTACCGGCCCGTTCCCGTTCGCGGTACGCGCTCAGCATGCCCTTGGTTGAGACTTCCTCGGCCGACTTGCCGCGCAGCTTCGCGACGTCGTCGGGGCGGCGAAGCGAATGCAGACCTTGCATCGTCGCGCGCGCGACGTTGATCGCGTTCGCGGAACCCAACGACTTGGCGAGCACGTCGTGGATTCCTGCTGACTCGAGAATCTGACGGGCCGCGCCGCCGGCGATCACGCCCGTCCCCGGTGCGGCCGGCTTGAGCATCACCCGAGCCGCGTCGTGCTCACCCATCACCTGGTGGGTGATCGTCGAACCGGCGAGCGGAACCGCGAACAGATTCTTCTTGGCCTCTTCCATCCCCTTTTGGATCGCGGCCGGGACCTCTTTCGCCTTGCCGTAGCCGAGACCGACGTTGCCGTTCCCGTCACCGACGACGACGAGCGCGGTGAACGAGAACCGCCGGCCGCCCTTGACGACCTTGGCGACTCGGTTGATGGCGATGACTCGTTCGTCGAGCTGACCTTCAGGCATAACGTCCTCTCAGAGCTGCAATCCGGCCGCGCGCGCGCCGTCGGCGACGGCGGCGACCCGGCCGTGATACTTGAATCCACCGCGATCGAACACCACACTCGTGATCCCGACGGCTTGTACACGCTCGGCGATAAGCCGGCCGACCTGCGTCGCCGCGTCGACGGTCGCCGTCGCGCCCGAGCGCTGGTCGGATTCCATCGTCGACGCGCTCGCGACCGTGCGTCCGGCGATGTCGTCGATCGCCTGAACGTAGATGTGCTTATTCGACCGGAACACCGCCAAGCGGGGACGCGCCGCGGTTCCCAGAACCTTCTTGCGCACCCGGCGATGACGTCGGATGCGATGCTCTGCTTTGGTGAGGGCCATCGCGAGATCCTGTTACTTGGCGGACTTGCCGGCTTTGCGCAGCACGCGCTCACCGGCGTAGCGGATGCCTTTGCCTTTGTAAGGCTCGGGCTTGCGGAGCTTGCGGATATCGGCCGCGACCTGGCCGACGACTTGCTTGTCGAATCCGCGAACGGTGATGCGGGTCGGTGCGGGAACCTCGAACGTGACCCCGGGGGGCGCCTGCACGTGTACCGGATGCGAGAACCCGACCGCGATCTCGATCTTGTCGGGGCCCTGTGCCTGCGCGCGGTATCCGACGCCGACGATCTCGAGTTCCTTCACGAAGCCGTCCGAGACCCCGATGATCATGTTTGCGATCAGGGTGCGCTGGAGCCCGTGCAGCGAGCGGTTGCTCCGAGTGTCGTCGGCGCGTTCGACCAACAATCCGTCGTCGTTGCGCGAGACGGATACCCCACCCACGAGTGTGTATTCGAGCTCACCTTTCGGGCCCTTCACTCCGACGCGGCCGCCGTCGATCGAAACATCGACGCCGGTCGGGATCGTGATGGGCTGCTGTCCGATACGCGACATCGGCTACCAGACCTGGCAGAGGACTTCGCCGCCGACCTTGCGCTCGCGCGCCTCACGGTCGGTCAGCAAGCCCACATTGGTGGACAGGATGGCGATGCCCATGCCGCCGAGCACCCGGGGCACGCCGTCGGCCTTGGAGTACACGCGCAGACCCGGCCGCGAGACGCGCTTGAGTCCCGAGATCGTGCGGCGCCGGTCGCTCGAGTACTTCATACGGATCGTCAGTCGACGGCCCGGGCGGCCGGGCTGATCGTCCACCTCGTAACCCGAGATGTAGCCCTCGCGCTCGAGGATCTTGGCGACCGCTTCTTTCAGCTTCGAAGAAGGCATCGGGACGTCGTCGTGGAACGCCACGTTGGCGTTGCGAATGCGGGTCAGCATGTCGGCGATCGGGTCGGTCATCGTCATCGCGAGCCGCCTTTGCGCCCGAAATTCCGCGGCGCGCTCACCAGGAGCTCTTCGTCATGCCGGGGACCTCACCCGCGTGGGCCATCTGACGCAAGCACAGTCGACACAGACCGAAGTCTCGGTATACCGAACGCGCGCGTCCGCAGCGCCGGCAACGGGTGTATGCCCGCACCTTGAACTTGGGCTTGCGCTGCTGCTTTTGGATGAGAGCCTTCTTTGCCACTGATCACCCCTGCCCATCACGGCGGAACGGGAAACCAAGTGCACGCAACAGCGCGCGTCCCTGGTCGTCGGTGTCTGCCGTAGTCACGATCGTGATGTCCATGCCGCGGACCGAATCGATCCGGTCGTAATCGATCTCCGGGAACACGAGCTGTTCGGTGAGTCCGAATGTGTAGTTGCCGTGCCCGTCGAACTGCTTCGGTGACATGCCCCGGAAGTCGCGGATACGGGGGATCGCGAGGCTTACGAGACGGTCGTAGAACTCCCACATGCGATCGCCGCGCAACGTCACCTTGGCGCCGATCTCGTTGCCTTCACGCAGCTTGAAGTTCGCAATCGACTTCTTCGCCTTGCGCACCGATGGCTTCTGACCGGTGATCGTCGTGAGATCGGTGACTGCGCCATCGAGCAGCGAACGCTGCTGCGTCGCCTTGCCGACACCCATGTTCACGACGATCTTCGTGAACCGCGGGACCTGCATGACGTTGGTCAAACCGAGCTCTTGTTGGAGACGCGCCTTGATCTCGGCGTCGAAGCGGGTCCGCAGCCGGGGCCGCTCCGCGGTCTGCGTTTTGGCCGCCATCAGATCTCGCCTCCGCAGCGCCGACAGATCCGGACCTTCTTGCCGTCGTCGGCGAAGCGGTATCCGATCCGAGTCGCGCCGCACTTGTTGCACCACAGCGCGACGTTCGAGACGTGGATCGGCATCTCCTTGTCGATGATGCCGCCCTGCATTGTGGCGCCGCGCGGCTTCTGGTGACGTTTGACCACATTGATCAATGCCGTTGAGGTGACCACGACCTTGTCGCGTTCCGGCAGTACCTGCGTGATCGTCCCGCGCTTGCCGACGTCCTTTCCGGCGAGCACGACGACGTCATCACCTTTGCGTAGCTTCATAGCTAGAGGACCTCCGGCGCGAGCGACACGATTCGCATGAACTTCCGGTCGCGCAGCTCCCGGCCGACCGGGCCGAAGATTCGTGTGCCTCGAGGTTGCCTTGAAGGCGGCCTGCACGTTGGCCGGCGCCGACTGCATCGCCGTCTCGGCGGCGGGGGCGTCGTTCGCGATCTCGCTGAAGAGATTGAGCAGCGTTTGCTGGGCCGCAGCGAAGTT
>JBKQIY010000016.1:0-13689 GCA_052148155.1 Acidimicrobiia bacterium | reverse complement strand
AGGTCTCGCATCTGTTCAAGAACACCATGAAGTGCTGCCTGATCCGCGAGCCAACCGCGAAGGTGGGTCTCGTCGGGCCCCGAGGAGGTGACCTCAAGGCCGTCAAACGACCGCTGCAGCCGCGAGCCCAGCCGCCCTCGAATGACGACCTCGTACTCGGTGGGTTCGTCGGTCACGGAAGCCAACTTTGCGCGCGCTCTGCGAGGTCATGCGGCTGACAGACCCCGGCCCAGCCTTGGGAATAGCGGTCGCACTCGATGAAAGGCAGCGCGCGGTCGAAGCAACAACGACGAGTGGCGCCAACGCCGGCAGTCTCGATTCTGAACCTCAGCTCAGCCTCCTCACTCGGTCTCCGAATCGTGGACTTTGATGCGGACTCGGGCGTCACCCGCGCGGGGTGAACGATCCCTTTCGCGGTTCCCTGCGGTGTGCAGCCTGTGCGCCATCGGACCGTCTTCTTGAAACGCTCGTCGGTTCTCGATATCGCGTCGCGTTGTGCGTTGGGTCTGCCTTTGCGGGGCAGCACAACATGGCGGACACCGATTGCGTGTGACTCGTCTTCGACGGCGGCTTCGCCGTCACCGCGATCGGCCGTCACGGCTCGAGGAACACGGCCCGCACGTCGGGCCAGGCGTTCGATCGCGGGCGCGGGCATCGCAGCGCCAGTCGGTTACCGACCTCGTGGGTGTGATCGCTGGTCGCGCCGTCTTCGTTATCGACGAGTTGTGCCTGGTCACCACACTCGACTGGACGGCCGAGCCTGCCTTTCGCGATCGGCCTCGCATCGGGATCATGCAACGACACGATCCGCGTCGCGCCGGGCGGAATGGTCCCACTGATACACCCGATGGTCTGGGCCGCGATGCGTACCACCCGTTCAGCGGCCCGGGCGGGTGCGGCAACGTCGGCGCGTTGACGGCCCGTCGCACGATCACCGAGCCGTTCGATCCACGACGTGCGTTCCGCACCAACGTCTCGGCTTCGTGCACCGACCGTCGCGCGATCCGCACCGGTTCACGATTGATCCGACGCACCTCGGCGAGGTTTCGTCTCCACGGCGCCGCGAGTTGGCGCCGATCGACCGGGGCCCTCGACCGCATCGAACGCGTCCGATCGGTCACCGTCGTGCGAGACGCCAACCCTTGGGCCTTGATCTTGCGGGCCACCCGAATGATCTTCGCGACACCGTTCGCCAACAAACTCGAGTCCGACGGATACGCGACCTTCGCTTCGATCACCGTCGTGTCCGCCCGCATCCGATTCGTCTTCAACGCCTTTGCTTCCGCGCCCGGGTCAACAACGCCTCGTTCAGCTCATTGACCGCGGCCTCACCACAACCTCAAATGTCCGCACATCAACTGCAAGCTCGACGGGGCCGGCCGATCCAAAGCGATCGAGAAGGACGGCATCCGTGCCAACTGTTTTTGGGCGGCGCGGGTCGAGTGACTGACTCAGGCCAGGACTTTGGCTTTGCCGGCCTCGAACTCGGCCGGAGTGATTGCGCCTGAATCGCGCAGCGACGCAAGTTGCGAGAGCTGATCGGCCGGACCGCTGGAACCAGCTGCACGCTGCATGTAACTTTGCAGCGCGGCATCTTGGGCCTGGGCCCGTTCGGCTCCGTGTTGCGCCATCTTGCCGCCTCGGGCGATGAGGTAGACGAACACGCCGAGGAATGGCGCAACGATCACGAAGATCAACCACATCGCCTTCGCGAAGCCGCCCATGTCATGGCTACGGAAGATGTCGCCGAACACATGAAACAACGCCACAATAAAAACGATCCATGCGAAGAAGATAAACATTGTCCAAAAGACGCTGAGCAATGGGTACGAGTAAGCAATCATGCGCACAGTCTGCCCAGCACTGCCCAGGCTCGTCGTCACCCCCACAGGGTGAGCCGCTCGCGGTGCTCCACGAGACGCCGTCGCGACCAATGCCGTTATCACTGCGACGGTTCCTGTCAGTTCACGACCGCGACGAGCGCGTCAGCGCGCTTGCTGTCCTCGCACACGCTCGTGAACTCCACACGCGGTCGGCCTTAGTCACTCCCTTCGGGTGATGACAGTCGTCTGACCGGCGCGCAAAGTACTGCTCAAACGCCAAGACATTCGTGCGAGGACCAAAAGCTGTGCGCAGCGGTCCGCTCGCACCTGCGTAGGAACATGACTGCGTCAGCACCGGTGCAGGAGCGTTGCAAACCGACCAGGAGAAAAGCCATGACGACCGGACCGCTGGAGTACACCATCATCGGCTTCCCCGGCAACGATTTCACAGGCGATATCGTCCCCGCGCTCGCCAACCTCATCGACACAGAGACAGTGCGGTTGCTCGATCTGTTGTTCGTCGCCAAGGATGCCGAAGGCGACGTCTTGGTCCTCGAATTCGATGAGCTCGAGGCGCAGGCGGCGTATGGCGGCCTTGACGGAGAGGTCGGCGGCATCCTCTCCCCGGACGACGTCGCGTATGTCGCCGACGCCCTCGAGCTGAACTCTTCGGCGGCCCTGTTGATTTGGGAAGACCTCTGGGCAACCGAGTTCGTCGACGCAGTCCGCGCGGCCGGCGGAGTACTCATCGAAGGGGCGCGCATCCCTCACGAGCTCGCAGAAGCCGTCTTCGCAAATCTCCCCGCAGCTGTCTGACCGGAACGAACAGAAGAGGACTCATCATGCTTCGCCGTCGACCCCTCGCACGTAGAGCCGTTCGCACTGCCGCAGTCGTTGGCACTGCGGCCGTTGCGGGTGGCGCCGTCGCCCGCCGGAGCAGCCAACAGGCCGCGCCGGCCCCGGCCGAAGCCGAGCCTCAGTACGTCGCGCAAGCGCCGGGCCCGACTCCCGTCGACGTCGAACAGCTCAAGCAGCTCGCCGGCCTGAAGGACCAAGGAATTCTTACCGAGGAAGAGTTCGCGAACGAGAAGGCCAAGATTCTCAGCGCCTGACCACTCCTGACGGAGGCCGCCTCCGCGTACGCAAGACAAGTCGGTTCGAGCCAGTCCTGGCGGTGTTCGGTACTGCAGGCTCGGATCGAGGCGGTGCGCCGACCTCGCTTGAAACGAGCGAACCATGCCCGCGATTGTGGCAGACCTCGGAGTCCGACAGGTGTTGCTCTCGACGTTCTACTTCTGCCTCTTTGTTGTGTGGGTTGCGTTCCTGGTTGCGGCCTTCGCCAGCATTTTCCGCGGTCACGATCTCTCGGGTGGGGTGAAGGCGCTTTGGGTGGTCTTCGTCATGGTCCTCCCCGACATTGGTTTGTACGTGTATCGAATCGCGAACAGAGGCGAGAGGCACAACGCTGCGGCACGCGACCTACACCCCTGACGCCGATGCATGTGATATTCGTGACTCAGAGTCGGCATGAGTGACTGGACGCGAAGCTCAAAGGATGCGGTGCGATCGTGGCTGCGTGGCCTAGCAGCGGACCGACATACCGTTCGTGGGGATCTCGTCGCAGGCATACCCGGCGCGATCAGCAGTGTTCCGGACGGCATGGCAGCGAGCGTCCTTGCCGGCGTGAACCCGGTACACGGCCTCTACGCAAGCTTGTTCGGGCCGATCGGCGGCGGACTCACGTCGAGCACCCGGCTCATGGTCATCACGACGACGAGCGCCGCGGCACTGACTGCCGGCTCCGCTGTCGCGTCGCTCCCGGCCTCGGACCGGCCTGGAGCGTTGTTCCTGCTCACCGTCCTCGCCGGGCTTCTCATGATCCTCGCGGGGATCTTCCGCTTCGGTCGTTACACCAGGTTCGTGCCCCACTCCGTCATGATCGGATTCCTCTCCGGCGTCGCGGTCAATATCGTGCTCGGCCAGCTCTCCGACCTCTTCGGCGTGAAGGTATCTGGGTCGTATGCGCTTGCGAAAGCATGGAACGTGCTCCTCAATATCGGAAGCATCGACAAGGTCACCACAGCTGCTGGCATCGTCGCGCTCGCGTTGCTCGTGGTGTTCGGCCGCACAAAGCTGTCTGCGTATTCGTCGCTGATCGCGTTGATCGTGCCGAGTGTTGCCGTGGCGTTGTTGGGATCAGAATCGGTAAAACGGGTCAACGACGTTGGCGCCATCCCCACCGGTTTGCCGCTTCCCGCCCTTCCTCATCTGACGGATTTCTCGTTGAGCCTCGTCGTCGGCGCTTTCTCGGTCGCCGCTCTCGTCCTCGTTCAGGGGGCCGGGGTCAGCGAGTCCGCCCCGAATCCGGACAACTCGCGATCCGACATGAACCAGGACTTCGTCGCCCAAGGCGTCGGGAACGTGCTCTCCGGCGTGTTCGGAGGGCAGCCGGTCGGCGGATCCGTCGGTCAGACTGCGCTCAATGTCTCCGCCGGAGCCCGCAGCCGTTGGGCTGCCATCTTCTCGGGGTTGTGGATGGCTGTGATCCTGGTCGCCTTCTCAGGACTTGTCGGACGGGTTGTGATGTCGACGCTGGCGGCCGTGTTGATCATCGCGGCGATCGGTTCGCTTCGAACCGGTGCGTTGCGCGCGATCATGCGGTCCGGCCGAATCTCCCAAGTCGCGGTTATTTCGACCTTCGTGGCGACACTGTTCCTGCCTGTGGCGGCGGCGATCGGTGTCGGTGTCGTGCTGTCCCTGCTCATGCAGCTCAACGAGGAAGCCCTCGACCTTCGTCTGGTCGAGCTCGTCCCAACTGCCGATGGGCGCTTCGACGAACGGCCGGCACCTGCGGCGCTCAGATCCCGACGCACTGTGCTGCTCGACGTCTACGGCAGCCTGTTCTATGCAGGTGCTCGAACGCTTCAAGCTCGATTGCCCGACCCGACCGGAGCCGAGCACCCGGCCGTCGTGCTACGTCTGCGCGGCCGTGCGACCCTGGGCTCGACCTCCTTCGCTGTCCTGTCTGACTACGCGCAACGGCTGGCAACCTCTGGAGGTCGCCTCTATCTCAGTGGCATCGACCCCGATGTGCTCAGCCAGATGCGCAGCAACCGCACCGTCGAACGCGCCGGCGACGTTCGGGTCTTCGTAGCCGCGGACACAGTCGGCCAAGCAAGCCTCGACGCCTATCACGATGCCGAAGAGTGGATTTCCAGATTCAGCTGAGTCATCGCCACTGTTATGGGAGCGTGCCACCATTTCACAGACCTACAGATGACCCTCGAAAGACGTACTCGCCGCCCGCCGCTGCACACCGTTGGTGAGGAACCGGACGTTCGATTTTCTTACGCGAACGAGCGCACGTTCCTCGCGTGGAATCGCACCGCGATGGCGCTGATCGCAACTGGACTGGCTGTCGTCTCACTGCTCCCGAAGTTCAACCTCGCGGCCGGTAGGCGGCTCATCGGCGTTCCGCTGATCGCGCTCGGCACGATCGTGTCGATGATGAGCTATCGCCGGTGGGACGCGAATGAGCGGGCGATGAGGCTGGGTGAACCACTACCGCCTTCGAACCTCGCCCGGGTCCTGACGCTCGGCATCGCGTTTGCTTCGGCGATTGCCGCGATCGTCGCCGCGTTCGGATCAACGAAGTGAACGACGGCGATGCGAGCGACGAAGAGGGGCTCGACGGCCTTGCCGGCGAGCGTACGGACCTGGCGTGGTCGCGCTCGGGCCTGGCAATCGTCGCATGTCTCGCCGCCATCACGAAGCAAATACTGGCGAAGGTAACGACACTGAACGCCAGCACCATCGTCGCAACCACCTTGAGTGTCGGTGGCATCGCTTGGGCCTTCAGTTTGGTTTGGACCCGCGCGCAGGCAGCAACCAGCTCGGCGGGGCACCGGACGGCCGACGCAGGAAGGCTGCGGAGTATCGCGATCGGCACGGCGGCTCTTGGAATCGGGGCAGCGATTGTCGCTCTGGTCCCCGCCCGATGACGAAGAGCGACGACTCCACGAGCTCACGTCATCCGCGCTCCTCCCGAGGTTTCCCGAGCGCGCGGCGACTACGGATATGAGATCGACAAGCCCGCGACTACCGACAGAACCAGAACACATATGAACGTGACGACAGCGGGATTCACGAGTCAGCCCCTCTCAGTTCTTCTCACCGACGATGTGTCTCCGGCGACGACTCGCCGCGGCGCCGACTCCCCCATCGTCGGCCGATTGGCGACAGGACACGTCATCCACTCAGGGTGATGAGGAAACGTTCGGAAGGTGCGACCATGTGCGTGATCGGCCCCGAACTTCTAACCGACCGGCGCCAACGGCTCGAAAGGGGCTGACGTACGCGTGCTCGTCGACCTCACCATCATCGGATTGGCGGTCACTCTCGAACCGCTCCCACTTACGGCCTTCATCCTCGTCCTCGGCGTCGAGCGCGGAACCCGAAAAGGACTGGCTTTTCTGCTGTCTTGGTTCGGCTGCCTGGTCGTCGTGATCGGTGCGGTTGTGCTTCTCACGGGCGGCAAGCCGCTCAAGTCGCAATCGGCGCCGTCTACAACGGCGCTCGTGATCAAACTCCTTCTCGGCGTCGTATTGATATTGCTCGGTTTCCGCCAACGGGCGCGGATGGGGCTTCCGCGCAAGCCGACGAAATGGATGGCAAGGTTGGACGGGTTGTCAACACCGTCGGCCGCGGTGCTCGGACCGCTCCTCCAGCCGTGGGCACTCGTCGCCGCGGGAGCAGCCACGGTCGCGACGGCGAAGCTCTCGAACGTCTGGGAGTACCTGTCACTCCTGTTCTTCTGTCTCCTATCGTCCGGAACGCTGATCGCGATGCAGCTGTATGTGAGCTTTCGGCCGGTCGCGGCGAAAGGCCGACTAGACAGTTTGAAGGGTTGGATTGACGCTCATACGGCGCAAGCGACAGTGGTCCTGGCATTTCTCGTCGGTACCTGGCTCGTCGGGCACAGTGCCTACTTGCTCGCCACCGCCTAGCGGCTCGGGGCCATCCTCACCCGCTCAACGACCAAGGCGGTAGACCCCCATCAGCTATTGATTTTTGAGATGAAGGCTGCGCTGCGCCTCAGACTGTGAGCCCGCACGTCGCAGCACCGTTCAACTTCGAGCGCAGTGAGCTCCCGAACGGTCAGGAGATGCCCCCGATAGTCGTAAACCATTGTAAAACCCCACTGTTCGTCGAAGAGCCAGAAGTCAATCGGTGTGCTCAAACCCTCGCGGAATGCAGCGCGGCCGACTGTTCGGATCTCCTCGCCGGCGTCCGCATTCTGCGGGTATCTCCAAGCAACTTGGAAACATTGGTAGTCGGTGGGCGGCTCGTCGATGACTCGCACCCTTCGGATTCCCCGCTCGGATGTCACGACGCCTCGGACCAGCTCCAGCCAACTTGCATGTTCATCAACTCGGCGCGGCGTTCTGGCGCTCAGGAAGTCGTCGAGCGCGCCTACCTCGTCGGGGAGGCTGTAGTGGGGCATCGCTTCGAGGCGGAAGGCTTCGCGAACGAACACAGCGAGCGATTGAGGAATCGGATCATCGGCGACGTCAAAGCCCGAAGCTAAATGGTCGCCGGCAACCACTCGATCGGGCACGCGACGCGAGAGTTCGCCACGTTGCGGTTCTGGGCCGGGCGGAGCGTACGCTCCCGGGCTAGGCGAGCTGGGCGACGAATACAAGGGGCGCGCGCCAAAGCTGCCAGGCGAGACACGAGGTTGCGAACATGATCCCCACCATGGTCCCGATTGCGATGACGATTGATCGTGAAGCGAGCGGGTCGAGCGTCAGGGTTGTGACAACGGCGAGGCTGACCGCGAAGAACGCGGCTGCGGGGTGTTGGAAGGTGTCGAGCAGAGCGGCCTCGACAGCAAGTGCGGTGATCGCGAAGAGCAGCATCATCAACTCAAGCGCATCGACAAGGTCAGGGCGAAAGCTTGCGAACAAGCTGAGCGAGAGAATCACGATCAGCGCGGCAACCCAGGTTCCGCATAGACGTACAGCCGCTCCTCCGAACACCTGTTGCATAACGGCGCGCGCGGTGTAGGCCGCGTCCTCGTGGAGCTCCGTCTCCGCGAATACCCGCGGTGCGTAATCCCAGAGCTCGTTGAGGTGACCCGCGGCCCACGTCGAACCGATGAGGGCGAGCACGAGCGGAATCGCCGCGACCCTCGGCGAGAGGTGCTCCCACGTGACGGGGAGGAGCCAAATGAGAAGTCCGAAGCCGCCGGCGACAATAGCCGAGAAGAGGCCGCGAGGCCACGAGCACGGTCTCAGGTCTGACGGCGCGGTCGTCGCGACTGCCGCAACGACGAGCCCAACAACCGTCGAAGCCGCGAGAGCCGCGGCAAGGTCGGTCGTCACTGCGCCGGACAAGCGTGCAATGGCGACGACGGCAGCAAGCGCCAGATAGATCGAGGTCCAACCGCGTTCTGCGACCATGATGCCGCCGATCCATGTCACGAGCAGCGCCGCGGCCAGCATTTGATTGTGGTCGAGAACCGCCGCGAAGGTAGCAGCCGCGCCAACACTGGCGGCGACGCCGAGCGGGTACCGGCGGATGATTCCGAGTCGATCCTGGCCCGTGATGTAACGACGAAACAGGAGTCCTTGCAGGGCGAACCCGACGACCATGGCCGCTCGCCACGCGCTGACAGCTCCGGCGGCCAGCGACGCGAGTAACCCGATGAACGCCAGGAGCGCGACGAGACGCTCGGTCACCGTGTCGTTTTCCGACTGTGCGAGCCGATGCGCCGCGGCAGGAAAAAGGCCGCGGCCGCGTGCCGCACGGCGCGAGACCTTGACGGTCGCCCGCCCCAGATCGAGGGCACGGTCGGATGGGATTCCAGCAGACGCCTCGAGCACGACCGCCGCCTCGAGTGCATCGGCGGGCATGCGCCGAAGCTGCGCGCGCACAATCGCGAGCGCATGCTCGCTCTGCATGTCGGTCATGCCACAGCCGCGGCGCGGTCGGCGTATCGCGCGCTGTAAGACCGCGAAGTCTCAGCACGCGCTGACGCCATTGCGAACAGTAGAGGCCGGCGCGGCCGATGCGGTCGTCATCCTTGGTGGATGATTCCTGGAACAGCGCTCAGCCCGGCCGGCCTATGCGTACACGGAGAGACCGCGACGGTGGCGAACTCCTCAGCCGGCTCCGTGACGCGGCACCTCGCCGCGCCGATCGGTGGGCACCGCGGTCAGGCTGACCGACTGCGACGCCTTGCGGCGTGCACGCAGGATGCAGCCTCGTTCGCGTTCGGATGCGCTTCCCAACACCTTGATCGATGCACTGGAGAAGCGCGCACTCAAGACACTCGACCTGCACCTCGCATTTCGCGCAGGCGCGTTGAGCAGCCTCGACGCCTCGCCGTCGGATGGAAAGACGCTTGGCGGGCTGCACCCCGACCGCGCGCGTCGAATATTCACCGCAAGTCGTCACGGATCTCGTCCGCAGCCAGGTCCGTTGACTCCGATTGTGACGTCTGGTGACCAACATGAGTCGTGGCCGTCGAGCGCTCGTTCGCGAGGTGTCTGGCGCACGATCCTGAAGGTGATCTGACAATTCGGTATGACTCGGCGACACCGCGAGCTCGAATCACGGTTAACGATCGGCGCGCAGGAACTTCAGCGTGCTACTGCTCAGCACCAAGGAGCTCGGCGAGGGTGCTGTCGAACAAAATCTGTGCACGCAGGTCAAGAAGGGTATCGGCCACCTCTGAAACCGCGACCGAGTTCCGACCGGCGAATCCCGTCAGAGCGGCGTCAATCAGCGTCAGCAGCCGAGCCTCGGTCGCGAGTCGTGACTCCGCGAATCCTCTTGACGCGTTCGGTTCTCGATGGGCTGATTCGGTCCGGTCACGTCTTGGTCTCATCCGCGTCTTCCCACCGCTCGCAACTCTGCTTTGCTGTGGTGCCAAGGTCACGTCGCGGGATCATCGTCGAGGCGACAGACGCATCGACGCCTGTCCGGCGGCTGCGTCGCACAAGCGGCTCCTGCGCAGACGTCGTCACTTGCGATACTCGCCCGATGTGCCGCTTGGACTCGTCGCGTACTGCCCTACTCGCGCATCATCATCGCTACAGCCTCGCGTTCGAGGTCGATGTAAGGCTCGCCACTGACGTCGACGGCGACCCGCTTGATCGTCCCTCCGCTGAAACTCCACGGAGACGAACCGGGATAGAGGTCGGTGACGCCGGCGCCGCTATCGCGTCCGATGCACAGCCCTTCGCCGGCGAGCATGAACTTCCCCGGCTGGGTCCTGATCCGGCCCTCCCCGACCTTCGTGTCGCCGTAGTAGAGCGAGAGGATGCCGGTCGATACGCCGGGCGGGTCCTCGCCATCCTTGGCGAATGCGGCCGACAAGATGAGATCTTTGCCGATCGGCACCTCTTCCGTCGCGACAACCTCTTGCTCGAGCATGCCGACGAAGCTGTAGTGATAGTGGAGACGGTTGTCTTTCACGTAGAGCGCATGACCGCCGAATCGCGATCCGTGAGCGAAGATCACTCCTTCGGCACCGGGTGCGGGAATTTCGACCAGGGCTCCAATCGCGTAGGAACGATTGCGGATGTTGACCGCCTGCGACTCAGGGACGTCGGCGGTGTCGGGGTAGTAGACGTAGCGGTTACGTGGCGGACTGAGAACCGGTCGCTCCGTGAGGATGATCTCGAGCGCGCCGCGGTCGTCGAGCGGAAATGCCTGGTTTTCACCCGCCTCCGCGTACCAAAGGTTGACGAGCTCGCGCACCTTGTCAGGCTGTTCGGCCGCAAGGTTGTGCACCTCGGATCGGTCGACGTCGGTGTGATACAGCTCCCAGGTGTCGTCGTTGAAATTGCTCCACCCGCTGAGTGTGGGGTGAGTCGTGATGGCTTTCCAGCCGTCGTGCCAGATGCCGCGCGAGCCGAGCATCGAGTAGAACTGGGTTTTCCGGGTGGTCGGTGCGTCGCCATCGTCGAAACTCGAACGCATGCTGACGCCGTCGAACGCCCGTTGCACGTGACCTTTGATGGTCTGTGGCGGTTCGACGCCGAGAGCATCGAGAATCGTCGGGACGAGGTCGATCGCGTGGTGGTACTGGTCGCGGACTTCGCCCCGGGCCTTTATGCCGGCGGGCCACGACACGATGCACGGGTCGCAAGTTCCGCCGTTGAACTCGTAACGCTTCCACATCTTGTACGGCGTGTTGAACGCCATCGCCCAACCATTCGGGTAGTGGTTATAAGTGGTCGGGCTTCCTAACTCGTCCATCTGTGCAAGGTTCGACGCCATGTCGTCGGGGATGCCGTTGGCGAACTTCATCTCGTTCACCGAACCGTTGGGACCGCCCTCACCGCTCGCGCCGTTGTCGGATACGACGATGACGAGTGTGTTGTCGCGTTGATCGGTTGCTTCGAGATAGTCGAGAAGCCTGCCGATGTGATGATCGACGTGGGAGAGAAAACCGGCGTAGACCTCGGCCATCCGTGCGAACAGTCGCTTCTCATCGGCGGTGAGCGACTCCCAAGGCAAAGTTTCGTCCAACGGCGGGAACGGCTTGCCGTCGGGCCCACTTCGCGTCGCGTGCGTGCCGAGTGGGTTCACCGGAGGCAGCTCGGTGTTGACCGGCACGATTCCGAGTTCCTTTTGGCGGGCGAGCGTCTGCTCGCGCATCGCCTCGTAGCCCATGTCGAACTGTCCGAGGTATCGGTCGATCCATGCCTTCGGTGCGTGGTGCGGCGCGTGGCAGGCGCCGGGCGCGTAGTAGAGAAAGAACGGCTTCTCCGGCGCGATCGCTTTGGAGTCGCTGATGAATTCGATCGCCTTCTCGGTGATGTCGTCGGTGAAGTGGTATCCCTCCTCCGGGGACTTCGGCTGGTCCACGGGATGGTTGTCGTAGACCAGGTCCGGGTACCACTGGCTTGTCTCTGCTCCCAAGAAGCCGTAGAAACGCTCAAAGCCACGTCCGGTCGGCCAGTTGCGGCGGGTCGATGCGAGATTCATTTCGTCTTCCGGGCAAAGATGCCACTTGCCGACCATGTAGGTGTTCCAGCCCAGCTCTCCGAGAATCTCCGGCAGCATGCCGTTCTCGGGAGGGATCACGCCGCTCGCGTTGGGGAACCCGATGGCGGCCTCGGTGATGCACGCCATGCTGTTGCGGGTGTGATTGCGTCCGGTCAGCAGACACGAACGGGTCGGCGAGCACAAGGCCGTCGTGTGCCACTGCTTGTAGCGCAGTCCATCCGCCGCGATGCGGTCGAGGTTCGGGGTGTCGACCGGCCCGCCGTAGCAGTTCAACGCTGAAAATCCGACATCGTCGAGCACGATGTAGACGACGCTCGGCGCGCCCGCAGGCGCTTTTGGTATCTCGAACGGTGACCAGTCCGGAGTCGAGTCGCGGATGTCGACGTTCACGGTGCCCTCGAACGTTTTACTCATGTCTCAATGCTCCCTGTCGCAGAAGCGACGCGCTCGGTCAGTCTCAGCACACGGGCCCGAGCACATCAAACCGCAACGCGGAAGGGTCGACATCATCCTCGTAGGGTGAAAGGTCGCGGTAACGGGCGCCTACGTCGCGCGAGGACGATTGCCCGACCTTTTGGTTCGTGGCTCTCATCCTGTCAGGGGGATGTGGACCACGATCCGAGCTTGCGAAGATTGAGACGGACAATGGAAAGTGGCCAGGAGCTATGAGTGAGGTGCGCCAGAGCAGCAGCAGTGGTCGCGACCGGCGTGGCTCCATCGCATTGCTTGCGGGGTGTACCGGCAGCAGCTGGTCGAGGGACAGCACCATCGGACGACGACGGCGAACAAAGGCTTCGACGTGTTCACGCGTGACGGCCAGGTGTCGCTCTCGCACAACGGAAAGTTTCCCGTAAACTGGTCGCCCGGCTTCCACGTGCCACACGGTGCAACGGGTGCTGGACCCGGCTCCTTGGGCGCTGAAAGCGAGACAGTCATGGTCGGCGCGTACACGACGGCGGGCACACGTTCCGACGGGTATGACCTCTACAAGCCGACGGCGGATTGCACGTCTCGCACGCCAAGAACGTCGGTGTTGGCGCGGCATTCGTCGGGGGCGTGCTGTGCGAAGGCACCTCCGGCGGCAACGTCACGGTTGTCGGGCGAAACTCTACGACCTACCTCGTCCTAGTCCCGGCGAGCGCCGGAACGTCTTCAACGACTGTTGTGTCGTCGACAACGAGCACGACCGGGTGAGGATCGAGCTCCCGACCGGTCGCTTGTCGGCAGCTACGGCTGGCCGGCGGCGGTCGGCCGCCGAGCGAACTCCGGCAAGACCGCGACGTGCGTGAGGAGATCTTGAACCAAAGACGACTGCCGGCTACGCACACCATCAGGCGCTCGATCACATCGCCATGTCAGAGTCGATTGTCGCGGGAATCTTAGGCCTTGCGAGTGTCGATGCGGAGGTCGCCGAAACCCTGCGCGGTGTCCTCGCACGGCTCCACGAGGGGCCGCAGCGGAGATCCGCCGCCAATCTCTCTTTGATGCCGACGGCAATTTTGTCAGGAAAGTCAATTATATCGGTGGGATGCCACTCGATTAGAAATTTTACCACAAAGGAGCACTTATGACCCATACAGATCAGGAACGTAAAAAAGCCTTGGAACTGGCCGTCGGCCATATAAAAAAACAGTTCGGCGAGGGGGCTATCATGTCCCTCGGAAAACACTCCAGCGAACGGGAAGTCAGCGTCATCAAGACAGGCGCCATGTCCCTGGATATCGCCCTGGGCATTGGCGGACTGCCCCGCGGAAGGATCGTCGAAATTTTCGGACCGGAATCCTCCGGAAAGTCAACCCTTGCCTTGCATGTCGTCGCCAACGCCCAGCGCAATGGCGGTGTGGCG
>JBKQIY010000015.1:0-34939 GCA_052148155.1 Acidimicrobiia bacterium | reverse complement strand
GGGCGCAACCATCACCGGAACGGGATGGCTCGCGTCGCCGACTTGGCGGTCGGATATCCGGGCTACTGGGGCATGATTCCGCGAGAGAACGGCTTTCTTGGCGAGATCCTCCGCAGCAACGGCTATGCCACCTACGCGGTCGGCAAATGGCACCTCACTCCCGAAGACGAGGTCAACATGGCCGGATCGCGGGCAAGCTGGCCGCTCGGCCGCGGCTTCGACCGTTGGTACGGGTTCCACGGCGGCGAAACCCACCAGTTCGCGCCTGCGCTCTACCACGACAATCACGCGGTGCTCGCGCCGGGAACGTATGAGGACGGATATCACCTCAGCGCCGACCTCGCGGACCGTGCGATCGAATTCGTGTCCGACCTGCGCGCGGTCGACGACACGCAACCGTTTTTCTGTTACCTCGCGACCGGCGCCTGCCACTCACCCCATCACGCCCATCCCGATTGGATCGCCCGCTACCGCGGCAATTTCGACGTCGGGTGGGACAAATGGCGACAGACGACGTTCGCGCGCCAGCTCGAGGCCGGCCTGCTGCCCGCCGGAACCGAACTGACTCCACGACCGCACTGGGTTCCCGCCTGGGACACGCTCGATCCACAAGACCAGGCGGTCGCGGCGCGTTTCATGGAGTGCTTCGCCGCGTATCTCTCATTCACTGACGCGCAGATCGGCCGCGTGCTCGACTACCTCGACGAGTCCGGCGACCTCAACAACACGCTGATCATGGTCTGTTCCGACAACGGCGCCAGCTCGGAAGGCGGCGCACGCGGCTCCATCAACGACGCCCGTCCGTATAACGGCGCGTCGACAGGACGGCGAGAGCTGCGCGAGCGCATCGACGAGCTCGGCGGACCGACCACGCACAACAACTACCCGTGGGGCTGGACAATGGCGGGCAACACGCCGTTCAAGCGCTGGAAGCGGGAAGTGCACGAAGGCGGCGTCGCCGACCCGTGCATCGTCCGGCTCCCAGCTACGAGCCGCGACGCACCCACCGGAGGTGGTGTCCGGCATCAGTTCGCGCACGCGATCGACATCGTCCCGACGGTGCTCGAGCTCATCGGTATCGACGCACCCGACGTGATCGACAGCGTGACCCAGTCCCCTATCGACGGCACCAGTTTCCTGTACGCGCTGGGCGACCAAGACGCGCCAACGCGTCACGTGACGCAGTATTTCGAAATGCTCGGCTCCCGTGCGATCTATCACGACGGCTGGAAAGCTGTGACCTTCCATGCCCTCGGGAACATTTACGACGACGGACTCGACGCCGACGCGCCGTTCGACGACGACATCTGGGAGCTCTACCACGTCGCCGAAGATCTCTCCGAGACGCACGACCTTGCGGCGCGCGAACCGGACCGGCTGGCGCACATGATCGAGCTCTGGTGGCAAGAGGCACGCCGCAACGATGTGCTGCCGCTCGACAACCGTCCGTTGAACGCGATCTTGAACCCTCGTCCCCGTCGACGCGAGTCCCGTACTCGTTATGTCTACAAGCCGTTTGGTGCGCCGGTGCCGGAGCCGTCAGCCGTTCACGTCCCAAACCGTGAGCACACCATCATTGCCGAGGTCGAGATCGGTGACGACATCGTCGCCGACGGAATTCTGCTCGCGATGGGTTCCGCGCTCGGAGGCTTCGCCTTGTACTTGCGGGAAGGTCGCTTACGTTATGTGCACAATCTGTACGGCAAGGAGCGCCATCTCGTCCCTTCCCGCGAAGTGATCGCGCCGGGGACCCACGAGTTGGCGTTCTCGTTTACGAAGACGAAGGGATTCGGCGGGACCGCGACGTTGCGGGTCGACGGACGCGTCGTCGGTGAAGCCGAGATCCCGCATTTCACGCCGATGTCGTTCAGCAGTACGGGCGGCGGCCTGACCTGCGGCTACGAGATGGGTCCGGCGGTCGGCGACGACTACGTCGCACCGTTTCGATGCAACGCGACGATTCGCCGGGTGATCGTGGAAGTGTCGGGCGAACACGAACGTGATCCGATCGCCGTGTTCCGAGCGATCATGTCGGAGCAATAGGCATGCCCGAACCCGTCGTCGACACCATCGCCGCGCTCATCCGAGCCCGCGCTGACGACGACCGGGTCGGGTTGTGCTTCGAAGACTCGTCGTGGACGTACGCAGAGCTCGTCGACGCGTGCGCACAGCGCGCGTCGTTCCTCCTGGCGCACCGACCGGTCGACGTCCCGTTCCACGTCGGCGTCCTCCTCGACAACGTCCCCGAGTTCTGGCTGATGCTCGGCGCCGCCGCGCTGAGCGGCGCGACGCTGGTTGGGATCAACCCGACCCGCCGCGGTGCCGAGCTGACTCGCGACGTGCAACACACCGACTGCGCGTTGCTGATCACCGAGTCGTCGCACCTCGACCTGCTCGAAGGAGCAGGCGACGTCATGGCGAAAGGTTCGTTGTTCGTCGTCGATACGCCACAGTGGGACGCCGAACTCGCGCCGCACGCCCGAGCTGCGCTTCCCGACATCGAGATCAAGCCTGGCGACGTGTTCATGCTGATCTTCACGTCGGGCACGACCGGCGCACCGAAGGCGGTGCGGATGAGTCACGGCAAGCTCACCGGGTGGGGAACAAATCTCGCCGGCCGTTTCCCGCTCACCGCCGACGACGTGTGCTACTCCGCGATGCCGCTCTTCCACTCCAACGCGGCGGTCGCCGGCTACACCGCACCGATCGCTGCCGGTGCCACGACGGTGTTGCGTCGCCGCTTCTCGGCGAGCGGATTTCTGACCGACGTACGCAAATACGGAGTGACGTTCTTCAACTATGTCGGCAAGCCGCTCACGTACATCCTCGAGACGCCCGCCCGGTCCGATGACGCCGACTCGACGTTGCGCATCGGGTTCGGGAACGAGGCCGCGCCGCTCGACATCGACCGCTTCGCGTTGCGCTTCGACTGTTTGGTCGTCGACGGCTACGGCTCGACCGAGGGTGGCATCAACATGTCGAAGACTGACGACACGCCACCCGGCTCGCTCGGAGTTCCCATTCCAGGATTCCGAGCCGCGATCCTCGACCCGGATTCCGGCGAGGAATGCCCTCGAGCACGTTTCGACGACCGCGGCCGCCTCCTCAACGCCGAAGACGCGATCGGCGAGATCGTGAATCCCGATGGTGCTGGCAGCTTCGAGGGCTACTACAACAATCCCGCGGCGAACGCGCAACGCATGCGCGACGGCAAGTACTGGACCGGCGATCTTGGATATCGCGACGAGGCCGGGTTCTTTTACTTCGCGGGCCGCAACTCCGATTGGCTGCGGGTCGACGGCGAGAACTTCGCGGCCGCGCCGGTCGAGAGTGTCATTTCCCGTCATCCCGACGTCGTGTTGGCCGCGGTGTACGCGGTGCCGTCATCGGAGGTCGGCGACGAGGTGATGGTGGCCCTGCATCTGCACTCGGGTGTCGAGTTCGACGCGGCCGGGTTTGTCGAGTTCCTCGCCGCCCAGTCGGACCTCTCACCGAAATGGACGCCTCGGTTCGTGCGTATCTCGCACGGCCTGCCCTCGACTGCCACGCAGAAGGTGCTGAAACGCGTCTTGCAACGCGAACGCTGGGAATGTCCCGATGACGTGTGGTGGCGCCCCGAACGCGAGCTCGGCTACCGCCGGCTCGACTCGAACGACATCGCCGACCTGCGGGCCCGCTTCGTCGAACGGGACCGCGAACATCTTCTCGGTCATGGCTAGACCCTGGTCGTAAGTTCTTTGGGGTGATGTCGGGCGCGAAGTTCTGCCGGAACCGGACCGCAACGGCGCCCGCGACCGGACCGATCGTGTGGTCGTGACCGCTTGACCGGCACGGAGTTGCGACACTGGCACACGTGGCGGACGGCGGACCCCGAACCGTTTAGGTCGTGAGATAGCGATCGACGACACGGTGCATGTGCAGGACGTTGCTTTCCTGTTTGGCGGCGAGGCGGGAGCCGTCAAAACCGCGCGACCGCATCCCGCGCTGCACGTTGGCGAGGTTGGTGTAGTCCTGCTCGGTGATCTCACCCCATGCGCGTTCGTGCCAGTCGGCGTAGAAGCGGCGTTCGGGCATCTGCCATTCGGATCCTGGGCGCGGCCACTCCAGCACCCAGGTGTCTTTGATCGCGGAGTTCGGATCTCGTCCGTTCGGACGTACTCGGAACACGAGCGCGCTTCCCGGATAGACCGGTCCGACCAGGTTGGGGAACCAGAACACGTCGTCGGCGCTGGTCATCAGATCGGGTGTGAACCCGGCGACGTCGAAGCCGCGTTCGGCGAGCAGCATCATTCGCCGCTCCTGGTACGCGCCGAGCAGGGTCTGACCGGCCGGCGGCCCCGACGCACGCAACTCGGCGACCGTTGCTCGCTCTTCGCTGAGGAACGCGCCTCCCAAGCCGGCGACGAGCGCGCCGAGGATCTCGCCCTCGTCGTACTGGTCGGACGCCAAACCCAACCGGGGACTCGGCCGCAGCTCGCGACGCGCGCCGGGCAGCCGGCCATAGTGGGCGTGACGCGCGAACTGTTCGTACGCGATGCTGGTGTCATCGGTCCAGGGCAGGATCTGGGAATGCAGGCCCTGCACGTGGTAGCTCTCGTTGAACGCGTCGACGACAGCTTTCCAGTTCGCGTCGATGATGGTCGTCCGGTAGGTACGGAACCGGAGCTCATCGAACCGGTACGGTGCCAGCAACGTCGGCAACGGGTCGAGGAACTCGGACAACGGCTCGGCGTCGAGGTCCATGTTCACGAACACGAATCCGCCCCAGCAATCAACGCGAACCACGCGCAGGCCAAGATCGTCGGGGAGAACTGCGAACTCCTCACGGTCGGGCACCCGGACGAGGCGGCCGTCGAGCGCGTAGGTCCAGGCGTGGTAGGGGCATCGGATCTCGCCGTTCGCGAACACGCCGCATCCGCTGGCGAGTCGGGTCCCACGGTGGCGGCACGCGTTGTGGAACGCCGCGAGCTCGCCGGTGCCGGTACGCACGACCAGGATCGAGTCGTCACCGATCGTGTACTCGAGGAAATCGCCGGACGCGGCGAGTTCCTCGACGCGGCCCGCGATCTGCCAGACGCGTGGCCACAACCGGTCGAACTCCAGGTCGGAGAACTCCGCAGTCGTGTAGCGCTCCTTCGGCAAGAAGCCGTCGGGCTGCACGAGAAGATGGTCGAGGTCGCTCATGCCAGAATCGGACTGTAGTTCGGCTACCGACAGCCCGACGGCGGGAGCGGAGCGTGGAGTTCAACATCGCCGACCTCATGGAGTGCGTCGCCGACGCGGTACCCGAACGCGAGGCCGTCGTGTGCGGCGACCGGCGGTGCACCTACGCCGAACTCGACGAGCGGGCCACGCGACTCGCGCACGCGTTGCGATCTGCCGGCGTCCGGGTCGGCGACCATGTCGGGCTGTATCTGCGCAACTCCGTCGAACACATCGAGGTGATGCTCGCCTGCTACAAGACGCGCGCGGTGCCGATCAACGTCAACTACCGCTACGTCGCCGACGAGCTGCGCTACCTGTGCCGCGACGCCGACCTCGTCGCGCTCTTCCACGACTCCGACACGACGGCGCACGTCGACGCGGTACGTTCGTCGGCACTGTTGGTCAGTGTCGTCGACTCGCACGAGTACGAACAGCTCGTGAGGTCAGGTTCGGCGGCTCGCGACCTGGGCCCACGATCGCCCGACGACCGCTACGTCCTCTACACCGGCGGAACCACCGGTCGGCCCAAGGGTGTCGTGTGGCGCCAGGAAGACATGTTCTTCGGGGGTCTCGGCAGCGGGAACCCGGGCGGACCGCCGATCACCGTTCCCGAACAGATCGCGACCTCGGTGCTCGACAACCCAGCTCAGCGGCTGCGGCCGTTCCTCCCGCCGGGCGACGCCACCGTCACGCAGTTCGTGTCTTTGGCGCTCGGGCCGCTGATGCACGCCAGCGGGCAGTGGTCGGCGCTCGGCACGCTGCTCGGCGGAGGCAAAGTCGTGCTCTACAACGAGTCGCACGTCGACATGGAACGGGTGCTCGACCTGCTCGAGCGTGAACGTGTCAACGCATGCAATCTCGTCGGCGATGCGAGCGCCCGCCCGATGTTGCATGCACTCACGACCCAGCCGGGCCGATGGGATCTTTCGTCGCTGCGCCTGCTCGGCTCCGGGGGCAGCATCCTGTCGGGGGACGTGAAGGACGCGCTGATGGCGGCGCTCCCGTCGGTGCTCGCGATCGTTGAGGGGATCGGCTCGTCGGAATCTCCTGCCCAGGCCGTCGCGGTGACGAGACGAGACGGAGCCCGGTCGGAGTCCCTCACTTTCGCCGCGAAGGCCGACACGACCGTCGTCGACGAAGCCACGTTGCGTCCAGTCACTCGAGGCAGCGGCGCGGTCGGCCGTCTCGCGACGCGAGGCCGGGTCCCGCTCGGATACCACAAGGATCCGGAACGTAGTGCGCGCACGTTCGTGACGATCGACGGTGAACGATGGTCGCTGCCCGGCGACATGGCCACGATCGACCCTGACGGGACGATCCATCTCCTCGGCCGTGGCGCGATGTGCATCAACACCGGCGGCGAAAAGGTCTATCCCGAAGAGGTCGAAGCGACGCTCAAAAGCCACCCGTCGGTGGCCGATGCGGTCGTGCTCGGCGCGACCGACGAGCGGTTCGGTCAGCGGGTCGAGGCGGTCATCGCCGTCGCCGACGGTTATCCGGTCCCCGATCTGGAAACGTTGCAGGCCCATTGCCGCGCCCATCTCGCGGGCTACAAGGTGCCGCGCGGACTCCACGTGGTGCATGAGATCCCGCGCACCGCTGCCGGCAAGGCCGACTACGGGTGGGCACGAGGAGTGCTCGACACCTGAACGGGCGGTTGCTATCTCGGGCGTGGGTCGGCGCGCTGCACCGCGGCGATGATCGCGTCGGTCAGCGGGAGCGGCGCGCAGCCGTGCGTCTTCCCGCACACGAAGTCGAACTGCGGTTTGGCCAAGCCGTGACACGCCGCGCAGTTCTCATCGAACGCGTTGACCACGTTGGTCGTTCCCTCAGCGAGGATGCGCGTGCCGTGGGCGGAAACCTTGAGCGAGAACATCTCCCAGTCGTGCGTTGCCGCGCTGTATCCCTTGTGGCGTTTGACCATCGCCTCCGTCGGCACGAGTTGGATCACTGTCCCGACCGGGTATACGCCACCTGCGGTCGAGTGGGCGACGGCAAGCGCAGCCGCGAGGTGACCGTTGAGGCTGCCGACGAAGTGATCGCCGACGCGGGTCATCGTGTTGATGTTGACGAAGTCGGCCGCGGTCGGCGCCACGTCCGCCAGCGTCGTCGTGGTCGGCGCCGTGTCGGTCGTGGCCGGCGCGGAGGCCGCACGGCCCGACCCACCCGCGCACGCGACGAACAGCGCCGCCGCGAGCACAGTCGTGCTCACGGCGACGAACAGGTGGGCGCCAACATGCCGCCGAGAAGGTCCCATGGTCCGGACTACGTCGGTGCGGCCCGGCCAGTTCATCGTCGGCCCGCCGGTCCGGCCTGGTGCTCGGCCCTCACGTCGCGCCCGGATCGTCAGTCGCCTCGATGTCGGCGGTGTCGCCCGCCGCGACCTCGACCACTCGCGACCGCGGTGGAGTTAGTGCTCATCGAACCAATCCCACTGCCCGGCGGTGATCGTCTCGAACGGTCCCGCGAACGTCGCCCGCCAGGCGCCGTCGAGCAGTCCGGGTCGTGTCGTGACGAGCGGCTCGACTCGGGCGGCGACATCGAGGGGATCGTCGTCCAGCCACCAGACCGTGATCCGGCGGACGCCGGCGGTCCATCGCGGCGACGTCATCCCTTCGACCGTCGAAAACGTCCACCCGCCCGCGACGCCCGGGACGTCGACGAGCGCGGCGCCATGGTCGGTGTCAGGTTCGGCATGTTCGCAGGGCTCGTCGACCATGACGTAGATGCCGCGGTGCGGGCGGAACGGCACCGCGGCGGCCGATACCAACGTACGGGGGGCGGCCCACGCGTCGACGACCCGGAACGGCCCGGTGAGGTGCGCGCGGCGCTGACGGTGGAACCGGTCCAGGCGATGCAGCTCGGCGCCGAGCGCGAAGAACTCGTCGATCGTCTCGTCGATCGGTTCGGCCATGAGGTAACACGTGACGTAGTCGATCGGATCGAGGGCCGGCGCGCTCGCGACCCGCGCCGCCCGACACGCCGGCGTCGACACCCACCGCTGCCCGTAGACGACGCCCGGTAACGGAAACTGTTCTGGCAGATGATCGAGCTGATGCCACGCGTTGTACGAACGGTGCTCGGACGGATCGGTGACCTCGGTGAACGAGAAAAACCCGTACGCGGCCTTCATGCGGGCCGGTCGCGCACCGCGATCGTGACCCCGGAGGCGCCACGACGTGTGTTGTCGTCGTCGCGCCGGTCGACGTCCCCAGGCCGGGCCGCACGGCCGTGGTCGACCGCGTCCGCTGCGGCATGTCCCGACCCTGCGCTCACCGGGGGCAGCCAACTCGTGTTGTTCGACCCGCCGACCGGTCCCTCGGGCCGCTCGACCACCCCGTCGGCTGGCATCGGCCGGGCATGGCTGCCAGCCGCCCGCGGCGATGCCCGACCACCACCCGGTCGTCGATCTCGAGTCCCGCAAATCCGATGAAACTGTCCGCGGCCGGCATCGGCCAGCGTCGCGGCCCTGTGGCTACGTTGGTCACCTGGCCGATAGTAGGCACCCCCGGCGCAGAGCGGAGCGAACATGAGTGCGGGCACATGGGAGAGCCACCACGCGATCACTGCGCTCATGTTTCGCTACGCCGAGCTGATGGACGCCGCCGACTTTGACGGTATCGCTGTCCTCTTCACGCAGGCGCGGATCACGAACGAGGGCGTCGATGGCGCCAGCGAAGGCGCCGACGCGGTGCGCAAGCTTTACGAGCGAACAAATCGCGTCCATGACGACGGAACCACCCGGACCCGTCATGTCAACGCCAACGTGTTCGTCGATATCGACGAGGCCGCCGACCGTGCCTCGGCGCGTTCGGCTTTCGTGGTGTTCCAGCAGACGGCCGCATTGCCGCTGCAGCCGATCGTTTCCGGCCGGTACCGAGACACGTTCGTGCGGTCGGGAGGAGTCTGGCGTTTCGAGTGCCGACACATCGTCGTCGATCACGTCGGCGATGTCCGTGAGCACCTCACCTTCGACCTGTCGAGCTTCGTCGACGAACACAGATAGGTCAATGGCCGACACGCGGCGATTGCTGATCGTTTTTCATTCCCGTACCGGAAGCACCGCGGCGATGACCGACGCGGTCGTCGAGGGCGCGACCGACGACGCGATCGATAGCGTCGAGGTGGGCGTGCAGCGCGCGTTCGACACGACGGTCGATGACGTGCGTGCGTGCAACGCGATCGTGCTCGGGACCCCGGAAAATTTCGGGTACATGTCGGGCGCGATCAAGGACTTCTTCGAGCGGGTGTACTACCCGCTCCTTGACGAGACGCCGGGCCTGCCGTACGGGTTGTTCGTGAAGGCCAGCACCGACGGGGACGGCGCGGTGCGCAGCGTCGAACGGATCGTCGCCGGTCTACGCTGGAAGCTGGTTGTCCCGCCCGTGGTCGTGGTCGGCGATGCCGGCGACGCCGACCTCGAGCGCTGCCGGGAGCTCGGCGCCACGATCGCCGCCGGCCTCGACGCCGGCATCTTCTGAGACGACGGTCAGTTCGACTTCGCGGCGTCGATGCGGGCGTCGATCTCGCGCAGGTCGTCGTCGGTCAGAGTCCATGCGGCCGCGGCCGCATTCGCGCGGGCCTGGTCGGGTTTGGTCGCGCCTGCGATCACGCTCGCGACGGTGGGTCGGGCGACAAGCCAGGCGATCGCAAGCTCAAGGAGGGTATGGCCGTGATCGCGGGCGAACGAGTCGAGTGTTTCGACCCGGTCGAACACCTTGTCGGAAAGTGCGTCGTCGAGCCGTTCGGCCGGCATGGCCGCCAAGCGAGTGCCTGCGGGTGGCGCCTCGTTCCGGCGGTACTTGCCGGTGAGCACGCCGCTCGCCAGCGGGAAGTACGGGATGAACACGAGTCCGTCACGCGCGCAGGCGTCGAGCACACCGAACCGTTCCGGCCCGCGCCGCAGCAGGCTGTACTCGTTCTGGACGCTCACGAAACGGGAGAAACCCCGGTCGGCGCTGATGCGGCTGGTTTCGTCGATCTGTTCGGCCGAGAGGTTGCTGGCGCCGATCTCGAGGACTTTGCCGGCTCGCACCAGCGTGTCGAGCGCCTCGAGTGTCTCTTCGAACGGTGTCGACGCGTCAGGAAAGTGCAGCTGGTACAACTCGATACGGTCGGTACCGAGGCGGCGCAGGCTGTCCTCGACGGCGCGCGCGATGTACGCCGCGCTCGCGCCACCTTTGCGTTCCTCGTCGATCGGACCGCCGAACTTGGTCGCGATGACGGCTTCGTCGCGACGCGAACCGAGCGCGCGGCCGAGATACTCTTCGCTGCGCGTCCCGCCGTAGATGTCGGCCGTGTCGAACAACGTGATACCGGCGTCGAGCGCAGCGTTGACGACCTGCTTCGTCGCAGCTTCGTCGATCCGACCGCCGAAATTGTTGCAGCCCAGCCCGACCACTGAGGCGTCGAGCTTGCCGATGTTTCGTGTCTCCATACCGTCAGTGTGCCACGAACCTTGCACGAATGGGCTCGCCTGCCGCCTCGCGGCGGCTTTCGGCGTCCGTCTTGTTGTCGAGGCGCTGCCACGATCCATACCTGTCTTGGATCCGCTTGAGGACACGGACGATCTGGGTTGCCGGGTTGTCTGCCGTCCTGGTCTGACGTCGGAAGGTGGGAAATTTGTCGCCGGGACCCCTACGGGCTACAACGTTTGTGTCAGAGGACCTACGAGAGGGGGCTTTATGCGCAAAGGTTCAAGCCTGTTCGCTGCGCTTGTGTTGCTCGTGTCGTTCGGTGTGTCGGTGGCCGCTCCTGCGGGTGCCGCGGGACCGTTGCCGCCAAATTGCAAGACGTTCACCGGCACTGAGACGTACTCGCCGGCGTTGCCGAAGATCGGCTTGTCGACCAAGGTGAACACGACGGTCACGCTGTCGGCCAAGCTGGCCGGCTGCAGCGGCGTGAGTGGTATCACGAGTGGCGTGAGCAGCGGGACCACGAAGGTGGCGTCGGACAACTGCACCGTGACCGTCGCGAACGCCGACAAGGGCTCGAAGAGCACCGGCACGGTCAAGTGGAATAACGGCAAGACGACGACGTCGTCGGACGTGTTGACGTTGAAGAGCAAGGTCGGTGTGAGTCCTGCCACCTTCCAGCTCGTCGCTACGGACACGAGCGGAGTTGGAGCGGGTCACACGACCACGACGACCCTCAGCGTCACGTTGAATACCGGCGCGTGCGTGACGGCGAGCCTGTCGAAGGCCACATTCCACGCCACCAAATCCACTACCAAGTAGCCGTCCGACACGGACGAAGGACAAGGTGCAAGCCCGTTCGGGGCCCCGTCACCAGGCGGGGTCCCGAATGGTCACGTCGGGCGCGGCATCCAATCGCTCGTGACAACACCCCGCCCCTTGTGCGGCCTTGGCCGCCGGAGAGGCCCAGTTGATGTCGTCGCCCGCCACCGTGGGCAACTGTGAGCGGCCCCGCCCCCCGGCGAACGGAGGCGGTTCCCGCTGCCCCGCGTCCAGTCGGCTATCGGAGTGATCGTCCGAGCCCGCCCGCAAGAAAATACGTCGGTGGCGTACGACACATCGTGGTGCAGGTCCGCCAGTAGCTCGGTACCGTCCAGTTCTCGGTTTCGGACCGTCTCCGATGGTGGAATGGTTCGCGGCAATCCCGTTCGGCTTGCGAGAACATGGTTCGTTGTGCGGAAACACCAGTCCGAAACGATCATGGATCGAAGGGATGGCTGCGGCGAGCGCACGCTGACGGGTCGTGGCGCCCTGGTTGGGCGTCAGTTGACGCGCAACGTCTCGGGGTCGGCGGGTGTGCCGGACCCCGAGACGTAGCGTGACTGTCGTGGGTTGCGTTACTTGATGGTGAGCGACCCGGTGCCGGTGATGTTCAGCGTCTTGATGATGCCACCGACGATTGGACCGTACTTGACCGTCTGCGCCGACGAGAGGGTCAGGCCGGCGAAGAGACCTTTGGAGATCTTCGCGGTGACCTTCGAGGTGATGATCTTGCCGATCTTCGTGTCGGACGTCGCGGTGAACGTGGAGGTCGCTTTCGTGTTCCACGTGATCGTGGACGGGAACTTCAGGTTTGCGGCCATCTTGGTGAGCATCGCTATGTCCGTCGGCGCGGTCTTGAGCGTCCCCTTGAACGTACCGCCGGTCACGCCACCACCGACGCAGCCCTTGATCGGCAGATTGATATTGATCGTCTGCGCTTTCAGCGTCGCGCCGACACCCGGTGAAAAGGTGAGCGTCCCGGACGGCGGCTTACATGTCGTCCCTCCAGCAGCACCTGCCGGTGCTGCGGTCAGCGCTGCCATTGGGAGCAGCAACGCGATGGCCATCGTGAACATCCCAAACTTCTTCATGCAACGTCCCCTCAAGTCGGTCGGATCGGCCCCCACCGTAACCAGCGGCGGCCCACGTGTCAGGCGCAGGCTAGATGCGGCCGCGTCCCACTCAGCCCAACAGGGGTGCCCGTGTCATCGTTCACGCCCGCGAAGACAACCGCCGGACCGTGAGTTGAGCCACACGAGAATTTCGGCGGCCACCATGGCAGCAGTAGGTCGTGGTGGGGTTCGTGTGGCTCGAGCACGTCGTGCCGACGACCACGGGAGGAGTAGCTGTCGGCGACGTATCCCACTCGCGGGTGCTCTTTTCGGCAGCGCCGACCGTTACAAAAGGTGCACTACGGCGTGTGAACTGCCCGTTCACCTGAGGGGATCGGGGCCGCGCACTCTTGCCGCGGGGTGCCGCCGTGACTGCAACCCCGGTCGGCGTCGGGTGCAGCGGCCGATTGGATCGCTCGTGTCCTGTCGAGGCGATCCGTGCATGAGCCACGCTCGTTCACGTCGCTTCACTCGCGCCTCAGCGGGATGTCACAGGTACCGAACGCGACCAGAGCCGGTTAGGGATCGAAACATCGTGCCTGTCCTGCTAGACATCTAGGGTCGGGATGGCTTCTTGAGAGGGGATCAGATGCGTAGGTCTTTCGGTGTAGTGCTCGCGGTCGCGACGCTGCTGTCAACGGCACTGGTCGGGGTCGCGCCTGCTGGCGCGGCCGGCGGCACGACGTGCAAAACCAATACGGGAACCGCGACGTTCTCGCCCGCGTTGCCTGACCTGAAGAGCAAAGCGACGGTCAACAGCACCGTCAGCTCGTCGGGGAAGCTCAGCGGTTGCGTCGGCGGTGGCGTGACCAGCGCGACATACAAGGTGAGCTACAAGGTGACAGCTGATAACTGTACGAAGCTGATCACCTACACGACCAAGACGACCACGGCGAGTATCACGACGACGTGGAGCAACGGCAAGACATCGGTGGGCACGATCACCTTGATTGGCATCAAGGGCAGCCCGACGAAAGACAACGTGACCGGCGTGACCAAAACCGGACAGTTTGCGGGGCTGCACCTGAAGACCTCGTACTCGTTCACGGCAGTCCCTGCGACAGGCTGCGTGTCGACGCCGCTTGCGAAGGTGACCGTCAAGGGCGCATCACCGGTCGTTATCAGCTAGCGACCGCACCGCAATTCGTACAAGCGCAAGGAGGGTCCGGCGACCAACAGGTCGTCGGACCTCCTTGCGTTCATGTCTCGACCCGCACGTCCGCCACACCCGGGCGAAAATTCACACCAACAACGCGAAGTAGGCGGACGCCCTCGTCCAGCGTCGGATGCCGAAGGCGACGGCAACCATCGTCGAGCCAATACCGACGGGGGCGGTCACGCCTCCGCGTTCGAGACGCGGGAGACGATTCCCTGCGAGACGGCGCATCCGGCGATGACCGCCAGCAACTCCGCGTTTGTCTCGTCTTCCAAGAGGACCAAGTCAAGGCCGCCCGGATGCGGTCATGCCACGCGTGCGCCTTGAGCGGCGGTCGTGCTCATGGGGTCAGATGACCTGCGCACGTGCTGGCTTCGGTGTCGCCGTTGGTCCCGTCGGGACAGGTCGTGTTTGACGAGGTGACGCCGTTGATTTCGGTGGGTCCCGTCGCGTTGGCGAGGTCGGCGTTGGCGAGGTTCGCGTTGGTCAGATTCGTGGCGGTGCGGCCGTCAACATACCTATCAGCCCGGTCCTGCGGCGTGTCGTGCTGGTGCGTGTGATGTTTGGGGAGGCGTTTTTCGGATACCGACAGGGCTGTTCGACCGCAGTGGCGGCCCTCGCGGTCTTCACACGCTCGTGGGGTCAGTCAACGAGTCGCAGTCCTTTGCGTGGTTCGTTTGTGGCGAGCAGGTCGACGATCTTGACCGCCGGCGTGTCGGGATGATCGACGTGGACTTGCAGCGCGAGCAACGCTGCTTCGTGAGCGAGCGCCAAGACGAGCCGGCCGAGCTCATTCGGGTCGGCGGGAAGCTCGACGTTGTAGTCCCAGCCCTCGGTCATGAGCATTCCTTTGATGAGAGTCCGCGCTGCGGCCGCGTCGCCCACGGTGACATCGAGATTGATGATGGGTGGTTCGTCGGTCATAGCGACACTTTGCCCGACCACGGTCACTGTGTCACGGGCGTCGACCGGATCGACGTCCGGCGCGGCCCGCTCCAACTCGACGCACGCAGCTCGCGAATGCCGCCGTCCCGAACTGGGAGGCCCGAGCCCAGGATTATGGGATACGGCCGGTGTCTGACGGGGTCTGATGTGGTGCCTCACCGATGAGGAGAGCGAATCCTCTCCAGCGCCATACGCAGTCGACGTTCGTCATGCCGGCATCGCGCATCCATGCCAGCTGGTCGTCGATTGTTGCCAATCGGTCCTCGGGATCGTCGTGGGTGCGTCCAATGGCGATGAGGAACTCGGCGTGGCGCTGTGGCGTTGCCGACGCGACGACCTCGAGGTTGACGAACACGCCGGCCGGGGTCAGCTGCGTCGCGGCTTCGGCGAAGAGCTGCTGCTTCCTCGGGTCTTCGAGATGGTGGATGGCGAAACCCGAAACGATGAGGTCGAACGTTCCGAGCGGCGTGAGGGGATTTCGTAAGTCCCACGCGCGCACCTCGACTCTGTGCTCGTCGGCGAACCGCTCGCGAGCGCGCTCCAACATCGGAGGAGACACGTCGACGGCGACGATCGCTTCGACCGATTGCCGCTCCGTGAGCGTCAACGCGGCGAGTCGGCCGTCACCGCAGCCGAGGTCGAGCACCCGCCGCGGCGCGAGCGGCATCACATCGGCGAGCATCTGCTCACCAGCCTGTCGGGCTTCGAGCTTGCCGATCCGATCGACGTACCATTCGACCTGCGCGGCATCCGACCAACCGGCCAGGGGTGTGGACGTCACCGGCGTGTCGGCCATGCGCCCATCATGGCAAACCCGCCCATCTCCGACCGGATGCAACATCACGATCGCGAATGCCGCCGCGCCGGCGTGTGTGTGGGTGATCGACGATTCACGACGCTCTTCGGGCTCGTTCGCTTCGGGCCTTTTCGTGGTTGGGCGGCATCCCGGGGTGAGGAAAAGTTGCGGCGAACAGGCGGGAAACGACGGGGCGGTAGCGGCCATCGTTCACGCGGTGCAGGCAGCGAAGCACACGTCCGGGGTTGTTAGAGGAGACGTTGGGTCCAAACGAGCGCTGCGCCCGACGTCAGGACCAACAGCACCACACCGAGGCCCAGGAACCAACGGGTCAGGTCACGCGGCACGGTGTCGTAGCCGACGCTGTTGCGGATCTGGTCGTAGACCGCGTTGAGTTGCGTCCCACTCACGGCGGTGAACGACTTGCCGCCGCTGCCCGAAGCGATCGCAGCCATCGTCTGCGGATCGGCCGGGACCGGGACCAGCTCACCTTGGACGTCGATCGTGCCGCCCGGCGTGCCGTAGGCAATCGAGTCGATCGGCACACTGGCCGCCTTCGCGGCCGCGGTGGCGTCGGCGACGGTCTGCTCAGGTGACTCGCCTCCCTGACCGATCGTCGGCGCGCCGTCGCTCATCAACACGATGGCCGCGGCGGCCTTCTTGCCGTCGGCGGCGCGCGGTTGCGCGGAGATCGCGGCGAGCGCCCGATAGATCGCGGTACCGGTCGCAGTTCCGCCACCCGCCTGAAGGTTGTTGATCGCTGCGAGCACGACGCCGTGATCGAGTGTCGGCGGAGCGGGCAACTGCGCCTGGCTGCTGAACGAGACCAGCCCGACCTCGAGACCGGATGGCAGTTTGTCGACGAAACGGCGGGCCCCGTCTTTCGCGGCCGCGAGCCGGCTCGGGCTCACGTCGGTCGCCGACATGGACCCCGACGTGTCGATCACCAGCAAGATGGTCCCCCGCTGGCGGGCGACGCGTACCTTGCGCGTCGGACCGGCCAAGCCGAAAACCAGGGTGAGCAACGCGAACAACATGAGCGCCGCGGAGATGTGCCGTTGCCATCCGGGCCGGCGCGGCGCGACCGATGCGAGGAGGTCGACGCTCGTGAAACGCAACGCGTATTTGCGCCGCGATCGCTGGGCGAGCACGTACGCGCCGAGCAGACCGAGCGGCAGCACGATGAGCAACAGGCGCACGGGCGAAGCGAAGCTCAGGGCGTGCTCCTTTCGGGGACAGCCGCGACCGCCGAAAGGTTGGGGCGGTGCGCGCGACGCGCACGTTCGGCCCGCCCGCTCCCCCGCATCGACCGGCGGCTGGCGACGAACTTGACGATGTCGAGCAGCCAGTCGCGGTCGGTGCCGAGAACCAGATGTTCGCAGCCCGCGGCGCGAATCGCTCGAGTAATCGACTCCTGACGTTCTCGCGCCGCGGTCTCGTACCGACTCCGCAGCGCGCCGTTGGTCTGCACGTGCAACCGGCGCCCGGTCTCGGGGTCGACGAACGCGGCCATCCCGATCGCCGGCAAGATGAGCTCGCGCGGATCGATGATCTGTATCGCGACGACCTGGTGACGAAACGCAAGGCGGTGCATCGGGCCGGCCCAGTGTTCGTCGTCGAGGAAGTCGGAAATCACGACGATCTGGCCCCGACGCGGACGGATCCGCTCCAACTCGACCAACGCGTCGCGCACGTCCGAGGTCGGCGGCGCGCCGTCGAGCCTCGTGAGATCGTAGAGCTTCGACAAGGTGGCGAAGAGCGCGGCGCGTGTCGACGACGGACCGAGCCGGCTGAGTCGATCGCGACCCGCGACCAACACCTCGAAGCGGTTGCCGTGCCGAGCGGTCAAGAAGCCGTACGCGGCTGCCGCCGAGAACGCGACATCGCGCTTCTCACATAACGCGGTCCCGAAGTCCATGCTCGGCGAACGATCGACGACGACCCACGTGTGCAACTCGCGATCCGCTTCGGTGGTCCGCACCTGCGGCGTCAGAGAACGCGCGGTGAGGTTCCAGTCGATGTGCCGCGCGTCGTCGCCGAAGTCATAGGTCCGCGTCCCGGCCGTCTCCGAGCCCGGCCCTGGGAGCAGGCCAGCGAAGTCGCCGCGCAACATGCCGTCGAGCCGGATCGTCACTTCGAGCTCGAGGCGCCTCAGTCGCGCGGCCTGCGACGAAACCGCAGCAACGCCTGGCGGGGCGGGGCCCTGCAAGTCGGTCATGCAGTTTCCTCGAGCCGGCCTGCGCCGGCGGCCGGCTGAGGCGCATCGTCTTGGCGTGGCGTGACGCGCGGCGCCGGAACCGTCGACAGCACTTTCTGCACGACGTCGTCTGTGGAGACCCCCTCGGCGAGCGCGTCGTACGACAGGATCAGGCGGTGACGCAGAATCTCCGGAGCGACGTCGAAGACATCCTGCGGTGTCAGGAACCGGCGCCCCCTCAGCACGGCCAGCGCCCGGCCGGCCGCGATCATGCCGAGCGTCGCGCGGGGACTCGCGCCCAGCGACAGGCGCGAGGCGAGCTCAGGCAAATGGCCGGCCGCGGGGTCGCGTGTCGTCATGACGATCCGGACCGCGTAGTCGAGCACTGCGTGGTGCACGAACACTTCGTCGGCCACGCCTTGCAGCGCGAGCAACTGATCAGATGACAACACCTGCGATGCCTTCGGAGCCGAGACACCCATACGCCGTGCGATTTCGATCTCCTCGGCGTACGACGGCTGGCCCACGACGATCTGCATGAGGAACCGGTCGCGCTGCGCTTCCGGCAACGCGTACACACCCTCAGACTCGATGGGATTCTGCGTGGCGAGCACGAGGAACGGGTTCGGCAGCGGTACGGTCCGGCCTGCGATCGACACCTGACGCTCGGCCATGACCTCGAGCAACGCTGACTGCACTTTCGCCGGTGCGCGGTTGATCTCGTCGGCCAAGACGAGATTCGCGAATACCGGGCCCCACTCGATGTCGAACTCCTCCCGCGACGGACGCCAGATACGGGTCCCGACGATGTCGGCCGGGACCAGATCCGGGGTGAACTGGATCCGGGCGAACGAGCCGCCGATCACATCCGCGAGCGTCGACACGGTCAGCGTCTTCGCCAAGCCGGGAACGCCTTCGATCAAACAGTGGCCTCGAGCAAGCAGACACACGAGCGTGCGCTCCACCATGCGGTCCTGGCCGACGATGACCCGCTTCACCTGGAAGAGCGCGTCCTCGAGGAGCGCGGCGTGCTTTTCGGAACCTACGGGTTGCGTTTCATCGGCGGCAGACATCGATGCCACATCCTTTGCATCGGATCAGGTCGTGAAACGCGATCTTGGCGGCCGGGGCTGGGAGAGACTTGCGGGCTGGTTGAAGGTTTCCTGTGCACCCCGCGTTGCTGACGGCGAACCGTACTCCCCACCTTTTCGAGCCTGAACGGGTCGTGCGCCGAGGGGTCTGATCTCGCCTTTGGGCCCTGCGAGGTCCTCGGACAGTTTCGTCACCCGGCGTGACGCCGCGATCATTGCCGCCGTGCTCCTCGAAGCCGACGCCCGGGAAAAGCGAAACTTTCGGCCCTGAAGCCGTGCCCACTCGTGACGCATCGGGGCGTTCGCGAACCGTCCAGTCCGCGGCGTCTGGACGCTCGGACCGGATCTTTGACGCGCCGGTTCGGGAACGGTCTGGGATGCGCGATATGGGGCTGATCGCGACGTCGCCGGCGTCGGTCGAGATGCGAGATGTCTCGCGAGCAGGAATGTTGTTGGCGTTCGGACGGTCGATGCTGAGAGCCGGCACGTCTAATGTTTCGGGCATGGCTGACCTGCGCAGGTTCCGTATGGGCCGGCTCGACCATGTACACATCCGTGTGCCGGACAGAACCGAAGCTGCACGCTGGTACGCACAGCACCTCGGGTTCGAACCGGTCGACAAGTACGACTTCTGGGCGACCGGCTTCGAAGGTGGTCCACTTCAAATCTCCGCCGATGGCGGAGCGACGACGCTGGCATTGTTCGAAACCAGCGACGGGCATCCGATGGTCGCTCAGGAGACTGGCGTTGCGTTCAGCGTCGACGCCGAGACGTTCATCTCCTTCACGCGGTCGTTGCCGGGCGAGATCAACAGTCGCCTTGGTCGACCGCTCGTCCCGAACGACGTGATCGATTTCGACATGTGTTGGGCGTTCGATCTCGCCGACCCGTGGGGCAACCAATACGAGCTCAACTGCTACGACTACAACCGGATCAAGACCGATCTCATCGACCCTGATGGGATCGCCGCCGTTCGATACTGGCCCCGCGAGTTGTACGAGAAGTACACCAACAGCCGACAAACTTGACGCGCAGTCAGGTCGCGAGCGCCGCCGCGACGGTGCGAGCCTGCCGAGGGCTATCTGCCGGTGCGCTCGCGGTGTTTGCATCCTGGCCAGCAGCAGGGCCGACGTTGGCCTTCCTCCAGCTCCTCTTGGGTCCGGCGAATGCGGCGTTGTCGGGTCATGTCCTGTTTGGCGTCTTCGACCCAGCAGATGAACTCGTTCCGGGCGAGAGGCGTGATGTCGTGCCAGGCATCGAGCGCGGTGGGGTTGGCGATCAGCGCCGTGCGCAAGTCTCCTGGAAGCTTGTGCACCACCCCACCGAGCACTCGCCGGCTGCTCACGGCGCCACGGTAGTGGGTTCGAGCCCGCCCTTTCTTTGCGGCCGAAGGTCGCCACCACGGTGTCGGTCAGCCACGAGCTCGAATGTCTCGGTCCGGGCGGTGGGACGAGCGCACGTTGAGTTGCCCGCGAACTCCGAGGCGGTCTTGGACCAGTCCGTACCGTCGGCTGCAGCCGTCGTCGTCGAAAGGCATCAAGACTTCTCCGTCCTCGGCGAACGCGACGAAGACGCGTCGAGTTCGTCCTGGTCGCCGCGCTCGACGAACAACGAGATCGCCGGGGCATGTCGACGTCATGTTCGATCGGACGGTCGACACAGGTGATGTGCTGGCCGATCACGTGCAGACCGCGAGTTGAACCTGTGCTGTCCGTCTCGTTGTAGGTGTCGAGTCCGTCGATTGTGAACGCATCGCCGAAGATCTCCTGGTAGCGGTGCAGAGCTCACGCCCCGGCGTGCGTGAGGTTTGCAATGTGGCGTCCTGGCCCGTTGCCGCCAAGCGTGTTGGCAGGTGGGTCGTCTCGTCGTGCCCTGTCTGGGGGTGTGGTGTCAGGCGGCGGCCGGATCGCTGGTGGTGCACGGGTCGTAGCAGGGGATCAGCAGGTCAGCGGGGCGAGCGGCGGTCGCCACTGGGTGGGAACCGACCGTCAGCCAGGAGATCACGCCGCCGACCGCCGCCAGCGCGGCGCAGACGCGCAGCGCGACCGCGACTCGGCCGGTGAGCACCGCGGCCGGCAGGGTCGTGTCGAGATGCACCAGGGTCGGGAGGACGGCGACCGCGAGCAGTCCGGCGAGCCGAGCTGCGGCGTTGTTCACACCCGACGCCACACCGAGTTCGGCGTCGTCGACGGAGGCGAGCACGGTCGCGGTGAGCGGCGCGACGGTGCATGCGAGGCCCAGGCCGAACACGATGACGGCGGGAAGCACCGTGGTGGCATACCCACGTCCGGGACCGATGCTCGTGAACAGCAACAACCCGATCGCGATGACGAACGGACCGATCGTCATGGGAAGCCGCGCACCGATGCGTTGGGCGACCGCCCCCGCGCGCGCTGAGAGCAACAACATCAACACGGTGATCGGGGCGAGGGACGCACCCGCCGCGAGTGCCGAGTAGTGAAGCGCGATCTGCAACTCGAGCACGACCATGAACAATGCTCCGCCGAGCGCGGCGTATACGGCGAGTGTCGTGGCGTTGGTGCCGCTGAACGCGCGGCTGTGGAACAACCGCAACGGAAGCATCGGATGGGAGCTGCGATGTTCGAGGACGAGGAAAGCGGTGATCGCGGCGACGCCGACGAGGCCCGCGGCGGCTTGGGACGCACGGAAGCCGTGGTCGCTTTCGATGAGCGCCCAGCACAACGTTGCGAGCCCGACCGCGGCAAGCGCCGCGCCGGCGACATCGAGCGGTTGGTCGGTGTCGGCTCGCGTCTCGGGCACGTGACGAACGGTGATGGCGACGGCCACAACCGCGAGCGGAACGTTGACGAGAAACACCCATCGCCACGAGAACGTGTCGATCAGCCATCCGCCCACGAACGGACCGACTGCGCTGGCGATCCCCGCCAGACCGGACCAGGCTCCGATCGCCCGGGAACGGTCGGCGTTGTGGAACACGGCGCCGATGATGGCGAGACTCCCAGGCACGAGCAGGGCGCCGGCCGCACCCTGGACGGCACGCGCGATCGCAAGCACCGTCGCATTGGGCGCGGCCGCGCATGCGACGCTCGCGACGGTGAACGAGACGAGACCGATCACGAACACTCGCCGGCGCCCGTAGCGATCGCCGAGCGCGCCGCCGAACAGCAACAACGCGGTGAGCAGGACGAGGTAGGCGTCGACGGTCCACTGCAGGCCGGAGACGTTGGTCTTGAGCGCCTTGCCGATCGCGGGCAGTGCGACGTTGACGATGGTGCCGTCGAGGAACGCGATGCCCGAACCGAGCACCATCGCGGCGATGACCCAACGGGCGGCGGGAGTGCCGAACCGGATCTCGCCTCCGTCACTGTCCGCCATTTCCTCAGTCTGCCCGGTGAGCGCAGACCGCGGGTCGCCAACCGAGGTGCGGCTCGGCGCGCCATATCCTTGCGGGCCAGCACCTCGCAGAGCTCCCTTTAGTCGCATCCCCCGAAAGGCCCGCCATGGACGACGCTGCGCTCCTCGCACATATCAACGACCTCGTCGCCGAAGAACAACAGCTCGCCGAAACTCCCAATCATGATCCGGGCCGGCTGAGCACACTCGAGGTGACGCTCGACCAGTGCTGGGATCTGCTCAGACAACGTCGTGCTCGCCGCGAGTTCGGACTCGACCCGAATGTCGTGTCGACGCGCGACGCCGACACCGTCGAGGGCTACCAACAGTAGCTGCGGCTCACGCGGCCGGAACCGCGATCACGTCACGCCGACGATCTCGATCTGTGCTCGCCCGGGAGCGGTGACGGACCAACGACCAAGCAGCAATCGCCGTCGCGACGATCGTCGCGATCCCGCCGATCGCAAAACCGAACCGTGCTCCGTAGTGCTGGGAGATCCAGCCGACGATCGGGCCGCCGATCGGCGTACTGCCGAGGAACGCGATGGCGTACAGCGCCATCACTCGGCCGCGCATCTCAGGCGCGCTCGTGAGTTGGATCGTGGTGTTGGCGACCGCGATAAACGCGAACGCCGCCGCGCCCATCGCGAACATCGCGATGCCTTCCGTGAGCAGCGTCGGCGCGACCGCGGCGACCAGGATCGTCACGCCCATGACCATCGAAAGCACGATGAGGCGCCTGTACGAGACACCGCGCCGCGACGCGACCGACAGTCCGCCGAGCACCGCGCCGGCACCCAAGATTGCGTACAGCAGGCCGAAGCCGGCCGACCCGGTGTGGAATGTCTTCGTCGCGATGAGCGGGATCACGACCTGGAAGTTGAACGCGAGCGTGCCGATCACCGCCATCATCAACAGTGGGACGCGAACCAATGGTTCTGACCACGCGTAACGCAACCCTTCGCGAAGCTGTCCTTTGGCCCGTTCGACGGTCGGATTCCGATGCAACAACGACGCGTTCATCATCATGAGCGCGACGATCACCCCGATGTACGAGACCGCGTTGATGTAGAAGCAGGGCCCCACACCGAAGAAGCGGATCAACAAGCCGCCGACCGCGGGGCCGACCACCCGCGCGCTGTTCATGACCACACTGTTCAGGCTCACCGCGTTGGGGAGATCCTCGCGTCCGACCATCTCGAGGACGAACGTCTGGCGGGCCGGGTTGTCGACGACGTTCACGAAGCCGAGCAGCACCGCCAAGAGGTACACGTTCCACACGGCTGCGTGACCAGTGCTGACGATGATCCCGAGCGTCAGGGCGAGAAGTCCGGCCGCGATCTGAGTGCCGTACAGCAGCTTGCGTTTGTCGAACCGATCGGCGAGCACGCCGCCCCAGGCTCCGAACACCAACATCGGGAGGAACTGCAGCGCGGTGACGATCCCCAACGCGGTGCCGCTGTGCGTCAGATCGAGGATCAGCCACGCCTGGGCGATGTTCTGCATCCAGGTGCCGCTGACCGAGATCGTCTGACCGACGAAGTACAGCCGGTAGTTGCGGTTGTGCAGCGAGGTGAAGGTGTCGCGGCCCAGCCGGCGTACCTTCGTCATTGGGGGTCCTCGGTGAGCCGCTCGAGCAGCACGGCTGCGCGTGCGAGCACCACGCGGTCGTCGGGCGTCAAGGTGCGAAGCCGCTGGGCGAGATATGCGTCGCGTTGGCGGCGAACCGTTTCGATCAGGGCGCGGCCGGCTTCGGTCGGCGCAACCCATGCGACACGACGATCCTCGGCGCTCGGCGTGCGGGTCGCGTAGCCCTGACTGACGAGCACGTCGACAAGACGCGTGATCGAGGGGGGCTGTACCCGTTCGGCGTCTGCGAGGCCGGAGAGCGTGATGCGCTCCTCGACCACGATGGTGGCGAGCGCCGACAGCTGCGACTGGGTGATCCCGACGGGAGCATGCTGGCGCAGGCGTCGACTGAGACGCATGACCGCCAATCGCAGACGCGACGCGACGTCGCCAAGGGGCGCGGTCGAAGGATCGGAGAGCCGCGGCGCATTCGGGAGGGGAACCTTCGACTGCATACACTTAGCATAGCTAATTAGCCATACTAAATATTCCGTGTGGGGTTAGGGCCCGCCGCGACATTAATTGCGCGCTCGCGACCTCTCTGACCAGCGCGGATGCTCCGAGAATCGCTCAACTTGTCCGTTGGCGGGCCCTTAGCGGCGGCGGCGGGGGGTGAGATCGTCCGAGTCGGTGGCGAGGTCGGTGAGGGCGGCCATCGCGGTCCGCCGCCAGGGCTGGGCTGTGACCCGTTCGGGTGTCGGGTTCGACTCGCTGGCGTCGGTGGCCGGCTCGACGGGTTCGAGCTCACGCACGAGCGAGACCTCGAGTTCCACAACCGGTCCACCCGCTCGGACCGGGCGGATGCCATCGGCGTCATCTTCGACGGTGCGGAACGTCGTGGCCTGCTTGTGCGCCGCGGCCGGCGCGACGTCGGAGGGATAGTCGACCAGCTCCTGTCGGAATGCGGAGGCGATCGCCGCGTCGAACGACGCCGGAGCCGCGACCGCGTCCGTCGGTTCGGGCGGAACGGCCGGATCTGGATCCGGTAACGGTGGCAGTGGCGGTGGTGCTGCTTCTGCTTCGGCGGCGGCCTCGCGGCCGTCGGCGAGCAGGCGGGCGTGCGTGGCGACCTGCTGGGCGGCCGTCGCGTCCTGCCGGGCGCGATCGGCGTCTTGGCGTGCCGCCAGAGTTTCGGTGCGGGCCGCGTCGAGCGCCGCTTGGTTCGCGGCGAGTTCGTCACCGATGCTTGCGGCCTGGGTCCGCAGGTGCTCGGCATCTGAGCGGGCTCTCGAGAGCTGTTCGGAGAGTGTTTCGGCCCGGGCGACGGCATCGTCACGAGCGGTGATCGCGGTGTCGAGACGCGACTCGAGATCGGCGGACCGGTCCGTCGCCCGTTCGGCGGTACGCGTCGCGGTGGAGAGCTGCGCGACGAGATCGGCGGTGCGTGTCTGGGCGGTCGTCCGCTCGGCGTCGAGGGCCTCGGTCCGTTCGGCCAGCTCGCTGCGGATCGTTTCGAGCGCGATCCCGGCGAGGTCGCTCGCCTCGGTCGCCTCGGCCGCGATTCGCTCGGACTGCTCGCGCGCGTCGCGCGCGGTTGCGAGTTCGGTTTCGGCGCTGTCGGCGCGGGCGGCTTGTACGTCGAGATCGGCGAGCAGTCGGGTCATGTCTTCGCGGGCGGCGTCGATCTCGACTCGCAGACGCGCAAGTTCGCCGTCACCGGTGGTAATCGCCCGCAACTCGCCGGTGACGCGATCACGTTCGATGCACGCATCGCGCCAGGCAGCTTCGACTTTGGTGAACCGTACGAGGTCTTCTTCGGCTCGGCGTCGGCCGGTTTCGGTCGCGATTTCGAGGTTGCGTTCGGCGACGCGCTGCGCCTCTTCGGCGTGCACCTGCTCGGCCCGGGCCCGGGCCTGTGCCTCTTGCTCCTCGCGCAACCGCCGGGAGTACTCGTCGAGCAGACTGTCATGATCGAAGAGCGTGCCGCGCAGACGGTCAAGTTCGTCGACGACGCGGGCGTGCTCTTCGTGGACGCGGTCGATCTCGGTCGCGAGCTCCGAGCGTGCTTCGTGCGTCGCCGCGAACCGCGCTTGGGCGGCGCGTTGTTCCTCGGTCGAGCGGAGACGTTCGAGTTCGCGGCGCAACGCGGCTGCGGTGCGTTCGGCGTCGGTGCGCGCCGATGCCTCTTCTTCGAGCAGTTGGCGTTCTTCGTCCACGAAGCGACGTGCTTCTTCGGCGGCCCGCAGGTTGCGGCGCGCGAGGGCTTCGACCTCGGCGAGCCGTTTGCGAGCGCCACGCCGTCCGGCGATCGGTGTCGCGTCGACGGGTACCGGCTCGACGCTCAGTACCGGCGCGGGCGGCAGGGGCGGTCGGGCCCGCTCGGCGAGCATCTCGTCGAGGAGCAGCCTGCGCGTCCCGCCAGCCTCGGTCCCGAGGTCGGCGGTCGCGAGCGGATCAGAAGGAGGAGCGACCATCCACGTGATTCTTCGGCTCCGGAGCCCACCACACTTGATCACTCTGCGTGGTAACCGGTTCGAATATTCCCGAAAGTGGACCTTCAGTGTGGGCTTCGCGCACCGGCATGCTCACGCACCGAGGTCGCCGATGACCGCGAGGCCGTCCGTACGCGCCTGGATGAGCGCTCCTCGAGCCGCGATCAGATCGGCCCGGGCTGTCTCCATCGCTGCGACGTCGGCGGTCATGTCGGCCGCCGGAGCGAGCGTCAGGACCGACGCCACCGCGTCGGCCGGAGTGGGAACGGTCCCGAGGTTGGCGTCGGCCGCGGCCAACGCCTGGTTCATTGCGGACAGCTCAGCTTGCGCTTTGGTGTTCGTGCCGACGTGTCCGGCCAACTTGGTGGCGACGGTTCCCAGACGCGATCTCGCTTCGGCGAGACGGTCGGCGGCTTCGACGGCATGGGTTTGCGGGACGCGCAACCAGTAGACGCGGTAGTTCGTGAACAGTTGCGTCGCGTCGGCTCGCAGCGCGGCGCGGGTCGTGTAGCAGGTGTTCTGCACCTGCGCGTCGAGCGCCGAGATGCCGGAGCTCGCGTTCTGCAACGCGGCGATCTGGCCGGCGTTCAGCGACCACGGATCTTGGCGGGCCTGCAACGTCGACACGAGCAAACCCAGCGTCGTTTCGCGCCGTTCCGCGGCAGCGTGAACAAAGGCTTTGGCAACCGCGAACGGACCGCACCCGTCGGAACGGGTTGCGCCGAGCGCGTCGGCCGGGACCGCAACGACGAGCGTACCGATCAGGGCGACGGCAACCGCTGCGCCGAGACGCACCCGCGCTCGGATGAGACCGGTCGAACGATCGATCACGGCAGGCTCCCTTCGGAGTTCTTCGTCTGGTTCGGATCGGTCTGCGCGAGCGCGCTGCCGGCGGCACCCAACGACGAGCCGGCGGCGTCGAGCTGTGCTGTCAACGCAGCGAGATCAGCTCGGTTCGCCGCAGTCGACGCATTCCCGACGTTGGTCGAAGGCGCGGTCTTGGGCTGTGACGTTTCGCTGGGCGCGGTCGGCCGGTGCGACGTCGCTGGGCTCGCCTGATGGCCGCCACCGCTTGAGCAGCCAGCGACGAGCGCGCCGAGCGTGACGACGACCAGCGCGGTGCCGCGGAGGTGGGTACGGGTTCTGTCCATACCGATGATTGTCGGGCCGAAATGTGAAGAAGTGATGGGTCTGTTTGTAAAGCGTTCTTGAAGCCCGTCTCAGCGCCGCTCCCGGGCGAGCGCCTCTTGGGCGACGGACGCGACGTGGGTTCCGGTCCGGTCGAACACGCGGGCGAAGGCCAGGCCGCGGCCGTCGGCCACCCCGCCGCCCCGCAGCTCGTAGAGCAGCCAGCCGTCGGCTCGCAGCGGACGGTGGAACCAGATGGCGTGGTCGAGACTGGCGGTGAACACTCGTTCCCAGTCGGGAACCGCCGGATGTGCGCACAGCGCGGTGCCGAGCGGAAACTCGTCGGAGCAGTACGCGAACGCGCAGGCGTGCAGCATCGCGTCGTCGCCGAGCGCCTCGGGGACACGCATCCAGCCGAGCTCGTACGGCTCGGGATCGACCCGACGCGACACGCTGCGCCGCTCGAAGTGAAGATCGGTCGGCTCGCCTGGCAACGCTTCGGGTGGCGGCACGTCGTCCGGAGGGGCGATCGCCGCAATGTCGATCGACGCTTCGGGGCGGTGAAAACTTGCGATGAGATTGAGGACCGCGCCCCGCGCTTGATAGGCGACGACTTGACGCGTTGCGAACGAGCCGCTGTCGCGGACACGTTCCACCTCGTACAGGACGGGCAGCCGTTCGTCGCCGGCTTGGACGAAGTACGCGTGCAACGACTGCGGACGCAGGTGTTCGCCGACCGTGAGACCCGCGGCGCGCAACGCCTGCGCGACCACCTGTCCGCCGTAGATGCGTCCCCAACCGAGGACCGGGCCGGCACCGAGGTATGCGTCGGGCTTCACCTGCTCGAGCGAAAGCAACGACGCGAGATCGCTGACCGGATGTATCGACACGCCCACCGAGCCAGGTTGTCACGCGTCGCGGGGGCGGGGCAGGGTTATGGCAGGTCGTCGGGGCTCGCCCGCCGGCGGGCGGCGAACTGCTCGAGCTGCGCTTCGGTCGGCCAGTCGTAGAGGTCGTCGGCCGATGGGGGCGGAACTCGAGACGCAGCCGGCGCATACCACCGGGCGACCGATTCGGCCATCGACGGCCCACCATCGGCCGACGTCGCAAGGGAGACCGTCGGGGCTGTGGGCCCAGGGTCCGGGGCGGGCCCGTCAGCGAGGCGGGTGGCCAGCCGGTCGATCGCGTCGACGAGCGCGCCGAGTTGTGTCGCAACTGCACCCATGGGATCGACCGCACCGGCCGGCGGTGTCGGGACGCCGTCCGCGACGGTGGCCGCAGGCTGTGCGACCGCGGTGCGCGTCCCGACCCGGATCGCGCGACGAGCGGCACGGTTGCGTCGCAGCTCGGCCGCGAACCAGACCGCGGCCGCGACGAAGCCCAACGCGACGAGGATCAACACCAGACGCGGGAACGACGCCGACCGGGACGCGACCGTCGCGGCCGGTCGATGCGGCACCGACCGCGGCCGGTTCGATGCCACCGCGGTCAGGGTGTCCGCAAGGCCGACCGAGCCGCTCCAGGTCGCTTGGTCGCCGTCCGCGTCGGTAGCGACGACCGATATCGGCACGGTCTGCACTCCGGGTGGCATCGCGAACGGGACGCGCACTGTCGTCTGGATGAGTGGCGCCACCGACGCGCGGATGATGGGGGGCTGCGCGTTCGATCCGCGAACGTCCACGCGTGCGGTCATCGTGTTCGACGTCGCGCCCGAATTCTCGAACGTGATCTCGAGGTCGTCGCCTCGACCGGCGGCCACGAGCCGGGCGCCGGTGATGCTCACCAGCGCGGTGGGGGCGCCCAACACCGTGATCGCGACCGGAAGCGTCGCCGTCGCGTTGGCATCGACCGCGGCCTGGTCGGAGGCCCGTACCGCGCTGTCCACCTGGGCGACGACACCGGCGAGGTCATCGCCGGGCGCCGCGTTGGCCGGCGGCGTGACGGTCAGCGAGACCGGCAGCTTCGAGCGGGGCTCGAGCGTTGCGACCACGTCGGACAGCGTCAGCCACGTCGCGGGTGAACCCGCCGACGGCGACGCCGCGTACTTCAGCGCGCCGCCGGACGCGGCGGCCGCGTCGACGGCGCTCAGACGCACCGTGAGGACCAGGTCGGCGCTGCGGTTGGTGACGACGAACGAACGCGACGCTGACGCTCCCGGATCGAGCGCGACGACGACCCGCGGCGCCGCACCCGTCGGTGGAACTCCGACCGGGGTGAGCTGCACCAGACCCGGAGCTTGACTGTCCGACGGTGCGGGCGGATGCTGTGCGGCTGTGCGCTTCGCCGGCCGCGCCGAGGTTGCGGACGTCGTCGTGCCGGCCGCGGCGCTCGCCGACGGCTCCGTCGCCGTCGCGGTGACCGTCACCGCGAGCATGCCGACAAGGATCACCGGCCGCGCTCGGAGCCATCGTCTCATGACGGACAGGGGCGGGCCGTCAGCGTGTGAACGCCGGGACCTGTCGCCGCCGGCGGCGGAGCACCGCCGCCGCGACGACGCACGCAAGGGCCGCCGCCGCGCCTGCCGCAACGAGAGAGCTCCACCAGCGCGTGGTCGACGGGGCCGTCGGCGCGCCCGGCTCGGTCTGGTGCAACGCACGCTCGAGGCTGTTCTTGAGGGCGCCTGCGATGCTCACCGTCCCGTTCCAGGTGGTCACACGCCCGTCGTAGTTGAGTTTCACGCTGACGTTGTGGTCGCCGGGCACGACGGTGCGGGTCCACGGAACGCGGTAGCTGATCGCCGTGTGCGAAACGAAGGTCCCGATCGTGAAGGCCATGTTCGTGTTGGTGTCGTCGACCGCGACGACGCCGGTGCCGTTGGCGAAGGCGTTGCCGGCATTGGCGAGGCCGACGTCGAGGACCAAGCCCGACGGTGCCGCCACCGGCGTGACTCCCGTGACTTGCAGATCGGCCCTCGCCGCGCCCGGCACGACGACCTCCACTGCAATGATGCGTTCTCCCTGCAGCGTGATCCCGAACGTCGCCTGACCGGGCGCGGACGCAATCGTGGTCGTCGTCGACGACAGCGGGACGTACATGCCGAGCCCGCCGAGGTACTGGCCGGGCGCCGCCGAAGCCGGGACGCGGACCGTGAAGTTGACCGAGCGTTCCTCGCCGGCCTGGAGCGTGATTTCCGGCGTCGACACGACGATCCAGCGGCCGGTGCCGTGCGCCTGCTGGTACGGCGTGTCGTAGCTGGCGCCGGTGGCGTCGCTCGTGAATCCGTCGATGCCGTCGACGTGGACGTCGATCGGGTGTTCGTTGTCGTTGTAGAGGTTGACGGTCTGGGTCTCGACCGTGCCTGGACGCAGACGCAAGAGGTAGTAGCGCGAGTGCGGCGCGAGGTGTGAACCCGGAGCCGGGGCGGGCGTCACCACATCGGAACCCTGCGTCGCGGCGGCCGCCGGCGCCGCACCGACGAACCCGAGCGCGACGAACCCGAGCGCGACGAACCCGAGCGCGGCGCATGCGGCGGCCACCGCCATCGCATGCGCCGGTTTCGTCCCGTTCCGCACCGCCTCATCGCCTCCGGGAGGTCGCGCGTGTAGGTGCGAGGCGTCGACATCGACCCGGCCGTGAGGCCGGGTCGAGTCACCGCTTCGTTCGTTGTCTTATCGGCCGGAATCCGTGCGCTTGCAGGCCTTGGGCCCGACCGGGCGTTACGGGCCGTTACGGGCCGGAGACGGTCGCAATCGTCGCCGCGCTCGTGTACGTGCCCGCGATCGTCGTGACCGGGATCGTCAGTTTGAGGATCCGGGGCGCCACGAGGTAGGTGCCTTCACCGTCACCCAACGATGCGTCGACGATCTTCTCACCGGCGTTGAACCCGCCGGAAGACGCCTGACCGACCACACCAGTGATGTCGGACGTCGCGGCGGCCGTCACGACCGGCGCGGTCATCGAGATGTTCGATGCCAGGATCGTGTCGCCCAAACCGTCGGACAGGTCCGGGACGGTCAGCAACACGTTCCAGCCGGCACCGGAACCGGTCGCGTCGACGACGGTAAACGGGTCGACCGTCAAGCTGGTGAGCTGCGGGGTGCCGTTGAGGGTCACACCCGAGAAGTTGCCGATCGCGGGCGCACCACCGTCGAAGTTGAGAGTGCCCGGAGTGATGTCGAGATTGATTGCCGCATGGGCAGGAGCGCCGATCATCGCGGCAAGCAGCACCGCAGACGTCAGGACCCCGACTATCCGCTTCTTGTTGAACATCGCACGCATCCTTGGTTCCCGTCCCCGGCATCCATGCCCGAGCTTGGAGGCTCAATCGGCGGGAACGGGGGGGTGCTTGAGCACAACGACGGGTCTGGGCATCGGCGCGACATGCACGCCATGCTCTGTGGCAGCTCCGACCTTGCGCTCGCGCGTTGCGCGCGTAGGTCAGTCGCGGTTCCAGGCGCGGATGGCGCGGAGCTCATGCTCGTGACCGACGATCGACACGGTCGCCGGATCGAGGACGAGCCGCGCGCCGACACCGGGAGCGAGTTCGAGCGCCACCGCGGCGAGGATCCGAAGCTGGTGCCCGTGCCCGAACAACAAGACGTCGCCGGCCGCGGCGTCGGCGCGGGCCAGCACCCGGCTCGCACGGGTCCCGACTTCGGCGAGCGTCTCACCGCCGGGGACCGCGCCGGTCCACACCGACCAGTCGCTCCATTCGCCGCCCCGGGCGCGGATCTCGTCCGTCGTGGCGCCTTCGATGTCGCCGTAGTCGCGTTCGTGGAGGTCGGCGTCGACTTCGGCGTCCGCAAAACCCGCGAGGCGGGCCGTGTCGAGCGCCCGGGTCGCCGGGCTGGAAAGCACGAGGGAGAACTCGTGGACGGCGAGCCGGGGCGCCAGCGCGACCGCGGCGGCTCGGCCGTCGGCGGTCAACGGCACGTCGGTGCGGCTCGTGTGACGCCCCGACGCACTCCATTCGGTCTGGCCGTGACGCACGAGCCAGATGTCGGGTTTCATGAGCGCATCCTCGCGTGAAACGATCACCGGGATGGACCTGGACCCGTTCTCGCACGAATTTCACGAAGATCCGTACCCGGTGTACCGCTGGTTACGCGACGACGAGCCCTGCTACCACAACGACAAGCTCGCCTTCTTCGCGCTGTCGCGCTACGCCGACGTGCTCGAGGCGTCACAACAGCCGCTGTTATACAGCAGCGCCGAAGGCACGATGATCGAGACGCTCGATACGCGAGCGCTGCTTCCCATGATGATCTTCATGGACCCGCCCGACCATGACGTGCAACGCAAGCTCGTCAGCCGTGCGTTCACGCCGCGTGCGATCAGCGAACTCGAGCCGTTCGTGCGCGCGACGGCGATCGAGTGTCTCGAACCGCTCGTCGAGCGCGGTGGCGGTGACTTCGTGGAGGATTTCTCGGCGATCTTGCCGATGAACGTGATCATGGAACTGCTCGGCGTGCCGGTCCCGGACCGCAACATGCTCCGCCGGTATATGGACGCGACCCTCGACCGGCTCGAGGGTCCGCCGTACATCCCCGACCACGCGATCGAGGCGATGGCCAAAACCGGCGAGTACTGGACCGCGCTCCTCGCCGACAAACGCGCCCGACCCGACGGCGGCTTTGTCTCCAAGCTGTGCGAGGCCGAGATCACCGACGACGCGGGCACGCCGGCCCGACTCACCGACCGAGAGGTGATCGGTTTCGCGTCGCTGATCGGGTCGGCGGGCACCGAGACGCTCACCAAGCTGCTCGCGAACGCGGTGGTGCTCTTCGGACGCTGTCCCCGAGAGTGGCAAAAGGTCCTCGACGACCCGTCGAAAATCCCGGGCGCGGTCGAGGAGACCCTGCGCTTTTGGGCGCCGTCCCAGTATCAGGGTCGGGTCCTCACCGCCGACGTCACCGCGCACGGGGTGGCGATGCGCAAAGGTTCGCGGGTGCTGCTGCTCACCGCTGCCGCCAACCGCGACGACCGCCAATACGCCGACGCCGACACCTTCGACGTCGACCGCACCGGCCATGTCGCGCTCGGGTTCGGCTACGGCCTGCACTTCTGTCTCGGAGCGGCGCTCGCCCGCCTCGAGGGCCGGATCGGACTCGAGGAGTTCGCGCGTCGGTTCCCCCGGTACGAGATCGACGAGACGCACCTCCGCCGGGTCCACATGAGCAACGTGCACGGCTTCGCCGCCGTGCCGTTCGTCGCTGCTTAGCGATTTCTTACCAAAATCAGCGAGACTCGCCCACCGTGCACAAGCTCTCGTACTTCCAGGCGATCATCATCGGCCTGTTCCAGGGCATCACCGAGCTGTTCCCCGTGTCGAGTCTCGGCCATTCGGTACTCATCGCGGCGCTGCTCGGCTGGACCAGTCTCGTGAAGGCCCAGTCGAGCGAAAGTTTCTTCCTTGCCTTCCTGGTGGCGTTGCACGTCGGGACCGCGCTCGCGCTGTTCGTGTACTTCTGGCGCGACTGGTTCGAGATCATCGGAGACCTCGGGCGCAGTGTCCGCCAACGGCGCGTGGTCTCGCCGGCCGCGAGGCTGGGCTTATTGCTGATCGCCGCGACGATCCCGGCGGGTATCATCGGCGTCGCGTTCGAACACGTCCTGCGCACGCTCTTCGCCAAGCCGTTCGCGGCGGCGGCGTTCCTGACCGTGAACGGCTTGATCCTCCTCGGCGGTGAGCGCCTACGCCGACGGCCGCGCGCCCGCGCGCTCGCAGCCAGCAACCCCCAACACGAAAACCCCGAGCCGGGCCGCACCATCGAGTCTTTGACGTTCGTCGAGGCAATCTTCGTCGGCGTGATGCAGATCGGAGCATTCTTCGCGGGCATCAGCCGCTCAGGTATCACGATGGTCGCCGGCCTGACCCGCGGCCTCGACCATGAGGACGCGGCACGCTTCGCGTTCTTGCTCGCGACACCGATCATCGCGGCAGCCGGCGTCTACAAACTGCCCGACCTCATGGGGCCCCTCGGAGACGGCGTACGGCTGCAGTCGCTCGTCGGTGCGCTCTTCGCGATGGCCGGCGCCTACGTCTCGACCCGCTTCTTGGTGCGGTTCTTCCAAAGCCAGACGTTGTGGCCGTTCGGCGTCTACTGCCTCGTCGTTGGCATCGCCTGCATGATCCGATTCGCTTAAGCCTGGAAGCACCGATTTTTCGGGTGTGGTGGCTGTGTAAGGGTGCGGTGGGCGTGTTTGGCGGGTGTTTGTGACGTGTTGGTGAGGGTGAGTGTTGCGCGGGCCGCGTTTTTGGTGTGTTGGTGAGCGCGCGACGTGTTGTGCGGCGGTGTTGGGCATGGCTGCGCCCTGGTGTGACGGTTCGTTGGGGATGGACGGTGCGGTTCGTTCAGGTGAGTTGCGGAATCGCGCGGAGTTGGGCGAGCGCGGTGCGGATCGTGTCGGCCCATGGCCAGCGGGCGGGGAACCGGAGCGTGTGTCCGCCGTGAAGGTTGACGATCCGGGCGGGTACGGCGATCAGTCGGGTGCGGAAGGTACGCGCGACGGTGAGTTGATCGTCGGGGTGGATGTCACCGAGTCGGGCGGTCCAGCGGATCAGGTTGTGGGCGAGGACCGCACATGCCAGCCATGCTGCGTTGGCGGAAAAGTTCCCGGACGGGACGTGTTCGAGTCCGGCTCCTTCTTTGAGGTCACGGATCGCGAGTTCCACGACAGCGTGTTGACGGTGGAAC
>JBKQIY010000014.1:0-13850 GCA_052148155.1 Acidimicrobiia bacterium | reverse complement strand
CGATCACGCGGATGCGATCTCGGCGATCTACGAGGCAACCGGAACCGGGATCGGCGGCACCCAGTTAGCCATCGTCGCCAACGACGTATCCGCGCTCGCCCACAACGTCGAACAGAGCCTCGCCGCGCTCCGCGTCACCACCTACGTGTTCAACAACGTCGAGGTCGCCTGCCGCTGGGTCACTGCCGATCTCCTCACCGTGTTGCACTCGATCCGCGAACTCCGAACCGAACTCCAGGCCCAACACGCACCGACGCCCTAGCCCACGAAGGCCGGCGATCCGACGCGGCTACAACCAGGCGCGTGATGCTATGCAGCGACGCCGTAGTAATCGCGCAACTGCCGCGTTGCCCGATTGTCGAGCATCTGGGCGCGCCGCGGCCGAGGCGCGTACTTGATGATGGTCTTGTCGTATGGGACGACGAGACGGCCGTCGTGGTCGACGTAGCTTTCAGCGAGGGGTACGAAGTGCTCGCCGCGCAAGACACCTAACTTCACGACCGCCCATCGGGGCTGCAGGTCGCGTTCGTCGTACAGCACATAACTGATCGTGCCCACGGGCTCCAAGTGTCGGTCGATGACCGGGTGACCGACCAAGCCAGCCGACTGTGCTTTGGTGTGCTCAGGGTTGTCGTCGAACGTCATTGTCGGCTCCTTTCTCTGAGTCCCCGCGTATGTACCCGAATCTCCACGTCTCCATGCACGGTTCCCTTGACAACCCGGCAGTGCCCCTGCTTAAAGCACGCATGATCGCGGCCGACCACAACAACGAACCGAACCTCTAGCTAGCTGCAGGACCCGCGAGTAGTCGGAGGGGACACCGCATCCCGGTGTCCCCTCCGCGACGCGAACCAGCACCGCGCTTGTTCGCGCTCGCGACGTCCGCAAACGATGAACGTGATTACGGTGGTCACGTTTCGGGTACACCATCGTTGGTGCTCGGGCCGCCACTTCCGCTGCTCGGGGGTGGCCGGCAGTGGTGGTGCCTCGGGCACCTGATCTCAGTGCCGAGGCCGTCGTACCCGCAGGGCGGCCGAGCGTCGGATTTGGACCCGCCGCCTTTCGTCAACCACTACCGCTCCGACGGGAAACGTTGCAGCGGTGGACTTCGACACCAGCAATACTGACGACCCGTTCCGTCTGCTTTCCACCGTGGGCGACGAATGCCACGATGGGTGGATCGTCCTTGTCGACCTCGACCACGACGCCGCACAGACTGCACCGATAGACGCCGGCATCGATTTTCTCCACGTCCGCCCGTCTGGGAGATGATCGCCAGACGGTAGTTCTCACACGAGTCCCGTAACGAACCAGCGCGCGCGAAGGCGACCTGCACGAACGTTGGTCACGTCTGGTTTTGCCTGGCTGACGGCCTTGGCCCGTTCTCTCATCTTGGCGAGGGCCTCAACGAACGTGCAGTCCGCTTGAACTGAAACGATCCTCTCTGCGTGACTCAGCCGAGCGCGGCACTCGGCGCTGGAGCGATCCATGGTCACGGCCTACTCCTCTCCGATGAGGCATCGGTGGATGAGTCGATCTCCGCCGATGATCACGAACGCGCGCGGGCCGTAGTCGTCGGCTTCGCGTTCGCTACATGAGACCGGACGCCAGAACGTACCGATATAGATCCGCAGGCCGCAGTGCGGGCAGGTCATGAAGTCGACGTCGTCCACGCACCACATCGTTGGCTGGTCGGCGAGAAGGTAGGGTCGAAAGCCTCTACTCCGACCGTGAGAGCGGCCTCGAACCCACGCCATTCGGGTACACCGCGTATTCCGCCAGCGCCCGACGGCAACCCGGGCGGACGGTCTCTGGTAGCGGTAGTTTCCGATCATGGAACCCTGTCCGCAGTGCGGCGATCAGGTTTGGGGATTCATACAGCAACCCAGGGACGCAGCCGTTCCGACGCAACCGGCGGGCGTACCCAGTTCATACGTCATGGTGTTCCCGTGCGAACACCGTGTCTGGCTGCCGATCCCTCAACCGATGTCAGGCTGAAGGATGTCCCGCATCGCGACACCGGTGTGCAAACTTCGTCTCGCGTTTGCTAGTCGGGTAGGGCGCTGATCACCACGTGGCCGTTCGGCCCGGCGTCTGGATCGTCGTATGAGACGAAGATGTCCGTCGGTGTGCTCAGTTCGGGATGGCCTTCGAGCGCAAAGCAGAATCCGGTGTGAGTTTGACAGCGCGGCAGAGTTCCCGACCCGTCGAGATGCCAGGCGCTTGTGATGGTGGGAGCAGAGAAGATCGCGTAGGTCCCCGCGATCGAGGTCCACTCGACCATGCGTAGTCCAGTGGAGTACTGCCCCACAGAAATGGACAGCGGCTCGAACTGTCCCGAGCCGTCAGTTGCCAGTTGATTCAGTGTGTACGACTTCGCGTTGTCTAACGCGGCGGTCATGTCCGGCATGGTCACGGACCACACCTGGCCGACCCCACAACCGAGGTACTGCGATACGCAGGTTGAAGAGAAGAGTGTCAGGTTTCCGTTGTCGAATATCGGCGAGCCGAACACGAGCGACGACGCGATCGCCGCGGCGTTGGCGTGCGGCCTGAACACATCGATGGGTCCGTGATCGATGTGATGTGTTCGCCAGTTGTACAGCAAATATCCCCAGCCCTCGATCCTTGTCTCGGCGCTGATTCCGCCATGGGTCACACATACCTCGGAGTAAGTGATCAGCACCTCCGAGGTATTGCTCTCCATCACGGCCGCGCCTGTGGGCCAACGAGCCGAGAAGGCGGCGGCTCCGAGCCCTTTGATGCACGCTCGCCCGCTGCCATCGCTCAAGTACACGTCGTTCGGGACGGGAATGAACCGGGCCGGTGCACCCGAGGGATACTCACCTCCGTGAGGCACTTGACCGGACGCATACTTCGCTTCAAGTGCAGTACTGCCATCGATAAACTTCGTCGAGGTCCATCGGGCGTCGCCCGTGCGTTGATACACACCGGTGTCGCCGAACAGCCACAGTTCATGCCCGTCCGGCAACACCACACTCAGGCCGATATCCCGTGAGACCACCCTCGTCGCGGTCTCGTAACTGGACCGGAGGGGAACGGCCTGGATCGTCGACGTCGCCGGTGCGATTCGCTCGCCTTGCGCGCCGACTGGCACGGACGCCAGCCCCAATAGGGATCCAACCGCGACAACGGCGAACCCGATACGGGCCTTCATACCTACCCTCCATGGAACCGCGCGTTGAAGATAGAAATACTCCCACACTCGTCCGCACAACGGTTAGGCGCCCAGCACACCAGAGTCGACGAACATCGAGCGATCGAAAGGGAACTGCCTGCAGGAAGCCCCTGACGCGACCCTTCGAGAATGGGCCGGCTGCTCGACGGACCATGTGGAACGTAGGCAGCCGCACCTCTCCTGGACGTGTCGGGCGAACCAGGTCAACATCTCACACGGCTCGAAGCGCCCAACATGAGAAGCGACGAGCCCGAGGACTAGCCTGACGCTTCGAGATCCGCGAACAAGATGGCGGCCGGCCGACGGTCTGGACGCGCCACCGCGGTCATGCGATCGAGATGACGCAGATCGGCGAGCGCCAGCGCCGAGAAGACCTGGGACATGCCCGCTGTCGGCCGGTAGTCCAAGACATAGCCGAGGTGCCGTCCCGACGAGTCGTGCAGTCTCATCCCGAGAATGCTGATCTCGGATCTCACCCCGCCATAGAGGATCTCGGTGCCAGTTCCACTGAGGATCACTGGTGGCGGTGTCGGATTGACCGCATCCACGAGGTCAGCGAGGCTTGGGTCAACCCGTCGTCGTAGGACGTCGCGCCCGTCGGGAGTGTCAAAGAGTGTCCCCGGCCCCAGAATGAGGAACGTGTGGCGGCGGGAGTGGCCGCTTCTGTACGCCTGGCGCATATAGGCCGTGACCTCCGGTCCGAACCAGTGGGAGCGAGGATCGCCGGGCAAAAGACGATGATTGTCCCACCGTCTGAACTCCCGAGTTGGGTACACGAAGAACCACTCGGCATCGAGGAAGACCGCCGACGCGCCGGCGGCGTCGTACTCGGCGGCGACGGCGGCCGGGTCGGATCGGCCCCCACCAACCACTCGTCAGACGGTTCCATGCTGTCGGACGCTAACCCCGGGCTCCAGCTAGGCGTGCCCCGAAGGGATACGACAGGGAGCGCAGCGTCCGCCGGCTGTGCCACGCCGGCCATGTCCGACGTGCACCGTCAAAGTGAGTGAAGGTCGGCGTCGAGTCGGCGCGAGTCGCGCCCAATGCGTCGGAGCCCCATCCCATGTGTTTCGTTTCGGACTTCGGTGGCGATGCAGTTGGCGCAGCGACGGCAACGTTACGAGCATGTGCCGCGATCGCGCTCGACTGCGACCGGATCACAAACGCCGCGACACACGTCAACGTCACCAACAAACGCGGGGCGCTCGCGAACGTTGCCTGCCCCCTGAAGGCTGGCGCTCGTGGGTTGCTTCGGTGGGGCGGCTCCGAGGTTCGGCACGACCGGAGCCCGGCTTTCCGTGCTCGTCGAACGGGCGGCTGGGTACAGATACCCAGTTGGGGTGTGTCACAGGACGCTGCGGCCGAACCGTCAGTCGGGCCTAATGGGTGAGTACGACGAAGGCCACACATTCGGAAAGGCGCGATGATCATGAAGAAGACGCTTCGGAACATCATGTTCGCCGGTGCACTCACTGCCGGGGTTGTCGGCGCTGTCGGTGCCGTCGCAGTTCCCGCCGCCTCTGCTGCCCCCATGACCGGCGCCGGCACCGTCACTCCAGTGCACACCGCACCGCCGCCAGCAGCGATTCCAGTGACCACGGTGACGGTGACGTTCCCGACTTCGAGCACCGTCGACCAGGGCTTCGACGTCCTGCGGTTGACGTCCTGGTAACAGTGCGGGCTCTTCCTCGGCGTGGTCAGGACCGAGGCCGAGTCCGCACGGCTTGCAGGTCGCGTACCTCGATCGCGTGGCCGCCGTTCCTGGTCGGGTTTGGGGCGCTGGCGAGGTTCGGCGTGGCGGACGGATTCTGATATCTGTCTGGACGATGGTCGGGCTTTGCAGTTCCGAACGACGTGTCGCGGTGCTCGGCTGCGGTGCTTGAGGTCTGCGAGCCTCGTCGGCGTCGTTGTCCCCCAGCGCCGGGGCAGAAGAAGTCCGCACTGCAGGGGGCGGCGTTGGCGGTACGTCCCGGACGCGACCGTGCTCCGACTCACATCGGAGCACAGTCAACTTCGGAAGGTTGTTCGGTTATGCCTTGATGGCTGCCGACCATGGCGACCGTGCGCTGCTACCGCGACTGTTCGTCGCAGTGACCGCGCAAGCGTAGGTCTTGTGCGGTGTGAGTCCCGTCACGGTGGGACCGGTGGGTGGGGGTAGGTCACATCACGCGCGCAATGTCCGCGTGGACTCGCGCGTCCGACCTCGAACTGTCACGCTTTCCCGTATAGGTCTTTGGGTGTACGGAAAAGCGTGACAGTGAGCCGGCAGACGGGCGCGCGGCAGTGATTACTCGCTCTTCGGATCCAGCCAGGTCGCGGGAGACGGACCGCGTTGGCTGCCAACTGTGCCGACGCGTTCTGTGCTGCTCCGGCTGGTGGCGCAATGCGCTCCGACCGAGCATTATGCGTGCGCGTGGGAGAAGTCGATGATCCGATCGTGACGCTCTCCGACGGTGTTGTCACCCTCCGGCCTTGGTCGAGAGACGACGCCGCGTTCATGGCGGAAGTATCGGCCGACCCAGCGATCCGACGCTATAACGGGGTGCTCGACCGGCTAGGACGCCCGAGTCCGCCGCTCTCGATCACGGACGCTGAGGCCTTCATTGACGAATGGGCGTTGAACTGGCGGACGTTTGCTGCGACGGAGACGCCGTCGTCTGGTGTTGTGTTCGCAATCATGGACATCAGGTCTAACGACTTGGTCGGCTGCTGTGGAGTCGACGACTGGTCTAAAGCCGACGTCGCGCAGTTCGGCTACTGGATCGCAGCAAGCGCGCGAGGACGCGGTTACGCGACTCGGGCCGTAATCCTATTCACGCGCTGGTTGTTCGAGGTTGGTGCGGCTCGCGTCTTCTTGACGATCGTTGCGGACAATGAAGCGTCAGTCGCGGTGGCCCGCCGTGCGGGGTTTGTGCATGAGGGAACGATGCGCTCACACGCCGTTTGGCAGGGCCGACGCTCCGACGTGATGTGGTTCGCCGCGCTGCCGCTTGAGTGGACAAGGCGCGAGCCGGGGTGAACAGACGTGACGGGAAACAACGTGCCGAACACGTCCGACGAGTAAGCCGCTCATAACTGCCACGCTCCGCGCTCGCCGCAGACCCGCCGAACGCCTCGTACCGGCAGGGGCTCACGAGTCGTGCCGCCGCATGAAGTCCTCGGGCGTCATGAACGTGTCGATCTGGTCGCTGTTGATGCACTCGCCCTCGGGAAAGGGCGGGGGCGCAGCCAGGTGCTCCCGCATTCGCTCAAGCATCGGCCCGTCGGGAGGCGGTGTCGGCTCCACCCGTTGCCACCCGCAAGACTCGCATGTCGTGATGTCGTGATGTCGTTCAGGGTCGTGTGGTCTTCGTCCGCCCAGTCCGCGTCGTAATGAAGCTGGTTTGAATCGCACTGTGGGCAGCGATCGCTTTCCTCCTGCTCCGAGCGACGCACGAGCGCACCGAAGTTGACCAGGACGCGCATCGTCGCGCCGATCGCCTCGCGAGCATCGTGGTGTTCAGCATCCCGTGCGTGGGTAAGCCAGGCCACGTAGTCCCACGCGATGTTGGCAACGCTCTTGAGGTACGTGCGCGGCCGCTCGCGGGTCTCCATCTTCCGGACGATCAGCGCGGCCCAACCCTTAAGGTCGCCAGTGACGGGCAACTCAGCTTCGCCGTCGCCCAGGTCGTCGGTGACCAACTCGCGCAAAGTGAGCACGCATTCGCGGCAGCGCATCCCGATGGCCTGAAAGTCTTCCGCTTCCTCGGCTTCGTCAAGCGCGTCGTCGGCCTGTTCGATCCGGCGCCACGACTCCGGAAAGCGAACAGTCTCGGCATCAGCCTGAGGTTTGGCAAGCCGTGCGAAGACCCGTGTCGTGAGCCCAATGTGGAATGACAGTGCCACGTCCATACTCTTGAAATCACCGTGCGGGTAGAGGTTCCACGGATCGGAGATGACCCACCAGCGGCTCTTGTCGGTGTGTACGTCCCACACGTCGTGCTCGCGGCCCAGAAGATTCTCGCTCGCCGGTGTCTACCTCACCGGGACAGTCCTCACCCGCGCCCGCGACCTCCTCGAACTGGCCCTCCACACCCCGCCGATCAAGCTCACGCCTGACGCCATCGACAAGCAGACCGAGGCATACCTGCGGGCCAAGGAATACGTCACCGACGAAGCGGTCAAGCTCGGCCTGCCCGTCATCGCCGGCTACTACGGGCTCAACCCCAACAGCGGCGAGATCCTCTCATGAGCGACATGGTGCTCCTGCGCATCACCGAAGAACGCATCGACCTGCGAGTAAGCACCGACGGGCATCTCGCCACCCCAACCTTCTGATCCGTAGTTGCGGGCGGCATGTCCATCGTCATCCACGAACGTCTTGCGTGCCTGGTAGCGCCGCATGTGCTGTCCAGGATCGTCGATGGTCGCGCGTCGCAGTCCACCGCCTTGGCTACATGATTGGCTACACGTGGAGGACATCATGTGAACCTTCGGCGGGCTCTGTATGTACGGCGGCCGGCGCGCGCGTACCCGCCTCCAAACGACCTCTTCTGACCGGTTCCGAGGTCGAACTGCTGGGTGTCGCGTCGCAGTTCTTCGACGTCGCGCTGTGTGACGATTGCCCTCAGGGCTGGTCGCTCCCTGGGCGTCAAAATGTATTGTTGGGGGTGTGACTGCACACCCCGACAGCGAGGGTGGAAGCGGGTGAGAGATGAGAACAACGGTGTCCTCATGCGTCTCAGGCGACCGCTCGGCGCGCGAGTGGGGGACTGTCGCAGACGAGGCGCAGGACGGCCGGCGCGCCGTTGGCCCAAAGCAATACCGTGTCACCCCGGGCGCGACCGTGTTCGTACAGGTCGAACAGGAACTCGTCGGGTTGCTCGATAACGGCGTCGAGGACGTCGGCGAGCGTCATCGGCGGTGGGGGTAGGACGCGCGCCATCGAGATGTTTGCGTGGCTCTGACGGGGGCTGTGAGACGTTCGCTGTTGTTGTCATGCTGAGGGTTCTGAGGGTTGCTGCATCGTCCGTCTGGGCCGTTGCCGAGGTGGGGTTGCCTACCGCATCGGGCGTTGGCTGGCTTCGACGAGGACGGTGGGTTGATCACCCGGTGTGGGTGACGTCATGTCGGGGTGTGCGACGCGATTCTGGATTGGTCGCAGCGGGCTCTCTGGGATGCTGCACGAGCACGTCGGAGGGTTTATGACCTCAGAGGCCGTCGCCGCGAAGTTGCCGCCGCAGGAAGTGTTGCCGTTTCCGCCGACGCCGTCGGCGAGCGTTGCGGGCCGGACGCTGGCCGAGTCGGAATATCACGTTCGCCGTGCGGCTCGCCGTCTGCCCGAAGACGCGCCGAACATCTTGATCGTGCTGATCGACGATGCCGGGCCCGGCTTGCCGACGACCTTCGGCGGCGAGGTGACGACGACCGCCCTGGATCGCATCTGTGAGCAGGGGATTGCGTACAACCGTTTTCATACCACGGCGATGTGTTCGCCTACCCGGGCGTCGATCCTTACCGGACGCAATCACCATCGCGTCGGCGCGGGGCAGATCGCCGAGCTAGCCAACGATTGGGACGGTTATTCGGGCCACATCCCGAAGAGCAGCGCCCTGTGCGCGGAGGTGTTGAAGGACTACGGCTATAACACGGCCGCGTTCGGTAAGTGGCACAACACGCCGGCCGAGGAGACCTCCGCAGCGGGTCCGTTCGAGAACTGGCCGACGGGTCTGGGCTTCGAGTACTTCTACGGTTTCCTCGCCAGTGAAGCGTCGCAGTACGAGCCGAACCTCGTACGCAACACCACCGTGGTATTGCCGCCGAAGACGCCCGAAGAGGGCTACCACCTCAGCGAAGATCTCGCCGACGACGCCATCGATTGGCTGCGCAAGCACAAGGCGTTCAAGCAAGACCAGCCGTTCTTCATGTACTGGGCGAGCGGCTGTCTACACGGCCCCCACCACATCATGAAGGAATGGGCCGACAAGTACGCAGGCAAGTTCGACGACGGTTGGGATGCCTACCGCGAGCGTGTCTGCGAGCGCGCGAAGCAAAAGGGTTGGATTCCGCAAGACACCGAACTAACGGCCCGACCCGAATCGTTGGCGTCGTGGGACAGTATCCCGGCGGATGAGAAACCGTTCCAGCGCCGCCTCATGGAAGTGGCTGCGGGCTTCGCCGAGCACGTCGATGTACAAGTCGGTCGCCTCGTCGACGAGGTCGACCGCCTCGGTTACAGCGACAACACACTGATTTTCTATATCTGGGGCGATAACGGCTCGTCGGGCGAAGGACAGGGCGGCACGATCAGCGAGCTGCTCGCACAGAACGGACTTCCCTCCACGATCCCGATGCATCTCGCGGCCCTCGACGAGCTGGGCGGACTCGATGCGCTCGGCTCGCCGAAGACTGACAACCAATACCACGCAGGATGGGCTTGGGCGGGAAGCACGCCCTACAAGGGCATGAAACTCCTGGCGTCGCACCTGGGTGGTACCCGCAATCCGATGGCGGTGCGCTGGCCTGCCAAGATCGAGCCCGATCCGACGCCCCGAACCCAGTTTCTGCATTGCAACGATGTCGTACCGACGATTTACGACGTGCTCGGCATCACGCCGCCGCTTGTCGTCAACGGCATTCCGCAAGACCCGATCGACGGCGCCAGCTTTGCGGCGACCATGAGCGACGCCGCAGCAGGAGACCCGAAGAAAACGCAGTATTTCGAGATCATGGCCAGCCGGTCCCTCTACCACGACGGTTGGATGGCCTCCGCGCTCGGACCTCGGCTCCCTTGGGTACCCGGTCTGCCGGAAGGTATCCACGAATGGGGCCCCGACGCCGACGAGTGGGAGCTCTACAACCTCGACGAAGACTGGTCCCAAGCGAACGACCTCGCCGCACAGATGCCCGAGAAGGTCGCCCAAATGAAAGAGATGTTCGCGATTGAGGCGGCCAAGAACGAAGCGTTACCGATCGGCGGCGGCCTCTGGGTTCCGATCTTCCACCCCGAACTCCGAATCCAGCCACCGGACACTGAGTGGGACTTCGCCGGCCCGATCACCCGCATGCCCGAGTTCTGCGCGCCTGCGCTCGGCAACAAGAACAACCTCGTTACCATCCAGGCCGACGTCCCCGCGAACGCCAACGGCGTGTTGTACAAGCTCGGCGGCGCCGGCGGCGGGCTCACCTGTTTCGTCGACGACGGCATCCTCTGTTACGAATACAACCTGTTCATCATCATGAGGACCAAGATCCGCGCCGAGAAGAAGCTCCCCGTCGGCAAAACGACGATCGAGATCGTCACAGCCTACGACGGCGAACCCAAAATGGCTGGCGCTCTAAACATAACAATGAAGGCCGGCGGAAACATATACGCGCAGGGCCAGGTACCGTTCAGTGCGCCGCTACTCTTCTCCGCCAACGACTGCCTCGACATCGGCACCGCGCTCGGTTCACCCGTCTCGATGGACTACTACGACCGAGCACCGTTCAAGTTCAACGGCACGATCGATCGGGTAACCGTCAAATACACCTGAGCGCGACGTCCGAGGAGAGCGCAAAATCGTTCGGGGTCGGGACTATTGCTTCGGTCGCGAACGCATCATCTCGCGGCGTTGCGGTCGACGGTCAGACGTTCGAGCGGGAAACAGTCCAACATTTCGTGGAGCATGTACGGGACACCGTTCCCCCACAGCACCGTCGGGTCAGCGATGCCCCGACCGTTGATGTACACGTCTTCGAGGAGCTCGACGGCGGCGTTCAGGACGTCTGCGAGGTTCGTCGGTGGCAAGGGCAGGACGGCCGCCTGCGGGAGGTGTGAGTCGCTGCGGCCGTGTATGTCGCTGGATAGGACGACAGCGCTCGGAGTTGTTGCGAGCGGCTCGTCTCTCAGGGCTTCATGGCTCCAGGACGCCGGAGATCGTAGGCAAGGTGGTGGGTACGCCTGACGGAGTGACTGGGTGGGTCGCCGATTTGAAATCGTCGGCCGGCGGGCACAGATGTGCCCTTCGCGTCAGATCAGACTGTCGGCGGCGAGGAGAGTGGTGTGGACGAGCGACCGGTGACCAGGTATGCGACGGCACCTGATGGGGTGAGCATCGCGTTTCAGGTTTTCGGTGAGGGGCCGGTGGATGTCGTGTTCGCCTCGACTCTCGTACCGATTGATTTGTTGTGGGATGAGCCGGGCTTCGTCGGCTTTGCTCGGCGTCTTGGCGCGTTCAGCCGCACTGTGTGGTGCGACGCTCGGGGTCAGGGCGCCTCGACCGGCAGCTTCTTGGACTGTTATGTCGAAGAGATCGCGGATACCGACTTGACGGCGGTGCTCCATACGGCGGGGTGCGAGCAGGTCGTGCTCGTCGGGTTCAGCAATGCTGGTGCGACCGCCATCCGGTATGCGGTCTCCCATCAGGAACGGATCCGAGCGTTGATCCTCATCGACACGTTCGCTCACTACGTACAGGAAGATGACTATCCGCTGGGTATTCCCTCGGAGGACTTGAAGCGACTAACCACGTCGCGGGACGGGAACGAACTTTGGGGAACCGGATGGTCGGTAGAGATCATGGCTCCCAGCAAGATGCGTGATGAAGGTTTCCGTGCGTGGCGGGCGCGGTCCGAACGTCTGGGCGTAGGTCCCGGTCAGATCGCCAAAGTATGGGTGTGTGGGGCGATGCAGGATGTGCGTGCGTTGCTACCCACCGTTGCGGTCCCGACGTTGGTGTTGCATCGGGAAGGAGATCGATTTCTCCGGGTCGGGGCGGGTCGGTATCTGGCCGAGCACATCCCCGGTACGAAGTATGTCGAACTGCGGGGTGAGGATCACCTGTTCTTTGTGGGTGACACCGACGCGCTCTTGGATGAGATCGAGGAGTTCGTCACCGGCGGCCGCCAAGCGCCCGAAGGTGACGTGCTCACCGCGACGATCTTGTTCACCGACATTGTCGCATCGACAGAACAGTCCGCCCGTCTTGGGCATCGCAAGTGGACGGCGCTGAGCGACGCGCACGACACGATGGTCCGTGCTGTCTTGGCGCGCTATCGGGGTCGTGAGATCAAGACGACCGGTGACGGGTTCCTCGCCACCTTCGATGCGACGACGCGGGCGGTGCGCGCTGCGACGGAGATCGTGACCGCCGCGAAAGGAATCGGCCTGGACGTACGGGCCGGCGTCCACACGGGTGAGGTCGAAGTCCGTCCCGACGATGTCGTCGGCCTGACCGTCAGTATCGCGAAACGCATCTGCGATCTTGCCGGTGCGGGCGAAGTGTTCGTGTCCGAAGCAGTGAAGGCACTCCTGCTCGGTTCGGGCATCGCGACATCCGAGCAGGGCACGCATGTCCTCAAGGGAGTACCGGAAGAGTGGAGGCTGTTCGCCGTGGCAACGATGGGCACATGACGCGGGTGTTGCGAAGGTAGGCGAGAGTGCCATCTTTGGAGCGTGTTGTCCCGGTTGTAACCGTGCCGACACCGCAGCGCCTCGGGAGGATTCTGCCGCGTTTCGAAGACTGCCTGATCGGCCGTCAGTGACGTCATCGTTTACGTGGCGGGAAAGGAAACACACGGTTCAACTGTCCGCATGAACAGAGGGAACTGACTCGGTAAACAGCGGAGTGTGTTCATCGTGAAAGTCAGTGACACCGACGTGGTTGCGGCCGTACGATCCGAGTGAGCGCACACGGTCCATTGTCGTGAAGGAGCCGACCATGCGGAACAAGCCCTTCTCAGCGTTGGTCACGATGGCAACGATCGTCGTATCGGTGACGTTGGTCGGGGTGTCGCCTGCGGGCGCTGCGGTGAACGCGCACGGCACCGTAACGTGTCGCGTGTTACCGGGCGGGAGCGGCTCGGTCAACCCGGCCCTCACGCCGGCCGGATCGCCGGGCACTGTGAAGATCAACTTTGCCGCGCAACTCGTCCCGCCGGTCGGCACAAAGTTCTGTGGCGGTACCGTGACCTCCCCGGCCGGAGTCAAGGTCCTTGCTGGACACTTGAGCGGCGGGGGCTTCTACAACAACGTGCCCGGATTCCCTAACGGCAGCGCGTGCGCGAACTTCACTCATCACGACAATGTTGGGTCGATTACCGTCACGATCGGTTGGACCGTCTCGGGTCCGCCGATTGCAGGTACGACCGTCACGTATACCGGCAACCCCGGAACCGTGACGAACACGGGCGGTGTCGACACCATTACCTTGCACGCACCGTTAGGCACCGCGCACAAGGCAGGGTCATTCGCGTTCCCGCCCGCCGGTCTTCCGAACACGGTCAAGATCAAGACCACCCTGCCGGCATCTCCACCGCCATGCGGTCCCGGACCGTTCAAGAACTTCAACATCACCGGCGGTTCGGTCAGCATGTAGGTCTTTCGCCGCCGGTGCGCGCGTACTGACAGCGGCCACACTCCGAGCCCTCGCGGCTGCTTGGCGTTTCGTCGCAGAGTGTTCACGTCCCGGTCACAAGACTCCGACGCTCGCTTGTTACCGTCGAAAGCGCGAGCCGCACCTGGTGAGCGCGACGGCTCGGTCGTGTGGGACGGTCGTCAATGGAGACAGTAACGATGCAAGGTTCAGCGAATCGGCCTCCCCGAATGGTGTTGCCTGTCGGGACGAGCGTCGAGGTCCGTACCCGGTATCGGGGGTCGTGGTCGCGCGGTTTCGAGGTTGCCGACACGACC
>JBKQIY010000013.1:0-3621 GCA_052148155.1 Acidimicrobiia bacterium | reverse complement strand
GTGGTTGCGCTGGCGTTGGGACAGCGGCTGCTCGACCGGGCCTTGCTCCCTTCGGGCTCGCGGCCGCTGACGACGGCGGAACCGGCGGCGCTTGGGGGGTTCGTACCCCAGCCCGGTGTCGGGAATCTGCTGTTCGCGCATCGGTTCTTTGCTGTCAGCATGACGCCATACGACCTGTGGCATTGGGTCCAGGCTCACGTTCCGCGAGGATTCCGCACCGCGGGCGGCTCGTCGGGCACGAGCGGTGGAGTACAGATGTTCGGGGTCGAAGACGACCTGTCGGTCTTGCCGGCGAACATCAGCGTTGCTGAACTGATGCTCCGCACCGTCGGAGACGCATCGGGCGGTGCCGTCGTGCGGGTCGACTCCGAAGTCGCATGGACGGCACCGCGCCCAGCCGACGAGTTCGGCTCGCCGCGCGACCACGTCATGGTCTTGAGCACCATTCACGCCTACGAGCCCGGCAAGCCCATCGGCAAACACTTGGCCGTCACCGACGCGTACCTCGTCAACCCGATCGTGAGCGCCTTCGACAGCGCGCGGGTCGAAGCACCGGCCGTTTTCGGCGAGTGCGGTGACATCGGCTTGCATGACATCGTGTACCAGATCGCCTTCGCTACGTCGCCCACCGCCACGCCAGACGTGGTGGCGACTCTCTCGTGCGATGAGGTCGCCGTCACCGTCAACGGGCGGCCCGCTCCAATGCTTGAGAACCTGTCCGACCAAGCGTGGAACGACATCGACCACGATCTCGGAATCGCCGAGCCCTACTCGGTTACGGCACGCATTGTGTTGCTCTCGCGAACGATGACCGCCGGGTCGACCATGTCCGGTCACGTCATCGTGGAAAACAACACCGGGCAGGCGCTGCACCCAAGCGGCTGTGGATCGCTGTTCAGCGTGTATCTCAGCAACGCCTCCATCAAGCCACATCCGCTCGTCAACCAGTGCATCCAGATCTTCACGATCCCGGTCGGTCAGTCGAGTTACCCCGTCACGGTCGATGCCACATACCAGGAGTGCGCACGACCCCAGGGCAGCGCGAGTCCCTGCTCGGAGCGCAACGGCCGCGGACATGTCGCCACTCCCACCCGGCAAGTATGAAGCGACACTCCGGGGCCCCACCGCTCCGACATCGCCGCCGATCGCGGTGCGAGTCACGCCAGCACCGTCAACACCCTGACCGCGCGTCGGGCGCTGATCCTGCCGGGAGACATCGACGAGTACTTGGGTGGGCAATGGCGATATCACTGCATCCTCGCGCTCTGCGCTATTTCAGCGAGGAAGACCGGCGTCTATACATCGGGAGCGATGCCGGTACAGGTGAAGCCCGATGCGAGGTCGGGACGACGCGTTGCGTTGCCAGTGGTGAGTCTTCCGTCAATGAACTTCGTAGCGTAGGCTGCCCGTCGGGATGCCGTGTGCACATGGTGGCGAGGTCGCTGACCATGCGGTGCTGCGCGACAGGCTCCGCCACGTCTATTGGGTCGGTGGTGGGAGCGGTACAGGCAAGTCGACCGTTGCTCGTCGACTGGCCACTCAGCATTGCCTTTACTTGTACGGAACAGACGAGGTGATGGCCGATCATGGCCGCCGGATCAGTCCCGAGGACAGCCCGTTCATGATGGCGTTTGCGGCGATGGATATCGACGAGCGATGGGTGAACCGCTCCTCAGAACAGATGCTCGAGACGTTCCACTGGTTTCGGGGCGAGGGCTTCGGCTTGATCGTCGAAGATCTCCTCGCCCTACCCAAGGAGCCGCCGGTGATCGCCGAGGGCTTCCGACTGCTCCCGCACCTCGTGCAACCCCTGCTCGCGACGCCGACTCACGCCGTGTGGCTCCTCCCGACGCCCGACCTTCGGAGGGTCGCGTTCGAATGTCGGCGCCCGTCAGGAGCTCCTTGGACGTTCGTCGACCAGACCAGTGACCCGGACAGGGCGCTGCGCAATCTGCTGGAGCGCGACCGAATGTTCACCGACGGTCTCATCGAGGAAGCAAAGCGGCTCGGACTGCACACGATCGACGTTGACGCGTCGATGAGCGAGGATGATGTCGCTGAGCAAGTCAACACCTGGTTTTGCCTTTGAGGACGGTGGCGTTGGCGGTTGATCGGCGGACCGTTCGGCGCTAAAGGTTCGGTAGGTGTGTCGCTCGTGGCCTGTGCGGTCAGTCGTGCGCAGGCAGTCCCGTGAGTAGCGAGCGTGCCTCGACCGGGGAGTGGGTTTGCGAACGCTTGAAGTGCGACGCCATGCTCATACCGAGAAGGGTTCCAGGCGTGGGAGCGGATCCCAGCTCTCACAGGTCGGGGTCGAGTCCGCCCGTCGAGTCGGCGAGATGACGGGGCCGTTCGAGTACGTGGTCGCGAGCGACATTCCCCGCTCGTTGGAGACCGCGGTGGCAATGGGTTTTGCGGTCGACGAGTGCGTCTCGATGGGCGGAGAGGACTTCGAGGCGGCCAGCCGGCAGGTTGGCCATCACGAGTGGTGGCAGATGTCGCGGCCGTTCGTCGCATGGAGGGAATACGTTTCGCACGGTGGTGGCATCGCGGATCTTGCGCGAAGTCAAGAGGCATTGTGGCGGCGGGTCACACGGCGAGTGTCGGATGGTTCGTCGGCGCTGGTGATCTCGCATGGAGGTCTCATCGAGCCCGGACTTGTCGCGTGTCTGCCTCACGGCAGGCATGAAGATTGGGGTGCGCCTTTCGACAATCTGGAAGGGGCGCGCCTTCATTTCGAAGATGACGGTTGGGTCGACGTCGAGTTGCTTCGGATCGTCGGGGAGTGAACCTGGTCGATGTGGCCGTGCGCGTCGCTGCCGATCTGAGTTTTTCTGCGAACATCTACGGATGGTCGAAGCGTGGAAGTTGCTTGACGAGCAGCTTGGTACTGCTGGCTACTTGTCGGTTGTGAACCGCCGGTATCGGCTGCCCGACGGTACCGGTGCGGAGTGGGACATCTTAGGTACCGACCAGGCTGTGGCCGTACTCGCGATCACGGCTCACGATGAGGTCGTGCTGGCCCGCCAGTATCGGCCGGGCCCCGACTGCATCCTCGACGAACTTCCCGGCGGCGCGGTTGAACCAGGCGAGGATGCGGCCGAAGCGGCCCGCCGCGAGCTGCTCGAAGAGACCGGCTTTGCTGGAGACCTCGCAGTCGTCGCAAGCAGCTGGCTCGACGGCGCATGTCGGACCGTTCGTTTCGTCGCGGTCGCACGCAACGCGAAGCAGATTTGCGAGCCGCGCAATCAGCCTGGCGAGTTCTGCGACGTCATCCTCGCACCGCTCGCGGAGTTTCGTGACCATCTCCGCTCTGGGCAGCTCACCGATGTCGACCTGGGGTATCTCGCGCTCGATCATCTTGGGCTGCTCGCCTGAACGCGGAGACCGGCGCCGATGCTCGCGCGTGGTTGACATGCTGCCTGCGGGTCCTCGGCGCGGGGTTAGTCGAGCTGTGTGACGGCGCGGAGGATCTCGATGCCGTGTGTGAAGCTGATGGCGTGGCCTTCGTGCTCGTAGACCATCAGCTCGAACGCGCGCATGCCGTCAGTTGCGTCTCGCACTGTCTGCAACGGCGCGATTGGATCGAGCGTTCCATGAAACCAGTGAGCTGGGACGGCCATG
>JBKQIY010000012.1:0-9644 GCA_052148155.1 Acidimicrobiia bacterium | reverse complement strand
TCGTCCACGCCCCACATCGTCAGCGGCTCGGCGTTCGCAAGGTAGGGCCGAAAGCCTCTAGTACGGCTACGAGAGCGGCCTCGAACCTCGCCGCCGGTTGGTGGTACGGCGGGTTGACCGCGCGGCGCACACTGTGGACATGCGTAGTGGATCGAAGGGCACGCGGCGGAAGCCGTCTCCGAAACAAGACGGCACGATCCAGGGTAAACGCCACGCACGGAGCGACGCCGTCGCGAAGAAGACCGACGGTTTTCTTCGGGACCTGTTTCGGAGCCCGCCGCGAGGGTCCGGCGGCAATCAGGGCTAGTCGTGGGCTAGTCGCCGTCTGCGGCGCAGGGCATCACCGCGACTCAGGTCTGAGTGAGGTCCTCGATCGGGCGAGTGTGGGGCAACCGCAAACCAGCTTCACGCTGTACAGCAACGCAGCGTGCATCGTCGCTACTCCGTAGTCCGGAACGCGACCCCCGAACCGTTTTCTGTCGGTCGTTCGTTGGCAGAGTTTCGATGTACGGACCTGGTCATGGTCTGAGCGTTGTGTACCTGAGCAGTCAGCCGAGAGGATGTGTCCCGACTGTTGTTGAAGTTCGGTGACGGTCCTGGTTCATGTCACGCGACCTTGGCAGTCTCGCATGCGGGTGTGACCGCGTCGATGTGGTGTTTGAGCGCGGTGACGAGTGCGGGCATCTGCTTGTAGCCCTTGAGTCGTCGGAAGCTGCGTTCGGCGTTGAGCATCCCGGCGGCGCACCACCGTTTGATCATCTTGCCGTCACGCCAACGCTTCACGTTGCGGGTGGTGTCACGCGCGATCGAGATCATGCTCTCGATGCAGTTCGTGTTCGTGAGCGTCGCGGCGAGCCGCCCGTTGATCCCGAGCCGCCGGACCGTGAACATCTCGTCGAGGCCTTCGCGCAAACTCGCAGCCGCGTCGGGCCACCGCTGCTCCAGTTGTTTGGCGAGGTCTCGCGCAGCACGTTCGCCCTTGGCGGGGTCGTCGTTGTTGAACGCGGCCCCGAGCTTGCGGTCAACCCACGCCTGCTGATCTTTCGGGAGATGGTCTTTTACATTTCGGCGCTTAATGGAGTGTGCACCGTTGGATCAACGCGGCCGTGCCGAACACCTTGCGGACCGCAGCCGCCAAGGCCTTGGCGCCGTCGATCACGACGAACAGACCACCATCGGCGGACAGGCCTCGGCCGACCAGATCAGCGAGCAGCGCAGTGACGATGGTCTTGTTCTCGGTGTCACCCAACCACAAACCGACCGGCACCTTCGTCCCATCCGCACAGATCGCCAACGCGACGACGCAGCACGCATCGGCGAAATGCACCCCGTCGAGCATCAACGCCGCGAGCTTCAGTTCGGACAGGTCGCGGCTCATCAGCTCGTCCAAGCCAGCCTGAGTCGCCGCCTTAAAACGGCGACTGACCGACGACCGCGACGTCGACCGCGCACTTGCTGCGAGTTCCTCACCGACCGGTTCGTTCACCCGAACATGACGGCGGGTCGCGACCCCAGCCAGCATCCGTTCCATCACCATCTCCGACAACAGATCATCGTTGGTGAACTGCGCGTACGTGTCGAGCTCGATCTCGGTCTTGTCGGTCGTGCGGCCCCGCGGCCGGTCCACCGGCACCCGCCGGCCGCCCAACACAACCGAACCCGGCGCGTCGCCATGCCAGTTCGCCACCCGACCAGCAAGCTTGGCGTGCTTCGCAGCACCGACCTTGGCGGTCATCTCCGCGTTCATCATCTGGTACATCACCAACAGGCCAACCGAGGCGCTCATCGCCAACAATCCCTCCCGTGCCACACCCGCGATCTCGGCGAGCGACACGCGCAACTCCTCCGGCAACCCGACAACCCCAACGGCCTCGTCACGCTCGACAAGCCGTACAGCAGCTACCTTCTTGTTCGACATGGTGGTGGTCCCCTTCGCTTGAATCGGATGTCTTGGCGGACGCCCGACACCTACCACGAAGGCAGGCATCAGGCGGGGGACCGCCACCTCACTTCAACAAACCCCGGGACAACCTCCCGGCGACACAGGCGACTTGAGCCAGGATCTCGTCGAACTTCGCACCGCGGTCGGCATCGAGGTACATGAGAGCACGTCGCGCAACGGAGTAACACGCACGACCTCAACGTGACGCACTGACGCCGGGTGGTAACCCCGGAAGTTGTACTGCACGTCGCGCGAGGACGATCGGCAGACGCTCGACCGCCCTGCCCCCAACCACGCCTGACTCGCCGTCAAGGGTGCGCTTCGCCCTCCGCTTCGCTCCGGCCCGTTGACTGCGAGCCTCGACGGCGTGGTTGTCCCCCAGCGCCGGGGCAGATGCCCCGCACTGAAGGGGCGGCGGACGAGCTACCTACGACCTATGAGTCATCTCCCTCGGAGCGCGGCAGTGCCGCATTGACCGACACGGTGGAGTAGGTCACCGGTCGAGGACGCGCGAGTTGTCTGTTGGACTGTCGCGCTTTCCCGTATGGGTCTTTGTGCATGCGGGAAGCGTGACAGTTGACCACGTCGTCGCCTTGGCTGGCGTGGTTGGCAGGGTCGGTTTGCCGTGCTGATCGGCGGACGGACCGTTGACCCGTGCCGGTGGTGTTTAGCCGAGAGCGATCGCGTCGATGGGTGCGCCCGAGAGTGGAGGAGCCAGCTCGCCTTGGTAGTGGGCGCTACCGAAGACGAACACTCCGCCGTCGGAACCAACGAGGTAGTAGCCCTTGCCGTTCGGGGCGGCCGCGATGCCGACGATCGGCTCGTTCAGATGCGTGTTGGCGAGCGACCCGAGGTACGGGGCGTGGAAACTGAACACGCCGCCGTCCGCCGCGACGAGCCAGTAGCCGCCGGTGGTCGGGTCGATCGCCATGCCGACGATTGGCTGGTTGAGCTTGAGGTTGCCGGTAGAGCCGTAGAAGTGCGCGCCGGGCCCGTAGGTAAACACACCGCCGTCGGCGGCGACCAGGTCATATCCGTTGCCAGTGGGTACGGCGGCAAGACCGACGACAGGTTTGACCAGCTTCAAGCCGGCGGCCGAGCCGTAGGAGGCGGCGCTACGGCCCGACGAGAAGACGGCTCCGTCGGCGGCAGCCTCCCAGTAGCCGTCCCCGCCGGGGACGGCCGCGATGCCTACGACCGGCTTGGCCGGGGCGAAGGAGGGGGTCCACGAACCGGTGGTCTGGGCGTTGCGACCGAAGGCCGTGACCGCCGCGTCGGCGTTGGCGACCCAATAACCGAGCCCGCCCGGGGCGGTGGCGATCCCGGCGTACGGCGTCCCGACATCTGCGGCCGAGTCATAGAACGGCGCGCTGTAGGCGAACACGCCGCCATCGGTGCTTCCGAGGTCATAACCCTGAGCGGACGTGCTTCGCACGGAGAGGTGCTCGAGTGGGCCGGCCGGATTGTGCGAGCCCGCGGGGTCGTTGGGGGCCGGGTGGGGTTTGAGCACCGAGAATCCGCATTCCCCGACCGCGTAGCCGCCCACCACGTTTGGGCCGCTGCTGTGATCATCGCCGAACTGGTCGCCGGGCTTGTGGCCGTGGAAGTTGCCGTCGCAGATCAGGTTGCCCCGGATCTTGTTTGCGAGGACCTCCATCGAGTCCGGGTCAGCCATGATGTCCTTGGCGTTGGTGACGCTGCCGCCTACCTTGTTGCGGATGGTGCCGTACCAGCAGGAATGCAGACCGACGACCCACACGTTGCCGTCGATGGTGCTGTCCTCGAAGTCGCTGTAGTCGGGCGACCCGAAGCCTTTGAAGATCCCACTCGGCGTGCAGTTGGCGCCGGGGCCACTGAAGGCGCCGCCACCGCCGCCTTGCAAGATGGCGTCACCGTCGATGGTCGCGTCGTGAGCTACTACGCCGAGGGCGTCGGTTCCGATCACGCTGCCATGCACGAACGCCGGTCCGTTGAGGGTGGGGTTCGTCTTCTTGTTCGGGTCGTCGGCGCAGGCGAAGGACTTGGCGTAACAGCCGAGGAGCAAGGTCGCTCCGCGGTCTACGACGATGTTGCCGTCGACCGTCAACGTTGATCTGCCAGACCCCGTGTGGTCGTCCTTCGCGAACGCGGCAACCAGGGCACCCTTGGCCGTCTCGATGGTGAGGTTGCCGGTGACGATGACGTTGCCGTCGTTGACCAAGCATCCGCCCTTGACCGTCACGCTGGAGTAGGTGCCGCCGATGAGGGTTCCCGCCCCCGCTTTGGTGTCCGCCCCCGAGCAAGTGAACGTCGAGGCGGCAGCCCTCGGCGCGGCAGATGCCGCGACACCCCCGAGCGCGCCGAACGGCAGAACCAGAATCGCGGACACGGAAACCAACGCCAGCGGGGCGACCCGCCCGCGTCGGATCCACAGCGATCGACGCGACGGTTCAGGTGGACGCATACGGGACCCTTTTCACAACGCGACCGAACTCCGCCGCGAGCCGGTGACCATACTCCCGGCTACCCCGCGCTCAACGATGCAGCTGAACAGGGAACACGAAGCCGACCTCGCTTCCGTCGGAGTGGCTTTGTGGCCTGCCACGGGCCAGTCGCGCGACGGATCTTGGACGATCACGGGAATGAACGAGGATGGCACCGGCCGCGCGGGGGTCGTCCCCGTCTATCCCGTTTGTTCAAGTGCTGAGGTTGCTTTTTGGGGGAGTCGCTCCCTTCTTTCGATGTCGTCGACTGCGGTCGAGCGCGTCGTCTGCTCGCGTCCCGAAGAAGTTTCGAGCGATCGACAGCGACGCCCGAGCAGGTATGGGAGCTAGCCGATCTGATGCCGCGTCGCCTTCGATGCATGGTGCTCATCGCCGGTTTCGTCAACCTTCGACTGAGGCCGTGATGCGCTATCAACATGCGACCGAAGAGAACGACCGCCAGATCGCAGTCACGATGGATGCCATGCTGCTGGATGCGAAAGCCAACCTCGCCATGGACGCGCCATCGGCTTCTGTAGCCGACGTCTCTGATGACCAGCGTGACGCCGATGCGAGCCCACTACCTGCGCCTTTGGTCGAGAGCGGGCGACGGGAATCGAACCCGCGTTCTCAGCTTGGGAAACGCACCGAGCGGTGAACGGCGGACGTCGCCGAACATGAACCGCGGGTCAGGGGATTTCGCGAACAGTGACGAACGAAGGCGAATGACGACGTCCGCGCGATGGACGCGCGATGACACGAGTGTCAGGTTCGCCGGCGATCGACGGATCACGTTGGGACGCGCCGGCCGCGCGTTGTGACCGCTTGTTGTATCCGGCCTGGCCGGGCAAGTACGGGGACAGGTGACCGAGATGCTTGGTGGCGTGCCGCAACGAGCGGGCCTCGGACGTGAACCTCAACATGACCTCCATCACGACCGCGGTCACGAGTTCCGCCGCGGGTGAGCTTGGGGTCGATCCCCACCCTCCGGCATCCACGGCCCAAGGCTCGGGTCATCCTTCGACGTGCCATCCGCCCGCACGCACAGTGCGATCACGAGGGTGTCCAGGTCGGCGTCCATCGATCTTCCGCGGTCGATCGGGTGAAGCAACGCCGATCGTGGACGCCTTCGCCTCAAAAACGCGGACCCTTGGAATCGCTCGTCTAGGGTCCTGTTCACGGTGGAGACCGCGTTGCGAGACGTCGAGTTGGGTGCGGTGGAAGCCGCAGTCGGCCCGCGGTCATTCGCCCGCGGCAGGGAATATGCCAAGCGGCGAGTTCTCGACCTGCGGTGGGACGCAGCGACGGAGACTCTGGAAGCCACCGTGCTCGGCCAGGGCAGTGTGTACGAGACGGTTGCCTATTTCTCGGCCGATCAGTCGGGCCGGTTCGGCTTCGTCGATGGAGAGTGCAGTTGCCCCGTCGGTGACAACTGTAAGCACATCGCCGCCATCGTGATCGCCGCGGTGGGTCGCCAGGCGAAATCCATGCCCCGAACAACGGCGCATGCGCGCCACCGCAAGCCTCCCGAGCGGACCTGGGCGGACGCGCTTCACGCGCTCATCGGGGCACCCGCGGTCGACGAGGGCGACGCGGGCGGGCGGGTGCCACTGGCCATCGAAGTGACCCTGGCGGCTGATCCGACCGCAGGCCGGGCGTCAAACCCACGCCTCTTGGCCCGTCTCGTCAAGCGCGGGCGCGCGGGCTGGGTCAAGAGCGGAGTGAGCTGGGCCGGGCTCGACTCCTGGCAGATGGACCGCGGCGGCTTTCCGGCCGACCAAGTCAACATCCTGCGGGAGCTGTACGCGTTGCACCAGGCGATCACGCGCCCCGGCTACCGCGCCTTCTACGCCTCCACTAACGCCGACCGGACCATCAACTTCAGCGCGTTCGACCGTTCACTCTGGCCGCTCCTCGACGAGGCCCGCCAGGTCGGGTTGCGCCTCGTGCACGCAAACCCAGTGCTCGGCGAGATCCGCGTGGACCAGCGTGGAGAGGTCTGCCTCGACGTCACCCGCCCCAATGGTGCCGGCCTTCGCATCGCGCCGGAACTGGTGATCGACTCTGTCGACACCGACGTCGTCGCCGTAGCGTTTATCGGTGCACGGGGGCACGGCGTCGCGTACGTCGAGCGGGCCGACATCGCGGCGCACGCGGACCCCGCGCAGTGGCGTGTCGCCCTGGCGCAGCTGGCGACACAGGCATCGCCGCCACTGCGCGCGATGGTCTGTGCCGCCGAGCACGTGGACGTTCCCCCCGCCGACGAGGCTCGGTTCGGCGAAGAGGTGTGGCCGCGGCTGCGCCAGCTTGCGACAGTCGTCTCGTCGGATGGCGCGTTCGCGCCGCCCGAGATTTCGCCGCCGCGCTTGGAACTCCAAGCGAGCTACGGCGCCGGGCACGCCGTCGAGTTGTCCTGGTCGTGGGTATACGAGGTCGGCACGATGACTCGACGGGCGCCCGTCGACGACGACCCCGACATTGCCGGGTATCGCGATCCCGAGGCCGAGCACCACCTCGCGAGATCGCTGGACCTTCCGGTGCTCGACCAGCTCGGCCTGCGGGCGGCCGACGGCCGGCCCCGACCCCGCGCGCGGCTCACCGGGCTCGACACCATGCGGTTCGCCACCGAGGTCCAGCCGCTGCTCGCCGACAACTCCGACGTCGTCATCGACGTCACCGGGGAGCCGGCGGACTTCAGCGACGTCGGCGACAACGTGGTCGTCGGGTTGTCCACCGCGTCCGCCGGCGAGACCGATTGGTTCGACCTGACCATCACCATCACCGTCGACGGCCGCGACTTGCCTTTCGGCGAGGTCTTCTGTGCCCTCGCGGCGGGCGACTCCCATCTCCTGTTGCCGGACGGCGCGTACTTCTCGCTCCGCAAACCCGAGCTTCAGACCCTCCTTCGGCTCATCGAAGAGGCTCGCGCGCTCCAGGACCAGCCCGCCGACGCGATGCGCATCAGCCGGTATCAACTCGGATGGTGGGACGAGCTCTGCGAGGTCGGCGTCGTGCAACACCAGGCCGATTCGTGGGCCCAGCAGGCGAGCGCGCTCCGTGATATCGAGTCGATCGGCACCGTCGACATACCGGCCACGCTGACCGCGGAGCTACGCCCCTACCAACGCGACGGCTTCCACTGGCTCCGGTTCCTCTGGGAGCATGAGCTGGGCGGCGTGCTCGCCGACGACATGGGTCTCGGCAAGACCCTGCAGTCCCTTGCCCTCGTGTCCCACGCGCGCGAACGCGATCCGAACCTCGCGCCGTTCCTCGTCGTCGCGCCGACCAGTGTCGTACCCGGCTGGCTCAGCGAGGCTCGCCGCTTCACCCCGAACCTGTCCGTGGTCACTGTCACCGACACGCTGAAGCGATCCGGCCGGACCATCCCCGACGTGGTCGAGGGCGCGCACGTCGTCGTGATGTCGTACACCCTCTTGCGTCTGGACTTCGATGCGTACCGCAGTGTCGAGTGGGCGGGGCTGTTCCTCGACGAAGCCCAGCACAGCAAGAACCACCGGTCCAAGATCTACAGCTGTCTCCGGCAACTGCCCGCGCCGTTCAAGGTCGCGATCACAGGAACGCCCATGGAGAACAACCTCATGGAACTCTGGTCGCTCCTGTCGATCACCGCGCCCGGGCTCTTCCCGAGCCCGACCCGCTTCGCCGAACGCTACGCACGACCGATCGAGCGCAACGGGGACATCGAGATGCTCGCCCAGTTCCGGCGCCGGATCAAGCCACTCATGAAACGGCGGACGAAGGAGCTCGTCGCCGCCGAGCTCCCCGCGAAGCAGGAACTGGTCCTCGACGTCCAACTCCCCCCCAAGCACCGCAAGGTCTACGAGACCCATCTGCAGCGCGAACGTCAGAAAGTGCTCGGACTCATTGACGACTTCGATCGCAACCGGTTCACGATCCTGCGCTCGCTCACGCTCCTCCGCCAACTCAGCCTTCACCCGTCTCTGATCGGGCAAACGTGCGATGACGTGCCATGCGTCAAGATCGACACGCTCGTCGAGCAACTCGCTGAGGTAATCGAAGGCGACCACCGCGCGCTGGTCTTCAGCCAGTTCACTCGGTTTCTTCACATGGTTCGGAGCCGCCTTGACCGCGAGCACGTCCAGTACTGCTACCTCGACGGTCGCACACGCAAGCGGGAAGCGGTGATCGCGCGCTTCAAGGACGGCGTTGCTCCCGTGTTCCTCATCAGTCTCAAGGCGGGCGGCGTCGGGCTGAACCTCACTGAGGCGGACTACTGCTTCTTGCTCGATCCCTGGTGGAATCCGGCCACCGAAGCCCAGGCCATCGACCGCAGCCACCGGATCGGCCAGACCCGCAATGTGATCGCCTACCGCATGATCGCCGCCGACACCATCGAGGAGAAGGTCATGGCGCTCAAGGAACGGAAGGCGCACCTGTTCAAAGGTGTAATGGACGATGACAACCTGTTCGGCGGGCGACTCGAGGCGGAAGACGTGCGCGGCCTCTTTGCCTGATCACCGCGCCACGTTTTCGCGGAGGCTCACGCAAACGTTCTTGGAATGAGTGTGTTCTCCCGGACTTCACGGCCTCGCGTGAACTGACCCCTATCGCGCAAGGGCGGCTACTCCGACTCGCTTCCTTGTTGTTCGTGGCGCCGGCCGAGCTCGGGCACCGAATCGCAGCCTCGCGACTCCTGGTGCACGGCTCATGCAATCAACTCGATCTCGCAACGCGTCCCATATGCCCCGGCGAGACGAGCATCTGCACTGACAAGCACGAGATCCATGATCTCGGCCAGCGCGACGTACACGGCGTCGTAGACCGTGAGGTTCTCGCGCAGCTCCCAGCACCTCGCGATGAGCGGACCGTGAGGCACGCGGTCAAGACGGAGTGAGCGCAGATCCTTGAGCGCCAACTGTGCACGCCGGTTGTCGAGATCGCCGGCCGCGGCGAGACGCCGCCACGCAGACGTCACCTCCAGGTCGATGAGGTGAGGAGCGACCAGACGTTCCCCGTGCAATCGCTCACGCGCTCGGTCGCCGTCATGGCTGTCGTCCGCGAGTGCAGTCACGACGACGCTTGCGTCAACGACGATCAACGAGCGTCGCGATCGGCGCGAACAGCCCTCGCCGCCTTTCGCAGCGATGCACGCCCGCCTGCCCGACCGCCGGCTCGGTCCAGGACTTCCTCCAACGTTGGCATGTGGGCGTCTTCGACGAGACGACCAAGGAGGTACTCCTGGAGCGACATCCCTGCCG
>JBKQIY010000011.1:0-3408 GCA_052148155.1 Acidimicrobiia bacterium | reverse complement strand
ACGAACTCGCGGTCGGTGCGGCCATCGTTGCCGGCGCGTTCGGGGTGTCCCGGGTGCTGCCGCAAACTCCGGGATACAACGACCTCACGGTCTTCGCGGTCGTGACCGTTTCGGGCCTGCTGCTTTTGCTGGCCGACCGGCGACTGCACGGCCGGGCCGAGTCGGCGGCGTGGTTCGCGGTCGGGTTGCTCATCTGGTTTCAGCTTCTGGCGAGATGGCCGTCGGCGATGGCGATCGTTCCGCTCGCCGCGATCGCGTTCGTCTGGACCGGACTTCGAGGTGCGCAGCTGTGGAAACGCAGCGCCGCGATCGTCGCCGGCGTCGCGGTCGGCGTGGCGGCAACGCAGGTGTTCCTCGCACCGATTCCGGACATCCTGCGCGGCATCCATCAGGGCAACGCCGACGCTTCGGCCGGTCTGGGCTACAGCCGAAGCCATCTGCTGCACCAGTACGTGACCAACCTGTCCGACCTCGTACGCGTGACCTCTCGTTCTTTTTGGTTCCTGCTCGTCGCCGCGGTCGCGGTCGGAGCCTTGCTCACCGTCCGTCGGTATGCCCGTCCGGTCGCGATCGCGGCTGCGGTCGGCCTCGTGGCGCTCACGCCCGCGTTCGTGGCGAGCGGACGGGCCCGGGGCGGTGTCGAACCGTTCGGTGGCCCCGGCCTGCCGTTGCTGCTCGCTCGATCGGTCGTGATTCCGCTGTACGTCGTGCTGGCGCTCCTGGCCGGCGGGGCGGCGTTGCTCATCGGCAAGGACACTCGACCGACTGTGCGGGGTCTGGCGGTCGTCGGGGCGCTGCTCGCCGCGCCGTTCCTCGGCGGACTGGGAAGCAACAACCCGCTGTGGTACTCAGCCGCGCTGAATCCCGGATGTTGGGTCGCCGGCGCGCGCGCGCTGTGCGCGCTCGCGCACCGCGACCACGGCCGCTGGTTGGTGCACGGACTCGCGTTCGCGTTCGCGACGCTGCTTGCGTTCACAGCCTTCGACGGGACGTGGCGTCACCCGTATCGTCAGGTCCCGCTCGCGGCCGACACCGTCAGCGTCGCGTTGAACGGCCCGCTGCACGGCCTGCACACCGATGGACCGACCGCCGCGTTCTTGGCCTAGGTGCGGGACAGCGCCGATTCGGTCGCGGCCGAACCGACCGACCTGGTGGTGTGGGCGGGCCTGCAGCCGTACACCGCGTACGGCTTACCGGGAGCGTCGGTCGCGAGCGGTCTCGAACAGCCCCTGTTTGCGTGGCTTTCGGCCCCCTACTACGCCGACAAATCGCTCGCGGCGGGTTGCGAAGACCGAACCCGCGCGATCCTGCTGCTCGAGTATCCGACCCAGCAGGAAGACCTCGCCACGAATCCGACCCTCGCGGTGGCGTGTTCCGGCCGCCGTTGGACACAACGGGCCTCGATCGGCGGCCTCGAAATGCTGTTCGCCGAACCGCCGGCTTCCTAAATGTTCTGTGGGAACAGCGTGGTCCCCACGACCCACTGGGAACTGTCGTGGGTGAGTGGCGCGACCAACGACTCGGGAACGATGAGCCGTACGGTCGGCCCGTCAGCCGGGAACAGCTGGGTGATGATGTTCGCCTGCTGGGTCGGATCGGTCACGCCGTATAACGCGTACATGTGATAGGCGCGGTTCAGTCGCGGTGTGTCGAGACCGCCGACGAGCGACGCGAACCAAAGGTCGGTCCAGTCCATTCGAGGATCAAGTCCTGCGAGGTCGATGTACGACCACGTCTCAGGAAGTTCGCCGGTTTGCGCGACGCGTTGGCGGGTCGCGTCGACCGCGTCGAAGAAGCTGTCCGCGAGGGGATCCAACGTGTGGGTTTGATCCATCCACTGCGTATAGGTCAGAAAGCCAGCGGCGGATTGGCCGGACGCGACGGTCTGTTGCCTCGGACCGACGTACCCGTTGATCTGAAAGACCGCGACGGCCATCAACACCGCGGCAAGTCCGACCAACGCGATGCGCGAGCGCGACTGGCGAAGTTGCGGCGTGTATTTCGCAAGGACCTCTGCGAGGAACACGGCAAGACCGACGAGCGCTAACGCGGTCGCCGCGTCGGCCAACTTCTCGCCGTAGTAGCTCACATACCCGTTGGTGGCGACCTCGTACCAGTAGACGCCGATGACGCCGACGACACCGAACACGGCCGGCGTCCCGAACACGAACGTCGTGAGCTTGTCGCCGGTGACGACCTGACGTATCGCGACCGCGGCGACGAACAGGAGGGTGGAAGCGACGAACAGCCACCACGGCATCGTCGGGATGCCGCCGTTGATGAGCAGATGGCTGGTGCCGAGACCGAGCGTCATCACGATCGGTGCGACCGTCGCGGCGGCCGCGACGACGATGGCGCCAGCCGCCCACGGCCGCCGCCCGGTCGTGCCGGCGTATTTCCAGAGTCGCAGGGTGGCGACGAGCAGTGACGGCATCGCGAACAGGGCCAGCGGCCACCAGCTGTACGCGCACACGAGGACGAGTCCGCTCACGACGAAGAACGTCGCTGGTGGTCGCATCGTCGGTCTCGACAAGATCGACGGCACGATGGCCACGGCCATCACCGGTAACGCGAAGTTCGGGAACCCGAACCAGACGGTCATCGACAAGACCCCAACCGCGAACAACTGTGCGACCACGCTCATCGGGACCAGCGCCACCAACGCGTGATCACGCACGAGCCGGGCGATGGCGACGCATCCGAGCGTGACCGCGATGCCCGACGTCACCACGATCGCGACCGTGTAGATGTTGACCAGCGACCGTGCGTCCGACGGCGGATGCCGATACCAGAGCCGCACGAACTCCGCCCACATCTGATGCCAACCCTGCGGGTACTCGGACGCGTCGTACTTCAGGCCCGACGGCGCGTCCGGTTGGACGGTCACGAAGCTTCCCAACTTGATGTTCAACGCGAGGAAGCTCAGGTGGGTGGGGTTGTCCCACCCTGGTAACAGCAGCCGCAACCGTCCGGCGACCGATTGGCGCCAGAACGGTATTGCCCACCACAGCGCCACACCGGCGCCGACTGCGAGCGCCAGCGCTTCGGCGGGCACGATCCGTCGGCGGTCGGGGTTGCGGCGGTGGCGGGCCCCCACTTGGTGCGCGACCGCGACACCGACCGCGGCGGCGAGCAAGATTCCTTCGACGTCGACATGGTTGCCAAGTTTGGGGACCCAACCCAACACCGGCAGCCAACCGAACAGCGCCGCGGCCGCGACCAGGAACCGATCAGCCCAAAAGTCGGGGCCGGGCAGGAACACGATCGCGGCGATGGCCACCACGACCGCGAACGGTCCGACGACCACACCGACGAATCGCAGGGCGAGCGTCAGCGCACCGGCAATGAGTCCCGCTCTGATCGACCAGGGTTCGCGAGTCCACGACCCAGACTCAGACGGTGCACTGA
>JBKQIY010000010.1:0-7638 GCA_052148155.1 Acidimicrobiia bacterium | reverse complement strand
GCTTTGACCGAACCTGACATCCAGATCGCAAATCTTCTCGCCCCGGCCCGCGACCATGCGCTCGCGCTCATCATTCGTTCCGGTCGCGGCGAGCGGCGCGCGACGACAGTCACGGCGACGGACAGCGCCACACAGCCGACCGCGACCGGTCCTCCAACTTCGCGTACACCCAGTGCCGTCGCACCGGCGATCGTGACCGCGACGATAAGGCCGCGAGTCGGAGACGACCGAACGAGACGAGTGCCTTCGCGTGCGGCGACCGCGAACGCACTCATGAGTTCGTCTCTTCCCACCTGTCGTGCGGGCCATGTCCAACGGTCGGGGCGGCCGCTTGCACACGCGCGCCGTCGCGCAACACGATGACCTCGTCGGCGAAACCGGCCAGACGCGAGTCGTGCGTTGTCATGAGGACCCCAACACCATCGGCTGCGAGACTCGCCAGGAGCTCAGCAATCGCACGCCCAGTCGCGGTGTCGACCGACGCGGTCGGCTCGTCGGCCACCACCAGGCGGCGCTCCCCGACGACGGCACGCGCCACCGCGATGCGTTGACGTTGGCCGCCGCTGAGCTCACCCGGAAACCGGCTGGCGAGACCCTCGACCGCACAGCGATTCAGCGCGTCGTGAGCGGCCGCGCCCGCCCGCGACGCGCGCCAGCCGTCCAGACGGAGCGGCAGCGCGACGTTCTCCGCAGCCGAAAGGAGCGGATCGAGCTCACCGCTTTGGAACACGACACCGACATGCTGGCGGCGCAGCACCGCACGCTTCGCCTTCCTGGCGTGTGCTACGTCGAGCTCGTCGAGCCATACCTCTCCAGACGTCGGCGTTTCGACCCCCGCAGCAATCAACGCGAGGGTCGTCTTGCCCGAACCGCTCGGGCCCATCACCGCGACGAACGACCCGTCCCCGACTTCGAGATCGACTGCATCCAACGCCTTGATTGTTCCTGGACCGTCGGGATATGTCTTCGTGACCCGTACCAGGCGCAACATCACGCGCCGCCTTTCAATTCCTCTTCGCACAGGTCCAGCCAACGCACCAAACCTAACTGAACGGCATTGCAGCTAACCCGATTAGCGCCGCAATAAGCTAAGACACACCAGCGCGAGTAGCACGAGGTATCCGGCGAGCCATCGGTGGCGGTTTCCCGTACCGGGTCGGCGTTGCACACGACCAGTTTGCCCCGTCCACAGCCCATCACGCGCCGTCATGCGACACGAACTCGCGCACCCAAGTGTCCGTAAAGCACTCCCGAGCGCGAGCCGTTTCGATGTGCCGTTCCTGCCCTCGATGCGCCGAGCGGTGCTCTACTCGGCGAGCTTCGAGAGGGCAGCGCGTTGCGCCGCGCTGTCGGTGTCGACGAGTTCACGCACGAGTTGCGGCAGCGGTGCTGCGAGCTGGACCGGCCGTTCGATTCTGACACCCCACGTTGAAGTTATCTCCCGTTGGCAGGTAGCGAGGTCGGCGCCAGCCAGCGGCTCGCACACGATCTTCGCCTGTTCTCCCCAGCCCGCACCCCAGGAGCCATTGCGGACGTCCTTGAGCGGTATGAGGAATGAGCGCCCTTTCGGAGTCCAGGTGTCCCCGTCGAAATCGCACGGCTCCCACTCGGGATCGTCGCGGTGCATCATTTCGACGCGTGCACTGAGCGTCTCGACGACCCTGTCGTCGCCGATACTCAGCGGCAGGTTCGAGACGACGAACAGCGTGCTCTGCTCGACGACCTGTTGGCGTACGTTCGCCGTCCATACGAGTGTGGTCCGTTCCCCAGCCGCGAGGACGCTCAGCTCGCACGCCGCGTCGCATCTGGTCGGAGAGGATGGCGGACCCACACGTTCGATGATCTGCTCGTCGGAGAGGTTCGGGTTGTCGAGCAGCGCGAAAAGCGCGTCGAAAACGCCTTTCGGCGAAAAGGGAGGAGCAAGGCCGTCGGCGTGCAGGTCACCGTTGATCAACTGCAGCGGGACCAGCGACTCCGTGCCGCGCTCGGCGGCGAGCGCGGCCTGACCCGCCCGGGATAAACGCGCCTCGGTGAAGGACGCTGGTGCGGACGGATAATCGGCCGAGCCGTTGTTGCCGTGGAAGTCGACCAGCGGGATGTGTAACAGCCACGGCTGCGAGAGGGTGCAAAGGGCGTCATAGCTGTACCGCGGCGTGATGAGGTGCTCGTCTGCCAGGAACTGCACAAAACGTGAGCACTTCATGTACGGCCGATCGGGGCCGCGCGCCGAGTTCGTCCATCGCCTCGAGTACTGACCGCTCGACGAGACCCAGGCGCCAATGATCACCCATCGACGAGAACCATGGCTGACTCCGCCCGAAGCCGCAACACGTCAACCAGGCGCCAGCACCCGAGTGCACCCCAGTGCTCCTAAAGGTCTCCAAAAATTCATGGGACGCACGTACGGTCTCGCCTAGACCGAAGAAGGCTCCAGGGCGAGACCCACCGTTAGCTGCCCGGCATAAGTCCCCTGCTCGCAGTTGGCTTCGTACGCGACCTCCCAGCGTTGAGGGCCGTCCGGAAACAAGCGACCGCACCGAGCCCGAACACGACCGGGAAACCCAACAACACCGCCCGGGTAGCCCAAGGAGCATTGCGTACCCACGATGCGTTGTGGAAGTAGAACAAGCCGCGCACTTCGAGGGCAACGACGAGTGCGAGAAGGGTTCCCATGACCGCGAACACAACCTCGGTCAGTCTGCGCGCGCTTCTGAAGGCCGGAACCGCACCGTCGCCCTGACTTACGTGACGCCAGTCAGCGAGCGCTGCCCTGAAGCAGGCAACACTCCCAGCGGTCCACAGGAGGAGGAGCACGTACCGCTTTGCGTCGCCGCTTGTGAGAAAGAACACGAGGCCATCAAGTAACAGGAGGCCCAGCAGGGTTCCCGTGGCGACAAAAACGACGGCGCGGACCTTCCGCATCCGCCGATGATTACACCCGGGCGCATCAACGCGACGTCAAGATCGGCTAGATGCAGCTCGCCGCACCCGCCCGACGAGCGCGCAGCGGCACCCGAGTGCTCGTAAAGGTCTCCTGGCGGGATCAGTATCGGGTTCTCGATCGCCGGGAACCCGACGTACGACGCGGGAGTCATATTTATCGTATGACCGGCCCACGAAAGGTAGCACTCGGGTTGGCACTGCTGACAGTGACCGCAGCGTGCAGTAGCGGCGGGAGCAGTGACCGCGCCGCGCCATCGACGACGTCGGCCGCATCCACCCGTCCCGAGTCCGTATCCCATCCGTCGGCTCTGGGGTTCCTGAGCACGCCCTACGTGAAGGCGACGTCGCGTGGGGCTACGCATGTCGCCGTGGTGTGGAACTGGAACGGACGGCCGCAAGCCGTCATACATACGGGTCCCGTGGTCGACTGTTGCACCACGGTCTCGCTGTCACCGGACGGCACCCGCTTGCAGATCCTCTACGGGCCGAATGGCGCGGAGATCGTCGATCTGAGCGGGCACGTCCTGTACAAGAACCCTGACATTGTCGGCTCCTGGGCCGACGACAGTCGCCACCAGTGCATGCTTCAACCACATCCCAGCCACGGCAACGGACCCAACGGTCCGACCGATCTCGTGCTGATTGACCCGAACGGCGCCCGCCACGTCGTCGGGGCCGTCGGGTACGCCTCGGGCCTACTGCGATGCAGCATCAGCGCAAAACCAGGCGATCGTGGCCGAGTCTGAAGGGCCGGGCGTCATCGGTCCCGTGTCGCAGGTACAACTCAACACCGGACGCGTCAGCACACCGACCTGGCTCCCAACCACGCAAGGACTGAGCGGACTTGAGGTGTCCGGCAACGGCGACTTCGCAGCCGTGAGCCAGTTCGGCAACCAGCCGACGCAGACCGACATCATCAACACCACGACCGGCAAGGTTGTCGGCCGAGTTACCGGTTCGCCGATCGCAATATCCTGGGACGGTCACGTTGTAGTTGAGCGACGCGACCAGGACATCGCCGTTGTCGATTGGCGGTCAGGTGCCGTCACCTGGCACACCGAACCCGGCAGCGACGCGACCCCCAACGTGTTCGTCGCCGCCGCGCGTGAACGCAGCGACGATCTCGCACTTGCAGCAATGAACCAGCCAGGCCAAGCCTCCGCTCAGGCGGCACTCTGGCTCATCCCATCCCGCGCGCCAGCACGCCTACTCGACGCCAATGTCCTCTTCGGCATCATCTGATAAAGCCGAGCGGCGCAAACGCTTGTGCGGGGTGCGCCATTGCTCACCCAAGTGCGCTCTCGCCCTGACAGGTTGTCGCTCAGCCCTCGACGCCGCGGCTGCGCTTGGGAATCCCTTGGGAATCGAACGCCCACGATTGCCCAGACCCAGAGTTATTGCGAAGACGACGAGAGGCCTCTGACCTGCATCAACGCGACTGCAACTCACGGGGACGACAGGTCGAATCTGTTTCTCACACCGAGCCGCTTGGGTCGAGGGCCTTCACACGGCTGATCGCGCTCAGGTCGTAGAGCCGCGTGGGCCCGCGGTGCGCGATGCGCCGTCTTCCGGTTCACCTGGGTGTTGGAGTAGATCAACCGTCGTCCCGTTGTCGAGGTGCAGGCGAACCGCCATCGGATCTCTGCGCGGGATCTCGACTTTTGTGATGTTGTGCCCGAGCACTTCCTCGACCTCAAAGCCCAGCTGAGTCGCGCGGAGCGAGTCGAGGCGCGCCAGCGCGTATCTGAGTTGTGCCCGAACCGCGTTGCTTACGCAGCAGACCCGGAACACGTCGAGACGATCGACCGTGCAGCGATAGGTAAGATCTACGACCGCCTCGGGCACTAACCCGTCGTGGGATGCGGGCACTGGGAGGTAGCCGACGGCGTTCCCGGCCAGCAGATTGCCTCGATCGAGGTTGACGTCGCCCGGATCGATGAGCGGACTCGCGGTGAACGTTCGATCGAGCGCAGGATCCTGCTCCGCTACGTTCTCTGCCTCATCCGCTGACAAGCCCGATCTCATCAGCTCGCCTCGCCGCCGATTCCATTCCTTGTCGAGGTGACAGTCGTGCGAGGTCACCATCACCAGAGCTGGCCCGAGCGCAGCGCGCAACGCGGAGCCATCCGGTCTCGCGGACTCGACAGTGACGACGTATTCGTCGAGCTCTTCCCATGATGGTGGACAGAACTGATCTTCGGCCATGAGGCGCGTTACACCTGCGAGAAGGATGTCGCCCTGCTTCAACGGCCCCGAACTGGCTTCGAAGAAGCGAGCGGCCTGGATCATCGGTAGCCCCTACGGCGTGGCAGTGCACTCGCTTCCTCGTCGAAGAGCGCTGCTTCGGCGAGATCCATTTCGTACGCGGACTCGTCGCGAACCGTCCGATTGGGCTCCGGTCTTGAGAGCCGTCCCGCCGCGAGTGCCTGGGCCGCCGCGGAGTAGAGGGGAGCTCTGTCGCGTGCGATTCTCGAGATCGAGACAGACGGTCGGCCTTCGGCGCTCAGTGCGAGCCGTTCGGCGAGATCAAATCTCCCCACGCGAATGGCGGAGAGTGCGTCGTCATCGTCGTGCTTCGCGAGCAGCAGCTCTTGGGCTCGACCGGGGTGTCGTGTGTCGAGATCGCGCACCAAGACGCCAAGAAACCGAAGGGCTTCGAGGCGGTGCGGGCTGGGCCGCGTCGCACCACTCGCCCAGGCCGAGAGCGACCGCCGATCGATGTCGAGCGTACGCGCGATCTGCTGTCGCGTGAGGCCTGACCGTTCACGGATCTCGTCCTGGAGAGAGCGGACCTCGTTTGTCACCGAGCCGACCGCAAGTCGGATCGCCGAGTGACCAGCCTGCGTTGTGCGGAGGCCCTCGTAGCGCGAAGCCAGGGCCGGGCCTGTCGACGACGCGGTGCCTGTGAGCGGCGCGATCAGTGTGCCGCCGGCGACGAACAGCGTCACCGGATTGGGAGCGCGACTGAGTACAAGACCATTACTCATCACTGGGCTCCATGTGCGTCGAGGAATGCGTCGGTGACGGCCCAGCGAAAGAAGCGGTACGTCCGGTCGGCGAACAGCCGTGCCTGCGCGGTCAGATCCGCCACGGCAAAGTCTTTTGGCGATGTTGTATAAGTATCGATGTCGAGAACCCAACTCGGCTTGTCACTCGGCGCAAATGTCGGATCGAAGGTCGCGTGTTCCGGAAGCGAGCCCCACCGGGCATGCGTCTCAGTGCCATCTGTGTGGGCGAAGGTTGCGTCGGAGAGCGAGTGCCGCTCGGTCACGTTGTTGTCGCCCGTCTTCACGCCGGACACTCCGAGTATTTCCGGACGGAGCAAGCCGTGAAGCTTGCCGAGGAGCGCGGGATCATCGACCCGGTCGACGTATCGCACGCCGAGTCGATCGCAGATCGGCGGAGTCAGCCAGCCCTCGAGCGCGCGCATTGCGACCTCGAAGCGATCGAAGAAATCAGCATGGCTCGTATACGTCGATGTTGAGAGAGCCAGGAAGTCGGGGGCAAGTGCGACCGACCACGGTCCCTTGGCCTGAGTGAACTTCCAGATGCGTCCGGTGTTCTGCTGGATCGGGCCTTCGGGCCCCAAGAGCAACTGCGTTTGCTGCTCATGGCGGAGTACCGGGTACTCGGCGCGCAGACGCTCCTGGAACGGGGCGATGAAGGTCTCGCCTTCGGTGATCGATGCGACCGTCGGAAAGCGGGCCTGGGCGACGACCAGCACCAGTGGGGCCCGAGTGAGCGGTATCTCCGGGACGGGTGGCCCGAATGGGTGGTCGATCACGATTCCCATATTACTTCCCATCGGCAGGAACGGGAAGTAAATTGAGAAGTGCCTCTACCGGGGTGGTCGGGAGGCCAGGTCGAAGAAGGAGGTCGGTCCTATCGATTGCGTCGTGGTGGAGATGCCGTCGGAGACTGTGACGTTGTTCACCACGAGAGCGGGCAACGCGGCCGTCACAACGGGCCTCGCTTGCGCTGCAAGGCGACGCCGTGGCACGTTGCCGTGGGCGCTCCCTGATCGCGGGAACATCGAGTCGCCGTTTGAGGCGCGATCACCACGCCGGAGTCATCACGGGAGCGGTCACGGGAGTAGTCCCGGGAGTAACGCCGCGCATCTCGACACGTCCGAGCGCCGCCCAGCGCCGAAAAGTATACGGCCGGGAGTGATTCCGGGAGTTGTCCCGGGAGTAGTCCGGCGCATCATCCGAGACGATGCGGTCAGCCCCAGAACGTCGAGCACTGCCGACAGCCGAAGTGCGCGAGATCGCACTCTCGGTGTCTGGTCACACCACCGCGCCGCCCTTGCCGCCCCGCAACAGCACACCCGGGCGCGGCCCACACGAACCTCTTTCGACTGGTCGCAGAGACAAGGACTCAAGATGGAAACGGAACGTCTCACTATGACAGTGACCGAGGCGGCGGAGGCCTCGGCATCTCGCGTGCCTTCGCCTACGAACTCGTTGACCGCGGAGAGATCCCCGTCGTGCGATTCGGGCGTCGCGTGGTCGTACCTGGCAAAGCCCTCGAGACACTGCTCGAGGTCAGCAGGCCGACGAGTGTCACCGGGTGTTGAGCGCCACGTTGGATGAACACGCGAGTGGCCTGCAGCGTCATCGAGTGTGAACACGGGCCCGTCGGCTCGGCTTGCGAGGAGTCGACGTCACGTGGAGGATCGCAACACGAGTTGCCCCT
>JBKQIY010000009.1:0-5524 GCA_052148155.1 Acidimicrobiia bacterium | reverse complement strand
GCGATCCACGGGCTGACGTAGCGCAAGAACCGTTGGTCGGGGAATTCCTGGTTCGGCGTTCGGCTGGCAGTGAAGTCCGACGCGACCTGACGGAGGCTGGCCGGTTCGGCCGTGGCGTCGAACACGTTGTCCATCATCTGTTGTAACTCAGGGTCTGAGAGTCGCAGGTTTGCTTCGGCGAGTACCCGTGCGAACTCGTGTAACGCGGGCCGGTAGACGTCATGGACATGCACCGGTAAAACGATCGCGTCGCCGGCAAGTTTGCGTGCGATCTCTAACAAGAATCGCGACTTGCCGATGCCGGCGTCTCCTTCGACGACCGCGACCCGGACGCCGTCGTGGACGGCTTCGGCGAACCACGACAGGACCTGTTGGTATTCGTCATCTCGGCCGACGAACGGCAACGCCTCCGCGGTCGACGCCGGAAGTGGCGTGATGAACCCGGCGCGGCTCGCCAACAGGCGGGGGTCTTGATCCAAGACACGACGCTCGAGATCCTGCATCGCCGGCGAAGGGTCGAGACCGAGGTCGCGTAACGCGTTGCGCAACGTCGCGCACACTCGGAGCGCTTCAGCCTGACGGCCGGCCCGATACAGCGCCGCGACCTGTTGGGCCCGAAGATGCTCACGTAAAGGTGCGCCGACCGCGAAAGGCTCGATATCAACGAGGACCTCGAGGTGGCGTCCATCCATCAGCAGTGCATCGTTGCGAGCTTCGACGATCGACAACCGGAGTTCGTCGAGGCGTCGGCGAGCGTCGACCGCGAACCCGACATGGGTGAGCCCGTCGAGCGGTTCGCCTGTCCATAACGACAACGCACGGACGAACAGGGTTGTCGCGCCTGCCCCGTCGCCCCGTCCGAGTAGCGCGCGTCCGTCGCGCAGGGACGCTTCGGCGAAGCCGACGTCGGTCTCATCCGGTGCCGCGTCGAGGCGATATCCGCCCGTTGCGCCAACCACGCGTTCTCTCGCCTGCGGTCCCAACCCGGACCGCAGACGAGACGCCACGACCTGCAGCGCCGCAGACGGAACTTCGGGCAGCGTCTCAGCCCACAAGGCGTCGACGAGGACCTGGGTGCCCACCACCCGGTTCGCGTTCAGGACCAGCAACGCCAACAGCGCCCGCGGTTTCGGCGCAGCGATCCTCGTGACCGAGCCGTCGTCGTCGGTCACGGTCACTTCGCCCAGTACTCCAAACCGCACAACGGAACGTTACTCAGCGGTAAGGCCTGTCCGACAGGGGCAAAGCGACGACCGTGACATCAGCCCACCCCAACCGACGACACCCCCAAACCTGCGGTGTCGTCACCGAAATATTTCCTGATTGTTTCAGGGAAAAAAGTTCCGGAGGTTCGACGGATCGGCGGCTATAGCCGTTCGAACAGGTTGGCGAGTGCAGCGTCGGTGCCGGCTTGGGGCAGGACCGCCCCGCCGTCTACGACGAGGGTCTGGCCGGTCATGTAGCTCGCCCGGTCCGACGCCAAGAACAAGATCACCTCGGCGATCTCGTGTGCCTCGCCGATACGGCCGAGCGGGATCGCCGCCGCGATCGGCGCGAACGCGTCGGGGAACTGTTCCCACACTGCGGTCATCGGTGTGCGGACGTGGCCCGGCGCGACGCAGTTGACCCGCACGGTCGGGCCGTACTCGAGGGCCGCGCTCTTGGTCAGTGAGATCACGCCGGCCTTGGCGGCCGAGTACGCGGCCTCGTTGCGGGTTGGTGCCAGACCCGACAGCGACGCGTTGTTCACGATCGCGCCGGCGCCGGATTCGAGCATGTACGGGACCGCGGCGCGGGTCAGGTTGAAGGTACCGGTGAGATTCACGTCGATGAGCCGATGCCAGAGCTTGTCGTCGACCGTATGCAACGGCCGCAGGTCGCCGGTACCGGCATTGTTCACGACGATGTCGATCTGACCCAACGTCTGGGCGACCCGGTCGACCACTTCGGCGACCTCGTCGCCGTCGCGGACGTCGAGCGCGTAGGCGTGACCGTCCAGTTCGGCCGCGACCCGGACCGCGGCGTCGGCGTCGCGGTCGATAACCGCCACCGTCGCACCTTCAGCCGCGAAACGACGGGCGGTCGCGGCACCGATCCCCGACGCCGCTCCGGTGATGATGGCGACCCGTCCGTCGAGTTCCGGCACGGACAGAATCTATGGCGCCTCGACCGTGCGCCGACCACTCAACAGGCCGGACACGGCGCCGTACGCGAACACCGACACAAGTTCGGCGTCGTAGGCGCTGTAAAAGCTCGACGGACCCGAGATCACCTCGAGGACACCGAGCACATGATGATGATGTTCGAGCGGCACCGCGATCACGGTCCGGCCGTCCCGAGCACCCTGACGGATCGGCTCACGGCGGCGCAACGCCTCGTGGGCGGCGGCCGGGTCGAGCCGGATCGCATGGTCGCCCTGATCGCACACCGCGGCGAGCGGCGTCTCGCCCGACGGCCCAATCAGACGCAACGCGGCACAGTCGGCAGGCACGACGTCCAACAAGTCGGCAGCGAGGCCAGACGCGCCGGCCTCGACAGCGGTGCGCAGGTCGAGCAGTTCCCGATCGGCGCGCAACACACCCGAACGGAGCAGGCTGTCCGCCACGGTCAGATGGATGGAACATTCGTCGCGGTGCAAACGCGCGAGCCGTTGCAGGTGCCGTTCTTCGCGTACCGCGTACACACCGAACGCCAGACCGAGCGCCGAGGTCAGGACACGCAGGCTGGTCGGCGACGTCGCGAGGGTGGCGAGCGACACGAACGTCACGAGGGCGAACAGCACACCGACTTGCGTGTGGCGGCGCACAATCGCGGCGTCGGTGAGCGGCTGATCGGTCGGGATCCCGACGATGCGTTCTTCGTCGGCGATCTGAGTTTCGAGTGAGGTCAGTGTTGCGGGCACGCGTGCCTTCCCTTCGTGGACGTCCCGCTCACCCCAATTCATCGAGCACAAAAGGCCCGAATCTTGAGCGCCGCTCCAGTGAACCTCCAATTTTTGGGACCGTGGCTAGCTTTGGCGGCCGGCGCCCGTACCGCAGAGGACATCGATGCATCTCGTCAAACGGCTGCGGTACTGGATCATCGCCGCGTGGGTCGTGATCGTCGGCGGACTGTTCGCAGTTGCGTTGATGCAAACCGTACGTGCCGACCGTTTCGCGGTCGCCGGCAAAGCGGCGCTCGCCGCCGCAGAAACTGACATCGACGCCCAACGTGTGCACGCCGCACACGCAGATCTTGTCGCCGCGCTCGGCGACTTCCAACAGATGCACCACCATCTGTCAAACATGGGTCCGATCGCCCCGATCGCGCGGATCACGCCGTTCGTGCGGATCCAGATTCGGGGCGCCAACAACTTCTCCGAAGCCGGCGAACTGTTGAGCACCGCCGGACTGCAACTGGTCGACGCCGCGTCGGCTGTTCTCGAACCGACCGACACGCACCTGCGTCTGTCCGACGCTCTCGCCGAACTTCGCACCATCCGTACCGCGTTGAACGACGGGATCGACGCCCTCGACGGCGCCGCCGACAAGATCCGCGCCCTCGACGGATATCGGCTGATCGGCCCGCTTAACAATGCCCGCAACGACCTGAAAGGCCGTCTGCCTCGGGTCGGCTAGCGGGCCGTGTCGGCCCGTGACGGGCTCGACGCACTGATCGACATGCTCGGCGGTTCCGGGCCCCGCCGGTTCCTGATCTTCTCGCAGAACCCCGACGAGGTACGCCCCACCGGCGGGTTCATCGGAACGTACGGTGTGCTCTCGACCAGTAACGGTCACGTGACCCTCGACGACTTCGATTCGACCAGCAGCTGGTACAGCACCCATCCCCAAGCTGCGTTGCAACCCGCGCAAGCGGCACTGCCACTCCACCTCGACTCGCCGCCCGAGGCGCAGACGATCGCCAACGTCAACGCGACCGCCGACTTCTCCGCCGCCGGCACGCTCGCCGCGACGTTGTGGAGCCGCGGTGGCGAACCGCCAGTGAACGGTGTCATCTCGATGACGCCGGCAGTGATGGCACGTATCGTCGGTGTGCTCGGTCCGGTCACCGTCCCTGGCTACGACGAGACGATCACCGCCGCGAACCTTGTCGCACAAGTCGACTTCCACACCCATTTCGAAGCACCGCCGGCGGGAGGTGGCCGCAAAGATTACCACGTCGCGCTCGTGCACGTCGTCGCGCAACAACTGCTCGACGCGCCCGCGTCGAAATGGGATCCGCTCGCACACGCAATGGCCGCCGGTTTTGACGCCCGCGAAGCGATGGCATGGTCGAATGAACCGGTCATCCAAAACGCGCTGGTCGAACGAGCTTGGGACGGGACACTGCCGACGGTGTCGGGCGACTTTTTCGACGACGCCGAGTTCGAATACGCCGCGAAAAACGGTGGCGGACTGCACCGCACCTTCGACCACAACGTCGTGGTGCACGCCGACGGTTCAGCGCAGATCACCACCACGGTCACGATCGCGAACACGTTGCCGGCCAACTACGGCTACGACCACACCCTCAACATCGACTCGCTCAGCCTCATCACGATCTACGGGCCCGACGGTGCCACCCTCGGCGCCGCGTCCGATCCTCCCGACGCGCAACCCCCGGCCCTGGACGGCCATCCGGCCTCGAGCTGGTTCGAAGCTGCCCTGCCAGAATCGTCGACGACGTTCACGGTGGTGTGGGACGTGCCCCATCTCCTGACACCGACGTCAGGTGGCGGACTCGAATATCAACTGCACTTCATGCAGCTCGCCGCCCACGACGGCGACATCTTGCACCTCCATGTCGTGCTTCCACCCGGCTGGACCTGGGCAAACGGCGCGCCTCCGACCACGGTCACGCTGAACAGCGATGTGAACGGAGTATGGCGAGTCGCGCGCTCAGCGTGATGAGCGTTCCATCCGCCGCGGACCTGCTGTAGCATCCAAATTTGAAGGCAGGCCCTGCAACCGTAGGGATTTCCAGCATGGCCAATTTCCCCCGCAATCGTCGTTTGTTCGTCCGTCGCATCGCCGTGTTGTGTTCACTGGTGATCGCTGGCGGTGGCCTTGTCGCGCTCGAACACACCGCGACCGGCGCGTCGACCGGTACGCCGTCGTGCTCGTACTCGAACAACCACGACGGCGCGTCGTCGTCTTGTCAGCAGGGCAACGGGAACGGCAATGGCAACGGGAACGGCGACCCGGGCGACCATCATCACCACGGTTCGACCACAACGTCGTCGAGCACGACGTCATCGACGACGACGACCTCGTCGACGACCACCACGACGATGCCCGGGAATCCCGGCCACGGCCATGGCTGTCGCGACAAGCACGGACGAAACCACAAGGACAAGTTCCACTGCCGTCCGCCGTCGGGCGGGCAAAAGCCCAACTATCCCAAGAGCTGGGACCCGTACGACAAGCAAGGTCACTAACCAGACGCGACACGTGGGGACGTCCAGGCTGTCGGCCGTGAGTGCGCGTCGCCCATTTCGACGCGTCCAACCAATTGGGTGTTCTTGGCACATTCATTTACACTCGCC
>JBKQIY010000008.1:0-17595 GCA_052148155.1 Acidimicrobiia bacterium | reverse complement strand
CGAGCGGTCACTACGTTCGTTCGTTCGTTCGTTCGTTCGTTCGTTCGTTCGTTCGTTCGTTCGTTCGTTCGTTCGTTCGTTCGTTCGTCGCCGCCGCCGCCGCCGCCGCCGCGATCGGCTTCATCGCGTTGATCGACGCGATCGGCGAGATCTTCGCACTCAGGTGAGCGCGGCCGCGCGCTGGAACACCGCGTCGAGCATCGCGGGCGTGAGCCTGCCAGTGAACGTGTTCTGCTGGCTGGGATGAAACGCACCGAGCACGGTCACTGGGCCGCACGGCACTTCGAGCAGGTGCGCGAACCGAGGCCGTCGCGCTGGGAGCTTGGAGCCGAACGTCGACGACGCCCGCAGCGCCGACCAGACGGCTTCGTAGCCGAACGCACCCAGGGCGACGATCACCCGAACTCGGTCGAGCAACTCGAGCTCGCGGCGCAAGAACGGGGCGCATTCGTCTCGCTCGGTCGTGGTGGGCTTGTTCGCCGGAGGCGCGCAGCGTACGGCGGCGCAGACGTACGCGTCGCGCAGCACGAGTCCGTCATCCACGGCCGTCGACGTCGCCTGGTTGGCGAAGCCGCACCGACATAACGACCCAAAGAGGAAGTCGCCGGAACGGTCGCCGGTGAAGACGCGGCCGGTGCGATTCCCGCCGTGCGCGGCCGGGGCGAGGCCGACGATCAATACCTGGGCGCGTCGGTCTCCGAATCCCGGCACCGGTTTGGCCCAATAGGTCTCATCGCGAAATGCGGCACGCTTGTCGCGTCCGACGCGCTCGCGCCAATCGACGAGTCGCGGACATGCGCGACATTGCGTGATGTCGCGCGACAACGACTCGAGGTCTCGGGAACGCACCACGACCATGATTCGGAGGCTAGGCGCCGGCGGCCGGTACCCTCCCCGCCCAATGCGGGTGCTCCTGTTGGTGAATTCGACTGCGGCGTCGGTGACGCCGAGCAGGCGGGCCGGCATTCGAACGATCCTGGCGTCGCGTCACAACGTGGAAGTCGCCGAGACGTCGCGCCGTGGACACGCAACGTTGCTCGCCCGTGCCGCCGCCGACGACCATTTCGATGTCGTCGCGGTGTTCGCTGGTGACGGGACGCTGAACGAAGCCGCAGCCGGCCTGTTGCATTCCGGCACTGCGCTCGCGCCGCTCCCGGGTGGTTCCACGAACGTGTACTGCCAGATGCTCGGCTTTCCACGACGGTCCCAGCATGCGGCGCGAGCGCTCGTCGACTCGCTCGACCGCGAGTCCCTGCGCCGGGTGGGTGTCGGCACGGCCAGCGAGCGCCTCTTCCTTTCCAGCGCCGGGATCGGCTTCGACGCGTCGGTGATCCGCCGGGTCGAACGACACTCCCGGCGAGTGAAGCGGCTGGCGTCGCATCCACTGCATGTCGTCGCGGCGTTCCAGACCTTCTGGAGCGCGGACGGGCGCGCCACCCACGCGTCTGTCGACGTCGAGAACGGTCCGCTCCTCTCCGACGTCCGTTTCGCGATCGTGTCGAAGTCGACGCCGTACACATTTCTCGGTCGGCTGCCACTCAACATCGCGCGCAACGCGAATCTCGATGCGCGGCTGTCGCTGACGGCCTTCACGCGCCTGCGTGCGGTCACCCTGATCGGCGGTACAGCGTCGTCGATCCGGTCGGGCCGGTTCCTCGCACGCCGTCGAGACGTCGTCGCGCTCGACGACGTCTCGACGTTGCGTATCTACTCCGACTCGCCGTTTCCGTATCAGGTGGACGGCGACGACGCGGGCGACACGAACGAGTTGGACTTCTCGTTCGTGCCGGAATCGCTCCTCATCGTGGTGCCCTGAGCGCGGAGAGGACGAGGTCGGGCACGTTGGAGATAATCATGTCGACGCTCGCCGCCGCGAGCGTGCGTGCGTCGTCGGGATTGTCGACCGTCCAGACACTGACGCGCACGCCGGCGGCGTGGGCCGTGCTGATCCCCTCGGCTCCGCTCGCGAGGGCGCAGACCGAATCCGGGTTCAGCCATTGATGTCCGTGGTCGACGGCGATGCGCGCCGCGTTCGCCACATCCTGGCCGTGGGTCAACCAACCGGTTGTGAGCTCTGGTGCGCACGCTCGAGCGAGATCGACAGCCGCGAGATCGAACGACGACACGATCGCGGTGGTGGTATGCGTGCTCAACGCGTCGATCGTGGCGCGCATCACCGTCCCGTCGTGGTCGGCGTCGATCTCCCACGGCAGACATTTCACTTCGGCGTTCACGATCAGACCCGCGAGCACTTCCAAGGCTTCGTCGAAGGTCGGGACCGGCGGCCGGGCGCGGCGTATCTCAGAAAATGTGTGTTGGACGAGCGGGCCCAATCCACTGATTTCAGGATCGTGATGCACCATCAGGATGCCGTCCGCGGTGCGTCGAACATCGAGCTCGACTCCGTCGGCGCCGAGGTCTCGAGCCTTCGAGAACGCGGCGACGGTGTTCTCCGGCGCGACGCCCGACGCGCCGCGGTGAGCGAGCACGAGCGGTCGATCGGCCATCGCGGGCCAGCCTAGGAGGAAGCGACTTTCCGGAAACACGTTCCAGCTCCAGTCGCGTACGACCTGTTCAGACCCCTTGTATTGGCGGATCCTCCGACATAGCCTGCTGGACGCGGCAGGTTCCCGGACTGCTCCTTCGACTCGGGAACGCTCGTGATTGGGCGCACATGGATTGGGCGCCGCGCCGACCAGTGCGACCCTTGAAAGGGGAAATGAACGTGGCGCTGACTTGGATCCGGACCCACGATTGGGACGCGCAGGAGTGGCGTGACCGCGCTGCGTGTCGCGACACCACACCGGAGCTGTTCTTCCCCATCGGCACCACGGGTGGCGCGCTCGACCAGATCGACGCGGCCAAGCGGGTATGCGATCAGTGTCCGGTCACCCACGAATGCTTGGAATTCGCGCTCGGCACCAATCAGGAGTCGGGAGTGTGGGGTGGGCTGACCGAGGAAGAGCGCCGGCGTCTACGCAAGGGCACCGAGGCCACCGCGCAAGTCGGCTAACCCGTTCTGGTTCCAGCTGGTTTACAGCTCGACGCGCGGCATCGCGATCGGCACTTTGACCTGGACCGACGCGCCGTTGTCGCTGCGCATCTCGATCGAGCCTCCGAGTTCTCCGGTCACGAGTGCTTGCACGATCGTGAGGCCGAGCCCGCGCGACGTGTCGAGCGAAAAACGCTTCGGCAGGCCCGCGCCATCGTCTCGCACCTCCATCGTGACGTAATCCTCGCCGCGGTCGAGCCTGACGTCGACCCGTCCTTCGGATGTCCCGTCGACGAAGGCATGGTCGACCGCGTTCTGCATGAGCTCGTTGAGCACCACTGCGAGTGGCGTCGCGACCTCGCCGGGAAGTTCACCGGCGTCGCCTTCGACGACGAAATGGATCGTGAGATCCGGCGACGAGGACGCGTCCTCGACGAGCCGGGCGAGTGGACGCACGATCTCGTTGAAACGCACCACATCGCCGGCGTCGCGCGACAGCGTCTCGTGCACGATTGCGATCGAGCGGATCCGTCGCTCTGATTCGACGAGGGCTGCTCGTGCCTCGGGTGATTGCAAACGCCTTGCTTGGAGTCGCAGCAGCGAAGCGATCGTCTGCAAATTGTTTTTCACACGGTGGTGGATTTCGCGGATCGTCGCGTCTTTCGACAACAGCATCCGGTCGCGGCGACGAAGGTCGGAGACGTCGCGCATGAGAAGCACCGCGCCGGTCGCCCGGTCGTCTTCGAACAGCGGCAGGACACGCAACAGCATCGAGACGTCGTCACGTTCGATCTCGGTGGAGACGGGCAGATGTCGACGCATCGCGCCGCGGGCCGATTCGTCGTCGAAACCGATGTCGGAGAGGTGGGCGTGGTGCGCGTAGGTGTGGATGCCGAGCCGGTGCAGAAGACTTACCGAGTTCGGGCTGGCAAATTTCACGCGCGTTTCGGCGTCGATGAGTATGACGCCGTCGCCGACGCGCGGCTCACTTTCGGTTTCGACCTCGTCGAGATCGAATGGGAACGACCCGTCGGCGACCATCAACGCGAACCGTTGGAACGTCGCGAGGTAGGTGCGCTCCAGTTCGCCGGTTTGGCGGGCGAACGTCACTGCAGCCTCGCGGGTGAGCAGCGCGATCAACCGGCCGGCGCGTCGAACGGGCACGCATTGCACGCGGACCCGTTCCTTGGCCCCGATCACGTGCGCGTCGGCTTCGACGAGTTCTCCCTCGCGCCACGAGCGTGCGAGGATCGGCCGTTCGACCTCATCGACCACCGTACCGACGAGGTCCTGCGGATAGTTCGTCTGACCGGTGACCGGCCGCACCTGTGCGAGCACGACGAAACGGTGACCTTCTTCGCCCGCGATGGGAGCCAACAACACCAGGTCTGCGAAGGAGAGGTCCGCCAGGGGGCGCCATCCTGCGACGAGGCGCTCGAGATGCACCAGTTCGGTCCCGCCGAGTCTGGTTCGCAGACGGGCTAGTTCGTCGAGCGTACTCACGGGTCGACGAAGAGCGCGTTGCAGATGGCGACCAACGATTCGACGTCGCTGATGTCGTGCTCGAAGCCGGGGACCCGGATGACCACGTCGGGTACTCGTGCGAGTTCGGCGCGCAATTCCGCTTCACGCATCGCGACAACAGAGAAATTGGCGTACGACTCGCCGATGGTCCGGAGCACCCGCGCGGTGCGAGCGGGATCGGTCAGCGCAGGACTCTGATGCGCTGCGAGCAGCTCGGCCAAGGGGGCTGCGTGATCGACGAAGCTCGACGACGCAGCCGCGCCGGCCGGATCGAGCAGACTGTCGGGCAGGGTCTTGTTCAGCACGAGCGCGCCGAGATGGAATCCGCGTTCGCGTAAGACTGCGCAGAAATGCTCGGCCTCGTATAGCGGGGCGGCTTCGAGCGTCGTGACGACCGCGAAGGTGGTACGACGGTCGTGCAACAGCCGTTCGACCGACTGTGCGCGCTCGACGAATCCGTCGTACATCGATTGAAAATTGAGAAAAAATTCGGCGATGTCCTCGAGGAACTTGCTCCCGAGGACCCGATCGGCGAGCTGATAGAACGGACGACTCGCAAAATTGATCATGCGCACACCGCGCTTGCCGCCCACGCGGTACGGGAGTGTCAGCCAGCGCAGCAAACGGCCGCCGAAGAACTCGGACATTCGGGCCGGAGCGTCGAGAAAGTCGACTGCGTTGCGGGTCGGCGGCGTATCGACGACGATGAGATCGTATTCGCCCGACGCGTGAATTTCGAAGAGTCGCTCCATCGCGATGTAGTCGTGACTCTGCACGAACCGCGCGGTCAGGTTGGTGTACAGACGATTCTCGAGGATCCGGTATGCGGTCTCCGGATCGCGGGCATGTCGACGGACGAGGTCGTCCCAGGATTGTTTCGTGTCGAGCATCGCGGCCCACAGCTCACCCCGAGGTTCGATCCCCGCGGTTTTCAACACCTCGTTGGGGACGCGGTGCGCTTCGTTGCCGATACCTTCGAGCCCGAGCGCGGTCGCGAGGCGCCGCGCCGGATCGATGGTCAAGACCAGCGTCTTGCCGCCTAGACGCGTCGCGGCTCCGAGCGCGGCTGCGGCCGCCACCGACGTTTTGCCGACACCACCTGAGCCGCAGCAGACCACGATCTCTTTCGTCGCGAAGAGCTGTTCCAGTGTGGTCGACCGTTCCGGCCGCCCGCTCAATGTCCGAGCTCCGCGCCGAGCGCGTCGGCGACCATGCGTGTCACTCGCAGGCCATGATCGCGCACGAACAGATATGGCACGTAGAGCAACGGGAGCTGGACCGCGTCGCGGAGCTCGTCGATATGTGTCGCCCGGGTCCGGCGCAACGACACTGCGAGACGGGCGGCGTCGAGCACCTCGACCGCGCCCCGACCGGCATGCGCGACCAATATCTCGCTCGCGTCGGGTTCGCGCAGCGCCTCGAATGTCTCCTCGTCGCTGTGCGTAAACAATTCTGGCAGGACACGATTGACGATCACCGCGCCGAGGGGAACGTCGACCTCGGCGCGCAACCGCGCGACAAGCTCGATCGTTTCCGTCACCGGCATCTCCTCGGGGGTGGTGACGATGTTGACCGCGGTCACGTCAGGGTCAGCGAGCAGCTCGGCTAACCAGCGCGTCTGATCGCGTAATGGGCCGACGTCGACGAGTTCTTGAATCGCGTCGGCCGCCCCGAGTTGAGCGACGATGTGGCCGGTCGCGGCGGCGTCGACGATGACGATGTCGTGGTCGGCGCGACCTTCGATCGCTTCGCGGACTTCCCACATGATTTTGCCGACCGTCAGAATTTCTTTCACTCCGGGTGCCGCCGTGGCCACGAAATCGAGGACGCGGGCGAGCGGTCCGAGCCGGCCGATGACCGGCACTCGCATGCTGACCCGCAGGTACTCGCGCAGCGACGCTTCGGTGTCCATCGCCATCGCGTGCACGCCGGGATAGACCTCTCGAGGGGTGAAGCCGACCGCCTTCTGCTCGAACTGTGCGGGGACGTCACCTTTCGCATCAACCTCGACGAGCAGCACCCGCCGGCCGGTGTGCGCCGCGAGCAGCGCGGTGGCCGCGGCCATCGTGCTCTTGCCGACGCCGCCCTTGCCGGTGAAGAACAGGCAGCGACGATCGAGCAGGTCGGGCCCGCTCACGACGCGCGCACCAGGAGACCGCTACCGCGATCCGAAGCCAACCTTGCGATCAGCGTCAGCGCCGGCAATCTCGACGTAGGCGAGCTTGTCGGTGGGGATGCCGAGGCGTCGGCCCTTGGCGTCGGTCAGCCACAGCAACGCGCTTTTTTCGCGCACCGCGGTCTCGACCGCACTGCTCACCGTGTCCGCATCGTCTCCCATCTCCAAGATGATCTCGCGCGGCGTGTACACGACTCCGATGCGTACTTCCATGACAGCCACCCTAGCGCCGTGGCTAGACGATCTTCAGTTCGGTGCGGTAGCGACGTTTGGGTGCGAGTTCGACATCGATGCGTTCGGCGATGGCGCGGAACGCGATCGAGGCCTCGTCGTCGGGGTGCGCAACCACGATCGGATGGCCCTCGTCGCCTCCGGCGCGCAGCTCCGGGACCAGCGGGACCTGCCCGAGCAGCGGGACGTCGAGTTGGTCGGCGAGCTCTCGCCCGCCACCTTCGCCGAAGAGACGGTAGATCGTGTCGTGTTCGCAACGGAACCACGACATGTTCTCGATCACGCCCATGACCTGCAAATTCACTTTGCGCGCCATGTATGCGGCGCGCTGCGCGACCTTCTGCGCGGCGGGCTGCGGCGTGGTGACGATCACGACCTCGGCGCGGGGAAGGAACTGCGCCATCGACAGCGCGATGTCACCGGTCCCCGGAGGCATGTCGACGACGAGATAGTCGGGTTCGCCCCAGTGCACGTCGGTAAGGAACTGTTCGAGCGCCTTGTGCAGCATCGGGCCGCGCCAGACGACGGGCTGATCTTCCCGCGCGAAGAAACCCATCGAGATGAGCGTCACTCCGTTCGCGTCCGGCGGCACGATCACGTCGTCGATGACGGTGGGCGGTCGGTCGATGCCGAGCATCCGCGGCATCGAGAAGCCCCACACGTCGGCGTCGATCGCGGCAACCCGCAAACCGCGCTGAGCGAGCGCAACAGCAAGATTCGTCGTCACCGACGACTTCCCGACGCCACCCTTGCCGGACGCGACCGCGAGCACGCGAGTTTTGGAGTCGACGAACGGATTGGGACGATGCTCGTGGGCGGTGTCGCCGCCGTCGCTGTGCGCGTGGCCGCCCCCTTGGAGACGCGCCGCGAGCGCGGCCCGTTCCTGATCGGTCATCACGGTGAGGTCGACGTCAACGTGGCCGACGCCGGCGAGCGCACGCACCGCTTCGGTGACGCGCTGGGTGATCTCGGCCCGGAGCGGGCATCCCGCGACGGTGAGCGCAACCGTCACGCCGACCCGATCGCCGTTCACGGCGATCCCCCGGACCATGTCGAGCTCGACGATCGACTGGCGGATCTCGGGGTCCTCGACCGGCCTGAGCGCGTCGAGCACCTGCGCCTCGGTGGGCATTGGGCGGCTCCTGGGAATTTCCACTACCTGCGTAGGTAGAATACCCATGTGCCGAACGCTGACCTCACCCCGGACGAGTTCGCGGCGGCCGTCGCGGCGGTGACCACGGCGTTCGGGGATCCCACCCGCCGGGACATCTACCTGTTCGTTCGCGCTCGAACCGCCGGCGCGACCGCAGCCGAGGTCGCCCAGGGATTTGCCCTCCACCCCAACGTTGCACGCCACCATCTCGAAAAGCTCGCCGGTGGCGGATACCTCGACGTCGAACTGGCCCGTCACGAGTCGGCCGGCCGTCCTTCGAAGCGGTACCGCACCTCGGCCGACGACAGCCACCTGGCCTTTCCGCCCCGCCGCGACGACCTCCTCGCGACGCTTCTCGCCCGTGCGCTGGAGCGGCTGCCCGTCGACGAAGCACGCGAGATCGCACAAGAGGTCGGTTTCGAATACGGGCGCGCGATGGCGGCGCGTATGGAACCCACGGAAGGTCACCGTTCGGTGAAGGCCGCGGTCGCGTCGGTCGCCGATGCGCTCACCGCGCACGGCTTCGCAGCCCACGCCGAGACGCGCGGAAACGCGTTGACGCTCGTCGCCGAACACTGTCCGTTCGGCGAAGCCGCGCGTCGCTACCCCCACGTGCTGTGCGCGGTCGACACCGGCATGGTCAAAGGGATGCTCGAAGGGCTCTACGGTGAGACGCAGCCGACGATCGAACAAAGTCGGCCCCGCGGCGACGACAACTGCGTCACCCGCGTCTGAGGATCCGTTGGCGCGCGCCTACCTCGATCACGCCTCGTCGTCACCGCTACGTCCCGCCGCGCTCGAGGCGATGCTCCCGTACTTGCGCGACCATCACGGCGATCCGGGCCGGCTCCATGCCGAAGGACGGGTCACCAGATTTGCGCTCGAAACCGCCCGCGAACAAGTCGCCGACTTCTTCGGCGCTCGGCCGCGCGAGGTCGTGTTCACCGCGTCGGGTACCGAGGCGGTGAACACCGCCGTGTGGGGCGCGCTGGCTCGTGGTCCGGGCCGAGGTCATGTCGTGACGACCGGCGTCGAACATTCGAGTGTGCGCGACGCGATCGCACGCACCAATACCGAGGTGACAGTCGTCGGCGTCGACCGAGCCGGGCGTTTCGACGCCGCCGAGGTGATCGACGCCGTGCGGGCCGACACCCAACTGATATCGGTGCAGCTCGCCAATCACGAAGTCGGGTCGGTGCAGCCGGTGCTCGACGTCGGGCTCGCGGCCCGGGAGCGGGGCACGATCGTGCACGTCGACGCGTGCGCGGCGGCCGGGCACACACCGATCGAGTTCCGTTCGCTTGCGGTCGACCTCTGCTCGCTCAGTGCGCACAAGGTCGGCGGACCGAAAGGCGCGGGCGCGTTGGTCGTGCGCCGGGGTTTACGTCTCGACCCGTTCCTGGTGGGCGGCGCGCAGGAACGCGCCCGGCGGGCGGGCATCGAGGACGTGCCAGCCTGGGTGGGCTTCGGGGCGGCGTGCGCGGCGGTCGATCTGGCGGCTGAGATCTCCGCGCAACGCGCGTTGACTGCGATCGCGGCCCAGGTCACAGCACTCGTCGCCGGTGTCGAACGGTTCGGTCCGGCCGATGCTGCCCAGGCGCTGCCGAACGTGTTGTGCGTCGGCGTGGACGGCGTCGAAGCAGAACCGATCCTGCTTGCGCTCGACCAGCACGGCGTGGCGGTGCATTCGGGCTCAGCATGCTCGTCAGAAACCCTGGAACCGTCGCCAGTGCTCGCCGCGATGGGCGTCAATGCCGAGCGATCCCTTCGAGTTTCGGTCGGATGGTCCACCACAACGGCGCACGTCGACCGTTTCGTGGAAGTCTTCCCGGGAATCGTCGAACGACTCCGGGGGTTGCGAGCACCATGACAGCAGTCCGTCGGCTCAATCACGCGGTGCTCTACGTGCGGGACGCGCGTCGCAGCGCGGCTTTCTACCAAGAAGCGTTCAGCTTCGAGGTCGTCGGCGACTACGGCGACGGCGCGGCGATCTTCCTGCGCGCGGCAGGGACCGACAACCATCACGATCTCGGGTTGTTCACCATCGGCGCCCAAGCGCCCGGACCGGAGACCGGCCGCGCCGGCCTGTACCACCTGGCCTGGGAAGTCGACACCATCCAGGACCTCCTGGCGATGCGCGAACGTCTCATCGGACTCGGCGCGTTAGTCGGCGAGAGCGACCACGGTGTGAGCAAGTCTTTGTACGCGCACGACCCCGACGGCATCGAGTTCGAAGTGTTGTGGGTCGTGCCTCGCCAGAGCTGGGGCGCGCTCGAGCACGATGCCGTGACCCAGCCGCTCGACCTGTCCGCCGAGCTCGCACGCTGGGGCTGATCAGCGGACCCGTCTCGACGTCGCCCCGGATCTCATCAAGGCAACGCCACGCGGGCCCTCGGAGGTCGGCATCGGGTCCAGTGCGGGGTCGTCACGGCCCGCGACGACGCGCTCAGTCGGAACTGCACCAGCTCAGTGCGCGCGCCACGAGTCCTTGAGACGGGTGCGATCCTTCACGACTGACGGCAGTTTCCCGCTCGCGAGATCCGCGAGGGTCACGTGCTCGAGCACCGATCGCAGGCTGGCCCGCAGCGCGATCCACACCTCGGGGAGATGTGCGGCGGCGCCTTCGTACTTCAACGCCTCGGGCCGGGTGCCCTGAATTGCGGCCAGGGGGCCCTCGACGGCACGCAACACGTCCGCCACCGATATCTCGGCCGCCGGGCGGGCAAGTTGGTATCCGCCTTCGGCGCCGCGCCGGGTCCGCACGATGCCCGCCCGTCGCAGCTCGGTGAGGATGTTCTCGAGGAAGTTCTGGGGGATCGACTGACTTCGGGCGAGCTGCTCACCTTTCATCGGGGTCCCGTTGCCCTCCACCGCGGCCAGTTCGGCGGCCGCTCGGACGGCGTAGTCGGCCTTGGCCGTGATCCGCATACAGCGATTCAAGCCGATCGGCGACCTTCGGACGAGTCGCGTTCCGGCGCCGGGGCCATTTGTCCGACTTTGTCGACAAAGCGGGTCCAGAAACTCGACGCGAGAGGCTTGACGCCCGTCCCAACTTACTCTATCTTTTCGATGGTCTTAGTGAGATTTGTGGCATCGGAGGCACCCAGTCGTGCACACCTTCAGTCGACGTGTCGGCCCCATCGCGCTGGTCGTCGTGGCCCTCACGCTGGCGACCGCGTGCTCCAGCAGCTCGAAGTCGTCGACCGGTACCACCAGCCCAGGCAAAGGCGCGAGCACCAGCGCGAGCAAAGTCACCCTGCGCCTCGGCTACTTGCCCAACGTGACGCACGCGCCTGCGATCATCGCGTTGCAGAACGGGACGTTCGCCACGGATCTCGGACCGAACGTCGACCTCAAGACGTCCACCTACAACTCGGGCACCGACGAGACGACCGCGCTGCTCGCCGGCGCACTTGACGCGGCGTTCGTCGGCCCGAACCCCGCGATCAACGCGTACCAGAAGTCGGGCGGCACGCTGATCCGCATCGTCGCCGGGACGGCATCGGGCGGCGCGTTCCTCATCGTGAAGCCCTCGATCAAGACCCCCGCCGACCTGCGGGGCAAAAAGCTCGCGACTCCCTCGCTCGGCAACACCCAAGATGTCGCGCTGCGCACCTGGCTGAGCTCGAAGGGCCTTACGACGACCACAACCGGCGGCGGCGATGTCTCGGTCGTGCCGCAGAACAACTCGCTGACCGTCACGGCATTCAAGACCGGCGCGATCGACGGCGCGTGGGTTCCGGAACCCTACGCGACCGAGCTGCAACAGGCCGGCGGCGTGATCATGGTGAACGAAGCCAACCTGTGGCCCCAAGGCAAGTTCGTGACGACGAACCTCGTCGTGACCACCCAGTTCCTCGACGCTCATCCCGACATCGTCTCGAATCTGCTGAAAGGGCTCTCCGCCGCGATCGATTTGACCAAGACCAACCCGGACCAGGCCGAGCTCCTGGTGTCAAGAGGGATCGGCACCGCGACCGGCAAGTCACCGGCGGTGTCGCTCGTCAAAAGGTCGTTCTCCAGCATCACGTTCACGCTCGACCCGATCGCCTCTTCGCTGAAGAAGGACGCGGCCTCGGCCGAGGCGCTCGGCTTCATCAAATCGACGAACTTGGCCAACATCTACGACCTCTCGCTGCTGAACAAGCTGCTGGTCTCCCAGGGAAAGCCGACGATCTCACCGTGAAACCCGGTTCCGACGAGCGCATGCTCCTCACCTCGGATTCGATGGCCCCCATCGGATCCGAGGTGGCGTCGCGTCCTGTTGTGTCCATCGCAGACGTCACCAAGTCGTTCGGTACCGGCGCCCAACGCGTCGTCGCGCTCGAAGGTGTGACCCTCGACGTCGACCGCGGCGAGTTCGTATGCCTGCTCGGCGCGTCGGGTTGCGGCAAGAGCACCTTGCTCAACCTCGTCGCCGGCCTCGACCGGCCCACCTCGGGACGGGTTGAGGTCCGGGCGAAGCGCACCGGTCTCATGTTCCAAGAAGCGGCACTGTTTCCCTGGCTCACCGTACGCGGAAACGTCGAGATCGCGCTGAAGCTGGCCGGCAGATCCCGCGCCGAGCGCCGCCCACGAGCCGCAGAGCTGCTCGACATGGTGCACCTCGGCGACTTCGCGAAACGTCGGCCCCACGAGCTGTCGGGCGGTATGCGCCAGCGTGTCGCGTTGGCGCGTGCGCTCGCCCAGGATGCCGACGTCCTGCTGATGGATGAGCCGTTCGGTGCACTCGACGCGATGACGCGCGACCGTTTGCACGACGAGCTCGAAGCGCTGTGGACCTCGACGGGTAAAACGATCCTGTTTGTGACGCACAACGTGCGCGAAGCCGTGCGACTCGGCGATTGCGTCGTGCTCCTCGCCAGCCGGCCCGGTCGGGTCGCCGCCGTCTACGACGTCACGATCCCTCGGCCCCGACGGATCGACTCGCCCGAGGTCGCGACTCTCGCCGCCACGATCACCGACCAGCTCCGCGAGGAGGTCCGCCGTGGCCGTGGCGACTGACATCGACCTCGTGCGCTCCGATGTGCCGCCGGCCGGGACCCGTACGGCGGCCGTCGCGGCGAAAGCATGGAGTGCCACCTGGCCCAAACTGCTGGCCATCGCGATCGTGATCGGCGCCTGGCAGTGTGCGGTCTGGTCGCATTGGCAGCCTGAATACCTGGTGCCGTCACCGTTCACGGTGCTGGATCAGCTGATTCACGACCGCGCGACCATGCTCTCGGCAACTTGGGTGACGCTCGGTCGCGGCGCGCAAGGCTTCGTGCTCTCGATGCTCATCGGCGGTGCGGTCGGCATCGCGGTCGCGCGGGTCCCGGTGCTGCGCGCGGCGATCGGTTCGATCATCACCGGGCTCCAGACGATGCCATCGGTCGCGTGGGTCCCGCTCGCAATCATTTTGTTCCATGAAGGACAGGGGACGGTCACGTTCGTGGTGGTGCTCGGTGCCGCGCCGTCGATCGCCAACGGCATCATCAGCGGCATCGACCACGTCCCACCGGTCTTGTTGCGGGCGGGGCGTGTGCTCGGCGCCCGCGGGTTCGGCGCGCTGCGTCATGTCGTGATCCCGGCCGCGCTCCCAGCAGTGGTCGGTGGTCTGAAGCAAGGTTGGGCGTTCGCGTGGCGCAGCCTGATGGCCGCCGAGCTGATCGGCGCACTCGGCGGTCACCTCGGCATCGGCCAGCTGCTCAACGGCTTTCAGGAGCAGCAGGACTACGTCGGCGTCTTCGAGGCGATGATCGTGATCCTGATCATCGGCGTCCTCATCGACTCGCTCGTGTTCGGCACTGTCGACCGCGCGATCCGCCGCCGCTACGGCCTCGTCGACGCGGCGGCCGGCTGAACGATCTAGGGGCGGTCGCGTTCTTCGATCTCGACCTTGCGCATCACGTCGCCAACCTTGGTGGCGCAGGCGACGTCCAGACCGTCGACCACATAGCCGAACAGGTTGTAGCTCGGTGCAAGTTTGGTCTGGCAGTCGTCGATACACACGAAGAACTGCGAACCGTTCGTGTCCGGCCCGGAGTTGGCCATCGCGACCGCGCCGACGCGGTACTCGCCCTGCACGGGCTCGTCGGCGAACTTGTATCCCGGTCCACCGCGACCGGAGCCTTCGGGGCAGCCGCCCTGGATCACGAACTCGGGTACGACGCGGTGGAAGGTGAGACCGTCGTAGTAGCCGTCGCGTGCGAGACCGACGAAGTTATTGACCGTGTTCGGCGCGAGTTGGGGGTCGAGATCCATCACGATGGTGCCGCCATCGGTTGAGATCGTCGCCCGGTACATCTTCGTCGAATCGGTTTGGGATTTGGGCTTGTTCACCACGGAGATCTCCTTGGGTCATTTCGACGCACCTGTCCCCTTCACCGCGTTCACCGCCTGCGCCAGAACAGCGAGCACCTGCGATCGAATCGGGTTGGAGTCGTTGGTGAGGACGAGGGACGCTTGCAGTTGCGGAATGGCTTGCTTCGGGTCGTGCTCGAAGTCGAACAGGATGACGCCCTTGAGCGCGTACGCGTCCGGGTACTTCGGATGAGCTTTGATCACCTCGCTGATGCGCTCGATCGACGCCGCGAGTAGCGCGTTTCGAGCGTTCGGAACCTTGACCTCTTCGGCGAGCAGCGCGCCCGCCCAGCCAGCGTACGTCGGAGGCTCGGGTTGGCTCGGGTCGAGCTGAGCCGCGGTCCCGAACTCGTGGATCGCGTCGGTGAAATCGTTCTTTTGGAACAGGAAATAGCGGGCGTACGCGATATTCGCCGCGTAGCTCTTCGGGTTGGCGCGCACCTCGGCGGCCAGGGCGGGCCCCGGGTCGGGAACCGCGGTCGTTCCCGACTTGTCGATCTGACTGTTGCCGGTGATCGTCTGACCGGGACGACGTTGGCCGACCGCGCCGGTCAGCACGAAGGCGGCAACGAGCGCGAACACGACGACCCCGCCGACGGTGGCGCCGCGCGCGAGTCTCGACGCTGCGGGCGGATCGGGCGGCGTGAGGTCTTTGCCGTCGGCGAGCGAGCGTATAGCTGCCGCGGCCCGAGCAGTGTAGTCGTCGCGCAGTTTCTGGTAGGTGCCGTCGTCGACGTTGCCGGCCTCGCGCTCGGCTTCGAGATCGTCAAGTGACCGCAACAAGAAGTCGCGTTCAGCCTCCAACGCGCCCGGGTCGAAATCGTTCATGGCGCGTCGTGCCGATCTCGGCGACGTTCGCGATCGACGACGACGACATCATCGGGTGTCGCTGCCAGTCGCGGCGTACGCGTCCAGCGCCGCAGCGCGGACGCGACGCCGAACGCGCCGATCACCAACGCAAAGACCGGCAGACCCCAGGCGACAACATCGAGCCCGCCGTTGGACGGTGTCAACAGGATGCGTTCCCCGTACTGTGCCACGTACGCGTCTCGGATCTCCGCGTCGGGCTGGCCTTCGCTGATGCGCTTGACGACATCGTCGCGGATCGCGCGTGACTCGATGGAGTTGCTTTCGGCGACCGACTCGCCGGTGCACACAGGACACGCGAGTTCGTTGTCGATACGCCCCGCACGCGCGGTCGGCGAGTCGCTTGGTTTCGACCGCACCACCAGCGCGACGACCGCAACCGCGAGCACCGCGGCGAGCATCGCCCACGGTATCAACGAGCGTCTCACGCGCAGACGCCTCCGGCTTGCACGACCTGCAACCATGCTTCGAGATCTGTGTCGGTGACCGGTCCGAGACCGCCGCACGCGGCGATCCCGGTGGGAGAGATCACGTACGTCTCCGGTTGACCGGTCGTCCCGAAGCCGAGTTCGGTGTCTCCGCTGGGATCGAACGCGACCGGCCAGGCGATCGCGTTGGCGGCGACGTAGCTGCGTATCGGGCCGAGGGTGTCGTCGCGGACGATGCCGATCATCGCGAAGTCGGGTTCGGCCCGGTGCGCGGCGTAGAAGGTCTGCAGCGCCGGTTCCTCCTGCTGGCAGGGGATGCACCACGAGTTCCAGAAGTTCACGACGTAGGTCTTGCCGACCAGCGAACGAGAACTGATCTGCGTGTTGTCGATCGTGGTGAGATCGAAGCTCGGTGCCGGCTCGTGTTGTTGGACCAGGCGGGGCACCGACGCTTCGGTGCGATGCTGTACGGCGAGCACCACACCGAAACCGACCAACACCACCGCGACGGTCAGCGCGATCCACCGCGTCCGGTGCCGACTGATCACGCCGGTGTCGTTCACGTCGCGGCTTCGGCGAGCTCTCGTGGCATATCGGACGCGACGCCGGACGACACGACCAGCGGTCGACGCCGACGGGGTGGGGTGAGCGCAAGGATGATGCCGAGTGCCATGAGGACGCCACCAATCCACAGCCACATCACGAAGGTCCCGACCTGGACGCCGAGCGTGACCGGCCCGCTCGTGGTGCCTCCCGCATTGGGTGCGGAGACGAGCGTCAGGTACACGTCGTGCCACGGGTCGCTGTGTATCGCCGGGGTGCCGATGCCGTCAGGGAAGTTCGGGTACGTCGAGATCGCCGGGTGGAACGTTCCGAGGTCCGAGGTGCCGCGCCGGACCTGCACGCTGGCCGCGATGGTCGTCTTCTGGGCGCCGACGGTCGTTCGGGTGCTCAGGTACGTGACCGTGAACCCGCGAACCGTTGTCGACTGTCCCGGCGCGAGCTGCACTTCCCGTCTGGTCGTGTACCCCGATGTTGTCGCCAACGCCATCGCGAGCACGATGACACCGACGTGGACGAGGAGCCCGCCGTACAGCCGCGGGTTCCCACGCACGGTGTGCAGCGCGGCAGTCGGGAGCGACTCGGCGGTCGCGCGCCGTCGGGCGCGCACACCGACGATCACGGAACGGCCGATACTGGCCAACACAAAAGCACCGAGACCGAAGGCGATCACGTCGGCGACGCCGCGTGCGCCGCCGAGCACGCACGCGACGATCGTGATCCCGCCGGTCCAGGCCGGCACCAACAGACGACGACGTAACGTCTCCGCGTTGGCAGCCCGCCACGGCAGCGCCGGTCCGACCGCCATCAAGAACAACAGCGCGAGCCCGATCGGGACGCCCAGCTTGTCGAAATACGGTTCGCCCACCGTGATCTGTTTGTTCTGGAGGGCTTGCACGAGCAGCGGGAATACCGTGCCGGTGAGGACGACCAGCGCGAAGGCGCCGAACAGCAGGTTGTTGAGCAAGAACGCGGCCTCGCGTGACATCGGCGAGTCGATGCGGCCGGGCGAACGCAGCTGATCACCGCGCCATGCGATCAACCCGACCCCCACCGCGGTGCACAAGCCGAGGAATGTGAGCAGCCAGGGTCCGATCGACGACGTGCTGAAGGCGTGCACCGAGTTGAGCACACCCGAACGCGTGAGGAAGGTGCCGAGGATCGTCAGACAGAACGTTGAGATCACCAGCGAGAGGTTCCAGACGCGCAACATCCCTCGTCGCTCTTGCACCATGACGGAATGGATGAAGGCAGCCGCGGTGAGCCACGGCAGGAGCGACGCGTTCTCGACTGGATCCCAACCCCAGTAGCCGCCCCAACC
>JBKQIY010000007.1:0-25542 GCA_052148155.1 Acidimicrobiia bacterium | reverse complement strand
TCAATCCGGCTTGTACGAACTCGCCGACAGACGATGTCATGGGATACCACACTGGTTCGGACATCCCGAACTACTGGTCGTACGCCAAGAACTACGTGTTGCAGGACCACATGTTCGAACCGAACGCGTCGTGGAGCCTCCCCGCGCACCTTTTCGAGGTGTCGGAATGGTCGGCGACCTGCACCCGACACAACGACCCGAGCAGTTGCACCAACGCGTTGCAGGTCCCTGGACTGCCCCCCGACTTCGCCGCAACGCTCGGAGGCGGCGCCGGTACGGCCAAACCGCCGATCTACGCGTGGACCGACATCACCTACCTCCTGCACAAACAGCAGGTCTCATGGGGCTACTACGTCGTGACCGGCACCGAACCCGACTGCGCGAACCCTGCAGCCATGTCGTGCGCACCGGTGCGCCAAAACGCACACACGCCCGGGATCTGGAACCCGCTCCCATACTTCGACACCGTCAAAAACGACCATCAGCTCGGCAACATCCAATCCGTCGACCACTTCTACAAGGCCGCCCAGTCCGGCAGCCTGCCCGCAGTCTCATGGGTCGTCCCATCCGGCGTCCTCAGTGAGCACCCTCCCGCACCGGTGAGCTTCGGACAGTCGTACGTCACGAGCCTCGTCAACGCCGTCATGCGCAGTCCCGATTGGGACTCGACCGCGATCTTCTTGGCGTGGGACGACTGGGGCGGCTTCTACGACCACGTCGTCCCACCCAAAGTCGACGAGAACGGCTATGGGCTGCGCGTTCCCGCGCTCGTGATCAGCCCCTACGCCAAACGCGGCTACATCGATCATCAAACCTTAAGTTTCGACGCCTACGTCAAGTTCATCGAAGACGATTTCCTCCACGGACAACGGCTCGACCCGAAAACCGACGGACGCCCCGACCCACGCCCAACAGTCCGCGAAAACGTCGCGCTCCTCGGCAACCTGACCAACGACTTCGACTTCAGCCAACCACCACGACCAGCAATGCTCCTTCCCGTACACCCCCACACCACACTTACCGGACCGCCATAAGCAGCTCAGAACGCGATCCTGAACCGACTCCGCGACTCCTGATCGCTTGAAGTGCGGCCGTCCCCAGGAAAACACATCCCCATAACGCCAACGCCGGGGTCGGATCGGACGGTCCCCCAGGCGTTCGCGATGATCACGGATCGGCGGGATGCGGATCGTGGGCAGCGGGGCACGGCTCCGTTCGGACCATTGTTCGGGCCCTTGGCGGCGGGCGTGTTGTCGCTTGCGTGTCGGTGTTGTGTAGTTGCGTGGCGGTGGTCAGTTGAGACGCGGTAGACCGCTGCGAGAAACAGGAGGTGTGGTGTCCGTGCTGATGAATGTGCAGCCCATTGTGGGCGTTTCCGAGCGCGTAAACGAGGTGCGGGCCCTGACGGCGCAGATCGTCAATCAGGAGATCCTCCCGAACGAGAACCTGTTGTGGGCGCGTCACATGAACGCGCGCCTCACACCGGGAGACATTGAGCAAGCACGCCTGCTGCGCGAACACATCAAGGTCGTGGTGAAACAGTCCGGCTTGTGGGCTCCGCATTTACCGGTCGAGTACGGCGGCGCGGGCCTCGACTTCCTCGAATTGGCGTACATGAACGAGGTGCTGGCCTACGCGATCGGTGCGGCGTCGCTGTTCGGGGTAGTTGCACCCAATTCGGGGAACCAGACGATCCTGGTGAAGTACGGCACGGAGGATCAGAAACGCAAGTGGCTGCTGCCACTTATCGACGGCACGTTCGAGTCGGGCTTTTCGATGACCGAGCCCGACCAGCCCGGCTCCGACCCACGCGCGCTCAAGACCACAGCCCGGCGCGACGGCGACGAGTGGGTGATCAACGGTCACAAGTGGTTCACGTCGAATGGCAAGCGCGCTGACTTCTTCATCGTGATGTGCCGGACCGAAGACGCCGAGGGTGGCAGCGACGCGAGCAGCCGCATGACCCAAATCATCGTCCCGCGCGACACCCCGGGCGTGAACATCATCCGCGGGATCACAGTGTGGGGCGTGGAAAGCGACCACTGCGAAATCATCTACGACGACGTCCGCGTCCCGGCCGACAATCAACTCGGCAGCCGAGGCAGCGGCCACCAGGCCGCACAGGACCGGCTCGGAGCCGGCCGCGTCTACCACTGCATGAACTCGATCGGACAGATGTGGCGTGCGTTCGATCTCATGATCGAACGCACGATGGCCCGCGAAGTGCACGGCGGACTCCTGGAAACCAAACAGTTCATCCAGGGCTTCATCGCCGACTCGTACATGGACATCCAAGCGGCACGACTGATGACGATCCACTGTGCCGCCACCATGGCCGCTGACCTCGACGCGCGCACTGACATTTCGGCGATCAAGGTGTTTGTCCCCGCTGCGTACGAACGCGTCGTCGACCGTGCCATCCAAGTCTGGGGCGCAGCCGGCGTGTCCGGCGATCTGCCCCTCGCAGCTATGTATCAAGGTGCGCGCACGCTGCGGATCGCCGACGGACCCGACGAAGTCCACAAGATCCTCATCGCCAAGAACGTGCTCTCCCAGTACCACCGCGGCACCGGTTGGGACTTCGGCACGTAACCGCGGAATCCGCACCGGCGATAACGTCTAGCCGTCCGCACAGTCTGACTGTTCGTGAGGGAGTCGCGTGGTCGCGGTCTCGGTCCATGAGCTGGATCTGCCGGCGTGCGACACGGTCGGGCTCGATCGCGAGCAACGTCTTGTAGTGATCGCGGCGGCACGTGCTCAACATTGGCTTGCACGGACTCCCCTCGGGTTCGCGTTAACCCGCTATGAGGACATCGTCTCGGTCTTGCGGGACCGGCGGTTCCATTCGGCGCTGTCGTTGATCCCACAGATGCAGGGAGTTGCCGGCAGCCCTCTGGAGACGCGACGCCGGTCGATCCTGTCGATGGAAGGCGACGAACACGCTCGGCTCCGCCGTCTGGTCGGGCCCGCCTTCACGCCGACCGCGGCGGATCATCTGCGGCCGTTCATGCGGACCGTGATCGGCGAACTCATCGACAAAGTCGCGCCCGCCGGTGCCTGTGACCTGGTCGCTGAGGTGTGTGAGCCGTATCCGATCCCGATCATCTGTGAGCTGCTCGGAGCCCCCAAACACGACTGGCAGTTGTTCTCCCAGTGGGCGACGGACATCTTCCGAATCTTCAACCAGAACCTCGCCGAAGACCTCCCCGCCATCCAGCAAGCAAGCGCCGAACTCGAAACCTACGTCCACGCGCTGGTCGATCGACGTCGCGACGATCCCAGCTCGGATCTGCTGAGCGTGCTCATCGCGGTCGAAGAAGCCGGTGACCGGCTCTCAACCGACGAACTAGTGATGCTGGCCGAAGCCGTATTAATGGCAGGCACCGACACCACCCGCAACCAGCTCGCCTGTTGCATCGCGCTCCTCGGCGCTCATCCCGACCACTGGCACCGGTTCGTCGAGCAGCCCGACTGCGCACCCCGCGTGGTCGAAGAAACGATGCGATACCTCGGCGCCGTGCAAGGAACGATGCGAGTCGCCTCCCAAGACATCGAATACCGCGATGTGCGCTTCCCGTCCGGCACGCTCGTGTCGCTTTCCTTGGCAGGAGCGAACCGCGACCCCGAGCTCTTCGCCGAGCCGGACCGCTTCGACATCACCCGCGAGACAACAACACCGCACATGACCTTCGGGTCCGGCATCCACCACTGCCTCGGCGCCCACCTCGCCCGCGCCGAACTCCAAGAAGCCCTCACCCTCATCGCCCAGCGGCTCCCCGACCTCGAACTGGCCGGACCCGTCAGATGGAAACCCGAAACCTTCGGGATCTGGGGCCCAGCCCACCTCCCGATCCGCTGGGCACCACCAACACCCGCGCCCAGACCCGAACTCGAGCACCCCGAATAGCGCTCAAGTCCAACTTCGCGCGACAGCCCATACTCCCGAGGCCGCGGGAATCTCTCAAACGCCGACGCAGCGCGCGCTGTTGGCCCCGCCGGATCCAGTCCCGGGGTTTCGAATTGGGCGGTGAGCTTCGGCAACATGCGGTCGTGGACGATTTCGCCCTGACCGACGCCTGGATCTTCGGGCGGGCGGTTGCACTTCCAACCGGTCCCGGAATCCGACCCCGGCAAGACCCCTGGATCTCGACCTCTACGTCCAGCATCTTGACGTCTCGAGCCGTCTCGGCCGGTCGGCACGGTCAGCCACGGCGGTCCCATGCGGACTCGGGGCCTCGAGTGTTCGCTCAGCGCAATGGTGCGGGTCGAGGAACTCGTGATACTTACTCGAGCGCGTCGCATTCTGGGCTTGTGAAGAGGTAGCGGTGTCGTTGTTCCGATTGGTTATCGAGAACGTCTGGATGAAGAAGGCCCGTTCGTTGTTGACTGCGTTCGCGATTGCGATCGCGGTGATGACGGTCGTATCGCTCGGGATTGTGACGCAGAGTCTGAAGACGACCGCGGCGGCGATCCTCGCGACGGGTCAAGCCGATTTCACGGTCGCGCAGAAGAACGCCTCGGACATCCTCTACAGCAGTGTGACCACCGCGCAGGTCGCTCGAGTGGCTCGGACGGCGGGCGTGGCGAGCGCGGTCGGTGTGTTGCTCGAAACCGAGAAGTTGAACGCCAAGAACCCGTTGTTCATCGAGATCGGCATCACACCCCAGGACCTGTCACCGTTCGGGATTCGGATCCTCGCGGGACGCGCGTTCAGCGCGACCGCATCCAATCAGATGATTCTGGGCTGGAGGCTCGCGCAGGACCTCGGCATCAAGCCTGGCGACAAGCTGAATGTCGCTGGTGGACCGAAGGTGGTGACCGGACTGTTCTCGACCGGCAACGTGTTCGGCGACTCCGCGGGCATGTTTCCGCTCGTGCCGCTCCAAGCGTTCGAACGTCAGCCGAGCGGACTGTCGCTCATCTTCGTGAAAGTGACCCCAGGCACGAACATCAACAGGGTTGCGACTCGTGTCGGGAGCGACAACCCAGGCCTTACGACGGTGCGTACCGCTTCGCAGTTCGGGCGGGCTGACACCAACTATCGGCTTATCACCGCGGCCGATACCGGCGCGACGATCATCGCGGTCATCATCGGTGCGGTCATCGTGATGAACACGATGCTGCTCTCCCTGTTCGAACGGACCCGCGAGTTCGGGGTGATGCGAAGCGTGGGCTGGCGACGGGTGCGACTCGTCGAGCTCATCATGGGCGAAGCGTCCGTGACCAGCTTGCTGGGCGCCGCGATCGGCGTGGGGCTCGCCTACACGCTCACCCGCGTCCTCGCCCGGCTGCCCAGCCTCGAGGGGATCCTCCAACCGCACTACTCGCCGAACAGCTTCGTCCGCGCGTTGATCACCGCGTTGGCCGTCGCATGCCTCGGCGCGCTCTACCCAGCGATCCGGGCCGCGTTTCTGACCCCACTGGAGGCGCTCCGCCGTGAATAGCGCCCCAGCCGGAGCCGATGGGACCGAGTCGGCGATCGAGGTCATCGACGTCTACAAAACCTTCGACCGGGGGGTCGTCAAGGCCCTCGACGGGCTCAGTCTCACCATCGCCTCCGGCGAGTTCGTCGCGATCACCGGTCACTCGGGATGCGGCAAGTCCACCCTGCTGCACCTCCTCGCCGCACTCGACACGCCCGACTCCGGATCGATCCACGTCGACGGCAACGACCTGACACACCTCCGACACCCCGACCGGTACCGCCGCCAAGACATCGGGATCGTGTTCCAACTCCACAACCTCCTCCCACAACTCTCCGCGCTGCAAAACGTTGAGATCCCAATGCTCGACACCCAACCCAGCCGCCACGAACAACGCGAACGCGCCCGGACCCTCCTCCAAGCCACCGGCCTCGCCGGAAAGGAACACCGCAGACCACCCGAACTCTCCGGCGGTGAACGTCAACGAGTCGCGATCGCCCGCGCGCTCGCGAACGAACCCCGCGTGCTCCTCGCCGACGAACCCACCGGCAACCTCGACACCGAAGCCGTCGATCAGGTCCTCGCCCTCCTCCGCCAACTCCGCGCCGACCGTCCCATCACCATCGTGCTCGTCACCCACGACCCGACCGTCGCCGCCGCCACCGACCGAGTCATCCACCTCCGCGACGGACAAGTCGACGAGACCGAAACCGTCATTTGAGCTGCAAGGTTCTTGCGTGGCGGCCTGCCCGACGATGAGCAGACGTTCAATTCGAGCAGGCGTTTCACGTCGCTCACGAGGAACGCGTGTCCGCTCGCAAGTCGAAGACCGGGACTTGGTGCCCGTGGATCAGAAAGGGTCGTCGCCGAAGTCGGGTTCGTGGGCTTCGTGTCGGTGGGGTCCTTTAGGTTCGTCTGGTGCGGCCTGGTCGAGGAACCAGATCTCGTGGGCGATGACCAGGAGACGACCGTTCTGTGCACCGGTGGTCTTGTCCTGCCACGTATGTTGGTGAAGTCGGGCGGTGACGGTGACGAGTCGACCTTGGGTGAGGTAGCGGTCGGAGATGTCCGCGAGCTTGCCGAACGTAACGATCTCGATCGAATCCGGGGTGTCGCCGCTGTTTCGTGGGACCGCGATCGAAAACCGGCACAGCGGGGTACCCGAACTGGTCGACACTCGGGTCGGGTCGGCGGTTAACCGTCCAACAAGGTGGACCGCGTTCAGCATCCGCGCACGCTATCTCGATCGGTGCGCTTTCTTCGACGGTGGCGATACCCACAAGCGGCACAGCTCGTTGTCTCCCGCGTCCGCGCGAAAAGGATTGTGCCATCGGTGTCTGCAGTGGTGAGTGGTCGGTGCCCCAGTGTCCGAGACGGCCCCCCTTGAGCGACCGTCGCCGACGGAGCGGCGCCTTCACCGGGATGCTCGTGACGAATCCTCGCGGTCCGTCTCGCACGCCTTTCTGATCAGCGGCATGCCCTCATAGCATGCGATGGGGGACAGTGAGCGGCCAGAACCGATGCGTGCATTGCTCGGGTGCGTTCCGGCTCGGAGTTCGGTCCGTCCCAAACGCCGTCGAGCTCCGTCAATTCGCATCGCGAGCTCGAGGCATTCAAGCCGGACACCGCCACCGAGCGCACAACGTCTTCGCCCGTGCGGATGCGTCCGAGGCGTCCGAGGGGATGAAGCACCGCCGGAACCCACGTCGCGACACGCGCCGAGCTCGAACGAGCTCAGGACAGCTTCCGTCCAGGTGTTTCGAGCTCAACCGACGTGCGTTCGCGCTCGTGAACACCGGGGCTACCTGGCGGCCGACGTCACGGGTCCGCTCGTCGATACGCCAGTCAGGGTCTGTTGGGGCGCCGGGTAGCAGGCGCAGTTGCGCCACCGTGCCCCGGTATATCGTCCCGTTTCGCATGGGTCGATAGTGCGCCGAAGGCATGACAATAAAACGCGGACGATGGTCCTTCACGCGAGGACTTCGGTCACGTTCTTACGTTCGTGTCGCCGACGCGGAATCGTTGTCTCGGCCCCATCTCAATGATGTCCTCCTCGAATGGGACGGGGATCACCGAGCGCCAGAAGCGCGTCGCCTGCCGGTTCGCGGCGAGCTGCCTGATCTGCCACTCGCCCGGGAACAGGTTGAACAGACTCTGCGCCGCGGCGCGCCCCACTCCGTTGCGCCGATACTTGCGCATCACGAAGAATTCGGCCATGTCATGCGGTGATCCGGAGCGCACGAGCGCGAGGCCCGCCCAGCGGCTCTCGACTTCGAAAAGGAACGGATGCCGGTCGGGTTCGGTCCAGTAGTCATCGAGGTAGAAGTAGCCGTACGCACCGTGGGAGCCCACGTTGGCGCCCGTGAACTCGGACAGGTCGTGGAGGTACAACTCGAGTAGCCGCCGAACGACATCCTTGTCATCAAGCTGCACGGGACGCACGTGCACCTCGTACCCAAGGTCGGTCCGCCTTTTCTTACCCCGATGCGCGCCCGCTCGAGAACGTGGCCGGGTCAACTGCACGGGTCCATGCCTTCGCACGTAGTTGCGATGTCAACGTGCGACGCGAACTCCGCCACCATCGCTGCATGGATGATCGCTGCGAACGGCCCGCGAGGGAGGGGCTCCCACCTGCGAGCGCTTTCGTCATGGCCGTCGCAACGCGACCCGCGCCTCATCGATCCTCCCACTGTCGTCCTTCGTACGACCAGTCAACGTCGGGCGCCGGCGGCGCGGCAGGGGCATCCGGCCGGTCGATGTGTGTCGAAGGTCCCAAAACCGACCGTTGGATATCGGCGGGAAAGTCGTGCGCGGTTAGGCGCGTTGAGCCCGGGCTTGATCGGCCCTGTAGACGGCTTCGCAGCGTTCGCGTTCGGTACAGCCGAAGCAGATCGGTGGTGTGATCCGGTGAACGTGTCCGAGTTCGACATGCCAGCAGCGACTGCACGCGTCGCAGAGCCAGTTGACGTCTGGGCTGCCCTGCTCGACAACTGGCTCAAGCTGATCCGACCCACACGCCGGACACACAGCGAGCTGACGATCGAATAGATGGCCGACACCACGGTCGACCGCAGAGCGTTGCGCAGGTTGTGATTGCATGGTCATAGCGATCACCTCGGTTCGATCGTACGACGCGACACCAGTCACGCATTAGGGACCAAAGTCCCGTTTCTTCGCGCGGGTCGGCGACGAGTTCTTCGCTTCGATAACACCCGGGCGTGACACCGTTGCCGCGCACCAGAAGACTGCACCTTCGATCGTTACGTGGTGAGCGCGTAACGTCGGTTGCGTCGCGACAGCCGATTCGTGGGTGACCGACGCTGTCGTTTCGTGAGGCGCGGCTCGCGGCGCGATCGCCTAACGCGTTGTTCAACTTGATCGTCCGGGGAGGGGTGGGTCGATTACAAGCAGTGGGTCACGCCCTCGCAGAGGGTTGTCGGCCGGACGGTATGGAACGTCTCACTCGACGAGTCGACTACCGGCGTCGGGGAACTGGTCCGTTCCTGGTTACGCGTCGCGCAGGTCCGGTCACGCCGACGCGGTCGATCTTGGCGACAGCCACGGGTCCTCTCGAGTACTCGCGTCGGGTAGGGCCGAAAGTCCGGCCCGATTCTGTCCGAACGGTTCTACCCGCCACCGAAAACCCCGACCACACTGATGTCGCAAACAGATAGGGGGTGCACCATGGATCAAGCCACCAGGCCCAGATCAAGGGGTGAGACTCGACCCGACACTCGGGCGCTCGTTCCTACGGCGCTGCACCCCAACCTCACCACTTACGAGGCGCTGATGACCTGCGCGCAGACGAGGTTCCGCGCTAAACGCACGACTTCGTGCAGACGTTGACCCCTCCAACGCGTGCGGTTACCGAACGACATGACCCGCGGCATTCCCCCAAGTGCCGCGGGTCGTTTCGCGTCCACACACAACGACCATCGCGATTCACGAGGGCTGTCGTGCGCGTTTGGTCGTCGCCGAGACTGTGACCCAGTTCGAGCTCGTGCATCCGGCGGACCTCGGCTACGCGGCGGGAGCGTTGCACGAGACTGCCCGCAAAGATGGCTCGCATCTCCCGGTACAGATCCGCGTCGCGCACGCGGCGGGGCGCTGGGTTGACGTCGAGATCGCCGCGAATACCGTCGCCGACGTCACGGGCTTACGTCAGATCGTCGTTGCATTGCGGCAGCTCGAGAATCGAGCGTTGCTGCGCTCTGATCTCGGGTTTCCCTTCGCGGGAGTCTGACTCCCTCAGCCGACACAGCCGGTCGCGGTCCTCTGACGACACGGTCGCACAACGTTTGGGACCTTCGGCACTACATGACCTACACAGCGAGTCGCGACACTGAATAAATGATGGCGAACGTGGACCGTAACGACCTCGAGATACTCCACCGCGACGAATGCCGACGGCTCATCGGAACCCAGGTGCTCGGCCGGATCGGGGTCACGGTGGATGCGTTGCCGGTCGTGTTGCCCGTCAACTACCAACTCTTCGACGGAGAACTCCTCATCCAGACCGAACGCGAATCACGCCTCGCAGACGCGACCCACAACACCGTCGTCGCGTTCGAAGTCGACCACGTCGAGGTCGACGGACAGGGCAGTTGGAGCGTCGCGATCACCGGTATCGCGACCGAGGTCACAGACCCCGACGTCATCGCAAGACTTCGGAAACTGCCGTTCACCCGCTGGGTACGAAATGACAACGACCGTTACGTCGGCATCTCCCTCGATCTCATGTCAGGACGACGCATCACCAAGCTCAGCTGACCGGTACGAACGATTCGACGATTCAACTCCAAGGCATGAGCCGCCACCGAAACGAACGACCGCTGTATCACAAAGACGGGCATCCCGCCGTCGACGACGGGGATCTAACCTAACGCTCGTTGAGCGCATTCACCTTCACGTCCGTAGTGTGCGGAGTCAGTTGCGGTCGCGCGGCAACGTATGCGGCGATGGCCCGCCGGCACGACCAGCGTCGCGCGACGGCACGCCGTGTCGGCTCGCCAAGGGCGCGGCCATGAGTGTCCTCGTGAATGGGCCAGACGCGGATGCGGATGTGGATCTTTCCTTGGCCGACGCCGCGGGTCTTTCGTCGGGCGAGGTGCTCTCGCGCTTGGGAAGCGGTGCGGATGGGTTGTCGTCGGCGGAGGTTGCGAAACGGTTGGCGCGGTTCGGGCCGAACGCGCTCGGTGTGCGTCGGGTACGTGCCTCTGCTGTGCTGTTCCGCCAGATACGGAATCCGATACTCGTCCTCCTTTTGGGCGCGGCGTTGGTGTCGGCGTTTACGGGCGGTGCCACCAACGCGTTGATCATCGCAGTGATCGTGGCGCTGAGTGTCGGTTTGGGTTTCTTCAATGAGTTCCGCGCGGAGAAGGCGATGGAGGCTCTCCGCGCGCAGATCCGACAGGAGGCCGAAGTTCGTCGGGATGGGCAGCTGAGGCGGGTTCCGGTGACAGAGCTGGTTCCCGGTGATGTGGTGTCGCTCCGTCTCGGCGGGATTGTTCCCGCGGACCTTCGTTTGTTGCAGGTCGAGGAGCTCGAGTGTGATGAAGGCGTCTTGACCGGCGAGTCGATGCCCGTCGCCAAGTCTGAGGCGCCCGTGGCCGACTGCGGTCCACAGGACCAGCCGGGATGTGCGTTCATGGGAACGGTTGTGCATCAGGGCGCGGGGTTGGGCGTGGTGGTTCGGACTGGGTCTCGTACCGCGTTCGGGGAGATCGCGAAAGGCCTGTCCGAGAAGCAGGCCCCGACTGCGTTCGAGGCGGGCTTGGCACGGTTTTCGCGTTTCCTGTTCGGAGTCGCTGCCATCCTGACCGGGTTCATTTTCATTGTGAACGTCGCGCTTTCGAGGCCGCTGATCGATGCGCTGCTGTTCTCCTTGGCGATCGCGGTCGGTATCGCGCCCGAGATGATGCCGGCGATCGTGACCGTGAGCCTCTCGGCCGGTTCGAGGGCCCTTGTAAAGAAGCGAGTGTTGGTGAAGCGCTTGGTCGCGATCGAGGATCTCGGCAATATCGAGATTCTGTTCACAGACAAGACGGGAACGCTTACTGATGGAGTGATCACGTTCGAGCGGGCACTCGACACAGCGGGGCAGACGAGCGACCGTCCGCTCCTACTCGGGCTGGTGTGCAACGAAGCAGCCGTCACCGACCAGGGTGTGGTTGGCGGCAACTCGCTAGATCAGGCCCTGTGGTCGGCTCCGGGTGCGGCCCCGACGGAAGGGCTCGCCGTCACAGCCGCGACCTACGAGCGACTCGGCATCCTTCCCTTCGACCATGAACGCCAACTCGGCTCGGTCCTGGTGAAGGACCCGGCGAGCAATGTGTTCGTCATCACCAAGGGAGCGCCCGAGGTAGTGCTGCAACGATGCGTGAATGTTCCGGACGGCGCGGCGCCGGTGTTGCAGGGATTGTTCTCCGAAGGTGCCCGCGTGGTCGCCGTCGCCTCCCGCCTCGGAGGCGACGGCGAAGCGATCACGGCCGAGGATGAGCAGAGCTTGACGTTGGAGGGCTTCTTGACGTTCGCGGATCGGCCCAAGGCCGATGCCGGCGCCTCCATCGCCCAACTCCAAAGATTGGGAGTGGAGGTCAAGATCATCACCGGCGACAACGGGTTAGTGGCGGCAAAAGTGTGCGCCGACATCGGGCTGGCCTGCGCGGGAGTCCTGAGCGGTACTGACGTCGAAGCGCTCGACGACGACCACCTCGCCGCCGCGATCCTGACAACGACGGTGTTCGCCCGGATCGGTCCCGATCAGAAGTCGCGCATCATCAAGGTCGCGCGCCGCACCGGCAAAGACGTGGCGTTCCTGGGGGATGGCGTGAACGACGCGGTCGCGTTGCACCACGCGGATGTCGGGATCTCGGTGGACTCGGGAACCGATGTTGCCAAAGAAGCCGCCGATGTGGTCCTGCTCGACAAGGACCTCGGTGTCCTCGCCGAAGGCGTGATGGAAGGCCGGCGCATCTTCGCCAACACCATGAAGTACGTGCTGATGGCCACGTCGTCGAACTTTGGCAACATGTTCAGCGCGGCTGGCGCTTCGGTGTTCTTGTCGTTCCTCCCGATGCTCCCGTCACAGATCCTGCTCAACAACCTGCTCTACAACGCCGGTCAACTCGTGATCCCGACCGACCTGGTCGACCCCGAGGCGTTGGCCCGTCCAGCCGCGTGGGACATGAAGTTCATTCGGCGATTTATGTCAGTGTTCGGTCCCGTCAGCTCGATCTTCGACTTCCTCACCTTCTGGGTCATGCTCTCTCTGCTTCACGCCGGCCACACCGAATTCAGGACCGGCTGGTTCGTCGAGTCCATCGCCACCCAAACCCTCGTCGTCTACGTCATTCGCACCCGACGTATCCCGTTCGTCAAGAGTCGACCGAGCCTGCCCATGATGTTGGTGCCGACCGGCGCAGCCCTGATCGGCGCAGTCCTGCCCTACACCGGGCTCGCTCACTTGCTCGGCTTTTCGCCGCTGCCGATTAGCTTCTTCCTTATCCTGTTCGCGATGGTCGTCGTCTACCTGTTGCTCGTGGAACTCGCCAAGGCCCGCTTCTACCGCGTCCCCGCCGGGCGCCCGAAGCCTCCCGCCGACCACGAAGGACGGCGGCAACGGCGAATCCGCCGCCGGGCGTCTCGGTTCCTCCTCCTCCACCCGGTCAACGACCCGACAGACTCAAGGAACATTTCGCTCGTTCCACCCGCACGCGAACCCGCGACGAACCCAACGAAGTGAACGGGGCCTGCGGTGATGCGGCCCTTCTCGTAACTCTCGCGATGCTGGCAACGGGCGAGCATGATCCGATGTCGCTGCAAGGAGCGTGAGCGGGAGCGCCCACGTGATCGTGCGTCCAGGCGGTCGGGGCTCAGCCGACGCGCTGATCGCCGAGATAGCGGTCGACGCCGAGAGCGAGGAAGCGCGCCACGCATGAGAACATCGCGGCTCTTCGATGGATGAGGCGCTGCAGCGCTCGTGGTCGGATCTGCAACCGGCGGCAAGGGAACTCACGAAGCTTCCCACAAACTCGTACTCCTACTTGACTGTCACTGTTTATTGTCTATAGGTTGGTTTTCGGTGGTCGGGGAGCCGGGTTCGTTGGGTGAGGTGGCGTTCCCGGCGTTGCTGCGGGCAGCGTGGAGGACCTACGCGTCGATGACCCAACAGGCCCTGGCGGAAGCGGGGTTCGACGACGTCCCCCGTAATGGCAGCTATGTGCTCGCGGCGATCGCGCGTAGCGGCGCGGCGCTCGGCGAAGTCATCAAACAACTCGGGGTGTCGAAACAGGCCGCCGGGCATCTTGTCGACACGTTGGTGACGCGGGGTTATCTCGATCGCGCGGTCAACCCGGACGACCGGCGGCGACTCACGATCACGTTGACCGTTCGGGGGCTGGCCGCCGCGAAAGTGATCGGTGCGGCGGTCGACCGGGTTGACCGCCAACTTGTCGCGCTGGTGGGTGCGGAGTCTGTCGCGCACACTCGAGCGACGCTTGCGTCGCTCATTCAAGGCGAGGTTGGTGGGACACCCGAATGAGCTGCGCCGGGTTGTGAGTTCCGGCGCGGTACCGGGCGCAGCTCCGGAGCGCCGGGATCGCGGCTGGGTGCCGCGTGTCGTGCTGGTATTCCTTGCCGGGCTGGCGGGGCTGTCGTACGGGTGGGCCGCGAACCGGGATCCGCTCGAGCCGTACTACGCGGCCGCGGTGCGAAGCATGTCGGAGAGTTGGCACAACTTTGCGTTCGGTGCGTTCGACCCTGCGGGGACGATCACGCTCGACAAGCTCCCGGGGGCCTTTTGGGTGCAGGCGCTGTCGGTCCGCGTGTTTGGTTTCCACACCTGGGCCGTCGTTGCGCCGCAGGCCGTCGAGGGTGTCCTCACTGTGTTGGTGCTCTACCACGCGGTGCGCCGGCTGGCCGGCCCGACTGCGGGTTTGGTCGCCGGCGCGATCGTGGTCGTCAGTCCGGCGACGGTTGCGCTGAACCGCGGGAACATCTCCGACTCGCTGATGATCCTGCTGCTCGTGCTGGCCGCAGACGCGGTGTCGAGCGCCGTCATCAGCGGGAACCAAGGGTGGCTCGTGCTCGCCGCGGTCTGGGTCGGGCTCGCGTTTCAGACCAAGATGATCGAAGCGTGGATGGTGCTCCCCGCCTTCGGTCTCACCTATGCGATCAGTGCGCCGGGATCGCGGTTGCGGCGGCTCCGACACCTAGTGGTCGCGGGTGCAGTCGTCGGGGTGGTGTCCGTGTCGTGGATGACCGCAGTCTCGCTCGTCAAGCCGGCATCGCGACCCTACGTGGATGGCAGTCACCACGACTCCGTGTACGAGCAAGTATTCGTCTACAACGGCTTCGGTCGCTTCGGCGACCAAACCCCGCTCCAGCTGCTCGACAAATCGCTCGGGACCGGCATCGCAGCCAATCCACCGGCGGTCGCTGCGAACCGACTGCTGCGCGGCGATCTTGGCCGCGACATCGGCTGGTTGTTGCCCGCCGCCCTCGTGATCGCCGTGTGGGGGATCGCGAACCGGCGGCGACGACCACGCGGGGATCCACTCCGAGCCGCGTTCGTTCTGTGGGGCGGGTGGCTCTTCACGCTCGCAGTCGTGTTCTCCCTCACGACGACGATCAACAACTACTACACCGCCGCGCTCATACCCGCGATCGCGGCCATTGTCGGCACCGGAGTCGCTGCGGCGTGGGCCGAGCCACGTTCGGCGGTCGTCCGAACGATCGGACTCGCGGCCCTGATCGCCGCGACTGTCGCCTACGCCGCCTGGCTCGTTGGGACCGGCAGTACCGACGTGTCCGGCTGGCTCATCCCAGCGGTCATCGTGGTCGGTGTCGCCGCAATCGTCACCGCCCTCGCGATGCTGACGAGTGAGAGCAATGCCCTGTTCGCGGTCGCGCTGGTCGCGGGACTCATCGCGGGATCCTTCGCGCCTGCCGTCGCCGCGGTCGGGATTGTCGTTCACCACGAAGGGGCGTTTGACACCCCGTTCGAAGCCGCCGGCGAACGCGAGGGACTCGACTACCTGTTCCTTCAGATACCAGCCCAGGTGAAAACCACGATCCCGCTCCTCAAACGCGTCCAAAACGGCGCGCCCTACCTCCTCGCAACCCAAACCTCCGCGCTCGCGGCCGCGATCATCTTGGACAGCGGCCTCGAAGTACTCCCAATCGGAGGCTTCACCGGCACGATCCCCTCACCGACCCTGCCCCAACTCGAAGCCGACATCCGCAAGGGACGCATGCATCTCGTGCTCGTCGCGACCGACACCGACCCGCGCATGCGATGGATCATCACGCACTGTCCCCACACCGGCGACGCCACCCCGACCGTGCACAACTACTTCTGCGAACCCAGCAACGCCCACTGACCCGCAACGACGCCGCACAAACGACCCGTCAAAGCGTCGTCTCCTCGGCAGGAGGGATGGGATCTGGTCGGGGATGCAGCCAAGCGAGGGCAGCGTCGCTGGGTCTGGAACTTCCCTTCGGATCGTGGAGGTTCGGTTGACGCGGCGCGCCGCGTTTGCGTGCGAGTTTCTCGTACATAACGGCGCGCCAGCCGCAGTGCCTGTCGCGCCGATTCGGGTTGGAACGGTCAAGCCAACGGATCAGCCATTGCCCCGTGCCGGCCTTGGCGGGATGCTGAGCTGAGCAGGCGCGTGAGCATCGTGGATGTCCCAGCGAACGTATGGAACCCAACCGAGCGCGCAATCGACATGGTGACTTTTGGCGCAGGGCGCGGGACTTTCGACCTTGCGTACGAACGGCTCTCGGTCCGACGTAGATGTCGACATGCACACCAGGACTGGGAGGTTGTGACATGACTGATCGTGAGAAGTTGCTGGCCGCTCTCTTGCAAGAGAGCGAACGAAAGACTGTGAGACGGCAATGATCCACATCGGAACCGCCGTGCACCTCGTCGCTCCCTGGCTCCGCTGGTTCCGGTTCTTCCGATGGTGGCGACGGTTCTAGAGAGAGGTGATACCACGGACCGTCCGGCTCGGCCGACCGACGTGTGGACCGCCACCGTCAAGCTGTCCGCGAACGCGCGGCGCTGCGTACCCGCGGCGTCGCGGGGTCCCTGTTTTCGGCGCCGTGGGGTTCGCGATGTGTTGTGTCGTCGCGGGGCGCGTCGGTGGCGGCCGAGCGCGTTGTGCAGCGTCATAGTTGGATCCGGTCGATGTTCGGTCTTACGCGACCGAGTTGTTGTCGCTATCCCGTGAGTTGTGCGGCCGAGTTTGGGGCCGGGTTGGCCGCGGTCTTCATGCGGGGTGTAGCGGTGTCAGGCGTCGAGATGGTCACGGCGGCGGAACGTGGCGGGGGCGGCGGCGGCGCTGAGGCCGATCGCGGCCTGGTCTCGTCGGTGTCCTTGTCGTGGTCGCGTGCACGAAGGTCGAGCGCGAGATGCTGACCCCATCTACGGAAGCTCCTTTCTCCAACAGCCGTCGTCGATAGGCACGACTGGGCTCACGGCAAGGCTCCAAGAAGACGCATCGCGAACGTCGCGCGCGGGTACCTCCGATCGTCAGGTTTGGTCCATGATTGCATTCCGGAATCGCCACCTTCGCCCCTCGCGCGGAGGGCGGATGGCAACCGTCGACGGACCTTTGTTCAACCGATGACGCCGATCGTCGCTTCGCTGCTCGAATCAACCGAAGTCGCGGGGAGCAGCTTTGTGCCAGACCCCGCCGCTTGTCCTTGGCGCGGTGTGGGGCGGGCGGTCGAGCGTCCAGTTCCTTACTTGATTCCTGCCAAAACGGGACCCTCCCCTCGGACCGGGGGTTCGGGGGATCGTGGTCGGATGGCCCGGCCGGTATGGCCGAAGGTCCCTGGTCCCAGCCTGGTCGGTTCGCCGACACTGCAGGTCGTACAAGTTCAACACGCTCCGTGGGCCGTGTCGGCGTCCGGGGTTCACCGAAGGCAACCCGACGAAAGGAAGTCCAGATGCGACGTAAGACGTTCGACATGATCCTGAGCGCGGGCGGCGCGCTGGTCGTTGTCGTGCTGCTCATCGCTGGTGGCCTCGGGATGTGGGCGTACAACTTCGCCAACTCCAACGTCCACAGCCAGCTCGCCGAACAGCAGATCACGTTCCCGGCCAAAGCGGCGTTCGCTCACCCCAAAGCTGGTGGCGAGATCACCCCGTCGATGATCCCGTCCGTGTCGAAGTACGCGGGTCAGCAGCTCTTGAGCGGCCGTCAGGCCGAGGTGTACGCCAATGACTTCATCGCCGTGCACCTCCAAGAGATCGGCGGTGGCTTGACCTACGCCCAACTGTCAGCCAAGGCCATGGCACTCCCCAAGGGCAGCACCGCCTACACCACCGCTGAGGGTCAGGTACAAACTGTGTTTCAGGGTACGACGCTGCGCGGGCTGCTCCTCGAGGCGTACGCGTTCTGGACGTTCGGTCAGATCGCATGGTGGGCATCGATCGCGGCGTTCATCCTCGCCGGCGCCATGCTGATCCTCGCACTCTTCGGACTGCGACACTTCCGCAAGACCCCCGAGAACATTGAGTTCCCACAAGAACACCACCACGAGCAGGTGCTCGAAACGGTCTAACGGAATCGGCTGGACACGCTCCAGCATCCAAGCTCTTCGGTCTGGCGGGGTGCCCACAAGCACCCCGCCAGACCGCGTCCGGAGCTAACCGAATCATCCCGTATCCGAAACGCAATCCTCGAACAACGCCTGGGTGTTATTCCCTACGGCAGCCTCGCCCGCCGCGCTCGACAAACGCTCGCATGCCTTCGGGTGACGCCTGGGGACGAGAGCGAGCGCCGACCTGTCGTCAGGCATTCAGGCTCTCGGGTCTGACGAGGGCCGTGGTCGTGTACGCAGGAAGGCTTGTGTGATGTCGGGATCGAAGAGGTGTTCAGCGTTAGTGGCGATGTGTTCGATAGCGGCGGCTGTGGTGTAGGCGTTGCGCCGGTAAGAGCGTGGGTGGGTTAAGGCGTCGTACACGTCGGCCACAGCCACAATGCGGCCGCCCAACGGGATGTCGGTTCCGGCGAGGCCGTCGGGGTAGCCGGTGCCGTCCCATCGTTCGTGGTGTGCACGCACGGCGGCGGCGACGGGTTCGAAGCCGGGCGAGATTGTGCGAAGGAGATCGGAACCGACCGATGGGTGGCGTCGTACCTCGACCCATTCTTCGGGGGTGAGCGGACCTGGCTTGCTGAGGATTTCCTCCGGGATGGCGAGCTTGCCGATGTCGTGGAGCAGGCCTGCCCAGTGGACGACCTCGAGCTCCCGGTCAGGAAGACCAAGTTCGACACCGATCGCGTTCGCGATGGTTCCGACCCGTTGGGAATGCTCGGCCGTGCCGCGGTGGTAGACGACCATCGCGTTCGCGAACGCGGGGACGAGGTGCGAAAGACTCGAAGTCGGTTTCACAGGGCGCCGCGTAGTCTCAGGATTCCCGAGCGGCGTCGACGTGTATCGCAGTCGGTTGCGTGACGTGGACGCGGTTGCGTCCGGCGGCCTTGGCGGCGAGGAAGGCTTGGTCAGCGACCGCGACCGTCTCATCGAAGGTGACGGCGTCGTTGGAGGTGGCGAGCCCGAAGCTGGCGGTGAAGGCGGGAACGCGGCCGCTGGTGAGCGCTATGGCGAGGCGTTCTCGGACGCGTTCGAGGACGATCGTGGCGGCGTCGGTGCCACAGTCGGGCAACACGATGACGAACTCTTCGCCGCCGTACCGGCACACGAGATCGGCGGGGCGTACCGAGTCGCGCATGACACGGGCGAAGAGCCGCAGCGCTTGATCGCCTGCTTCGTGGCCGTGGGTTTCGTTGAGTGTTTTGAAATGGTCGAGGTCGCCGTAGGCGAACGCATACGGGATGCCGTCGTGTTGCAGGTCTTGGACCTGGTGTTCGAGGCTGCGGCGGTTGAGCAGGCCGGTGAGCGGGTCGGTGCGGGCTTGAGTTTCGGACTTGTCCAAGGCGCGGAGCAGCGCGATGCGTTCGGCCGCGCTGCGGGCACTGAGTTCGAGGTTTTCGATATCGCCGAGTGCGGGAAGGATGCCCTCGGCTCCGGTCGCGTGGACCACGCCGATGGAACGGCCGGCGATGCTGACCGGAACGCATACAGCGGAGCAGGCGCCGGACGGGCGGTCGTGCAGGTATGGACACGCCGCGAGCGCATCACTTGAGGGAAACGCCATGGTGTGGCCTCGGGTTGCGGCCGGACAATCGTGGGGCGACACAACCCCGCAACCTTCTGCGTGTTCGGCGTCCGGACTGCAGTCGAGAACACGATGGAAGTGCGCGCGGCTCGAGTCGGCGATCAGCATCTCGACTTCGAGTTGCTGGACGGACTGACGGAGGGCGCGGCGGACGACGTCGTATACCGCCGGCTCGGTCTTGGAGAGCTCTAACGCTTGTTGCAGCTCGACCCCGAACGCGTGGCGCTGCGCCGCTTGACGCTGTGTCCGTTCCCGCCGTGTGGCGCGCCGAGCGAACGCGGCGCCCAAGCTCAGCGCGAACAAGACCGCCACACCAGCGACGAGGAGCATGATTGTGCGGGCCAGGCTCAACTCGTCGGCGACGTAGTGCACGTCCGGCCCCGTGAGGTTCTGGCGGACTTGCTGATCAACCGCCGAGGTGACATCCCAGACGTTCGCGTAGGCGACTCGTTCGGCGCCCACGACCGCCGCGAACGTCGTCGCCGAAACGCGCGTCCCGGACGCGATCGGCGTGAGCTTCGCGATCGATCCGGTCAGGGCGCTCATCGTCACATCGAGGTCACGAGCCGAGGCCGGAAGGCCGCAACGACGCAGCGTCCCCGACAGAACATTCGCCTCTGCGATCTGGTCTTGCGCGAGTTGAGAACCTTTCGCGATCAGGGTCGGTAGCGGGGTCGCGCCCGAGACCTGCGTCGCGTCGAGTTGCGGCTCCAGGAACTGTTGCCAACCCGCGAGCGTCACGCGCAACTGCGCGCACTCCTGTGCGAGCGCCAGATCCTCTGCCCCAATACGCCGCGCGCGACGCTGCCCCGCGGTCAACGGCACGACGACAGCCAACGAGACGACCAGCATCACGACCGCGGCGACAGCACCAACCGCAAAGACCCGAAAACCGGCCCGCGACGGCGCTCGCTTCTGCCGACTCATGGTGTCGGGGGCCCTGTAACGGTCCGTACCCTCCATAGATGCCGCCTCTTCACCGGTCCGTCTCGACAGGTGAGCAGGCCGGCCTCAAACGTGTTGTCGACACTGCCGGCCGGCTCTTGAGACCGAGAGCGTCGGAAGCTTCGGAAACGGGAGCCGACCGCCGTCACGCCGTTCCCGTTCGACCCTGGGCACAACGTCGCGCGCCCAAGAGCCCACGCCACCACCGATGTCAGGACCGACGAGAACCGTCTACGACGACCGACAAATTCAGCGATTGGGGTTCGGTGAAGTTGTCGACCGACGGGTTCACTGACGCCGACTTCGGCGCGTTCGCGGCACCAGCGAAAAGAGCCGGATCGGATCGGCGAAGAGGAGCCCAGCGACTCCCAGGTGGCCGCCACCAGGACGTCGCTCCGTGGAATGGGCTGTTAGGAGGTTGGCCTGGATACCGGTGAGGGAGTGCTGAGCGAAGATCCGGCCGACCCCACGACAACGGCCCGACATCTCCGTCGGCGGTTGCCGGACGCAGAATCGAGCGCCAATCCCCCCTCCGGGGTGTCACCCGTACAACGACGCCGGCACGGAGGCGCTTTGTCCGAGCAGCGTGGTCCGAAGGTGAGCTGTCGGGGTGTTCGTCGAACTCGCGATCTGTGCACTGAGTCTTCAACGCAGCGGGCATCCAATCAGGGTTCACGAGTCGAGGGCTTGCAGCAGCGTGGCGGCCACCAGCGCGCCCCGCAGGTCGAGTAGGCGGTCGACGACTTCGTCGCCGGATACGAGCGCGCGGCCGACGAATGCGAGCAGTGCTTCGTCGACGATCGCGAGCGCGGGATCTGTCGTCGGGGTCGAGAGCTCCGCTTCATCCGCTGTAGGCGCGTTTCGGTCGAGCAACGTCCATCGAGCCATGACGATCTCCTCGTGCGGTCGGTTCGGATTACTGCTGTCGGTTGGTGAAGCGGACGACAGGACGCCGGACGTTCGTCGTCTCGAGTTGGTACCCAGATGTGCGAGCTCTAACGTTTGCGTTTCGCTCACCGCGGCGACAGGGCCGTTGGTCACGAGCGCGCCGGACCTTTGGTCGGGTGAGGCGGTCAGTCTGCTAAGTGCGCGGACGTGTTGTCTGGTGACCTGGTGAGGAGATTCGGATGCCGGAAACGCTCGAGCTTGTCGTCAACGGACAGCGGCGCTTGGTGCCCGCCACACCGGGACGCAGCCTCCTTTCGGTGCTCCGTGAGGAACTCGGCCTGACCGGCGCCAAGCCGGGGTGCGGTGAGGGCGCCTGTGGCGCGTGCACGGTCCTGGTCGGCGGCGATGCCGTTCGCTCGTGCATGTTTGCGATCGCCGACGTTCGCGACTTGCGGGTCACGACGATCGAAGGTGTGGCGAAACAGGGCACGCTCCACCCGCTCCAGCAGACATTTGCCGAGGTCGGAGCGCTGCAATGCGGCTATTGCTCCCCCGGCATGATCCTGAGCGCCATCGCGTTACTGGCGAACGACGCGAATCCCGACGAGCGGCGCCTGCGAGCCGCGCTCGACGGCAATGTCTGCCGTTGCGGCGCGTACGCCCGGATCGAACGCGCGGTACTGCAAGCGACCGAGCGCGTCGGCGTGACGACACTTCCTCCGCTCCTGGTCGGTCAGGACGTGCCCGAGCTCGCCCGCCCTCGCCATCCGTGGGATCTCGTGCAACCTGAGGACCGCGACTGGTTCCCCGTACTCGGAGACGGGCTCGTGGTCGTTTCGCTTCCGAACGCGACGGGAGCGTGGCCGCTCGCCGCGGGTGCGTGGATGCACGTCGGGGCCGACGGCTCGGTGACAGCCTTCACTGGCAAGGTTGATGTGGGCCAGGGGACGCGGACCGCGCTCGCTGCGGTCGTCGCTCGTGAGCTCGGAGTTGAGCCGGCGTCAATACGGCTGATGATGGGCGACACCGACCTGTGCCCGTTCGACATGGGAACGTTCGGCAGCCTCTCCATGCCGGCGGTCGAACCGCCGATGCGTGCGGTCGCCGCAACGGCGCGGCGAGTCCTCGACGAAATAGGTGTCGACGCGCGTTCGGTCGCGTCGAGCGGCAGTTTGCGCGGTGTGCAGCGAGTCGAGGTAGTCACGGCCGAGTCGACTCCTCGGGCGGTTGAAGTTGGCGAGTCGCCGGCCGACTGCCCCGAGCTGGTATCACGTGACCGGATCGCGGCGGTCACCGGTGCGTGCCGTTACCCGACCGATGTCAGCGTCGCCGGCATGGGCTACGGGGCGGTCCTGCATGCTCCGTCGCCTGGCGCGAGTCGGGCTCGAATAGATCTTGCCGGGGCTCGAGCGATCTCGGACGTCGTCGTCATCGAAGTGGGCGACCTTGTCGGTGTCGTGGCCGGTGATCTTGCGACCGCGCGTCGAGCGATCGCCGCGATCGACGTCACCTGGGTCGAGTTGCCATCTCCTCGCGAGGCCGACCTCGGCGAGTACCTCCGGACGCATACGACGCAAAGCGAAGGATGGGGTGGCGCGTCCGAGCACGACGACGGTGATGTCGATGCCGTGATCCGCGCCGCTCCCGTCTCGATCAAACGCACCTACGACGCCGCGTACATCGCGCACGTACCGCTCGAGACCCGCGCCGCGGTCGCGGCCTGGGAACACGACCGACTCACCGTGTGGACGGGCACACAACGGCCGTTCGGCACACGTGCGGCGCTCGCGACCACGATGGGCATCGACGAACGTGCAGTGCGGATCATTGTGCCTACAACAGGAGCTGGATTCGGCGGCAAGCATTCTCCGGAAGTCGCGATCGAGGCGGCCACACTCTCCCGAGCCGCGCAGCAACCGGTCAAGGTCGTCTGGAGCCGCGAAGAGGAGTTCGTCAGCGGATACCTCCGGCCCGCGGCGGTGATCGACATCGGCTGTGCGGCCAGTTCCGACGGTGACTTGCTCGCATGGGATCACACGAACATCAACGCCGGCAACGCGGGGCTTGCCGTGCCGTACACCGTCGCGACCCGGCGAGAGTGGTTTCAGCCCGTGGCGTCGCCCTTGCGTCAGGGCTCCTATCGAGCGCTCGCGGCGACGGTCAACAACTTCGCGCGTGAGTCGTGCGTCGACGAGCTCGCGCACGAATTGCGGATCGACCCGCTCGAGCTGCGCCTCCGGAATCTGCGCGACGACCGGCTCATCGCCGTCATCGACGCGGCGGCCGACCGTTTCGGCTGGCCGATGCGCTCGAGTGAGCAGGGACTGGGCGCGGGCCTCGCGATCGGGAAAGAGAAAGGCGGACGCGTCGCAACCTTTGGCGAGGTACATGTCGACCCCGACGGGGCACTCGAGGTGTTGCGTGTCGTCACCGCGTTCGAGTGCGGGCGCATCGTGAGCCGGGATGATCTGATGAACCAGATCGAGGGTGCAACGGTCATGGGCTTGGGCGGTGCCCTGTTCGAAGCGGTGCACTTCTCGGAAGGCCGCATTCTCAATCCCCATCTCTCCTCGTACCGGGTGCCACGCTTCTCTGATGTTCCGCCTATCGACGTCGTCCTGGTCGACCGGCCCGATCAGCCGTCGGCCGGCGCCGGTGAGACGCCGATCATCACGATCGCGCCAGCAATCGCCAACGCGATCTGTGCGGCGACCGGAATCCGGCTACGGCGCATGCCGCTGCTCCCTGAACTCGAACGCGCCTGGCACGGACTTCGATCGGCTCGTTGATGCATCAGCGCGCGAGGCGTTCGGCCGGACCGACCTCGACAAAGCTGAACAGAGGCACGCGTCACACTCCGCGTCGTCGGGTCGGACCAACATCTTCAAGATGTCCTTCTGAGAGCCGGTGCCCACAAGTTTCCCGGCTCGGAGTACCGGCATGCGCTTGACGCCTTGCCCACCATGTGACGAGCGACGACGCGGACATCTCATCGACGTCGCAGACGATCACGTTATTCGTCATCGTCGCTGTCCATGCGCATCCGAACATCTCGCATGCTGGGTGTGACCAACGCCGGGTAGGCGGCGTATACACGCGCAGACCGAGGCGAGTCTCAGCTATCGCCTGGGTCGTCCCAGGAGTGCTGGCTTCCTTCGGTCGGGGTCATGAACAGCATCGTCACTCCCAACGGAGCATTGTTGCTGTGCCAGCAGATCCGCGGGACGATCACGAGGTCGCCGGTGCGAAGCGTGCGCGTCTGCGCGCCGGAAGGATGCCGGATCGTGAGTTCACACTCGCCATCGAGGATGTGGAGCAGCTCGTCGTCCGCATGGTGCTCCCAAGGCGGTCGACCGACGAAGGTCGCGATGCCGCACGTGCACCCATGAAAGTCGAAATAGCCGATCGGGCTCGGCGGCTCCTCGGTTGCCTGAGCAAGGTCGGTGCGGACCATCCTTGTTACGGCTGAAGCACCAAGGTCGAATACATCCACGGGGTACCTCCCGTTCGTCGCTCCTGTGCGACCGACCGAGACAGTCAGTCGGTCAGGAAGCCTGAGCGACTCGATTTTCGCGCGAACTGAACAGCTCGGCGCAGAGCTCAATAATTCCGGTCGGTAGTCGTCCGTCAGCGTTTCTGAGAGGCTCATGCAATGTGATTCAGTCCGGTCGATACGGCATCGAGACCTCCTCCGCCGAGCGACTCCAGAATGCCCCGACGGGAGTGCGTCATGCCACGCCACGCCGCGACGACGGGACCAAGCGTCCCGAGACTCGGACGCCCCAGACGACACCGACGTGTTGTCTCCTATCGCCAGCGGGGCGGTCCCGATCTCTCTTGCGTGTGCACGTGGATGTTGACCTCGGCGTAGGTTGAGTCAGTGGTGCCGGCCCGTCTTGTTTTCGGGGAGGTCGGTGGTGAAGAGGCCGTGTTGGAGGAGATCGATGTTCAGCTACTTCTGGCGTGTGTGACGGCTGGGTCGAAAGCGTTGGTGTGGAGTCGTGGTTCGAGTTGGCCGCTGATCATGACCGGTCCGAGAATGATTAAGAGCACGGTGTAGGCGCGCCAGACCGGATCCGTGCACATTCCGTC
>JBKQIY010000006.1:0-4104 GCA_052148155.1 Acidimicrobiia bacterium | reverse complement strand
CGGTCGCCGAGAGGTCTCCGACGACGAAGAAGCCGCTCGGCGCAGTAGGAGAATCGGCGCTGGCGTAGGTGGCTGGTATGACCAGTCCGGCAACCGCCGCGATCGCGACGAAGAGAACGAGGCATCTGCGCATGGACTTCCCCCGGAGTTGGATACTCACTGACGCGGCGAACGTCGTCAGGTTTCGACCAAATCGCTCGTCGCCTTGAACCGCGACCCTGCACAGCCACGAACCGACAACCACTCCCCCCGCCTCGTCGCCAATCTCGACCTCTGCTTCAACGATCCAGATGACGAGGACCTCGCCGACCGCTGCCCGCACGCGGTCGCCTTGCCCCGCGAACGCTGGCGACAAGGTCAATCGCATGGTCCAGCGCACGCCGGCCTCACGACCACGTGCAGAACGAGGTCGGAGTACCGGTGACCCGACGGCGGCGTGGGCCGGTTTGGGTCTTTAGAACTGTTTGCCGTTGGCGAGCGTGAACGGTGAGTTAGTGATTCCACCGCCGCTGCTGGCGAGGAGCGCGGTGGATGCGGTGTAGATGGGAGTGCTGGATGTCACGTTCGCGAGAGTTCCGCCGCTTGATGATCCGAGTGTGATGACGAGGGTGTTGGTGGCGGCGGTCCACGCGATCGTCGATTTGTTCGATCCGTTGCCGCTGAAGGTTGCGGCCCCGCCGCTGACGTAGGCGTTCGAGCCGAGGTTGATCGAACCGAAGTTGAACGTGCAGGTGCCGCTGGCCACTGAGATCGAGTCGTTGGTAGCGCCGGTCCCGTCGTTGACGGTGACGGTGACGTCGCCGTTCCCGCTGAGCGACTGGTTGGTGGAGTTCCCCGACCAGGTGGAACAGAAACTGCTGACGCTCATCTGGGCGGAGAACACCACCGTGATCGTGTCGCCCTTGCCGATAGTGCCGGCCGTGCCGCCGCTGACGTTGGCGAGCGTGACACTCGAGATGGTGGTCGACCCGGCCGCGACAGTGAGCGACAGGTTCTGCGAACTTGTCGCGCCGGCCGCGTCGGTGAGTGTGACCGCGACAGTCGCGGTGACGGTCGCGGTCGGGGTGCCGGAAATGACGCCGGTGGTCGCGTTGAGGGCGAGACCGGTCGGGAGCCCAGTCGCGGACCAGATGTACGGGCTGGTTCCTGCAGTGGCGGCGAGCGTCGTGCTGTACGGGACGTTCACGGTGCTGTTCGGCAATGGCGACGTCGTGGCGATCGAGGGTGCGGCGTTGATGGTCAGGGTGTAATTGGTGGTCGCAGGGTTGTCGCCGTCTACGTCGTTGAGCGTGACTGTCACCAACGGTGCGCCGCTCGCGGTCGGGGTACCTGAGATCACCCCGGTACTCGAGTTGATCGTCAAGCCGGGGGGCAGGCTGGTCGCGGACCAGATGTAGTGGCCGTCACCGCCGGCGGCGGTGACGGTGGTCGACGGGTACGGACGGTTGACGGTCCATGCCGGCAGCGACACCGGGCCGCTGATCGACAGGGCGGTCGTGGAGGGGGTACCGACCGTGACGGTCGCGCTGTTCGCGAAATAAAGTTGTTTCGCGACAATTGCCGAGACTTGCGTGCCGACGGTGCCGCCACTGAAGTCGACTTCGGCGCCGGGTGCGTAGATCGAGCCGATCAACGCGAACGTGCCGCCGTTCGTGAAACTCATCTCGGTGGTATTCGCTGCCGGTTGCCACACGACCACCCCTGCGTACGAACCCGTGGTCGACGCCGCGAGGTTCACCGTCGCGGCGCCGGTCACCGAAAACGTGCCGCCTTTAAAATACAGCAACACGTTCGTGCCGGTCAGGCCGCCGCTGTTGGTGACCGTGAGACCGTTGCAGAAGATGTAGGTGCCGCTCATCGACACCTGACTGCTCCCACCAATACTGAGCAGTGTTGGATACACGCCCGGCGGGTACACGCCGTTCACGGGTGCGGGGTTCGTGCCGGTACAGGCACCCGAGGGGACACCGGCCGGGATGGGCAGCCCCGCGTACGGGTCGGTGACGCTCGTCGTATACGACGTGGTGGTGGGACAGGTACTCGAACCGGTCGCGTTGCACGACCCACCGGTCAGGATCGTCGTGGCGCTCGCCTGGTATTCGTTGGCGCTGGTTCCGATCTCCATCGCGTAACAGCCGCTTCCACTGGTGCCATCGGTGCTGTTGATCACGGTGGTGCCGTACACGCGCAGCCGAGGATTGCCCGACAGCTGTAAGGCCGCGTTGGTCGACGACGCGCAGGACCCGCCGCCTAGCGCCATGATCGGCGATATCGGAGTAGGCGCGGGCGCACCGCCGCCGATCAGTTTTCGGAACGTGCCGGTCAGGCTGTACTGGTACTGCGAGCCGTTCGACGCGGTGGTTTCGGTGATCGTCACCGTGATCGATGTTGGGGTGCCCGAACAGTTCGCAGTCGGTGAACATGCCGCGGTTGCGGTCGCAACCTGCGAAGCCACGATCCGGTCGCTGCTGCTCACAGTGGAGTTCGAACATTCCCGGCGGACGAGATCGTTCGACACCAAGTAGTAGATGACAATGATCGGTGTCGTTGTGCCTGACGAGCTGGGACAGGACCAGTCGAACCGCACGACCGGCGTTTCGGTGCCGGCCACCGGTGGGGTCGCATCCGCGCACGTTGTGGTGTCGGTGAGGGAGATTTCCGGGCCGCTGGAGTTGGCGGCGTCGCTGATGATGTAGGCCGCCGCGATCCGGGCGTCTCCGGACTGGGAGAGACTCGTGTTGACCTGTGAGGTCCCGCGCACGATCCCGATGAACGCGGCGCCGAGCGCCCCGACGATCATCGCTTCGATCACGACCGCGACCAACATCTCGACCAGCGTGAATCCGCCCTCGCGACGCGTGCCGTGTCGGTGGGTCATTGGTTGCTCTCGGATTGGATCTCGATACTGGCCCCGACCGTGGGTGTGTCGTAGAAGATCACGTTGGCGCGTAGGAGAGCCTGGTTGTCGGGACAGGGAGGACTTACCGAAGTCGGACACACGGACAGCGCATCGTTGCGTTGCGTCGACGAGGTCGACAGCACGAAACAGTCGACGCGTAGCGGCCGGCTCGGATTGTTGAGCGTCCAGCTGGGCGTGTACGCATTCGTTGTACAGCTCGTGCCGACTCGGATCGTCGCGATCGCGGCTTGCATGGCCGCGTCGGCGTCATACTCGTTGCCGCGACTCACGCGCAGCGCGGTCGTCGCGGTCGATCCGGCGGTCGCGAACGTCAGCATCCCGCCGATCGTGACGCCGCAGACGGTGAGGAACAACAACGCGAGCACCAGCGCGGATCCTTCCTCCCTCCGACACCGCGATCCCGCCCGACCGGTCATGGCTGTCGTATCACGGTTTTGAGGGTCTCGTTCGCGCCGTTCGGGGCGGTCGCGGTGATCGTCACGATCTGAAACTGCGGCGTCGTCGTGCTCGCCGCCGGACATGCGCCGTACGTCGCAGCGACCGTGTAGCCCGTCGGCGGCGTGTACGAGACCGGATACGTCGAGGCACACCAGTTGTTCGCGGTCACTGCGAGGTCGAGCGCTTCGGAGTAGTCCCGGGTCACGATCCCCGTGGTGGTCGACTGGCGATTCTGACCCGAACTGATGAACAAGGTGCTCATCGCGAACAGCAACGTCACCACCGCGATCGCCATGATCGCGGTGGCCGCGAGCAGCTCGACGAGGGTCGAACCGCCTTCACCGTGTCCCCGGCGCGACGCGTCCGTCGTGGTCGCTTGGCTGCTGTCAGGTCCCGTGAGACCTGTCACTGCGCATCACCTCATCGGTCGTGACAGGAGCGCGGATCTTGTGTGGTCCGGGCGCCGTTCAGGCGCGTCAGACCGGTCCGTCCCCTGCCCGATTGTCGACCGGTGGCGTCGTTGACCTGAGTGCCTATTGGTGATGGGGCCGGGTTTAGGTGGCGGCCATGGCGTGGGGGGCGGGTTGGCCGGCGGGGGGTTTGATTTCTTTGGGGTGGGCGCTGCGGGAGATGGCGTCGTCGTAGGTGATGACGTTGTGGTCGACGAGGTGGTTCAGCCAGGTTTCGAGGGTGCACATGCCTTCGGCGCGGCCGAACGACAAAACCAGATCCGCGTACAGCTCGCC
>JBKQIY010000005.1:0-2521 GCA_052148155.1 Acidimicrobiia bacterium | reverse complement strand
GGGCCGGCTGTCCGAAAATGCGCCGGTTGATGAGACCGATCGCTTTGCTCCCGAGCGTCCGGTGCGGGGCGGCTTGCTTGTGACGGAACTTCCCGAATACGACGTCGGGGCCGGTCATCGCCTCGTCTATGAGGTGGATGATCTCTTCGGGCGGGTTCTGTAGGTCGTCGTCCATCGTGATGACGTAGTCGCCGTGTGTGTGGCGCAGCCCGCAGAGGTTCGCGTTGTGTTGTCCATAGTTGCGGAGCAAGTTGACCGCGCGAACGTGTGGATTTCGCAGCGCCGCGTCGCGCAACACGTTCCATGAGCCATCGGTGCTGCCGTCGTTGACGAGAACGACCTCATACGAGAATCCGTGAGACTCGAAGAAGGCAACCGTCCGTTCGATCGTCGATCCGACCAGCGGCTCGCTGTTGAACACCGGGATGACAACCGAGTAGGTGAAACCTTTGGGGTCGAGCGGCGGCTCGGATGCTTCGGGCGCAACGGCCAGCCGGGTACCGCCTCCCTCGCCGTTCGAACCCCGATCGAGTCGCATGTCGCGGCCTCCGCGCCGCCGACCGCGCGGAAGGGCGTGCAGTCGGCCTCGTTGGACTATAGGTGCGTGTGTCTGCTGTCGTCCAACGTCCGGCGCTGCAGTGAATTGGCTCGTCGGCCATCCGCGACTCGCCTTCCGCCGAGCCCTTGTGGCTCGAATCCTCGATGGCACTTGGCCGCACTTACCGGCCGTGGCCAAATTGTCCAGTACTCGCTCGGCCGCGGTAGCGGTCCACGAGGCCGACCTGACCTCACCTTCGATCACCTTTCATCGCACGCCGGGTCTCGCGCAATGCGTCGCGCTTGGGCCTGGCGTGCGTCGTAGCGGCTGTGCCGCGCGGCGTTGCCGGCTCCACCTTCGCGCGCCCGTCGTTTCAAGTGCTGAGCGCGGCGAGTTGCAATGGGCGCTGAATGAACGCTCTGGTTGAGCCTGCGCGACGGAGCCGGCTCCGGAAACGGGAACTGCAACGGCTTTCGCTACGGGATGCCGGTGCGCGCGTCGAGGATCTTGACGTTCTCGCCTGCCAGGAGGAGTCTCAGACCGCCGGGCGAGTATGCGACGCCCGCGATCTCCGCGAAATCGTACCGGCTCGGCGATCGCGTCGCGCGCGGCTCTGAGATCGACGAGCGAGATGCCCTGCGCACTGCGGGTTCATCGATGCATCCTCGATCACCGACCACAAATGCAGTTCGTTGGCAAACGACTTTCATCCCGGACTTTCCGGGTGTCGCGGGCGCGGATGTTGTCGACGGGCTCGTCGAACAGGAACGATTCGACCGGTGCGCTGTCGGTCGCGGACGCGGCGCTCCACTCGCCGGACCGGCGACGACCCGCGCGAGGTAGTGACCAGCAGCGATAATGTACCCGACCCTCCCCGCCCCCCGAATCCAATCGACTGCGAACTCCGGTGTCGCCGACCGATGTTCATCCCTCGAGACCGTCGAAGTCGCACACGCCGTAGGGGATGGCACGCCCGACGTCGGGATCGACGAAGTCATGCATGCGAACCCGTGTCGGTTCGCTGACCGGATGCCGTTCCTGGCAGCGGTTGGCGTACTCGCCGATCAGTTCTTCTGCGATGAATAATTCCAATGCCACGACCATGTTGACCTTTGGTATCGACCGAGAGCACGGATTGACAGTCGCGCACGGAACACTGCGCTGTTCAGATACCGGAACTGGTCATCGGGGTCGGGATGCGCCGTGGTTCGGTTTGTTTGCGGCCGCCTGCAACAAGTAGCCGATTCTGATGCAACAGCCGCCGCACCACTTCCGCCGATACTCGAACCGCGCGCGGCAACTCGCCCGCCAAGTCATAGGTCGACTCCAACGTCCAACGCAGCTACGACATCGGCGTGCCACGGGTCTCGGGTCACACCAACTCGCCCAACGCCGCCAACCGCCCCGGCTGTTTCTCGATCGTAGGTCGATCACCACCAAGCGGTGCTCGCTGACGATCAGACGGCTCGACCCCGGCGCGCACGTTCCAACCGCCTTCGCGAACCGTCGACGAACTCATCGCGGACGCTTCAACCACACGTGCTGGGCCGCCACGGTCTAACGACTTCGCCACAACGATTCGAACCTGCCGCTCGTTCACATGCGGCAGCACCGTCTCGAAGAACTCACACAGCCTCACGAGACATGTTGAACTCCCGCACCCTAAACTCGCTCGCGCCGTGAGTTCGCCTCCCCGCAAGACGAGCACTATTAGGAACAGACGGACCGGCGCGGATCGGCCGCTCGCGTCACACGTTGGTTCCGAGCGCGAGACGTTCGCTGCGCGCACGCGGCGAATTGTCGGGATGGCGGCGCGCAAGATAGCACTCCCGGAGGGAACGTACGCAGTCGGCCTAGGCTTTGCAGTCTTCGGAGTGACCGCGTACGCGTTCCAGGTACTGGCCTATCGGCAGCTCACTACCCCGCACAACACGATCGACTACAGCGCGATCTTTGGCCTCTGGGTGGTGGTGTTCATCCTCG
>JBKQIY010000004.1:0-12915 GCA_052148155.1 Acidimicrobiia bacterium | reverse complement strand
GTGTGACGACACCGCGAACGGATTGATCCAAAAACGGGTCGGCTCTTCTGGGTCGAAAGCGTTGGTGTGGAGTCGTGTTTCGAGTTGGCCGCTGAGCATGACCGGTCCGAGAATGATGAAGAGCACGGTGTAGGCGCGCCAGACCGGATCCGTGCACTTGCCGTCAGATCGTCAGGCTGCACATGCACTGCACAACCGTACAGTTACCTGCATATGTGCACGGTCGGACTGCTGTGGGCTGCGCAGCACCCCCATTGCACCAACAACCGCGCGGTCCGACCATCAATGAATGACCGGATCCGAGACCGTCACGACATTCACCTGGTCCAACTGCACGACCATCAACGACGAACGCCAGCATCGCAAGCAACGCCGCGCCGCGGCCTTGCGGATTCTCGGCAACATTGGTCTCGATGAGGGGATCGCCGGGCACCTCACCGCACGGGACCCAGAAGAGCCGACCCGTTTTTGGATCAATCCGTTCGCGGTGTCGTTCACACGGATTTGCGTCTCGGACCTCTTGCTCGTCGACGAACGCGGCGACGTCATCGAAGGATCGGCACGGTCAACCCATCGGCGTTCGCGATCCACGCCGCCATTCACCGCGCCGTCCCGAGATCAACGCCGCAGTGCACTCACACTCCAAGTTCGGCAAAGCCTGGTCATCGCTCGGTCGTCGGCTCGACCCCGTCACCCAAGACCACTGCGACTTCTACAACGACCACACCCTCTACGACACCTATCGCGGTCGGGTCCTTGACCCCGACGAAGGCGCCGACATCGCCGCCGCGCTCGGCCCCACCAAGGCGCTGATCCTCCAAAACCACGGACTCCTCACCGTCGGTCAATCCGTCGAGGAAGCCACCTGGTGGTTTCTGCGCATGGAACGATGCTGCGAAATCCAACCACTCGCCGAAGCCGCCGGCACCCCCAAGCTGATCGCCGACAAAGCCGCGCGGCACGCGTACACCGAACAAGGCACCCCACTCGCCGGATGGTTCACCGCCCTACCGCTCTTCGAGGCAGTCATCACCAACCACCCCGACCTCCTCGACTGAGCACGCCAACGGCCCTCGGCGACCTGACACAGTCCCAGAACACACGTCCCAAGACGGGTCATCGGCGTCGCCTCGTCCAACACGTTCCCTCCCGTGGTGGCCCTGAGGTCCCACGTTGGCGTGTGTGCGGAATGCGACTTCAGCTGAAACCCGGCTTGATCGACGTAGCCGCGGACAGAGTGACGTCTCCGCACACGCGCCTGTCATCGAATCGGCCATTGCGCGCGTCATGTGACCTCCTCCAACCCTCGTCGATATTCGTTGGCGCGTGTCGCCGCCGGGGTTGAGACTTAAGAGCGTGTCGGTCGATCCTCGAGTAACGCGCCGTTACGAAGTGGTCGATGAGGACGAACGGCTCTGGCTGCCGGGCATCGGCGATCTCGTTCGGTTGCGGACCTGGAACATCTTCGATCGTTACCTTCCTCCAACTGGGCGGGTGCTCGACGTGGGAGGCGGGCCGGGTACCCATGCGGGCTACTTGGCGGCGCGCGGGTACGAGGTGACGCTCGTCGACCCGGTCGATCGCCACATTGAGATGGCCAAGAAGCGGGCACGTTCCGCGAGCGGACCGACGTTCGTGGCCCGACTCGGAGATGCGCGTGACCTTCCAGCCCCGGACTGCAGCTTCGATGTGGTCCTGCTGATGGGTCCGATGTATCACCTGGTTGATCCGGCCCATCGCCGGGAAGCGCTCCGCGAGGCGCATCGCGTGCTGCGTCCTGATGGCGCGCTGCTCACGGAGGTCATCTGCCGTCACTCATGGATCCTCGACGCAACGGCGAAGGACCTGCTCGACCAGCCTGATATCTGGAGCGGCTTCGATCGGAGTATCTCGACCGGCCTGAGTCAGGATCCGACCAACATGGTCGACGGGGCATTTTGGGCGTACTTCCATCGCCCCGAAGAACTCCGCGTTGAGCTTGACCAGACTGGCTTCGCAGTGAACGCACTCGTCGCCGTCGAGGGTTACGCGTGGCTGTTGGGTGACCTCGCGCGTCGCATGGCGACACCCGAACCACTGTTACGCGCGATTCGGCTCACGGAGACTGAGCCGTCGATGCTCGGCGCTTCCGCTCACGTCATCGGACTCGCGGCCCGAGCCTGACACGAACCGATCGCGAACGCTTGGTGCGAGCGTACGGTCGTGCGTCTACTTCCAGATCGTGCGTCCTGCCGCGTCGATCGTGTCGTCATTTGTGCAGCAGGTCAGATATGTGACGGCTATCGCGTCAGCCAACCTTGCCGCGCAAGTCGACCGGTTGCGGACGATCGATGTGGGTGGGTTAATGGCGTTCGGTTCCGCCGCAGCCTGTGCATTGAGAGCCCGCGCGTTGTCGTGCGCCCGTTTGAGGCATCCCTTTGCTCACGCCCGGGCACACCCTCGATGGGCGGAAGTTTCACGATCTAGTGTCGTGGCGTGGCGTTCGATCTCCGCTCCTATCTCGACCGCGTCGGCCTTGATGACACGCCGACCGATCTAGCCGCCGTCCACCGGGCCCATACGACGACGATCGTGTTCGAGAACCTCGATCCCAGCACCGGCCGGCCCGTTGTGCTCGATGTGGACAACCTCGCCGACAAGATGGTCGCCCGTGGGCGCGGCGGCTATTGCTTCGAGCACAACATGCTGTTCAAGGCCGCGCTTGAAGAGATGGGGCTCGGCCCGGTTGACCTCATGCTGGCGCGGGTGCGGATCGGTGGCACCGGTGACGATCGCCCGTTGGACCACCTCTTGTTGCGCGTGAACGACAGAGGTCGGCCGTGGCTAGCCGACGTTGGCTTCGGCGGCGGAGGGCTGCTCGACCCGGTGGCGTTCGAGGTCGGGGTCGAGACCGACCAGTCGGGCTGGCTCTACCGGTTGGTCGAAGACGGTGCTGAACTCGTCCTGCAAGTGTTCCAAGACGGCGCGTGGAATGACATGTACGGGTTCGTCCCAGAGCCGGTGCCGGTCATCGACGTCGAGGTCAGCAACTGGTACACGGCCACGCATCCGACGTCACCATTCGTCACGGGCGTGTTCTTCGGTCGCCGGAGCCCGGACCGCTGTCTTTCCCTTTTCGTGTTCGAGCAGGCAGTCCTTGTGGAGCGCGCGGTCGGCGGAGCGTCAGACGTCACCGAGGTAGCTCGACCCGAGGTGCCGACACTCCTAGCGGAGCGTTTCGGAATCGACGGCGTCACGCTGGGTGCCGATGGCCGCTTGGGTCTCGCCGCCCCCTGAACGTTCCCACGAGAAGTTCTCGGGACGGCCCGTCTGACCTGGTCGAGTTCTGTGATTCTCGGACTGGGTCGGCGCACCCAAGGTGCCGTGCCTCCCGACCACCAAGGTCCTACCGAGGGGCGTGAGCTATCCGATGCTGAACGCCACGACGCATCTGTTGTGCTTCGCGGTCAGCGCGAGGACGACCCCGGCCTTCGACCAAAATCGGTTGGGCCACGGCCCACGACGCCCGTCCTTGCAAAAGATCAGCGCGTTCGTACGCTCCCGACCCGTGCGCCGCCTGCGCGTTGTCAACAGCAGCGTCGGCCGCCCGATCAACCTTCTCCCGATGCAGCCGCCCCGGCTTCCCCGATAGATCGCCTGATGCAGCCGGGGAGTTTTCAAGAACAGCTGACGGAATGCGATCCACCGAAAACCTCCGACCCCCCGGGAGCTTGGACGACTCTGACAACTTTACAACCATACGGGACGTCCCGTATGGTTATCCCGTGCCGAGACTCCGATCTGCTGCAGTGGACGCGTCGATCGCAGATGCCGCGATCGGCTTGCTCGGTGAGGTGGGATACGCCAAGTTGACCATGGGAGAAGTAGCCAGACGGGCGGGGGTGGGCAAAGACAGCCTGTACCGCCGCTTCTCCGGCAAGGCAGCTTTGGTACACGAAGTGGTCTTCGGGCGTTACCCGAGCGGCTATCGGGATGCTCCTGCGACGGGGTCGCTGCTCGGTGATGTCGAAGCGCTGACCACCATGTTGCAGGAAGCGAACACAACGCCCGAAGCCGCCGCGGCAATACGCGGACTGCTCGGCGAACTCGGTCAAAACCCGGCGTTCGAGGCCCGACTGCGTGAACAGTTCTACGAGCCGATGCGGGCGGGGTTCGCGGCGGTGCTCGATTCGGCGCACGCGCGTGGGGAGGCGACGGTACCGGTGGCACCGGAACTGGTCGCCGACGTGCTCGTAGGGACGATGTTGTTTCGCTTGAGTCTGCTGCGGGTCGAACCTGACGCATCGTTTCCCCACGAGCTCGCAGAGTTCGTCGTGCGCGCGTTGACCCCTCCCGATCCTTCCAGCCAAACGGCCCCACGATCACGGAGGAGATAGCCCAATGAGTCATGTTGTCCGAAGAGAGGCAGAAAGCTCCGCGCCAATCGAGACCGTGTGGCAGTTGGTGAGCACGGTTGAGACCTGGCCGACATGGTCTCGTCACAAGGTCGCTCGCCTCGAGCGCGAAGGGGGTCCGACTCCCGACGGGGTGGGTGCCATCAGGGTGCTCGGTGCAAATCCGAGCAAGCCGGCCCAGTGGAATCGCGAAGAAGTGGTCGCTTTCGACGCTCCCTCCCACTTCGGCTACACGTTGTTGTCAGGCCTACCGTTGCGCGACTACCGCTCCGACGTCCGGCTGTTCGCGCTGCCCAGTGGCGGAACGCGGGTCACCTGGGAGTCACACTTCGCCACGCACCGCCTCACTGGATGGTTCTGGGTGCTCGTCGTACGTTGGATCCTCAAGCACTGGTCAGCCGACCTCGCTAAAGGGGCCGAACGGGCGCTGGCCGCCCCGAACATGCCGCGATCCACGAGCGAGACATAGCTCGAACTGCCGCCTTGAGACGTCTGGCCCTATCCGCCTGTGACGAACGCGACGACGATGTACGCGGCGCCGCGATCGAAGTTCTCACAACGCGATGTGAATGCTCGTGGTACGTGGGCGTGCCGGGCTGCGATTTGGGCGTCGCGTAGCGGGACGTCGGCGTCGAGCGAGTCGTCGGCCGCCTCGTCCAAGTCATTGTGTGCGCGGTACCGGTCGATCTAGCGCGTCGCGCGGGTTCGTCGCCGTGTGCGGCCTCGCTGGAGTGACAGACCAGGAACTGCGACGACGGACCGGGGCAGACTTCGACTGCTTCCTAATTGATGATCACGCGGGCGCATTACGCGACGAGATCGAGTTCCTGATATCCAAGCCGTACCTTGAGCCACTTAGGATTTATCGTTTGCTTCGTCTACGACGTCAAAAGCGGAGAGATCGCCGATGTCGTCCGCTGGCAGAGACCGGAGAGGCCGAACCGGCAGCCTTCCCGGTACCAACCGTCGCGCCCGGTAATCTTTCCAACTACCCGGGCCGAACATTCATAGGTGTTGTTCGCCGCTGGGCCGGTGGTGTCGTTGAGTCGGTGGACTCGGTCGCGTACTACGTCGAGTCACGCGCTCCGGGTTGGTAGTGCGTTCGGCGACGACGAGCGATTTCGGACCGGTCTCGCCCTCGTAGCACTTTGTCTTGCGCTCATCCCTCGGAGACTATGACCTCCTTGAATTCGCGTGGCTCGGCCAACCTCGTCGCATCTTGCCCGTTGGAACCGCTGACCAATCGCCGAGCCCGAGCAGGACGGCAGACGCGAGATCGTCGACGGGCTGTTTACGGACATGATGAGAGGCGATGCACCGATCGCGTCGAGAACAGCGCCAACGATGATCGGCCCACGAGGAGCCGCGCTCAGTGAGGAGGCAACGTGACACACGCTGACCCTGCGAGCTTCCCGGGGCGATTCGCCGCCGCGCCCCGCGCTACGGCGAGCGGGCCCGCGCTTGCGGTCGACCAGCTGACGAAGCGTTTCGGTGAGCGGACTGCGTTCTCCGAGGTCTCGTTCGAAGTCGCTCATGGTGAGGTCTTCGGGTTCCTGGGTCCGAACGGCGCAGGCAAGTCAACCACAGTGCGTACTCTCGGCACGCTGATCGCGCCGAGCTCGGGCTCGGCGACCATCGCGGGGATCCCACTCTCCCGGGAGAACGGAGTGGAGATCCGCCGGCGCATCGCGGTGATGCCCGAGGCGCCGGGGCTTTATCTTCGACTGACCGTGACTGAGAACTTGGAGTTCTTCGCCGATCTCTACGGTTTGCATCAGGCAGGGACGCGCATCAGCGGTGCACTCGACGCGGTCAATCTCGCTGATCGTGCAGGAGATCTGTGTGGGGGTCTTTCCAAGGGGCTTCGCCAGCGGGTGGGACTGGCTCGGACGATGTTGAGCGACCCGGAGATCATGTTCCTCGACGAGCCGACATCGGGCCTCGACCCAGTGGCTGCGCACGAAGTACACGAGTTGATCGTCGGCCTGAGGCAGAGGGGAGTGACGATCTTTCTCACGACCCACCGACTCGATGAAGCCGAGAAGTTGTGTGACCGGGTCGCTTTCCTGAACACGACGCTGCGCACTGTCGGTCGTCCGGCGGAGCTCCGCGAGCAGGTGTTCACGCGCGCACTTGTCGTCAAGACCGCCGCGTCGCTCGGCAATCCCGAACAGCTCTTTGCTGCGATCGGAGGTGTTGAGAGTTGGCGCTCCGATGATCCGGGCTCCTACGTGCTCTCCGTATCCGATCCCGGCATTGTCGCACCTGAAGTGACGCGGGCACTCGTTGGCGTCGGGGCCGACGTCCTGTCCATCGGTGAGGCGCAACATTCGCTCGAAGACGTGTATCTGGAGCTGATCAACGACGACGTCGAGGCCCGCAAATCATGATGCGGCTCGACGCGCAACGCGTCCGCGCCGTCGTGCGCAAGGAGCTGCGGGAATACCGCCGGAAACGGTCCATCGTCGTGACCATGGCGGTCCTGCCGATCATCTTCCTAATCCAGCCCACGCTTGCCGTCTTCCTCGCACCGGCCAGCTCCGACGACACCTACTACCGCGTTCCGCTCCTGCTCCTCCTCCTGATTTCGGTCATCATGCCCTCGACACTCGCCGCTTACTCGGTTGTCGGCGAGCGTGAGCAGGGGACACTCGAGCCGTTGCTCACCACGCCAATTCGCAGACAAGAGTTCATCGCGGGCAAGGCGGCCGCAGTCATGATCCCCTCAGTCGCCGTTTCGTACTCAGTGTTCGCGCTTTTCCTCGGCGTCGTTCGGCTCTTCGCCAAACCCGCGACATCCACCGCCGTGTTCCACCAGGGCCCAGTTCTCCTCGCGCTGGTCCTCTACACCCCTCTGCTGGCCGGCTGGGCCGTCGTGGTCGGTATGGCGATCTCTGTTCGGGCCAATGAAGTCCGCGTCGCGCAGCAGCTCGGAACCCTCGCCAGCTTCCCGCCCTTCGCTGTGGTCGTACTGTTCGCGGTCGGCGTCATCCACCCCACACTCAAGGTCGCGATCCTTTTCGCGGTCGGACTGTTGGCGATCGATCTGCGCGCCCTGCGCATCGTCGCCAAGATGTTCGACAGGGAGCGGCTCGTCACCGGAACCAGTGCTGCTCGATCTTGAAGAAGTGGTGCCACGCCTTCGGACGGCGACGATGAACGCCGAGTACCGATTGGCGTGTTCGCGTCCTGCGCAATGACTTGTGACTGACGGTTCCGTCAACCACCCCGAACACCCGTCTTCCGCTCGATCGCCGTCGAGCGCCAACGGTGTTCGCGTTGGCGAGGGGCCGTCGGCCTCGTCCGTTTCGACCTCGGATCGGGTAGTCCGGGTACACAACCGTCTGGCGTATTGAACAGCGGATCGGTCACGACGTCTCGATTGGCACGAACGCACCTCGATGCGATTGTTCTCGATACCCTGACCGGAACCATCACCGACTGCATCTCGACGCTGACCGCACCAACTTCTCCGTCGACGGGGCCGGGGCCGAGTTGCGCAGGAAGTGCGGATCGGTGCGGAAGTTCGACGAGGGCTCGCTGCGCTGGAAGTCCGTCGTTACCTGCAGGAACGATCGACCGGGACAGGCGCATCGACAAGCTGACGCCGCACCGAACTGCCGATCGGCGCTGCTCGACGGAACAAGGATTGCGCATTCCGTCCGCCGAGGTGCTCGTCGCACCCGTGATTGCCGAGGATCTCTCGGCCCGGCGTCGAGTGCCTCGGCGGCTGAAACAATGTCCGCATGAGTTCGGTCCGGGTCTTCACGAGTGAGGAACTCGCAGCGGCGGGGCTGCGGCAAGCAGTCATCGACGTGTGCCTTGCTGCACATGAAGACAACGCATTCCGGTACATGTTCACCAAGTACTTCTCGTCAGGCGCGCGCCATTTCCTCGCGTACGACGGCGACACACTCGTGAGCCACGCGGTCGTCTCGACGCGCGCTGTCCAGCCCGAAGGACTCCCGATCCTGCGTACCGCGTTTGTCGACGCAGTCTCGACTCTGCCGTTGCGCCAGAAACAGGGCTACGGCAGCGCCACCATGCAACGCCTCGCTGAGACGATCGGTGACTACGAGATCGGATGCCTTGTGACGGACCGGACCTCGTTCTACGCGCGCCTCGGACGGGAAGAGTGGCGTGGGCCACTCGCCGGGCGGAGTGACGACGGACTGATCGCGACGCCAGACCAACGCGGCGTCATGGTGCTCCGGCTTCCGAGTACGCCTCCGTTCGACCTCGATTCCGCGTTGACCATCGAGTGTCAACCTGAGCGCATCTGGGACTGACGACGCGCGCCCGATCTGCCGATCGGCGTGGGCGAGACGGCTACGTTCGGGCGGTTGACTGAAGCGCCGAACAAGATGGCTTCGACGTAGTGGTCGATTGGCTGCCCGTCTGCGTAAAACGTCCGGGTACACCGGTCGTGGATCGCGCCGATGCCCAAGAAGATGATCGCGCTGGTGAGGATTCCTGAGTCGTCGTAGTGGACCTCGCGCCGGGCGCGGGGATGATCGAGGGCCAGTCCATACTCTCGGCTTGCGTCGAAGTGCTGTATCGGTACGACAGGCGTCGAGGTTGACGTAGTCGGAGCGGCGATCGTCGTAGTCTATTTTGCGATCACGGCCGTCGTCGGGGCCGACTGCTTCGAGCCCCCGCGCGAACAGGCACTGGCACAGAGGACGAGCGTTGCCGCGCACGTCGCGACTGCACTGGACCGTTTCGTCACCAGGCAAGTATGACGCCGAGCGCGCGGAATCGGTTCCGCCGGGTTCGAGTCGTTGTTGTGCAGCAGCGCCGGTCGCAACCTGCTCTGGCAGAGTCGCCTGGCGGATTGGTTCGGAGTTCCCGGAGGCATTCGCTCGGCGCGCAATCGTGAGAGGTACTTCGGGTGCAAGGTACTCAACTACCCGCTCGTTGCGACTGATGCCGACTCGCACACCGTACGTTCCTGGCGGGAGCGTCGAGCCGGGACGGCCATCGCATCTCCACGCCGCGACAACCCTAGTGACCTTGACCTGCTCTCCGTCTCGCAGCTTGAAGCCGAAACCGACTCCGCCGATCCCGCCGCCGTAGGTAGCGACGACGGTTCGGGTGCCGGGTCTGACGATGTCCGCGACGAGCGGTGAGCCGGTGTCCATCGATAGCGGCGTCGCACTGTCTTCTTGCACAACGAGTTGCGCGTTGATCGATCCAGTTGCGGGCATCGATGCGACGCCGAGTTTGAGGGTCAGGTGGAGTCCTGGTGGAAGGTTGCTGTTCCCTTGGATGGGTGGACACTTTGCGCTGTTGCCGTCACCGCAGTGGTACGGCGTGGAACCGACGGTGATCGCGACGGCGTTCCCGAAGCGGGTTTCGATCTTGGCTGCCAGTGCTTCTCGGCCCGGGAACAAGTTCACCATGATGGTGTGCTCGCCAGTCCCGACACCAGCGAAGTTCCCTTTGACCATACCGTCGACCGCCGGTTGTAGAGCGGCGAGTTGCGCATAGGTATACGTCCGTTTTTCGGTGGGGCAGCGGGTAGGCGGCGGCGCCGAAGACGCAAGGACGACTGGAACTGAGGTCGTCGATACGACGGGTGATCGAGCCGGATGAGCCGTCGTCGGCGTGGACTGCTTCTCGCCGCCGCTGGAGCACGCAGCGACGCAGAGAACGAGAGCCAACAGTGCCACTGGGTACGACCGTGTCCTCACCACGTTCAGTATGACGCTGGGCCTGGACGATCGGTTCGTGACAACGAGTCGTTGACTACAAGCGGCGCCGGTGCCGCCCTCCCGGTCCCGCAGATGTCCTTTGGTATCTATCTATCTAGGTCGCGCGCATGGCATCGCCGATGATCAGCGCCAATCGATCTCGCTCGTGCTCGGGGACTTCCTCGGACGCCGCGACGCCGAGGAGCGAGAACACGCCAGGTCCGCGCTGAGCCGGAGTGGACCACGCCATGCGGAATGACGTGGAGATGGAGGTGTGCGAACCCTTCCGCCTCGGCGAAGACGACAACGTAGGTCTTGTCGCATCCGACGACCTCGCACAACGCCCGCGACGCGTGGTGCAGCACGCGACCACGGTGGGATGCGTCCTCTTCCGCCAACTCGTGGAGTGCTATTACGTGACAGGTCGGAGCACCACGAGCCAGCCGGGCAGCGACGTACCGAACGCATGCGCCACACGCCAGCGGCCGGACACTTCGATCTCGTCGCGAGGCGGGAGATGACCGATCCGGTCATTGAACCCACACACGATGCAATCGGTCGGCACGTCCACATCTTGCCGTCACCGAGTGTTCGCCATCGAGCGACGGGCCCGACCGCCGCGCCCCGTCGACCGTCAACCTTTTCCGAGCAGCTCGGGACCGCCAGCAGCCATTCGACGCAAGTCGTGATGCGCAACAGACTGGCCGGATGCCGAACTATCCGAAAGTTCCGTTCGACAGCAGCGAGTACGAGCAGCGAACTCGAAACGACGCCCGGTCGGGAAATGCTTCATCTGCTCAATCGTGGCCGGCACCAGAGACGACCACCCCATCATCTATCGAGACCAACTCTGCATCGCATTCCTGGCGAAGGCACCCACACGGCTCGGCTATTCGCTCCTCGCACCACTCGAACATCGCACCGGTGTCGTCGCCGACTTCACCGAGGACGAGTACGTCGATCTCCAACGCCGCGCGCATCGCCTCGGTCGCGCCGTTTCACAAGCAGTCCCGACTGAGCGGCTCTACCTGCTCGCGCTCGGCAGTCACCAAGGCAACGCCCACGTCCACTGGCACGTCGCGCCACTTCCGCCGGATGTGCCATACGACCAACAGCAGTACGCCGCGATCACACACAAGAACGGCTACCTCGACATCCCAGCCGCCGACCAGACAGCCCTTGCTTCACGCATCGGTCGACTGCTGACCCCCGACGGTGCCTGAACACGTCGCAGATCCTCCTAGTGTCCGCGAACCGCTCCCGAAGCAGACCGACGACTCCGACGACCGCCATACCGATTGTGCACTGCGGCTCATCGAGCGCAGAACTGCTCCACAGAACGGTGCAACGATGCTCTCATGTTGATCCGAGCCGCAGTTGGCGACGATTTACCGCGAGTGATCGCCATCGACGACATCGCACGACACCCCGACGGGCCCAGAAAGCGTTTCCTTGCGACCCACCTGGCCGAGCACCAAATGCTCATCGCCGAGCAAGGCGAAGAGATCCTCGGCTACGTCGTCCAGGACTGCTCATTCTTCGAGCGCGGCTTCGTACACCTTCTGTACGTCAGCGAGCACCACCGGCGACGAGGAGTCGGGACGGCCCTCCTCGTCGCGTCGGTTGCTGCATGTTGCACGATCCGCGTATTTACCTCGACCAACCTGTCGAACGAGCGCATGCAGGCCCTCCTCGACAAGCTGGGATGGGTGCCGGCGGGGCAAGTCGATGGACTCGACGAAGGAGACCCAGAGGTCTTCTACTACGTCGACTCAATGTAAGCGTCGACAACCCTGATTCGCGCCTACTGGACCCGCGACGCCGACTCGCCCCACCCGAGTGCTCGCACACATGTCTGCTGAGTCCCTCGATGGGTGGTTCGTCTGCACCTGCTACCGCGCGAACGTGCCCTTAACGCCCCTTGGTGCTGTACTGCGACGCGTGACACGGCTCCACTTCAGTCACAAGCGGTGGCGGATGAGACGACCTGTCTGCTGGGCACGTGGCCACCCGCAGGAGCACGGTGTCGGGTTTCCCGACCGGCCGGGCGGCGATTCGATGCTCGTGCGCCTCGATCGCGGCGCCGACGGAACACGCGTCGACCCCCGTACACAACCTCTCGATGGTCTCGCCGAAACGTTCTGTCCCTGTGGTCGACGCGTGGTTCACCTCGGTGGCGACCCCAAATCCTGAGGCGCCGACCGGTATCCGTCTAGGACGGAAATCCGCACCGGTCACCGAGAGCAGCCGAACGCGAGGCGGACACACCTGTCGCGTGGCTCATTCGAGCCGCAACCAAGTCGGCCAACGCGTCTAGTGTCTCGTCCGTCGCGTCTCGATCCACCTCCCACAGCCCGACGAACCGCGCGTTCGACGCATCCCAGATGTAGCCGCACTCGCATCGGAACGTCGAGTGGAACGCGATCCGTTCGACCTTCGTTCCATTTCTGTTCCCGCAGTCGGGGCATTCGCGCGTCCAAACTTCGACCATGAAGTCCTCCCCATCGCACCTGGCGTTACCACCGTGCCCTCACGGGGTCGGTTGGTGGACGGTCAATGGGCCAGGGCCCTCACGTCCTCTGGATGAGTACGACGATCACGCTAGTGGGGCGACGAGACGTCCGAGCGTCGGATGAAGCGAAAGAGTGCGCCCGGTCAGTTCGACCAGAAGCGGGCGACCTCGTCCGTATCCTCGTAAAAGTTGCGCACGGCCTTCACCCGTCCATCCTCAATCTGGAACAAGAGAGACTCTCGGGTATCGAGGGTACGGCCGTCCGAGCGGCGCGCAACGTTGCGATGAACTGCCACAACCGCTCCTGTACCGTCAG
>JBKQIY010000003.1:0-17516 GCA_052148155.1 Acidimicrobiia bacterium | reverse complement strand
GCCCGCACGATCCACGGATACGGCCGACCAGTCTCAGCGTTCCAGCGTTTCTCGGTCCGATACGCGTTCGTCTTCTCCTGGGCCTTCCCGACGAACAAGACTCCCTCATCGCCGTCGAACGGTGCGTCCGGCAGGCGCGGTCGCGAGTTCGCTTCAGGCCGTGAAATGCACGACGAACACCAGTTGTGTCGCGGTCGGCACTTACGCGTTGAACTACCGCTATGTCGGTCACGCCCTGATTGAGCATTGGGACGGGAACCAGTGGTCGGTCGTTCCGAGCCACGGCCCGGCCGTCGACAGTGAACTTTCGTCTGTCAAATGCGTGACCGCGTCGGATTGTGTCGCGGTTGGTGGCCCGTCGATGTACAGCCAGATGATCCCAGAACTGTCCCTGGTCGGTCGGTCCTTTCCCCACGCGTCCCCGTTCATCGGGTCTTTCCCGCCGTTCGGACACCGGTTGATCGAGCATTGGAACGGACGTACCTGGTCGACTGTCGCGAGTCTCGGCCCTGCCGCGACCTCGAACAGCGAGCTGCTCGGTGTGTCCTGTGCGACCAGCACCGGGTGCATGGCAGTGGGCGGCTTTGTCCCCGTCGCGGCGCACCACGTTGGCCCGGAGAAAACGCTGGTCGAACACTCCTCGTCCGTGAACGGAAACGGATCCTCGGAAGTCATGTGTAACGCGATGAGCGATTCTGGCAGGGCGGCGAGCGCGGTGTTCTACGCCAACTACGGAAGCGTGTACCCCACCACGTTTGGCGAGATGGAGCACTCGAAGCCGCTGCTGCTTGAACTCCCCACAGGCGTGACCGGCACCGGCAAGATACTGACCGGTCACGGCTGGACCGTAACGATGACCGGGGGCGGCAGATCGCAGCCGACCTTCACATGTTCCGTTGACTCCAAGGGGTAGCCGCGGCTCCGGGCTCATGTTGAATCCGGTCAGGTCCGACAAGTCGGTTCGCTTGATCGGCATGGCGCTGGTACTCATGTTTGCAGGTTGCGGTTGCTCGTCGGCCGGCAACAAGACCACTACTTCGACCCAGAGCAACGCGGCCCGGACCTGCAAAACCAGCTTCCCGGGCGAGATGCCAACGGACGTCTGTGCGACCTGGGGCGTCCCGGTGAACGACGCCAACATGATCGTGACGGCCGAGCTGCCTCCGATTCTCAGTTCGGCTCCGCGCATCAACTCCTACTGGGAAAGCGTCTCTGCTCGACCGTGAGCTACGTCGACCGCACCAGTCGCGCGTCCGCTTCGGCCTGGCTGATTGGAATCTCGACTTCGATCCGAGTCCCAGCGCGTCGCGACTAACCCGGGAGGGGGCATGGACATCAGCTCGGTCGGCACTTCTTTTGGAGGCGGAATGCTCGCGGACGCCCTACTCAAGGCGGTCATGCGAGCGGTACCGTGTGCGGCTCTCCTACGAGCATCGACAACGCCGGCACGCACGGCACGTTCATTCTTACTGCAAGCCTGGAACGACACCGCCCAGGACGCCAGCGACGGACGACTCCGGGCACGGCCTCGCAGCGGCGGTACGAATCGTCTGGCTCGCCACCCTCTGAGGAGGCTCGAACCCAAGGACCTCGGATTCAGGATCGTCGCTTCTAGGCCGATGTACCAAGATGCGATGCGAAGGTTGCGGTGACGGGCTACGGGCCGTCAAACGCCATATCGGTGGCGCTGCCGATCCGATGACGCGTCCACCGATCGGCACGATGTCCTATGTCTGTGGCAACGAGCACTGTGATCGATTCGGTCTGACCGTGCTACGAGACGGCACCACGGAGCCGACCGACTCGCCGCACAGAAAGTCGTGGCGGCGGTGGCGGGCCCTCCGAAGCTGACCGTCCGGACATCTCCGCAAGACGTGCGGTAAGGCCGCTTCGTTCCATGCAGCGCCCTCGATGTCTCACGTAAGCATTAGACGCCTGCTGTCGAGGTCGGGTTCCACACGAATGCGTGCGCTCGGTTCAGGTCCGAGCAGGCCTAAAGGTCGACTGGCCTGGTGGTGTCGCGGATCTGTATGTCGCCGTTAGTCCAGGAGACGGCCAGCACGGCGAAGCGAGGGTCGACCAGTTGCCACAACACGTCGATCGGTGATGCTTCAGTGGGGAGGCGCACCCACTGCGGTCGTGCGTCGATCTCAACCTGCTCACCATCGGACTTGTAGGTTGTCAGCCCAAGGGCGAGTCCCGCGGGTGTGCGGGCGTGCATGACGAGGTGTTCGGTTCCGTGACTTAAGCCGCTGCGGCGGGCGCAACCGACCCACACTGAACCGGTCTGAGTCTCGATCATCCCTGCGATTCGTGGAGTGTGTAGAGGGGGATCGGGCTCGTAGCCGTGGGCGGCAAGTGCGGCAGCGAACGTTGTCCCGTGGGCGATCTGCTCCGCGATGTCGGTGACGTGCGAGCCGTTTCCGAGAATTACGCCCGAGGTCGTCGTCCACAACGCTCGATAATGACGAAGCGGATCGAGATGAGCGCCATCCTCGGATGCAGCGCCGATCACGACATCGGTGCCGTTGATCTGTGCTCTTCGTTGCCGTGAAGCAGTCGAACGGCCCGTCACCCAGTAGAGCGCGTTGGCACGGCCAGCGTCGTCAAGACCGATCGCGAGCCCACGGCCGGGATAGGCGTTTCGTTCGAAGAATTCCTGGAACGATTGCGCGCGCTCAGGGCACATATTGGACCCCTCGTGGGGAGCTGCCTGTCACCGGATCCCGCCCAGCTCCGTGGTGATCGGTACCACGATCGTGCGGGCCGCGACATCGTGTAGACCGCGATGCCATGGTGGGCGTAACACCGGGACGAGCACGATCAGGACCCAAAGGTCTGCGCCGACCCGAAGGCCGATCGCAGTGAAGATGAGTGCTGGGACGCCGAAGGTCAAGAACCGTATGACGGCTTGCCACGGCCGCAACGGGTCATCAGTGATGTTGACGACTTTCGTTCCGAGTAGCCGTTTCCCGATCGTCTGTCCCCAGATTGCGACACCGCCAATGTCGTATGCGGCGATCACTATGAACCACGCAATCCGGTACGTCGCACCGTTCAACGACACGGTGAACAAGAAGAGCACCGGCAACAGGACGAGAGCGTCGAGTCCGCGTCCGCCGAGGCGTTGACCGAACGTCGGCGCGAGAAACGCGTCCGTGTCTCTGCGCTCCGCCACGAAGTCGACGCTACAGGCGATACCCACCGGTCCGAGCCAGAGAGTCTTCAGGCCGTGTCATGTCGGATCGGCGACGGTTGTCGGCGATGTCGCCGGGCCAGGGTGCCCGTGAAGGTGTATCCGTTGTCCGATGGGACGAACAGCAACCCCCGCCCACATGATGCTAAAGGTAAAGGGTTCTGCCGGTACTGGCGTGACGTATTTCGTTGGGCTCAGATCTCCAGATGGTCGAGGTAGTCGGCGCGGCCTTGCTTATCGAAGCGGAACGGCGCGGCAGGGATGACGCAGAACTCGTTGCCTTCGGGATCGGCCATGACCAGAAATCCTCCGGCCTCGTAGCCATCAACTCGCCAACCTCCGAGGGCCTCGATCTGGCTCTTCGCACGCACGACATCCGGAACGGCAACGTCGAGGTGTATCCGGTTCTTCCCGACCTTCGGCTCCGACACTTTCTGGAAGCCAACGCCTGGCGCATCCTCGGTTCGTTGCAGCCAGACGTACGGCCCCTTGGCCCCTTCGACAGGTCGCCCAAGTATGTCGGCCCAAAACCTCGCCAACTGCTGCGGGTCTGAACAGTCGATGGTGATGTCGTGGATCCTGACAGCGGGCGTCGTCATCTCGCTATCTTCGCGGATCTCGTTCGTAGCAGTGTTCACGACGGATCGGTTCGGCAGCGACATCCGGTCGCCTTCGCGATAGACGGTAAAACGACGATGACGCACTAGCTCACCGCCCGTATCGACGCGCACACTTCCAGCAGCCCGGCCGTCTCGACCGAGTCCGAGCGTGAGGACGTGCGCCGTCCTCGGGTGCGGCCTGCTCGACGCGAGGGTCGTGGGCGGTGGAGTTGCCTGAAATCAGGTCCCGTCATCCTTGACCGACCCGATGTGTCGATTGCGGGGTGGACGCTTCTAGAGTACGAGGATCTTGATGTGAGTGCCCTCGTCTGCGGGTCGGAAAGGTGCGAGCCATGTCGTTGTCAGCAGCCGGTCTGAACCGCAAGTGGCACAACCCGACGACGGTGTTGATCGGACTTGCGGTTGCCGCCCTCGCGGTGTTCGGTGTCGCTAGTCGGGCTGACGGATCGACGCCGACAACGACGACCGCGAGTACGGGTCCGGCTGTGGAGACGGTCGGTGGCGATCTTGCCAACGTTGCTGAAGAGGTTGCTGGAGTTCAGATCTCGATCGCTGAGATCGCGCAAAACTGGACACAAGCAAACGCGGCGACCGCTGACATGGCACCCGGTTCGAACATCTCCGTCCAGAACACGATTGATGAGCTAACAAGTTCGACTCGGGCGAACGATGAAGCGATCGACGGTCTGGCGGAGACGGCGAATGACGCGTTCCCGGATCTCCTCGCACAACTGAAGTCCGACAACGTGAGTACCGGCATCATGACCGCCACTACTGATCTCGGGAACGCCATGGGTGCGCTGGTCGCCTACGCGGGCAAGCCAAGTCCCGCCGCGCTCAATAGCTTCAGCAGCGCGTTGACCGCCAGTGTCAGCGAGTGGAATAGCGCCGTCAAGGCCGATCAGAACCTCACGGGCACACCACCAACAATCGGAGCAGGCTGAACCGATCCCCGACCTACCTGGGTAGTTTCACACCTTCACCCGCAGCCGGAGAACGGCACGGCACGTCCGAGCGGTGACAGGTCGGGTGGGGCGTTGCTGATACCGAGGTCCTGGATCTCGCCGTTGGCTTTGTCTACAACGCGTAGGCGAAATGGCCCTTCGCTGGTTTGCCCGACGTGCCAGCGCCGTCTTCGTCGGTGAAGTTGCGGTACCGCTGAAGTCGCACTGCCCGCGGGCGTGGTGATGACACTCCTTGACCAGTACTTGGTTCGACCCCACACTGACATCCCGTGACGACAACGCTAGTGGCATGGCTGTTGAGCGTTGTCGTGCTGGCCGGCTGCAGCGCCTCCACTGGCCATCCCGCGGCAACGAAAGCCGCAACATCAACGCCGGACACAACGACGCTCGCATCGTCCACGACGCTCACGACCATCTCGACTCGGCCCACAAGCACGCGTCCGACATGTCCTGGACCGCCGGACACGTTCCCGAAAGGCGACGGCCAAGATGTTGTCGTTGTTTCGGTCCCGTGCGACTGCCCGACCCAGCCGGTGACACCCGCACCGTCGACCGACAACCCGAGCGAGTCGGCGGTCAAGGCTGCAACCGCGTGGCTCAAACGTCTGAGCAGGCAATGGGCCAAGGCAGTCATCCGACTCGACGCCGTGTACAAGGTTGGTGACACGACGAAAGGCCAGTTCGCTTCGGTCTTTGCCCGCAACGTCCCCATGTTCTGCGGCGCCAAGGTTGCTGCCGCGAGTTACGGCGTCGAACTCATCAACCCGACCGAAGACGACACCGGCTACGAGGGCGATGTCGTCGTCGCCCATTTCGCGCACGGCTGGGAAGTGTGGGGCTCATACCATCCGTGACCGTCGGACATGCTCGACCGCCCGTACCCATCTCAGGCGACATAACCGGTCCAGACCGTGCCATCCCAATATCGGGACTGGTTCTCGTCGCCGGGATCGGGATACCAGCCTGCCGGTGCGAGCACAGGGCCAGTGGCGTGTGACGGGTCGATCGCGAAGGCGACCCATGCGAGTACAGCGACCGGGAGGATGAAGACGCCGATCGAGAATCCCGCGAGGAAGGCCAGCACCGATAACACGCACGCGCTGAGCGCGAAACATAGGGTGCGGATCGATCGAACGATCAGCCCCAACAGCGGCAACGAGCCCGCGAGAACAACAACTGCCACGAACCAGGCGGCGGGGATGTTGCCCTGCCGCGAAATGATCTTCAAATACCGCACCAGGATCGCAACCGTTCCGATCGCGATCGCAACCGACGACGGCCAGGCACGGGATCTTACGGTTCGGGGATAGCTCGACACGGTCGCAATCGTCCTGTCCTGCTAAGTCTTCGCGTGTTACTGGGTCGCGTTCAGCCGACTCTGTTGGGAGGGGGTGGACCGCCGTCGCCGAGGATGTGTTCGTTGAGCAGGATTGTCAGGAGTGGGTCGGTTTGTGCGCGTGCGTAGGTGGCGGTGAGGTGGGTGTGGTCTCGGCGGACGATGATGTTGTTGACGACGGGATCGCAGATCGGGAAGCGTGGGCATGCGAGTTGGTCGAGGTTGAGGGACCAGACGTCGGGGATTGTTGCGAGGTTACGGTCGAGTTGGGTAAGCGGTGTGGTGAGGGGGCTGACGGTGAAGCTGCAGTTTGTGTTGCCGGCGGCCAGGCAAAGCAGTGGGTCAAAGCTGGGGTCTTGAGGTACTGGTGTTGGCTCCAGCAGCACGATTTCGCGTCCGGGACGCCGGAGGAGATTGAGGCTTCGGGTTGTCGCGTCGGTGATCGCGTGGATCGCGATCGGGTTTGCGGTCGAGACAAGGCGGCCAGATACTTCTACCGTGAGGTCGTTTCCTGGTGCGTCGTACGGTCGATTCGCGAGGAACACGATGTCGGGGTTGACGTCGGGGATGACACGTGCGTACCAGTCTGCGCGGCGTACCTCGCAGTCGGGTGACATCGAGAGGCCGTCGAGGTTGTCGGGCCATGGGCACGCGGGATGGATCGCTACGGTGAGGGTCAGTGCTTCGCGGTGTGCGATCGCGATGAACGCCGGGAGCCACATGCGGGCGAGACTGTCGCCCATCAGCAGGACGCGTTTGCCGGTCCCGTGCACGACGGTGCAGTAGGCGACTGGGTGGCCGAGACACTCGGGATACGGCGCGATGTCTTTTTGTGCGGCGCGCCAATCGAGGACCGTCGAGTTACCAGGAGGAACGGTCCGCACCGGAACGGAGGTCTCGGGTGAGTCAGCTCCCGAGCGGACCGAGGCTTGCGCGGTTGGAGCGATCACAAGAGCGCCGGTCAAGCTGAGGCAACAGCCGACGACGATGACGGACACGTTGCGGAGGCGTGTCGACGTACGAATGGAAGGCCACCACGTCCGGGTCATTTGAGGGCGTCGATCCGCGCCCGTACCGCCAGCCGATCCCCTGGGGCGGCTCGGTTCGCGCGGACTCGACGTTTCCCAGGTGAGCGTGGCGTTCGCGTCACCTGCACGATCGCCAGGTCGACGTGACTCCCGTCGTCGGGTTCTCTGATCGGCTCCGTGCCAGCCCAGACGTCTTGATCGGTGACGAAGAAGGCGCGGGAAGGAAGCGACGTGAGATATAGGCCACCGCCATCCCAGCGTCGCGCGAGCCGCTGAGCAGAGAGGCCGTCATGGTCGCTGACCAAGCGCAACTCGCCAGCATCGCCTTCGAGTCCCGCAACCTGAAGCTCGACCGACTGGAAGCCACGGTCAGTAATCTTCCATCCGTGTCGTCGTCCTTCATCCATGACCTGCCAACGCTCTCAACACGCACAAGGCGTCGTCAAATCGAACCCAGTTTGGCAGCTCCCTAACCCGCTACGACGGACGGGTGGGTGAATGGGCGACAAGCCACACTCGCGTTGGTCGGTCCTGTTTGTCCACTGACATCACACCAGCCCCGACCGTCACATTGCGACAACCGCCGCCCTGTAGACGAACCGTGGATGGCGTTCGTCGCGCACCGCATCTTCAGGCCCTGACTCGTCCGCCCGAAATGGGCACGTCACCGCAGCGACCGCGTATCGCGTGTGCGGCGTGGGACAGTCGGCGGGAAGCATCCCGGGTCCACTCGCGCGTCACAGATCCTTCGCATTGAGGGTCATTGACCGCTCGCGCGCTCGTCGCGGTCGGCGTCGGCCTGGTTTGGGGCAGCCGGGTGGCCTACCGAGTCCGGCTCGACGACCGGCAGTACCGAGCACGAGGTCGTCGCGCGGGAGGCGTCCGGTCTGGGTCGCGCCGCCGAGTCGAGGATCCCCGTCCCCGAGTTGGTCGCGGTGGACCGAGCAGGCGCTAGCGATGACGTGGGACGACGGTGTCGCGTTGCACAAGCATTCGACACGACGCGCATGGAACGATGCTGGCGCGCAGCTACGGCGTCTGCATGACCTCGATGATGGCGTTGTGGGTGGCGGACCGTAAGGGCTACGGGGCGCACCAACTCTGGAAGGCCGCCCGGCGCGCGGGGGATGACAGGGCGTCGTTTGGAGCGCGCTCGTTGTGGGAACGCTAACCACGAGGGATAAACCACCGAAGGAGACATCATGCATGACTCCGACGACTTCAAGGTCCCTGAGGACGCGCTCGTCGAGGACGACGTGTTCGGAATCGCCCGGTATCTCGCTGGCTCGATTTCGAGCGGGGAGATCACTCTGGACGATGGTGCCCAGGCGTTGGCCGAGTTCGCCGATCAAGCGGTCCTCACCGACGTCGCCGCTCACCTCTCGGCAGATTCCGACACTGAACATCTGGTCCAAGCGGCTACACGACGCGCCGCCTGACCAGAAACGGACTCCTTGTTCGCGTTCGAGGCGAGAGTGTGGTGGAGCACTTGGCCGAACGAGGGTTTTGGTCGCTGATCCGGGCAAAAATAGGGTCCACTCTGAGCCGAGATTGTGCGACTCTTGCCATGTGAGCGGCTGGCAATATTCGTTTGTGGGCTGCGTGATCCTGGTGCTCGCGTCGTGTAGTTCGGGCTCCAAGACAGTCGCCCCACCCACCGTGACGACCAGCTCGACTACCAATCCAGGCGTTTATGTCGGGGGCCCGACCGGCTCAACGCCACAATCAACCGCCGAGCTTCGCGGTATCTACGCCTCGGCTCTACCGCAAGGTGAGCCGGAAGGGGTGTCGTGTTCAAATCTGGGGACCAAGGAAGGCGCGCAGGTCCCTCGCCCGAACCTCGTTGACTTCAACCCAACCAGAACGACGTGCTATCTGCTCGGGCCGGAATTAGCGACCCGTACGAACATTGTCGGGGCATCTGTCGTCCGCGTCCACGGCGCGGCGACTGGGTTGGTGTGGGCGGTCGATGTTCGGCTCGATCGCGTTGACTTGCTCCGCGGCCCTGCCGAAGGATTCATGGGCCACAACATCGCGGTCGTGGTGGACGGCGTGGTGCGGTGGACCCCAACCCTGGGAGGCGGTCACAACTCGGCGGTGCTCTTCAGTCAATTCGCCGAGGTACCCGCTCAATACACCCGAGCAGAGGCAATCACGATCGCCGCGTCGATCGCGGGTATCGCACCGTCGCAGGTTCGCGTGTATTCGAACCGCGAGCAGATCGGCTAGCGCTGCGAGATCGTGTCAGCGGTCGACCGTGGACTGGGATAGGTCTTCGGAAGAAGGTTATTCGGTGTGACGACGTGCGACGGCAGGCGTTGAGCGGACCGGCCGGTTGGGCGAGCGGGCGGTCGGCTGCAGCGCGTGCATTCGATCAGTCCTGGCGGACGAACAAATCGCGGACTGTCAAACTTGGTGTTGTTGACGATGACGTCGACAACGAGCATGGGTGACCTCATCGGTATAGAGCAGTTCCCCAGCCAGGTATCGGTCGCGGTGGAGTGCCTCGGCCTCTTCGACGCTGCCGACGGCTGCTCAGCCTGCCCGGACGGATATTCGGTACCGACCGGATGCGACACCGGGACCGCGCACAAGAACGGGGCGAGTTCGGCGAGGCAGGACCGGCGCGCCCGGAGCGCGGGGAGGGCACGGGGTCGGCGGCGCCGACGAGGGCACAGGCGGTCGCGCCGATGCACGACACGTCGTTCAGTTCGTCGGCCGAAAGAATCGGACCGGCAGGGTCTCGCCTATCGTCGGTCGATCGCGACTGTTCTGATCCCCTTACCTGACCATGATTTCGACGTGACCGAAGTGGCCGTGCCGTGGCGGCTGCTGACACGCGCTGGCCATCTGGTTCGATTCGCGACTGAGCGCGGCGGCACCGCGCCCGCCGCCGACCAGCGGTTGCTCGACGGCGTGATCATGGGGAAACTCGGCGCTGCCGCAGAGCCGAGGCAGTTCTATTCGGAGCTGCAGTTCGACGGGGAGTTCCGCGCGCCGATCGCGTGGGCAGACGTCAAACCCGACGAGTTCGAGGGTCTGATCCTGCCGGGCGGACACGCACCTGGCATGCGGCAGTACCTGGGAAGCGCGCTCCTCCACCACAAGGTCGCCGAATACTGGACGCAAGGCCGCCCGGTCGGCGCAATCTGTCACGGCGTTCTCGTCCTCGCCCGCGCCTGCGATCCGAACGGACGAAGTCTGTTGTACGGACGACGGACCACGTGCCTGCCGAAATACTTGGAGCGGTCCGCGTTCGTGACCACTGCGTGGCGACTCGGCCGCTACTACCGCACCTACCCCGCGTATGTCGAAGACGAGGTCCGGGAAGCACTGCGCGACTCCGCCGATTTTGTGCGAGGACCGCGAGTCCTGTCCAAGCGCGGAACCGACATCGATGACGGGCCCGCCTTCATCGTGCAGGACGGCAACTACATCTCGGCACGGTGGCCCGGCGACGCCTACCTGTTCGCCAAGCGCTTCGCTGATCAACTCCGAAGCTGAGGTTCGCGCAACGATTCGAGCGGCTTACGGCACGCGCGAGGGGCGCTGGTCTGGCCGTCGGTTCCGATGATCGTTGTCGTCGACGAGAGTGTCGAGATCCAGAGCGGAACGTTGCGCATCGATGACGACATGCGTCTCGAGCACAAGCGCAGTCAAAACGATTCTCGACGTAGAGTTTCCTGGGCAAGCTCTCGGATCACTTGGGTTACGAACCTCACGACCCGGCCGGCCGCGGGAGCGGCAACAGCCGCACCGGCACGTCGCGAAGCTGGTCACCGCGGATGTCGGTGAGGCCGACCTACGGATGCCGAGCGACCGGACCCCTACCCACGTTGCGGTTGGCTCACCGCGGGTGACAGTCGTGTCTCGCGAGACGGTGGCGGTCGCTGTCGAATATCCCGTGTCCCTCTCCGGAGAGGTTCGAGTTCCGCCGATGTCCGGGCAGGAAGGGTTAGCCCGCTGGGGCGGGATTTGTGGTGACGTGTTCGAAGCCGAGGGCGGTGTATGCGGTGCGGCGTTGGTTGTGCATGCGGACGAGGGCGGGGATGAGGATGTCGACGTAGTCGTGTACTTCGACGCGGGTTTTGGCGTCGGTGGGCCGCAGGATCCGTCCGACGTATTGGACGACGCTGCCTTTGAAGCTGATCGGGAACGCGAGGAACAGGGTGTCGAGAGGTGGGCAGTCGAACCCTTCGCCGAGCAGGCTGGCCGTCGCGGCGAGGAGCATTCCGCGGCCGGCTTCGGGTCGGGCGAGCTGGTCGGTGACGGCCTTGCGGGCTTTGGTGCCCATCTGGCCGTGGAGGACGAGGGGCGTGAGGTTCTTCGCGGTGAGGGTTCCGACGATGCCGTTGAGGTGGTCGATCCATCGGGTGAGTACGAGGCAGTTCCGGCCGGCGTTCACTGCGGTGTAGATGTCGTCGCAGATGCCGCGGGTTCGTGTCTGGTTGTCGACGAGGTCGCGGAAGATCGTCTGGATGTGCTGGCCTTCGGGGGCGTCATGGTCGGTGTGGTGAACGATCAGGTCGAGCGAGCGGAGCGCACTGTGGGCGTGGGGAGCCATGTGATGTCGGACAGGTCCGCAGTGCATGGTGGTCATGGCTTGGAGGCCGTCGCGGCGGTAGGGGGTGGCGGTGAGGCCGAGCCAGCGTCGGACGGGTATCTCTCGTACTGCCCGCTCGAAAGTGACCGCGGGCACGTGGTGGCATTCGTCGACGATGACGAGCCCATAACCCGCGGCGAGTTCGGCGATGTCGTCGCGCCGGGCGAGGCTTTGGATCATCGCGACGTCCACGACGTGGCTGGTTCGGTTGCGGCCGCCGCCGATCTGGCCGATCTGTCGGATGGTGAGTCCGAGGTGTGTTGCGAGTTGGTTTCGCCATTGCTCGACGAGCGGCTTGCGGTCGACGATCACAAGGGTTGGGGTCCCGTGATGCGCGATGAGCGCGCAGCCGACGACGGTCTTGCCCGATCCCGGTGGCGCGACGAGTACTCCGAGGTCGGTGCGCGTCAGGGCCTCGGTGGCGGCGGTTTGTTCTGCGGTCAGGACTGCCTGCAGTGTCACGTCGATCGGCTCGACGTCGGCGTAGCGGTCGATGACGGTCAGACGGCTGCCGGCTTCTTTGACGATCGTCGCGGCTTTGTCGCGCAGTCCGCGAGGTAGGAGGAGTTGGTCGAGGGTCTCGTGGTAGCAGCGGATGAAGCGGGGCGTGTTCCACGTCGAGAAGCGCAGTTTCTCTTTCTCATAGAACTCGGGGTTGTGCACGGACGCGAGATGTTTCAGGGCCGCCAGGATCGTTGGTGGGACACCGATTCGGTCGATCGCGAGCATCGCGCCGGCTTGCGCGCGGATCTGCGGCGGCGGTTTCGGGCTCTCAGCCGTTTTCGACGCGCGTCGGAAGGTGGACGCGTCCGGGCCCATAGCCAGTTCGCCGAAGCCGGCGGCCATTGCCTGTGCGGCATCGGGTCTGACGCGGTCGAGTGACGCGAGGAATGCCCATTGATCCTCGAATGGTGCGAGTGTCGACGGATCGAGGAACACTGTGGTGCCACGTTTGCGGCAGTCGCCTTGGAGCGGCAGTGCGATCAGGTTCCCGAACGATCCTTTCGGCATGAAGTCTTGCGCGGGGAAAAGGCGGTCGTAGCTCACCAAGTCGAGCTCGGCTCGCACCGTCATCGCTTCTCGTAACAAGTGCACGCCGATCCGGCGCGCGGATGCGGCAGGGACTGGGCCCGAGAAGAACACCCACACATGTGCGCCGTCTCCGGACCTCGAGCGTTCCAGCGCGGCTGGGATCGCTGCAGCTTGGGCCGCGTCCAGATATGCGAGCGCGTCCAGTGTCCAGCCGGGACCATCGAAGTCGCAGACCAACAACCGGCAGCGGTCACCGCGCACCAGCGGATACAGGCCGAGGTGGATCTCGCCCGCGAGGTGGCGCTCGGTGATCTCGTCGGTCAATGGCAGGTACTCGCGGTCGGGTCGCCGCGCGTTGGCCCAGCCGCCGAGTAATGCCGGACCCCAGCCAGCCTTGCCCGTGCGAGTGTTCTCCCAACGCAACGCGTAGACGTCGTCTCGTCCGACGAACAACGAGCCGAACAACGCCACCTTCGCCGGTCGGGGCGACGACCCGTCCACGACTCGGGCGTCCGTCACCTCGGAGCCCGGGTGCTGCTCATTGAACAGTGACGGTGACCAGCGCGCTGCGGAGGCGTTCTCGGCGCGCCGGTCGAGGCCCAACAGACCACGCAGCCGCGCACTCTCAGCCCGCAACTCGGCGAGCTCAGCCATCAGTTCATCGCGAGAAGAATCGTCGGCGATACCAAGATCATGGCCCACGTCCTGCGAGTTCGCCGATCTGCGGTCCCGCCGGCCTGCGGCCGGTCTCCCGCGAAGCGGGCGCCTTGTGCGACTCGACAGGAACGCTGGCCGGGCAACAGCGGCGCTTCTCGAGGGCGGCGCGAACAGGTCAGAGCAGTTCGCGTCGCGCCTCGACGCGCTCGCAGATCGCCTGCCAGGTTGGCAGCGGATCCCTACCGAGTAGAGCTCCGCCATCGTGTCGTCGTATGCGGCGCGCAGCCGTCGGGATACATCAGAGTTCAGATCGAAGGCCGGACTGGCGGGAAGCCGCCGCCTCGGGGCGCGGTTCGGACGCGTCTTCGCCGCCGGAGTGGGCGCGAGTGACCTCGTCGATGCTGATCATGACCTCCGCGCTCTCGTCACGGTCGGCGAGCAAATCGAGGACACGATCGTCGCCAAGCAGCTGATACACCCTCCGAGGATCGGAGCCTAAAGATGGCGGTGGTCGCACATCTCGACGAACAACTCACCGATCGTTGCGATGTTCGCTAGGTTCATCATGTCCTCTCCCGCGCCGGCGCTCAGGTTGATGAGTCGGGCCGTGCGGGTTGCATCTTCGATCAGCCATCGTTGGGCCTGCAACGACACGAGCGCGGCGAGGTCGAACGGCGCGTCGGCGAACTGCTCAGCGCCGGCCGGCGCGCGGACGAGATCCGCGATCAGCCGAACTAGATCGAGCGCATCGCTCTCGCGTTTGTCGCGGCGCGCGTCTCGCCGGTCGGCTATGGCGTGGAACTTGCACGCGACGAGCGCGGGTGCCGTCGCGACGATGAGGGTTTGCGCGTGACTCGGCTCGGATTCCGTTGTCGTGATGACCCGCACGGCAACGGGCTCGGCACTCTCCAACGCCCAGCGGTGACCGAGCACGAACAATCGATCGAGGTCGCCGTCGGGAAGTTCCTCAGCGGTCATCGGCAGTGGCGACGTAGGCATGACGTCCACCTTCACGCCGTCGATCTCTATGCGTTTCGCCCCATGTGCGGCGTCCTCCCCGACATACTGCAACGGGGCCTCGCCATCGGAGACCGCGTCAACGTCGTTCGTCGCACGGTGCACCGTCGCCAACCTCATCGTGACTGCAAGCCCACCTACCAGCGCGGCAGGCCCGAAGTCCGGACGAGCGAAGAGCGTCGCGGCCGTGTACACGAGCCGAGTGATCCCGCCGTCGCCGGCTTCGATCAACGTTACGTCACCAAACACGCGTGAAGCCTTCCGGCGGGTCCCATTGGTCGAGCGCCTCGCGGTCACGCGCCGACGCTGCCAGATCGAGCGCGCAAAACAGAGGGTGGGCGAAGGGCCAGCCCATCACATCGCTTCCGAAGCGCTCGTTCGTGATGAGCCCGATCGGATCAGCAGACAACTGCCATGCGTCGCCCGTGCCGTTCTCATGCAACGTTGCGAGCCGACGGACCTCGCGCTCGCCGGGCACGTACCAGTGACGGGGGTAGTCGGCCGTCGCGACCAGAGGCGCACTCCACGCGATTGCGCCGCGCACGCCTGCCTCCGCCCAACCCGGCTGCGAGAGATCCCGCTGGGCCGAAAGGAGCTCATCGACGTCGAGTTGGCGCGCCCATCGAATCGTGACGGACTCGCGCGGCCAGACGTCGCCCAACGCCCAGAAGAGTTCGGGAACGAGTGGTCGGTACTGGCCCCGGCCGCGCCGCTCGGCGAGATGCGCGTCGACGATCGCTGTCATCGCGCGCGTGATCGAACTCGCGTTCAGGCCGGCTATCCGAGCGATCTCCGAAACGCCCATTGGGCTATCGGAGTTGAGGAGCAGTGCAGCGGCGGCCGCGAGGCCGGAACGGCCCGTGATCGGCACACGCGTGCTGCCGGGCACCACGTAGCGCGGCTGCGGCATGACGTCGGCATCGACGAACACGCCGTCGGCAACGAACCGGACATGTCCGCGCCGATCAAACCACGCAATGCCTTCACGATTAAGGACTTCGCGGACCGCCGACGAGATCTGGTCGGCAACGAGCACCGGGACCACGCCGCGTTTGGTGCCCTGCGCGATGGCACGCGCTTGTGCGACGCTCGGCACGGCCATCGCTCTCACAGCGACCGGAATCGCGCGACCGCCCGGAATCGCCAGGCCCAGTTCAGCGCCGGAACTGATATCCAGCCCGACCTCTCGTGCGGCCCGCGCTAACGCGTCCTCCGCAAGCAGGGCAAGGTCGACTGGGAGAGTTCTCGCTTTCATGCGTCTTGCATAATAACACAAGAAGCAAAAGTGCAGGTCAACCCACCAAGAGCTGCCCCAGCACCCTGTGGGTGCCGATTATCGGTCCGGGGGCGTTGAGCGGGCTTTTCGCGTTGCGCTGAGCGGATCGGTTCGGACGTTGCGAGGACCGGCGCGGTGGCTCGTTTCTACCGTCTTGTCCGCCTCGTACTCGACCTCCTAGCTACTTCGACCTGAAAAAGTCGGCGGGTTTGGGTGCTCGCGATTGGGGCGCGATGGGTGGATGATGGCCTCGACCCGTAGGGCTAGTACGGATCGAGGCCATCAATGTTGAGAACGGTAAGCGAGCAGCCCACGTTGTGGGAGTCGATCCTGCCGGCGGCGGTGTTGGGGATGCCGGCCGAGCTGGTGGCGGTAGATCGGCTGTTGGACGATCCACGGTTCTTTGAGCCGTATCGGCGGTTTTTCCATGCCCGGTTGGGGCGGCCATCGGTCCCGATCGAGACGTATTTGCGGTTGATGTTTTTGAAGTACCGCTACAAGCTCGGGTTCGAGCCGTTGTGTCGGGAGGTGGCGGACTCGATCTGCTGGTCGAGGTTCTGTCGGATCCCGTTGGGTGGGAGTACTCCGCATCCGACGACGTTGATGAAGATCACAACGCGTTGTGGTGAGGCCGCGGTCAATGAGCTGAACGAGGCGTTGTTGGCGAAGGCGGCCGAAGCGAAGGTGTTGAAAACGAATCGGGTGCGGGCAGACACGACCGTTGTTGAAGCGAATGTCGCGTATCCGTCGGACTCGAGTCTGTTGGCCAAGGGTGTCGCCCGTCTCGCGAAGTTGGCTCGGCGTGCCCGGGCGCAGGGTTTAGCGACGCGGACACCGTTACGCGACCGGACCCGTTCGGTGTATCGCCGGGCTCGTGATGTCGTGAACACGTTGCGCCAACGAGACAGCCTACGGCCGGCCAGGGTGCGTCGACTCAATGCGGAACTTGCCCAGATCGCTCGGGCCAGCGTCCGCGACGCGCAAGCGGTGATCCGTAACGCCCGCCGGCGGGTACGTGAGCTCGGTGATCGGGCCACGGGCCGTCAACGAGCGATCATCGAGGATCTCGCAACCCTGGCCGAACGACTCGCAGCTGTCGCGGCGCAGACCCGTCAACGTGTCATCGAGGGGGTCACACCGTCGGGAGCGACACGGATCGTGTCCTTGCATGATCCTGATGCCCGCCCGATCGTCAAAGGCAAACTCGGCAAGCCCGTCGAGTTTGGATACAAAGCCCAACTTGTCGACAACGAAGACGGCGTGATCGTCGATCACAACATCGAACAAGGCAACCCGCCCGACGCGCCGATGCTCGCACCCGCCATCGAACGTATCGCCCGCCGCGCCGGACGCGTACCCGAAGCGGTGACCGCCGATCGCGGTTACGGCGAAGCCGCCGTCGAAGACGCCCTACACGAGATCGGCGTCCGCCATGTTGTGTTGCCCCGCAAAGGCAAACCGAACGCGGACCGACGCGAAATCCAGAACCGACGAGCGTTCAAGAAAATGGTCCGATGGCGAACCGGCTGCGAAGGACGGATCAGCTGCGCCAAACGCGACTTCGGACTTGCCCGCACCCGCATCGACGGACTCGCCGGCGCCCGAACCTGGTGCGGGCACGGCATCTTCAACCACAACCTCGTCAAGATCGCCGGACTCCTCCAATGACCACCCGCCCCAGGCCAACCCGCCAACCGGCAATCCCACCAGACCCGAACACACCGACCCGCCCCAAAAACAACCCGCAAACCCGCTCACACCACAAGCGAGTTCTTCAGGTCGAAGT
>JBKQIY010000002.1:0-3915 GCA_052148155.1 Acidimicrobiia bacterium | reverse complement strand
CTCCCGCATGTGCAGTTCACGAAGGGCTACATGCTGCTACTGGTCGCAGTGCTCGGAACGACGATCTCGCCCTACTTGTTCTTCTGGCAGAACGCGCATCGCATCGAAGAACTCCGTGGCGAAGACGAAGGCGGCGACGACCCGCTTCCGCTCGAAAAACGCTCGACCCAAGCCGCGAAACGCAAACAACGCAGGAGTCGCGCGGATGTGTTCGTGGGTATGACGTGCTCGAATGTTGTCATGTTCGCGATCATTGTCTCGACTGGCGCGACGCTCGGTGCCCACGGACACACCATGATCACCACCGCCGCCCAAGCTGCCCAAGCGCTCCGTCCTATCGCGGGCGGACTCTCAGAGACACTCTTCGCGCTCGGATTCATTGGATCGGGAATGCTCGCGATCCCGGTTCTTGCCGGCGCCGGCTCAGTCGGTATGGCCGGACTGCTCCACAAGGAATGGGGTTTCTCGCGTTCCATCCGCGAAGCCCCCGTGTTTTACGGAATCGTGGTGCTTGGCACCCTCGGCGGAACACTGCTCACCCTCGTCGGCGTCGACCCGATCAAGCTGCTCGTCTACTCCGCGCTCATCAATGGTCTGCTCGCAGCACCGTTCCTGATTCTCGTCATGATCCTCGCCGAAGACCTCAACACCATGGGCGACTACGCCAACGGGCGCCTCGCCCGCATCCTCGGCTGGGCTACTACCGCCCTCATGGCGGCAACCGCGATCGCTTACCTCGCACTCACATATAGGTAGCCACCCGGACGAACCGTGAAGTTCTCGCCAACACGGTCGGCGCGGCGTGACTCGTCGGCACAGCAGTCTGTGCTGGGATGACGATGACCGCTCGCTCTGCGGTAACCGATGACTTCGTGACTCGATTCGCGCGCCAGTCGGACATGACGCGAGTGTCGCGGCCTCCGCGTTCTTCGGGGGGTGGCGTCTTCGTTCGCATGCCTTCGGCGCAATCGGCGTTTGCGTCGTTTGGCCGGTCTTGAGATTGGGCACACTGTGTTCGCTGAGCCATTCGTGGAGCTCGGCAGCCCGCCCCGGACCCTGGCAGGTCCGGTCCTGTGCACCGATTTGGCGGGCTCGATCCGCTCGGTACGACGCGGGTCTTCTCGACAATGTTCCAAATGCTGCGACGCGCGGACTGCGTCCGCTAGTCGCACTGACAAAGGAGAACACCATGAACGACAAGGACACTGGACCAGTAGCGGGCGTCAAAGGCGTCGTCGAAGGCGCGAAAGGCAAGGCCAAGGAAGCCGTCGGCGCCGTCACCGGGAACGACGAACTCAAGCGAGAGGGCGAGGCTCAACAGGCCAAGGCCGACGCGCAGCGTGACGTCGCGGTCAAAGAAGCCGAAGCGGACAAGGCGCGCACCCAAGCCGCCGCCCATGAAGCCGAGCAGCGCAGTCACCAAAACTGATCGCCGAAACGCTAAGGGGAGCGCATGTATGTCGGCTTCGGAACTGTCGTGTTCGTCTTGCTGATCGTACTGATCATCTATTTCGTGCGCCGCGCCTGACGGCGGCGTATCTGTCATTTTCGTGTTTCATCGACTGGAGCGTTTGTGAACGACCCGATTGCGTTGTTGAAGAAGGATCACCGTGAAGCGGCGGCGATGCTCAAGACCCTCACGGCAAGTAATCCCGGCACCAGGCGTCGCGCCACGGTGAAGAGGTTGGATGCGGCTCTCCGGTTGCACATGCACATCGAAGAACAACTTGTGTACCCGCTCGTTGACAAGCTCGTCGGGGACGAGGAGGCCGAGGAGGCCGGCATCGAACACGGGCTCGCCCGCGAAGGCCTGGCGAACCTCGCAAGGTTGGTGGACGAGCCCGGTTTCGGCGCTGCCGTTGCGATGCTAACTGCTGGTATAAGACACCACGTCAAGGAGGAAGAACACGAGGTCTTTCCGGAGCTGAAGAAGAAGCTTGACCGCGGCGCGCTCGCCGAGTTAGGCGACGAGGTCAACGCTGCGAAGTCAACCAAGCAAACCAGTCGGTGACGCGCCCTGCTCGATGCGCCGGCACCGCTTCGCCGAGAGGGTTCCTGGGCTTCCTGCTTGATAGTTCGTCCACTTGATCTCTTGCCGTGCAACTATATGAATGCGAACTTGCACGGGTGTCGCATTCGACGACCCGGTGTGGGTGGCTCCGCTTGGCGCTCTGGCTGGAATTGTTGCGTACTCCCGTGTGCGTCCGCGAGTGCACTACCCGAGCGACGTCATGGCTGGTGCCGTCGTCGGAATCTGCGTGGCCCTCATTGCCCGTAAGGTGTGGCCGGACAACTCGAGCGATCTCGGCGCTGGCGGATGTCCGGGATCTCGCGATCATCGTCAACGCGTCCGCTGGCACGGATACCGACGACGTGACCGCGTCCCTTTCTGCGAATGCAGCTGCCGGAGGCGTCGCTCATTACCGTTGGTGAGGACCTTTCCCTCGGACGGGCACTCGGCCGAGCGGAGTCGGCGTCCGTGCTCGGTGTGTCGATGGCTTCGCCAGGTTGCTCACGAAGTTGACGTTCGCCGGCTGGTCTGTTCCACTTGGTATGGATTGGGTTTTGTGACCGCTGGGCCGCACGACGGATCAGCCGACGCGGCTTTAAGCGACGCGCTGGTGCTCGACGCCCTCCACCGCGCTGTGATCGTGACGGATCGTGCGGGAAGCGTCGTGCGTTGGAACAATGCGGCCGACGACCTGTACGGCTGGACGGAGGACGACGTAGTCGGACGTCCGGTCTTGGACGTCGTGAGAGCGATTGATCAGGACCGCGCCGGTCATCTTCTCTCGATCATGCGGTCGGGTGAGTCGTGGCAGGGTGACCTGACGTTCGAGCGTCGCGACGGCAGCCCGCTGCGGGTCTTTGTTATCGACCGACCCGTGATCGATGAGCAGGGCAATGTCGTTGGCGTGGTGAGCGTCTCCGAGGACGTCACTGAACGACGGCTGATCGAGAAGCGAACCGAGGACTTGGCAACCCACTTGGCGTTGGCACTCGACGCAGGAGAACTCGGCACGTGGCACTGGGACATGCGCTCCGGCGAGACGACCTGGGATGCCCAACTCGAGCATCTCTTCGGTTTGGAGCCGGGAGCGTTCGACGGGACGTTCGACAGCTACGTCTCGCTGCTGCATCCCGAGGACGCGCCAGTAGTCCTCGCGACGGTCCAAGACGCAGTCGCGCAGAAGAGCGCGTACACCGTCGATCATCGGGTGGTGTGGCCCGATGGGACCGTGCATTGGCTGCAAGGCAAGGGCCGCGTGATCATGGACAACCACGGGCAGGTGGTTGGCACAATCGGCTGCGTCGCGGACGTGACGAAACAAGCAGAGATGACCATCGATCGCGAAGCGCTTGTTGCCTATGAACGAGTTAGTCGCGAACGTCTCGAGTTCCTCGGCCGCATTAACGATGCCTTGTCGATAGCTTCGACACGCCGGGAGGTCATGCGTAACGTGACACATGCTGCGGTGCCACGTCTCGGGGATTGGTGCGCGATATTCGTGTTGCCCGAACCGGACTCGATGATCCCTGATGTCGAGGTCGCCCACATCGATCCGGCGATGGTGCGTTACGTCGCGCAGCTGCAGAAACGCTTCCCGTACGATCCTGGCGCGACATCTGGGATCCCGGCCGTGATCCGATCCGGTAACGCAGAGTTCTTGCCGGAGATTGACGAGCAGGTCATCGCCGAGGCCGATACCACGGACGAGGCTCGCGACATCGTTCGCGTGCTCGCGTTGCGTAGCGCGATCGCGGTCCCGCTAGTGAAGCGAGGGCGGGTTATCGGCGCGATGCAGTTCGTGAACACGGAGTCGAGCCGGCGATACACGTCCGACGATCTGGCGCTCGCGCACGCGGTAGCGTCGAGGATCGCTTCGTCGCTCGAGTACATCCGCCTTAACGACC
>JBKQIY010000001.1:0-10587 GCA_052148155.1 Acidimicrobiia bacterium | reverse complement strand
CGACGCACCTCCGTAGCCCGATCGCTGGACGTAGGTGGCGTAATGGTTGGGTACCCAGTGCTGGGTACGGCTGTTTCGGTGGTGGAGCGAGGTTCTGCGAGACTTCCGACATGATCGGCAGTCGTGGTTCGCGAGTCCACATTGCCGCCGTTGCTGCGGCCTTGTTGTTTGTGGCTGGCGGGTGTGGTTCGTCGGGGTCGGCAGAGTCGAGTTCTATTTCGCCTTCACCTGCGCTCGAGGGGCCGGGACGGCAGACCCCCGCCAAAGAGCAAGCATTACCGTTGGGGTTCGATGCCTGAGACGCAGTACGCGCAGAGTGGCGAGTTGAGCATCGCCTACCAATGTGTAGGCGATGGTCCTCTCGACCTGTTGTTCATTCCGGGGTTCGTGTCGAACGTCGAGTTGATGTGGGAGATCCCGAAGTGGGCCGACCTCTTCAGCCGGATGTCAGCGCTCGGCCGTTTCGTGTTCTTCGACAAGCGCGGCACCGGTTGTTCGGATCGCACCCTCGGCACTGGGAGCGCGGAGGACCGGATGGACGACGCACGCGCGGTCGCCGATGCGGCCGGTATCGAGCAGGCGGTGGTGATCGGTCTGTCCGAAGGCGGTCCTCTCGCCGTGTTGTTCGCGGCGGCGTTTCCCGAGCGCGTTCGATCGTTGGTGCTGTGGGGGACGTTCGCCCGTATCTTGCGGGGCCCCGACTACGAGATCGGGCAGGATTCCGAGGAGACGGACGCGTTCATCGCACGCATTCGTGGTCAATGGGGCACGGGCCGTGCGCTCGAAGCATTCGTAAGTGGCGTGGGCGACGACGAGATGTTGAAGGTTCTCGCTCGTTTTGAACGCCAGACGGCGTCGCCGGGCGCAGCGGCAGAGATCCTGCATCACAACGTGAACATGGACGTCCGCTACGCACTCGGCGCCGTACGCGCACCGACGCTCGTTGTGCACCGCGTCGACGATCCCATCGTTCCCGTGCGTCATGGGCGATACCTCGCCGAGCACATCGCGGACGCACGACTCGTCGAGATCCCGGGCGACTTCCACGTGGGCGGCCTCCCCGGTGACGACGATCCGGTCTTTGACGCGATCGGCGAGTTCGTCACCGGCGCGCCCACTCCGCGCGAAGTTGAGGTCGACCGAGTACTCACGACGGTGCTCTTTACCGACATCGTCGGTTCAACCGCCCGCGCCGCCTCGATCGGTGATCGAGCCTGGCGCACGCTGCTCGAACAGCACGACGCCGCCGCAGGTCAGGCAGTCGAACAGCACCGAGGCGTCGTGGTGAAACGTACCGGCGACGGCTTGCTCGCGACCTTCGACGGCCCCGGCCGAGGCATCCGTGCCGCGCGCGCGTTGCAGACAGCAGTCCGTCCGCTCGGTATCGAAGTGCGTGCCGGTCTGCATACCGGTGAGGTCGAACGACGAGCCGACGACGTTGCCGGAATCGGCGTACACATCGGAGCGTGCGTCAGCGCGCTGGCCGGACCGGGGGAAGTACTCGTCACGAGCACCGTCAAAGACCTTGTAATCGGCTCGGAACTTCAGTTCGACGACCGCGGCGCCCAGACGCTCAAGGGCGTGCCGGGCGATTGGCACCTCTGGGCCGCGAACTGATCCTCGACTCAGCCGGCGAAGAACACGGACAGCGCGCCGGCCGGCTAGCCAAGTCGTGCCGTCAGCTTCATCGATCAGGCGCCCCTGCGGACACCTTGTGCGACCTCGACCGACACGACGCAGGATACGGGCGACTCCGAAACTGGAATCTGAATGACAAGGCCAAGACTCCGAGTTACACCCAAACGCTCCGCGCTTGCCGCGGCTGCGCCACCTGACCTGAAGCCGGATATCGCGGCCGTCGTGTCTTACTACGCGACTCCCGCGCCGCACCTGTCGAGAGGTGAGGTCGGGCGAGCGGGTGCTCGCGTACGTCCACGACACCTGCGGCATCGACACCACCGCTTCGCTACCCCGGGGACACGGCCACCACCGAGGCATAACTGCCGCCCGCGCTCGCTCTAACGAACCGGAGGCACGGCAGCTGCTGGTCAACGAGCCACGGTGACCGCGACCGCCGCCCACCTGGCCGGATACACCGGCCCGTGGTTCGGGGACAGGTGTGCTGGGCAGTGTCGGCCGAAGGACGCGACGAGCATTCATTCGGCGACCCTTGCCGTTGCGTGGCCGATCATGCACACTCTGTCCCGCGCTTCTATGGGGATCGTGGTGCGGTCGAGCGGGGGTTCGGCAAGCGTGAAGAGGTCGAGTAACAAAGCGCGTCGGCAACGTGACGACCGCGCGTTCGCAGAGTTTGACGCGATGATGCGACGGCTCGCCCAGACGACTCAGCGAGAGCCGCGCGACGCAAGAGTCGACTCGGGTCTGCGCCGAGCGGGTGAAAGGGAACATACCGACGCGAACGCAACGCAGGAGTAATCCGCGCGCATGGCGGCTAGCGCGGCCAGGCCTCGCGGCGGCCTGCGTCGGACCTGGTCGGTATCGACACATGCTGGGCGACGCGGCTCGAAGTCCGACGCCTACGGGATGGCCGGAGTTCTCATTGAAGCGAGTTCCTCAGGTGTCCCTGGTCGCCATGCGCCATGCGCCGAGAACCGTCCAAGCAACAAGCCACGCCGCGATGACACAGACCGCCACGGTTGTCGACTCCGGCAGCAATGATGACGAGTCTCGAAGCCCACCTGGTCCGTTCACAATCCAGTAGTTGAAGCCGACTCCGGCCGGCTCGAAGTGGGCCACGGCGAGTTCGATGACCAGGGATCGCTGAAGGTTGATCAGGTAGGGGATCTGCGCCAACAACAGGACTGGTCGAAGGATGATCTGGTACACGATCATCAAGAGGATGGGGACCATTCGCTGACCCATGAGAGCGGCAAACCCGAGACCGAAGACGAACGCGATGATCGCCTCGAGCTCGACCCAAAGACCCGCCCTGATCATCAGGCCATCGGGCGGCGAGGTGTAGGTCACGGCGTACGTCGCGTAGTTCTGCTCGGCCTGACGCATGGCCAGAGACTTGGACAACGGGGTCGTCGGCTCAGCTTCGTTCCCCGGGCATGGCCCGTTGTAGGGGAAATCGCAGATGATCAAGTTCGGGTGGTCAGCGGCCCACGTCTCGTATCCATGGACAGACAGGCCGAGGGGCAAGGTGGTGCCTTGGAAGTCGAAACTGCTCGGCGCGGAGAGGACGCAGACCGTACAGATGATGGTGAATGCGACGGCCACCATCGGGATGACGATCGCCAAGCCGGCGGGAATGCGAGCCAGAAACAGCGCCACTCGCGAGCGTCCAGTCACGACCAGCTGCGTGAACATCCCGTCGGCAAGGTCGGAGCAGCCTGCAGTGGCTCCCAAGGTCATGGCAACGATGAACGCGAAGATGTAAAGCACGCCGGCGATGAGGGCGGTGAACACCGGGAATCCACCAGCCGGCCCGTACGACCGGGGCACGAAGGCGTGCAGCAACAGCCGGATGACGAGGAAGAATGTCGGAAGCCCAACTGTCAACGCGATCAGGGTGATCATGAGTCCCCGACGCGTGCGCAGCTCCACGAACCTGGTTGCGATCATTGCCCGGTTCGGGATCCACGATCCTCGGCCGTCTTGCCCCGAATCGACCGTCGCCGGACCCGGTGTACCGACGTCGGGCGCGGTCACCACGCCCAGTCCCTCATCGCATCGTGACCTGGAACGATGACCGGCGAGCCCACTGAGTCCGATCTCGAGCTCCCATTGGGCACGACACCAGGCTTCCACAACCGCGCTCGGCACTCTCCCACACCAGCGCGACCGAAGTGGACGAGATGCCGACCCACCCAAGCCGATTGATCAGCAATCTATGAACGGCATCGGATGGCGGGCGGCGCGCTCGCCTCGATTTCGCGAACGCCTCGGCGCCAGCGATCTGGGCCGGGGGGTCGGGAAGATCTGGTGGTGCGTAAGAGGGGGATAGTGGGTGTGCTCGACTCTGAATCAGGGACTGTGGCCGGTTCGGTTAGTGGTGGCTTGCGCGGGAGTGGCTTCAGGGGACTGTTGAGCGTGTCGATCTTGTGTCGGTGAGCGGCGGAGTGGACGGACTGGGGCGGGTGAGCCTGATGGACGGCGCGCCCGACGGTGGTGGGGCGCCGGTTGTTGACGCGGCGCGGGTCGCGCCTGGGGGTTTCTCGCCGAATTTCTTGGCGTATGTGGTGGGGCCGATCGCGCTTGTGATGTTGTTGGTGTTCCGTCATTTTGGGCTGGTCGCGAAGGTGTCGCCGTGGCTGTACGCCGCGGTAGTTCTCGGCCCGGAGGTGACGAGTCACCTTGTGGGTCGGTGGCCGGACGCCCCGCGAGGGTCGTTGCGGCTGCACGTTCGGGTGGTCGTGCACGTGGTTGCGGTGACGTCGGTCGTCTATCTGAGCGGCTGGGGTCCGGCGTTGGGGATGGCGTTCGCGTTTTCAGCGTTGGCCGATCTGCAGCAATCGGGTGCGGGGGCGTGGCGGGCGGCGCTCGGTTGGTCGCTGGTCGGCTGCGCGGTCGGTCAGCTGCTGGTACTTGAAGGATGGGCGCCGTCGTTTTTGAGTGGCTCGCAGGCACAGACGATCGGGTTCTTGGGTGCGTTCGTGTTCGGGATCGCGATCCGTATGGCGGGAGCGGTCGGTGAACACACGGAGCACGCCGACGCGCTGCTCGAAGAGCAGATGATCCAAGCGTCTCGGGCGCGGGACGACGCGCGGCGAAGTCGTGACGACGCGCGTCGCAGTGAGGCGCATCACCGTGCCGTGGTCGAGAATGCGGCTGAAGGGATCCTGACCATTGGGTTGGACGGCACAATTTGTTCGTTCAACACGGCGGCGGAGGCGATGTTCGGATGGACCGCGACCGAGATGGTCGGCAATCCCGTCGCGAGGATTGTGCCCCGGGACCTGCATGTCTCGCTTGTCGAGTTTCTGCAGTCGTACGAATCGATCGGTGATGCTCCCGCGCAGACCTACGAGGTAGAGATCACCGGAGTCCACAAGGACGGGACGCTGTTCCCGATGATGGTGTCGACCAGCGCGATCGTCGTCGATGGTTCACCGCCGCTCATCTCGGGCATCCTGCGCGACCTATCAGATCAGAAACGCTTCGAAGCTCAACTTTCGCACAAGGTCGTACATGATCCGTTGACGGGCCTCGCGAACCGGGTGAGGCTCACTGACTGGCTCGGCCAAGCGCTGGGCCGCGTGCGACGTCATGGGCATATGTGTGGTGTGCTCTATGTGGATCTCGACCGGTTCAAAGCTGTCAACGACACGCTCGGCCACGCCGCTGGCGACCAGCTTCTTATTGAAACCGCGACTAGGATCCGTGCCTCCGTACGCGAGACCGACACCGTCGCGCGCCTTGGCGGCGACGAGTTCGTCGTGCTCTGCGAGGACATCGACGGTGTCCAGAACGCGACCGACCTCGCGCAGCGCATTATCGCTGGCCTGCAAGCCTCGTACCGCCTCGGTGACGACGACGTGCATGTGAGCGCCAGCATCGGGATCGCGTTTTCCACCGACGGAACCGAATCAGCGGAGACGCTTCTGACCAACGCAGATATCGCGATGTACCGCGCCAAGACCAACGGGCGGAGCCGCGCCGAACTCTTCGACGAGGCCATGCAGCAATGGGTCACTACCCAGCTCGCACTCGAGACAGCACTCCGCCAAGCCGTGCCCCGCAAGGAGCTGCGCCTGTTCGGTCAGCCAATCGTCGACGCGGACACCGGCATCATTTCTGGATTCGAAGCACTTGTCCGTTGGGAACGCCCCGGGCATGGACTCGTTGCCCCTGACCTGTTCATCCCCGCCGCCGAAGAGACTGGCCTCATCGTCGATATCGGTGCGTGGGTTCTTGACGAAGCCTGCCGTCACGCGGCCTTCTGGGCGCAACGCTGGCCCGACCACCGACTCGACATTGCAGTGAACGTCTCCGGTCGTCAGCTCCTCACCAGCGACTTCGTGGACACCGTCACGAGCACACTCGCACGCACCGGACTCGATCCGACCCTGCTCACACTCGAACTTACTGAAAGTGTCCTCATCGACGACGCGCTCAGCGTCGAACCGCTCTTGCACCGACTCCGAGCCCTTGGCGTCAACCTCGCCCTCGACGATTTCGGGACCGGCTACTCATCACTCACCTATCTCCGCGCCTTCCCCATCAATATCGTCAAGATTGACAAGTCCTTCATCCGAGCGATCGGCACCGAACGAGAAGACACCGCGATTGTCGCCGCGGTTATCGGACTCGCCAACAACCTTGGTATCGACGTCGTCGCCGAAGGCGTCGAACAACCCGAACAACTCGCAGTACTGCACCAACTCGGCTGCCCTCGCATGCAGGGATACCTCTTCTCACCACCGGTGCCCATCCGCGAAGCTCCGAACCACTTCGAAACACCACACCTCGCCCACATCACACCCAACGCGTACCCGTGACCACCGGCGACGTCGCCCCGAGCATGACGACCGGGTCTCCTCAGGCGAGAGGGCACGTCGGGCGCCTTGGCGTCCGTTCACCTGACCAGGCGGCCAGCGTTCAGAACGCCGCAGCTTGCCCGTCGACGCTCCACGTCGGCGCATCACGCGCCACTGGGCCCCCGGCACAATGTGGCACCCCCCAGTGCGGTGTTCGGGGAACGCGTTCGGCGACCGCGCGAGCCTTGTCGGTGCGCCGCCTGCGCGATTAGCTGCGGCGATTGCGTGACTTCGGTCACGGTGCCGGCCGGTAGGTCGAGAGTTTGTGGCTCGCCGGTCGATTCCCAAGGGTGGCCGTTCGCGCTGTTGCATCGCACGATGACTCAGTGCTCGGAGCGCGGTCGATTGGGGTCGGCGCAGTAGTTGGCGTCGAGCCCCTGAAGGGCGATATCTGGCGGGCGCAAGTCACCTACGTCAGTGATCGCCTCGTCGGTTTGCGGGGCTGGACAAGCGTTGACGGCCAGTTTCGCGAACGCGACACTGTGACTTTCCTCATCGGCGCCGGCGACCGTCTGGTCAGCGCCAAAGCCCATGTCCTGGCGGCGAGTGGCTCACTGATGCGTATCGTGCGTCGAGACGGGTCGGACGAAACCAAGCGACGTATCGCACCCCGCCTCCGAGTCGATCTCGCCGCGACCGTGCAGCTCCAAACCCCCCAAACCGACACGTTGCGTTTTCACGCGGATGTCATCGACCTCTCCGCCGCGGGATGCGCCCTGCGCAGCGCGACCGTGCTGCCGATGGGCGCCCCCGTGACCGTCGACACGAATCTCTCGCAGATCTCGACCGCGCTGTCTGGCGTCGTCGTCAGAACTTGGACCACCCCAACGCCGCCGATCCCGCACGCCGGGATCCAATTCGATCCGATGCCCCCACCGACCGCGCGACTTGTGAACCGGTTCCTGATCGACCAACTTCGAACTGGGTAATAGCCCCCGGCGAATCGTCTAGACGTTGACTGGCGGTGACGGTGCCGATGCCGGACTGTTCCCCCGGCTGTTGGTTGCGGTCACGGTGCACGTGTACGTCTTGCCCGTCGTGAGGTGTTTGACGCTGAGTGGGCTTGCCGTCCCGGTGCTGCCTCGCGTGGTACCTCCGTTGAGCGAACGACATGCGGCTTTGAATCTCGTGATCTTTGACCCGTTGTCGGCCGGAGTTGTGAACTCCACCTTGACGGTGTTGTCGGCGATCTTCGCCGCGGCGGTGACGCTTGGCGCGCTCGGGGCACCGATCGTGATCGGTTTCGTCGGCGCCGACTGCGGACCGAGTCCGCCACCGTTCGCGGCGGCAACCGTGAATGTCACTGTCGTCCCATCGGTCAGGCCCGAAACCACAGTGGTCGTCCATGGGCCCAATGAGTGAACTGGCGATCCCGACCCGGTTGGGGTCACGACGTATTCCTCGATGCAACCGGGAGGGTTGGAGGTGACCGGTGCCCAGCTCACCGTTGCGGACTTCTCGCCCGGTGCCGCCGACACTTGTGTTGGCGCGGTCAAGGTCGCGACGCAACCGCCCTCGCCCGGGACGGGTCCGACACTGGGCAGACCTGCTGGCGCGAAGGTCGTCCCTTCCCACTGTTTCACGTCTTTCGAGAGGAGGTCGGTCGTTACGAACGACGTGCCGTTCCATTTGACGTCAATCAGTTTGCCGCCCTGCTCGGTGGCGACAATCACGTCGCCGACGACGTCCGTAAACTCGGAAGCTGACGCGCCTTCAAGGGTGGAATCGCCGAAATCGACGCCAAAGAAGTTCTCGTTCGGCGGTACCACGAGCACGCCCTCTGCCCGCGGAAAGGTCGCGCCTCCGGCAAGGTCGGAGCGACTCGTTTTTCCGGTGGTCGGGTCGATGCTCCACACGACGTTGCGGTTTTCGTCTGCGGCGAGAATCTGGCCCGACCAAGGGCCGTATCTCGCGGGGTCGTTCGGAACGGTGGTCGGCCCTTCAAGTTCCTGTGCGCCGAAATTCGAGGCGAGTTCCCGAGCGGTACCCGCGGCGTTGACGCGCCAGACATCACCGGCTGTCGTCGTAACGATCAGGTCGCCACCGGCTACGCAAGCGAGGTCCTGGTGGAGTCCGCCCCGCAGTAGCCCCGTCTCACCCGGGAGCGTCACCCAGGGATTCGTGAGCGTCGTGCCGTCGTTGCTCAGTCTGGCGATGACGCCCGGGGTGCCGGTTCCGAAGTACAGGTCGCCTGTGGTGAAACCATCCTGACAGGTGCTGTTCTGGATCGCGGCAAGGTAGACCTCATCGGTGAGTCCGCTGACACTGCTGAACGGTGTGAAGGTACCGTCGTTGTTCAGAATGTCAAAGTTGTTCGGTTCGCCATTTCGGTAATTGACCGACATCACAACCTGGTTGGTCGGCGCGTAGTAGCCGATGCCGATCGGGTTCGGAAAACCGGTAGCAATCGGGGTAAGCGATACCGAACCGGCCGCGACGGCATCAGCTGCCAAGGTAGGCGTCGCCGACATCGCCGCGAATGGCACCGCCAGCAATGCGAGAATCACGGCCACCCGTATGCCGATGGAAACCAACCCGCGAGTCACCGACGAACGGTTGCTACCGCTTCGATGCATCTGTTTTCCCCCTCGCAGACACCCCGCACACGCGCGCCCAGCACCGCCCAGACGACCCAATGCCGCTGCACCCCTCAGTGGGTTAATGCAGCTCGGACGAATATGTCAAACCGTCCGCGTGGGGTGTCTGGCCCGAAGGCAGAATTCCCGGAGGAGTGGCCAGATAGACCTGCGTCAACGTTCACCCGCATCTGCGACGACCGCGTCTCCTTTGAAACGGACAGTACGCACGATGACGCGCATGTTCTACGGCGATATCGGGGTGGGCGAACCCCGTCACCACCGGCATGTGTTCGACGACGAGGTCAGACGTGATCCCGTGTCGTCATCTTCCGACGTACTCGGACGCAGTGCAGTGCAGCGCTGTCGGGTCGGCCGGGCCGACGAGCCGATCGTTCGTCCCGATAGGTCGCGGTGACGGTCATATGACCACCGACCACCGCCCACCGCCCAGTTTTTGCATCATCTGAAAACGAAAATAGGCCGCTCACGACCCGGCCGGGGTCATCCGCGTCTGAGCGGGGCTTTGCTCCAAGGGGCCTGGACTCTTAGCCTGGAAGCACCGATGTTCGGCTGTGGTGGCTGTGTCAGGGGTGCGGTGGCGTGTTTTGCCGGGTGTTTGTGACGTGTCGGTGGGGGTGAGTGTTGTGCGGGCCGCCTTTTTGGGGTGTTGGTGAGCGCGGATCGTGTTGTGCGGCGGTGTTGGGCATGGCTGCGCCCTGGTGTGACGGTTCGTTGAGTACGAACGGCGCGGTTCGTTCAGGTGAGTTGCGGAATCGCGCGGAGTTGAGCGAGCGCGGTGTTGAACGTGTCGGCCCATGGCCAGCGGGTCGGGAGCCGGAGCGTGAATCCGCCGTGAAGGTTCACGATCCGGGCGGGGACGGCGATCAGTCGGGTGCGGAAGGTACGCGCGACGGTGAGTTGATCGTCGGGGTGGATGTCACCGAGTCGGGCGTTCCAGCGGATCAGGTTGTGGGCGAGGACCGCACATGCCAGCCATGCTGCGTTGGCGGAAAAGTTCCCGGACGGGACGTGTTCGAGTCCGGCTCCTTCTTTGAGATCACGGATCGCGAGTCCCACGACAGCGTGTTGACGGTGGAACCGATCGACGGTGACGGTGTCGTCTGTGAGGTCGGTCAAGAACGCGTGGTGTCGCCAGTTCGGCCACAGTTCGGCCTGGTGCTTGTCGGTGAGGCGGGTCCGTCGCACGACCAGACGCCGACCCTTATACACACACACTCGCCGACTTGCGCTTCACCATCGGACGTGTACCCGATCGGCACCCAGGCGTTCTCGTCGATCGTGCCGATCGCCTTCACAATCGCAGTATTTGCGGCCCTGACCGCCATCGTGTAACGCACCCCAAGCCGGACGAGGGTAGCGATCGTGTCGTACGACCAAAACCCCGAATCGAAACGGCACACAAGCTCGCCCGACGCGCCCGCATGACGGACCCGGGCGATCAACTCCTCAACGAACCGTCACGCGCCCCGGGCCGTGTTCGCCTG